>DAHUYB010000057.1 GCA_027315405.1 Gammaproteobacteria bacterium | reverse complement strand
CAATCTGGGCTCGACGCTGGCGCTGACGACAAGCGCGGGCGCCATTCAGACGAGCTATACCTATGAGCCCTATGGAAATACCACGGCCAGCGGTGCCAGCAGTACAAACGCACTGCAGTACACCGGTCGGGAGAATGATGGAACTGGGCTCTATTACAACCGGGCCAGGTATTACAGCCCGACGTATTCGCAATTCATTAGTGAGGATCCAAAAGGATTGTCTGCGGGAGTAAATCCCTATGCTTACGTAGTTGAAAGCCCACTTTTGAATACAGATCCGCTCGGACTTGAAGTATTCATAGCAATAAACCGCAATCTGTATACATCAGATTCTATAATGGGCACCGTCGACGTCAGCAGTGATAAGACAACTCAAACTTTTGATGGTTACACGTTAGAAAATGCAAATCCTCAAAATGCGATGCTTCCTGTGCCACCTGGTTCATACGGAGCATTTTTGAGAACTGACCACAATCCACCTAGGATTTAGCAGCTGGAAGGAGTGCCAGGCGCAGAAGCGGTTCAAATACACATTGCCAATGGACCGTCCGATGTTATCGGTTGCATCGGGGTCGGGGAGTCCATTGGTAACGATGCCAATGGCGACCTCAGGTTACTGAACAGTAAGACAGCATTGACACAAATTGACAACATAATAGCGGCCGATGGTAGCGGCGATATAGTAGTGATTATACGCGGAGCTGGAACAGTACCATGATGATGACGATAACTAGCCGCGCTGTATTTGTTATCGCACTACTTGCCGTTGTGTCAGCCAGTGGTCACTGTGCCTCGGTGTGGGATAGCTTCCTGCAGAAGCCGACGAACCGTGCGTTTACGGTCCTGAAATCTGCAATTCTTTCCGCCCCGCAGAGATGCGGTCAGAAGACCCAGTTGACTCATAGGCAAACTGACACATTATTTGCTTATATACAGGATGGTTCTCCAGTTGCTTTCCGGGCCGCTGCCCTAATGTCCTCATGCTTTGATGGGGGAGACCTTGAGGACTACTTTAGAAGTGTTGGGGTTTATTTTACGAAGCACCCGCGTGATTTTCTGGATGTGGCCTACAAAGAACGGATCTCAGATGAATATTTAAGATACATGATTACGATGCTTCCATTATCCCTGGTTGATAATTTCGATGCACAGCATGCTGAAATCAGTAAGCGTATATTGCTACTGAAGGCAATTCACGACCGGCGCTTTATAAAGATACGAGATAAGTTGCTAATGGATTTGGAAAAACTACAAACGGATAATTAATGATTGGATGGCCGATGGCGGCAAACCTTTGGAGTACCACCGATTCTTCGGGCGGCTGTCAGGATTGGGATAGGTTGATGTGCGGCACTCGCCAGTGCCGTAGAGAAAAGGGGTCGAGTCTTGACTTTATATATTTTGATGCAAGCGCGGATGTTCTGACACCACCGACGATCTTTGGAAAAATGCCAGGCGTGCGGAAACGGTCTTGCTATTTGTGTTGCTGGGGATTCTTCCGGGCCTACCCATGGCTCTGTGCGCCCGGGTGATTGCCTTCTGAAAGCTGCCGGAACACCTGAAACAGCCGGTTTAAACCCCGGTTTGGCTTGAAAAAACCCCTCCAGTCCTATATATTCCGCGGCTGCCCGGTGCGGGGTGGAGCAGTCTGGCAGCTCGTCGGGCTCATAACCCGAAGGTCGCAGGTTCAAATCCTGCCCCCGCTACCAAAGATCTTGGAAACAGGGCCCCGCGCAGGGGCTTTTTAGTGTCAGTCAGCGGTCCGAGCCGCCCTGAGACCCCGGTGAGCCGGGGTTTATCATCTTTAAACCCTGCGGAACCGCAGGGAAATGGAATGGGCCTCGGGCCCATTTTTTGTTTGTACAGGGCGCCATGCGCGAGACCTTGCTGAAGATACTGGAACCGGCCATCAAGGCCCTGAATTATGAGCTGGTGGAGCTGGAGTTCCACGGCGGGGTGCTGCGGATCTACATAGATCGGCCGGAAGGTGTGACGCTGGATGATTGCCAGAAAGTCAGTCAGCAGATGAGCGCGCTGTTGGACGTTGAGGATCCGATTCCGGGTGCGTATACGCTGGAGGTGTCCTCCCCCGGGCTGGACCGGCCGCTGCGCAAGCTGATGGATTTCCGGCAACGCATGGGTCAACGCGTTCGCATTGAGCTGTTACTGCCGATCAATGGCCGACGGCGTTTCACCGGTACGCTGCGCGGCGTTGAGGCAGATGAGGTATTGATCGAAGTGGATGACACGCTGATGCGCTTGCCGTTTACCCAGATCGGCAAGGCACGCTTGGTACCGGAATTCTGAATGCACTGCATTGGATGTTGAAGCCATGAACAAAGAGATATTGCTGGTTGTGGACGCCGTTTCCAACGAGAAAGGCGTGGACAAGAATGTAATTTTCGAGGCGCTGGAGGCCGCGCTAGCCTCGGCTACGCGTAAAAAGCATGGCGGCGAGATTGATGCGCGTGTCTCGATTGACCGCCAGACAGGTGACTACAGCACTTTCCGGCGTTGGCTGGTGAAGACCGATGACGAAGTGCTGGAATCCCCGGAACGCGAATTGCGCCTCATGGATGCCGTGGATATCAAGCCGGATATTCAAGTGGGTGAATATATCGAGGAGCCCATGGAATCGGTGGTTTTTGGCCGCATCGCCGCGCAGACCGCCAAACAGGTCATCGTGCAAAAGGTCCGCGAGGCGGAACGCGCCCAGGTTGTAGAGGCCTACAAGGATCGCGTGGGCGAATTGGTCACGGGCGTGGTCAAGCGTGTGGAGCGCGGCAATGTGTATATCGATCTCGGCAACAATGCCGAGGCTTTCATCGCCCGCGAGGAGATGATCCCGCGCGAGGCGGTGCGCGCCAACGATCGCATCCGCGGCTATTTACGGGAAGTGCGCGCCGAGCTGCGTGGTCCGCAACTGTTCGTGACCCGCACCGCACCTCAGTTCCTTATCGAACTGTTCAAACTGGAGGTTCCGGAAGTGGGTCAGGGGCTGATCGAGATCAAGGGCGCAGCGCGCGATCCGGGTGCGCGTGCCAAGGTCGCGGTCAAGAGCAATGATTCGCGCATAGATCCGGTGGGTGCCTGCGTCGGCATGCGCGGTTCGCGCGTGCAGGCGGTTTCCAATGAACTTTCCGGTGAGCGTGTGGATATTGTGCCCTGGGATGACAATCCGGCACAGTTCGTCATCAATGCCATGTCGCCGGCGGAAGTGCAGGCCATCGTTATGGATGAGGAATCCCACAGCATGGATATTGCCGTGTCCGAGGACAATCTATCCAAAGCCATCGGCCGCGGCGGCCAGAACGTGCGGCTTGCCAGCCAGCTATCCGGCTGGGAGCTGAACGTCATGACCCAGGAGCAGGCTACTCAGAAGAGCGAGGCCGAAGTACAGGCGCTGCAGAAGCTGTTCATGGAACAGCTGGATGTGGATGAGGATGTGGCCGTCATCCTGGTGCAGGAAGGTTTTTCCAGCATCGAGGAAGTCGCCTACGTGCCGGCTTCGGAATTATTGTCGGTCGAGGAATTCGACGAAGGCATCGTCGAGGAGTTGCGTGGCCGCGCCCGGGATGTGCTGCTCACCCAGGCCATCGCCAGCGAAGAACAATTCGGCGACACCGAGCCGGCGGCAGATCTCCTCAGCCTGACGGGTATGGAAAAGGCGGTCGCCTACCGGTTGGCGGGGCGCGGCATTGTCACCATGGAGGATCTCGCGGAACAGGCGGTGGACGACATCAAAGACGTGGAAGGTCTGGACGAGAGCAAGGCCGCCGAACTCATCATGGCCGCACGCGCCCCCTGGTTTGCGGGTGAAGAGGCGCAGCCGAAGTAACTCAGTCGAGGAAAGTCACCATGGCGGAAGTCACCGTAAGACAATTTGCCGAAGTGGTGGGAACACCCGTCGAACGGCTGCTTATGCAGCTGGCGGATGCCGGTATTGAGATATCCGATCCGGACATCGCCATCAGCGATGACCAAAAACTGCAATTGCTCACGCATCTGCGTCACAGCCATGGCGAAGGCGGCGCCGGTGAACCGCGCAAGATCACCCTCAAACGCCGCACAGTCTCCGAGATAAAACTCAGTGGTATCCAGGGACGCGCCAAGACCGTGAGCGTGGAGGTGCGCAAGAAGCGTACTTACGTTAAGCGCAGCGCCGTGCTGGAGGAGGAAGCTAAACGCCGCTCTGAAGAGGAGGCGATGCAACAGGCGGAACTTGAGTTAAAGCGCGTCGAGGAAGAACGTCTTTCAGCAAGCCGCGCTCAGAAGCAAGCCGCGGAAGAAGAAGAAAATCGCCGCAAGCAGGAAGAAGACGCCCGCCGCCGGCAGCAAGAAGATGCCAATGCCCGGGCAGATGCGGAACGGCGCCGCGCCGAGGCCGAAGCCCGCCGCCTTACGGAAGAAGAGGACCGGCGTATGCGTGCGGCGCTGCCGCGCGGCAAACCACAGCCGGGTACCGCGCCGGCCGATGACAAGCACACAAAATACGGACGTGCGGAATTGCACGTTGGGCACGAACTCTCGAATAAACGCAAGAAAAGACCCTCCAAAACACGGACCGCGGTCAATGTCCAAGTGGAAAGCAAGCACGGCTTTGAAAAGCCGGTAGCACCGCAGATTCGCGAAGTACCGATTCCGGAAACCATCACCGTCGGCGAGCTGGCTCAACGCATGGCGGTGAAAGCCACCGAAGTCATCAAGATCATGATGAACATGGGCGCGATGGCCACCATCAATCAGGTCATTGACCAGGAGACTGCCGCCATCGTGGTGGACGAGATGGGTCATAAGCCGAAATTTCTCAAGGAAAATGACCTGGAAGAGCAGGTGATGCAGGTGGTGCATGAGGGTGATGAAGTTCCGCGTCCACCGGTGGCGACCATCGTGGGTCACGTTGACCATGGCAAAACCTCGCTGCTGGATTATATCCGCAGCACACGCGTGGCCGCGCGTGAGGCGGGCGGCATCACCCAGCATATCGGCGCCTACCGCGTGGAAACCAAGAAAGGCGTTATTACCTTCCTGGACACTCCCGGCCATGCCGCTTTTACCGCGATGCGTGCGCGCGGCGCGAATGTAGCGGATATCGTGGTGTTGGTAGTGGCCGCCGATGACGGTGTAATGCCGCAAACTATTGAAGCTATCCAACATGCGCGCGCCGCCGAAGTACCCATTGTGGTGGCGATTACCAAAATCGATAAGCAGGAAGCTGATCTGGAGCGGGTGCGCAGCGATCTGTCCAAGCATGAGATCGTTTCCGAGGAATGGGGTGGCGAGAACATCTTCGTCAAGGTGTCCTCTAAAACCGGTGAAGGCGTGGATAGCCTGCTGGATTCCATCCTGGTGCAGGCGGAAGTACTGGAGCTCAAGGCCGTGGCCACCGGCCCCGCCTCGGGTTTTGTACTGGAATCGAGCCTCGAGAAGGGCCGTGGACCGGTGGCCACGGTGCTGGTGCAGCGTGGTTTGCTCAAAGCCGGCGACATCCTGCTCACCGGTCATGAGTTCGGCCGGGTGCGCGCCATGTTCGATGAGGATGGCAAGACTCTGCAAGAGGTGGGGCCGGCGACACCGGTGATGGTGCTGGGCCTGTCGGGCACCCCGAATGCGGGTGACGAGGCGGTGGTGGTGCCGGATGAGCGCAAAGCCCGGGAAGTGGCGCTTTACCGCCAGGGTAAATTTCGCGATGTGAAGCTGGCGCGCCAGACCACCAAACTGGATGATGCCTTCCAGCAGATGCAGGAGGGCGAGCAGAAAGCCCTTAACCTGTTCATCAAATCCGACGTGCAGGGCAGTGCGGAAGCACTCAGTAACGCCCTCAGCGGCCTGTCCACGGATGAAGTGAAGGTGAAGGTCATTGGTAGTAGCGTCGGCGGCATCACCGAATCAGACATTAATCTGGCGTTGGCCTCCAAGGCGGTGATTATCGGTTTCAATGTGCGCGCCGATAGCGGTGCGCGTCGTATGATCAGCGAATCCGGGCTGGACGTGCGTTACTACAGCATCATCTACGAAGCCATAGACGACGTAAAGCAGGCCATCAGCGGTATGCTCAAACCGGAACTGCGTGAGCAGATCGTCGGTCTGGCGGAAGTGCGCGAAGTCTTCCGTTCTTCCAAGCTAGGTGCGATTGCCGGTTGCCTGGTGGTCGACGGTTATGTAAAGCGCAATCTGCCAATCAGGGTGTTACGCAACAACGTAGTGATCTTCGAAGGCGCGCTGGAATCTTTGCGGCGTTTCAAGGATGACGCCAATGAAGTGCGTGCCGGCACCGAGTGCGGCATCGGTGTCAAGGATTACAACGATGTACAACCTGGCGACCAAATTGAGTGCTACGAGCGCGTCGAAATAGCGCGTACGCTCTGAAACGGTAGGAGAGGATCGGGTTATGCCACGTGAATACGAACGTTCCAGCCGCATCGCGGAACAGCTGCAACGCGAACTTTCGGAACTCATCCGCCGGCAGGTGAAGGATCCAAGGATTCATCTGGTGACGGTTACGGATGTGGATGTGTCGCCGGACCTGGCAAATGCGAAAGTGCTGATTTCAGTGTTGGGCGCGGAAGGTCCCCAGCCCGAGGTTGTCGCAGCCCTCAATCACGCCGCCGGGTTCTTACGTCACGCGCTCGGACGCACGCTGAAGCTCCGCAGCATTCCGGAATTGCAGTTTCGCTATGACGATACCTTGGATCGGGCGGCGCGGCTGGATGCCCTCATCACCCGCGCAAACACGCCTACGCATGATGACGGAACCAAAACCTCGTGATGACGGCACCGGCATTCGGAAAACCAGCCTATAGCACCCGACGGTCCGCTGGTATCATGACACCGCGGCGCGCCGTGCATGGCGTATTGTTATTGGACAAGCCCGTGGGTATGACTTCAAATCAGGCTTTGCAGGTTGTGAAACGCCTGTTCAATGCCCGCAAGGCCGGCCATACCGGCAGCCTTGATCCCCTGGCCAGCGGCCTGTTGCCCCTGTGCTTCGGGGAAGCCACCAAGGTATCGGCATTTTTGCTGGACGCCGACAAGCAATACACGGTAGCGTGCAAACTTGGGATCCGTACCACGACCGCCGATGCAGAAGGTGAGGTGCTGGAAACCTGCCAGGTGCCGGCGCTGACACACGCGCGCATCGAACAGGTTTTCGAACAATTCCACGGTAGGATTACGCAGATACCGCCCATGTATTCCGCCCTGAAACACCAGGGCCAACGGCTATACGACTTGGCCCGTGAGGGTATCGAAGTGCCGCGGGAGCCACGCCCGATCACCATTCACTCACTGGAATTGATTGCGTATTCACAAGATAGCCTGGAATTCAAGGTGCGCTGTTCCAAGGGCACCTATATCCGAACGCTAGTCGAGGACTTAGCGCATGCACTTGGTAGTTGCGGCCATGTGAGCGTCCTACGGCGGCTAACGGTGGGACCCTATGACAGCATGCAGCGCCTGGAAGAATTGCAGCAACGGGCTGAGACAGGTTACTTGGCCCTAGACAGCCTGTTGTTGCCAGTGGACAGTGCCGTAGCCCATTGGCCGCAGGTGAACTTGGGCATGGATGCGGTTTGGTATTTCCTGCGGGGACAGGCGGTGATGGCTCCCGGTGCACCGACAGCCGGCTGGTTACGGACCTATGGCGATGGGCGTTTCCTGGGACTTGCCGAAGTGCTTCCGGATGGGCGGGTGACACCGCGACGGCTCATGAATCCGGATTGAAATCCCGATTGTATGCTGATTTTACTGGCTTTTTACTTGTTCATGGGCGATGTGGCGATTAGAATACCTTGTTTACTTTAGCCTCTTAAAAAATTACCGGGAGTTGTGTGTTTATGGCTTTTACCGTTGAAAAGAAGCAGGAAATCATCGCCGCCTACCGGCGCGATCCTAAGGATACCGGTTCGCCGGAAGTGCAGGTGGCACTGCTGTCCGCCCGCATCGATGGCCTGGGCGGGCACTTTGATCTTCATAAGAAGGATCATCATTCCCGTCGCGGGCTGCTCAAGATGGTGAACCAACGCCGCAAGTTGCTGGATTACCTCAAGAACACTGACCAAGCGCGCTATGAGGCACTCATCGAGCGTCTCGGTCTGCGCCGCTGATTTGTTTGCCGATACTCTTCTCCTTAATTCTTTCTAAATTTTTTAGAACACAGCACACGAAGGGCTTAAAGTGACAGTATTCAAAAAAAGTTTTCAATACGGTGGCCATAACATCACTCTGGAGACCGGCGAGATTGCCCGCCAGGCCGACGGCGCGGTACTGGTGAACATGGCGGATACCGTGGTGCTGGTCACCGCGGTCGGTTCCAAATCGGCGATCGAAGGCCGGGATTTTTTCCCGCTCACCGTCAACTACCAGGAAAAAACCTATGCCGCGGGCAAGATTCCCGGCGGTTTCTTCAAGCGGGAAGGGCGACCCAGCGAAAAAGAAACCCTCACCTCCCGCCTCATTGATCGTCCCCTCCGTCCGCTGTTCCCAAAAAATTTCCACAACGAAGTGCAGGTGGTGGCCACGGTCATTTCCGTAAACCCCGATGTGGACCCGGATGTGCCGGCTCTGATCGGTGCTTCCGCAGCGCTGGCCCTCTCCGGCATGCCGTTCATGGGGCCCATCGGCGCTGCGCGCGTAGGTTATGCGAGCGGTGAATACCTGTTGAACCCCACTAAAACCCAATTGCTTACTTCCGATCTTGACTTGGTGGTCGCGGGCACCGATAAAGCCGTGCTCATGGTGGAATCCGAGGCCGATTGCCTGCCGGAAGGCGTGATGCTGGGCGCCGTCATGTTCGGTCACGAACAGATGCAGGCCGCCATCAAGGTGATCAAGGAACTGGCGCAGGAAGCCGGCAAACCCGTCTGGGACTGGAAACCAGCGGACAAGGACAAGGGTTTGGCGGAAGCCGTGTCCGCGGAAGCTGAGGAAGCACTGCGTGCGGCTTACCAGATAGCCGAGAAGCAGGCGCGCTATGCGCGCATCGAGGAACTTCGCCGGACCGCGCTGGCGAAATTCACCGCTGGTGAGAAGCCGCCCTGGTCTGAAACCATGGTGGCCGGCGCTTTCGGCGACCTGGAGAAGAAAATTGTCCGCGGCCGCATTCTCGAAGGCCAGCCGCGCATTGATGGTCGTGATACCCGCAGCGTACGCCCCATCGCCATCAAGGTAGGTGTGTTGCCGCGTACCCATGGGTCGGCGCTATTCACCCGCGGTGAAACCCAGGCACTGGTGGTGACCACGTTGGGTACCGGTCGCGACGCGCAGATCATTGACGCCATCGAAGGTGAACGCAAGGAACCGTTCATGCTGCACTATAACTTCCCGCCATACTCGGTGGGTGAAGTGGGCATGATGGGCTCGCCCAAGCGCCGTGAGATCGGTCATGGTCGCCTTGCCAAGCGCGGCATCCAGGCGGTGATGCCGGATATGGGCACTTATCCCTATGTGATCCGCGTGGTCTCGGAAATCACCGAATCCAACGGCTCCAGTTCCATGGCCAGCGTTTGCGGCACCAGCCTGTCACTCATGGACGCCGGCGTGCCCTTAAAGGCGCCGGTGGCCGGCGTGGCCATGGGCCTTATCAAGGAAGGCGGCAAGTTTGCAGTGTTGACCGATATTCTTGGTGACGAAGACCATCTGGGCGATATGGATTTCAAGGTGGCCGGTTCCGCCGAGGGCGTGACGGCATTGCAGATGGACATCAAGATTGACGGCATCACCCGGGAAATCATGCAAGCCGCTTTGGCCCAGGCCCATGAGGGGCGTCTGCACATACTTGGCAAGATGAATGCGGTGATCGCCAAGCCGCGCGCAGAACTGTCCGAGTTTGCACCGCGCATCATTACCATGAAGATTCACCCCGACAAAATCCGCGATGTGATCGGCAAGGGCGGGTCTGTGATCCGTGCGCTCACCGAAGAAACCGGCACATCCATCGACATCGAGGACGACGGTACCGTGAAGATCGCTTCAGTGGACAAGGCCGCCGGCGAAGCAGCGCGCAAACGCATCGAGGACATCACCGCCGATGTGGAAGTCGGGCGTATTTATCAAGGCAAGGTTGCGAAACTCATGGATTTTGGTGCCTTCGTCACCATCCTGCCGGGGCGCGACGGTCTGGTACATATCTCGCAGATTTCCGAGGAACGCGTCGAGAAAGTCAGCGACAAACTCGCGGAAGGCGACGTCATCAAGGTCAAGGTACTGGAAGTGGACAAGCAGGGCCGCATCCGTCTGAGCATGAAGGCTGTGGATGCCGCCTGACCTCAAAGTTGCTGCGCTTGGCATAATTTTATGATAGGTCTCCAGCGGTGTTCCAAAGTTGTCGAAACCTGAGGCATTTCATGCGGAACTTGTTGATTATGCATTGGCCAGAATTGATTGTGGTGTTGAAATCGAGATCACGCAAAATTGCGTAAAAGGCTAAGTCAATCAAACCATTGAAACAACTCGAACTGTCAACGTTGGGACGCTACTGATAGGTCTTAGACATTGATCGGAAATAATGAAGAGGGCCGCAAGGCCCTCTCTTGTTTTGTAAACCGACAGATTGCCTTTGCCTGGATGAATTACCGTTGCGCAGAGGGGGGGGCAGTTTGGATATGAAAGATAATCGGGAAGGAGTTTAGCATCGAACCGGTCATTTCTGGAACCCAACCTATGAGTACTGATTTCCGCGAAGAACTGCACACTCTTGCCGAACAGTTACCGGGCAATGCCACTTGGGGGAAGCGCTGGAGCGTTTGCGCTTCCACCAGACTGTGGCAGAAGGCAAGGCGATGGTAAAGCGCGGCGAGTTTGCAAGCGATGAAGACGTACGCCACGTGTTCAATAAATGCGGGATTAAGATTTGAGATTGCGCTGGACGCGGATTGCGCTCATCGAATTTGAGCATGTGCATGACTGGATAGTCTCCAGGCAGCGCAACAAATCGCAGAACGCACCCTGGATGCCATTCGCAGGTTACTCATATATATCCTCATAATATCAGCCGCGCTCAAGACCGATCTCCTGAAGCGCGAAGATATGGACGAATTCGTAAAGTGTTATAACGCGGAGAATCGGCATAACAGGAAGCGGAGATGGAGTAATGAACTGGATTCCGGTCCGGAGGCTGGAATGACAGCAAAGGATAGGAAGAAGAAAAACACCCCCTAGCCCTGCCCGCGACAAGGCCAGTCTCGATATCTTCATCTTCTGGCCCCGCGACGAAAGCCTATCAGATGCCGACAGTCTGCCACCGCCGAACGTTATTGCCTAGTAAATCGTGGACCACCTTGAGTCCACGCTGGAGCAGTTCCGCGAAATCACAAATGCCTTAAACGGATCGGATGCGACTGAACAGCACTGAGGTTCCCTGAAAGGCGGTTTTTCCGGACACAGGATGGCAATGGATTCCCGCGACTTCAGCCGGGGAGAATCCATGTATACCGAGCTCATGGCGCCGGTTTTAGCTCCGGCTTTCTGAAGCTCCGGCGGCAAGCCGTTCTTGCAAGTGTAAGCTGATGCGCTCCGCCAGCCACATATTCGGGTGCAGGAGCGAGCCGTTGACAAAGCCCACGTGACCGCCATGCTGGCTGAGCTCCAATGTGACGGTGGGTGACAGTTCATCCTCCCGCGGTACGGAGGCGGGGCTCATGAAGGGGTCATCGGTGGCATGCAGGATGAGTGTGGGCACGCGGATGTTCTTGAGAAAGAAGCGGCTGCTGCAGCTCGTATAGTAGTCGTCGGCGTCCCGGTAGCCGTGCAGCGGGGCGGTGAGTTGGTCGTCGAATTGCCGGAAGGTACGGATTTTGCCGATGTCGGGCAATAGGAAAGGCGCCTTGACCCGGCTGAATTTCCGGATGGAGGAGCGGCGCATGCGGTCCAGGAGCGACCACTTGTACATCTTTGACATGCCTTGCTCGATGACCCGTGAGGCATCCGCCAGGTCAAAGGGCACGGACACCGCCACACCGGTTTCCAGGCGGTCCGCATGGGGACTTTCGCCCAACCACTTGAGCAATACGTTGCCGCCCAGGGAATAGCCCACCGCCGCCAGAGGCGTAGCGGGTTCCTGCTGTTTGAGCAGGCCGGTGAAGTATTCAAGATCCTGGGTGAAACCGGAATGATAGCCAATGGGCAAGCGATTGGGCTCGCCGCTGCAGCCGCGGAAATGGGGTAGGGCGCCCCGTAAGCCCATCTCGTGGATGCGCTGCATGATGCGGGCGGCGTAGCGGGACTTTATTGAACCTTCGAGACCATGTAAAACGATGACGATGGGTCCGGTTTCTCCCAGGGTCCAATCCACGTCAATGAAATCCCCGTCCGGCAGTTCCAGCCGCTCGCGGCGGACTTTGACGTGTGGCGGCGGGTAGAAGATGTTGGGAAAGACGGTTTGTAGGTGACGGTTGCTCAACAGCCGGCTGGGTCTGAAGTCGCTTTGGACGATCATACTTGTCCCTTTCCCGATTCTGTATTCATCGCATGGTGCTCATGTCGCGTGAACCGGCCCGCCTGATCAGGAAAGCGCCATCTTGCGGATTATCGTGGCTGGAAGCGGCTGCCGCACCTTCATGGCGCAGATTGACACGACATCCCGAGTTCCATTTTGTCAGATGGTTTACATCCATGCGGGTGCCCGGCAGACCCGATGCCCGATCACTCCAAAAAGTAAAGTCATATGAAAACATACTAAAATATATAATATAATTATATAGATATGAATAATAGTTAATGTCTATTCAAACGCAATTTTTAGCGTAGGCAGACCTTCCATCCGCAGGGGTTGCCAGCGACTGACGCCCCACTGGAGCAGCTCCGCGACCGTGGACCTGCGAAGTTCTGGCGGTGGCTCCTGGCGGAGGAATTCAAGAGCCTGGAAAAGGAGCGCGGGGGCGCGTGCGTCGTTTACCGGTGCGGCATGGGTTTGTTTGCTCAATTTTTCGTCCGCCGTGTTTACCGCCACCGGAAGGTGCATATAAATGAGTGTGGGCAGGTGCAGCAGCCGCTGTAAATAGAGCTGGCGCGGGGTGGAAAGCAGCAGGTCGGCGCCGCGCACCACGTGGGTGATACCCTGAAAGGCGTCGTCCAGCACCACGGCCAGTTGGTAGGCGAAATAGCCGCCGGCACGGCAGATGACGAAATCGCCGACTTCTTTTGCCAGATGCTGCCGGATCTGGCCCTGTAGGACATCGTCAAAGGAGAGAATCTCATCATTGGCCACACGCAAGCGGATCGCCCGAGCCGGTTTGCCCGGCGGCAGACCGTGGCGGCAGGTACCCGGGTACACGGGCCCTCCCACGCCCAACAGGCTGCTGTCGGCGATCTCAGTGCGGCTACAGGCGCAGGGAAAAGCTAAACCTGCGGCCTGCAGTCGCCTGACGGTGACCTGGTAGGCATCCAGGCGGCTGTGCTGGTAGAGCAGCGCTCCATCCCAGTGAAGACCGAAGGCGTCGAGGCTGCGCAGGATGGCATCGGCGGCTCCAGGCTGTTCCCGCGGCGGGTCCAGATCCTCCATGCGCAACAGCCATTCGCCACCGTGGGCACGGGCATCCAGGTAGCTGCCGAGGGCCGTTACCAGCGAACCGAAGTGCAGGGGTCCGGTTGGAGAAGGCGCAAAACGGCCTCTATAAAAAGGTGAGGAGTGAGGGGTGGGGTGTGAGGGGTCCAAATCAGAGGCAAGGGGTGAGAAATCAGGAGGTCGCGTGTCAGAATAATTTCATGTCAGTAAGGGGTGAGGCGTATAGAGAGCGTATGGCGAAGGGGAAAGCCAACAGGCGCATTGGTTTATCTCTTGTGCTTGCGCTTTACATCTCACTCCTGGCCCCGCACCTCTTTATCAGCCAGTCATCTGCTTTTCGCGGATTTCATCCAGGGTTTTGCAATCGATGCACTGGGTGGCGGTGGGGCGGGCTTCCAGGCGGCGGATACCAATCTCCACGCCGCAGGAATCGCAATAGCCGTACTCACCGGCTTCCAGGTTTGCCAATGCCTCGTCAATTTTCTTGATGAGCTTGCGCTCCCGGTCCCGGGTCCGCAGTTCCAGGCTGAATTCCGATTCCTGGGTAGCCCGGTCATTGGGGTCCGGGAAATTGGCGGCTTCGTCCTGCATGTGATGCACGGTGCGATCCACTTCTTCCATGAGTTCCTTCTTCCAGCCCAGCAGGATATTGCGGAAGTGTGCCCGCTGGTTCTCGTTCATGTAAGGCTCGCCTTTCCTGAGCGGATAAGGCGTGAATCCCTGGAAGACGTCACTGGCCCGATGCCGGGAGCGGCGCGCAGGAACTGCCGCCGGTTTGACGACCGGCTTTTTCGCAAACGGCAACTTGAACACAGCTTTGGCGGTGGGCTTCCTTGCAGCCTTGGTTTTGGAAGGGGCGGTGGCAACGGCCTTTTTCTTAGCCGGCATCGAAAACTCCTGGTTACCCGGGAACAAAGCGGGGCACTTTATACCGGATTACCCCCTGCGGTGCAAGTTGCATTAAGGTGAATTTCAGCGGGCGTATACAGCCCGCGGGATGATTCAGGAATGCGGTGGGTGTATTTCTATCCACAGCAGCGTTGCGCCCGCCACTGCAGCCGGCATGATGATGAAAGGATTCAGGGTACATAGGGCGGTGGAGGCGCCAAAGCCGAATAAACGATTGCGCTGACGCGTCAGGAGCAGGCGTTGGGCCGTGAAATTCACGCCATGACTGCTGAGCGGGTAGTCGGAATACTCATGGCCAGCATCCAGGCGG
The DNA here is from genome assembly GCA_027315405.1 of Gammaproteobacteria bacterium. Classification (GTDB taxonomy): domain Bacteria; phylum Pseudomonadota; class Gammaproteobacteria; order Natronospirales; family REEB76; genus REEB76. The sequence continues at coordinate 98,060 of DAHUYB010000057.1, read as the reverse complement.
TGAATATGAACCACAATAGCGGGGTGAGTATGCCGAACAATGGCACGAACAATAACAGCAGACCCAGAATCCCGATCAGCAAGGCGTGCCACAGGATATACAGGATGCAGCGCAGCTCGTCCCGCAGACTGATAGCCATGTCCCCAACCAGGCTGCGACCGCTATCCGGCTGTTGGCCGGTCACCAGGGCTTCCACGCGCGCCGCGAGAAAACTGTTGAAGGGCGCGGCCAGGAGATTCGCCACCAGCGTAAAAGTATAGAAAAGCACCACCATCGCGGAGAACGCGAATATCAGCCATAGCAACCAGGTGTCAGCCAGGTGAACCAAGCGGGTATCCCGGCGGTCCAATGGTGCAGCCAGGTGCCGAACCGAGCCGCCGCGAAGGCGATGGCACAGATAAACAGCCCGATATTGATGAGCAAGGGAATAATCACATGACGTTTTACGCCCGGTTGCAGCAGGAACCCGAAGCCACGAAACAGGCAATAGGCGCCCTCAGCAAATTCCCCCAGCATCTTATGCTGTGCTTCAGGGCAGGGTGATGGAGACCGGACTCCGCCAGTCCGGCTGGCGATGCTCAGCCACCACCGTAGTGTAAATTCCACCCCGCACCTTGAATTCTGCGGTGAGCCGCATGAATTTTGGCTGCAGGGCGGCTACCAGGTCGTCCATGATGCGGTTGGTCACCGCCTCATGGAAATGGCCTTCACCGCGGTAACCCCATATATACAGTTTTAGTGCCTTGAGCTCCACGCAAAGTTGAGCGGGGACATACTCGAGCAGCAGCTCGGCGAAATCCGGCTGACCGGTTTTCGGGCACAGGCAGGTAAATTCGGGAATACGGATGCGGATGGTATAATCCCGTCCTGCGCGCGGGTTGGGAAAGGTTTCCAGGGTTTTGCTGGATGGGGTGGGCATGATCCGCTCGCTACTGCGTTTTCAGGCGCCGATACTTTACACTACGCGGCCAGGACTGGCCATTTGATGACCATCATCCAGCATGCGACTCAGTAAAATTAAAATGTCGGGATTCAAGTCCTTCGTGGATCCCACCACCATCCAATTACCCAGCAATCTCGTCGGTATCGTCGGCCCCAACGGCTGCGGCAAGTCGAATATCATTGACGCTGTCCGCTGGGTGATGGGTGAGTTATCCGCCAAACAGTTGCGCGGTGATTCGATGGCGGATGTGATTTTCAACGGTTCCAGCGCCCGTAAGCCCATCAGCACCGCATCCATCGAGTTAATTTTCGACAACTCCGATGGCGCCGTCGGCGGCCAGTTTGCCAATTACGCGGAAATTTCCGTGAAGCGCGAGGTGGTACGCGACGGCACCTCCAACTATTTTCTGAATAACACCCGCTGCCGCCGCCGTGATGTCACCGATCTGTTCCTGGGCACCGGTCTCGGGCCGCGCAGTTATGCCATTATCGAACAAGGCACCATTACCCGCTTGGTGGAATCCAAACCTGAGGAGCTGCGTGTTTTTCTGGAGGAAGCCGCCGGCATCTCCAGATACAAGGAACGGCGCCGCGAGACTGAGAGCCGCATTGGCCATACACGCGAAAATATCGAGCGCTTGAACGACCTGCTGGAGGAAGTGAACAAGCAACTGCAACACTTGCACCGTCAGGCGCGGGCCGCCGAGCGTTACAAGGAATTAAACGAGGAAAAGCGCCGTTTGGACGCTGAGCTCAAGGCGTTGCGCTGGCGTGAACTCGATGCCCAGGTGGAAGGCCAGGATCATGGCATCCGGGAGCACGAAATCCAATTTGAGGCCGCGCTCGCGGAACAACGCAGCATCGAAAGCAAACTGGAAAAATCCAGGCAGCAGCACGATGAGGCCGGCGATAATCTCAATGGTGTGCAGGGGCACTATTACGAACTCGGCACCGCCATCGCGCGGCTTGAGCAATCCCTGCAGCACATCCGCGAGCTGCGCAACCAGCAGCAGAAAGATACCGAAGAACTGGAAGGCAACCGGCGCGAAATAGAAGGCCATATCAACCGCGACCAGGATCACATCACCCGCACTACGCAGGCTATGGTGGAGCTTGAGCCCGCTTATGCAGATGCCGTTCAGGCGCAACAGCAAGCCACCGCCGTACTCGCCACAACCGAACACGCGATTCAGGTATGGCAGGAACAATGGGAAACCTTCAACCGGGAAGTCAGCGAGAAATCCCAGAGCGCGGAAGTCGGGCGCGCACGTATCGAACATCTGGAGCGGCAACTGAGCCAGGCACTTCAACGCCGTGAAAAATTGCAGCGGGAACACGGCGACCTGGCAGCGAATGCCCTGCAAAGCGAGATTGCCACAATTGATCGGGCCACGCGGCAGGCGGATGCCGCGCGGGCGCAGTGGCAGACCGAACTCGAGCAAGTCATTCACGCGTTGGATGCCGGCCGTGACGAGGATCAGCGCCTGACGAAAGAATTGCACAGCTTACGGAGCGTGCTGGAAGATCAGCGTGGCCGGCTCGCTTCTTTGGAAGCCTTGCAGCAGGCAGCCTTGGGCAAGAGCCGCGCACAGATCACGGAGTGGCTGAGGCAACGACACTTAGTCGACAACCCACGTCTGGCGGAACTCATTACCGTCACTCCCGGGTGGGAACGCGCGGTAGAAACCGTATTGGGCTATCATCTGGAAGCCGTGTGTGTCGAGGAATTCGACAAGCAGGCGGTGGAATTTGCCACGCTGACTGGCGGGTCTCTGTCCTTTGTGGAAAAAGCAGAGAGTAAAGCTGCCGCTGCCGGCAGCCTGCTCGGTAAGATCACCTCACCGGTACCGCTGGAAGGGCTGTTGGGGGATGTACGTGTTGCGGAAAACCTGGAGGTTGCGTTGGCGGCGCGCCCGCGATTATCGCCAGGCGAATCGGTGATTACCCGTGACGGCATCTGGTTAGGACGGCACTGGGTACGCGTGATCCGCGATCAAGATGAACGCGCCGGCGTAATCGCGCGGGAACAGGAACTCAAGCAGCGCAAGGTTGATCTGGCGGAGGTGGCGGGCAATGTTGAAAAACTCACCGCACAGCTGGAATTCACTCGGCGACAGATCAAGGAATTGGAATCGCGTCGCGAGGAGATTCAAACGCAGGTGAACCTTGCACATCGCCAACAGGCGGACATGGCGGCACGGCTTAAAACCGCTCACAATAACCTGGAGCAGGTGGCCCAGCGCATCGAGCGCCTGAATGCCGAAACGCGTGAATATAATGACCAGATCTCCACTATCGAGGCGGAGCTCAAGGCGGTGCGCGGGCAAGTGCAAGTCGCTCTGGATTCCATGCGGGCACTCGCATCCCGGCGTCCAATCTTGCTGGCCGAGAGGGACAAGTTGCGTAACGAAGCCGAGACAGCCCGTGAGCGCGCCCAGCAGGATGGCGAAAGCGTGCATGCCATAGCTCTCAAATTGGAATCCCACCGGTCCTTGCTGGAATCCACCCAGCAGAATCTATCCCGCATGCAAATGCAGTTGGCGCAGATGGAAAACCGCCGCACCGGCCTGCTGCAGGCTGTCAAAGATGCAGTGGAGCCCGCTCGTCAACAGGAAACAGAGCTCAAAGGGCTGCTCAACAAGCGCAGCAGCATGGATTCTGAATTGGCGGAAGCACGCCGCCGGCTGGAAACTCTCGCGGAACAAGTGCGTGATCTCGATCAGCAACGGCATACCAGCGAGCGCAAGGCTGAGGAACTGCGCGAGCGGGTGCAACAGTTGCGCCTCGGCACGCAGGAAGCGCGTGTGCGACGCGTGACTCTGGCGGAGCAGTTGCAGCATGACGGTTATGTGTTGGATGAAGTGCTTAAGATCATGCCGGCGGATGTCAATGGTGATATGTGCCTGGAAAAAATTGCCAATGTCGAGCAACGCATCGAGCGCCTCGGCCCGATAAACCTGGCGGCTATCCAGGAATATGCGGAACATTCGGAGCGCAAACAATACCTGGATTCCCAACTGGCTGATCTCAATGAAGCCCTGAGCACGTTGGAAAACGCTATTCGCAAGATTGACCGTGAAACGCGCACGCGCTTCAAGGAAACTTTCGACAAGGTGAACTCCGGGCTGCAAATCAGTTTCCCGAAACTGTTTGGCGGCGGCCATGCGTACCTGGAACTGACCGGCGATGAATTACTGGATGCCGGTGTGACTATCATGGCGCGACCGCCCGGCAAGCGTAACAGTACCATCCACTTGCTCTCTGGCGGCGAGAAGGCATTGGCGGCGGTAGCGCTGGTATTCTCCATCTTCGAACTGAATCCCGCGCCGTTCTGTCTGCTGGATGAGGTGGATGCCCCGCTGGACGAGACCAATATCGGCCGTTTTGGCGACTTGGTGCGCGGCATGACGGACCGGGTACAGTTTGTATTCATCACCCACAACAAGGGCACCATGGAAATGGCGAATCAGCTGATCGGTGTGACTATGCAGGAGCCTGGCGTGTCGCGGCTGGTGGCCGTGGACGTGGACGAGGCGGTACGCATCGCGGCCATGTGAGATGTGGGAGCTGCGTCTGATTCTCATCCTGATCGGCGTGGTGTTTATCGCCGTGGTTTACCTGCTCTCTCGTCAGAAAAAAAACCGCTCTGGTGAGTTACGCCGGAAGTTCCCAACGCTGAAAGAATCGAATCTGCCGGACATGCCTTCTGATCCCGCTGTTGATTTACCGATGTCTCCGATGCGGCGGTCCGCGGTACCTGTGACGTCAGAAGCCGGCGATACTAATCCTGGATCGGATACAAAACAATTGATTCTCGCGTTGCATGTGGCTTGCCGTGAGCACAACGGGTTTGCAGGTGCCGCTGTGCTCGGCGCGCTGCAGTCAGCCGGTTTACACTACGGTCAGTATCGGGTATTCCATCGTCTGGCCAAAAACGGCGTGCAGCAATCCGTATTCAGCGTAGCTAACATGGTCGAGCCGGGTGTGCTGGATCCGGATGCGCTATCAGGGATGCGCATTCCGGGGCTTACGCTGTTCCTGCTGCTGCCGGGGCCGCAGAATGGTGTAGCGGCTTGTGCCGATATGCTGGCTACGGCCCGTTCCCTGGCGCGGCAATTGGACGGTGAAGTTCTTGATGAAACCCACAGCACGCTTACGACCCAGATTGCCCAGGGTATTCGCGAGCGCATCCTCCAATTTCAGGACGGCATGAGCGGTCAGTAGCCACGCTCATGCTAGCAACCGCCTGACATGCCTTCCCCGCAGGAAACTATGCCATGACAAGCCACGGGGATGCAGCGCACCGCGTTCGCACCCTGCGCGACCAAATCAATCAGCACAATTATTTATATTACGTGCTTGATGCGCCGGAGATTCCGGATAGTGATTATGATCGGCTGTTGCGTGAGCTACAGACACTGGAGCGGCAATTCCCGGAACTTGTGACGCGCGATTCCCCCACGCAGCGTGTGGGCGCCACACCACTTGCGGAATTTGGCCAAGTGCGTCACGAAGTACCCATGTTGTCGCTGGACAACGCTTTCGACGAGCAGGAAGTGCGGGATTTCGAGCGGCGCGCGCACGAACGGCTCGGCACACCCGCGCAGCTGGAGTATGCCGCGGAACCCAAACTCGACGGCCTTGCCATCAGTCTGGTTTACGAACACGGCATGTTGGCACGCGGGGCCACCCGTGGAGATGGCACCGTGGGCGAGGACGTTACTCAGAACATACGCACCATTCCTTCCGTGCCGCTGCGCCTCATAGGTAAGGGGTTTCCAGCGTTGCTCGAAGCCCGCGGCGAGATTTTCATGTCTAGAAAGAGTTTTGAAAAACTTAACGCGCGTGCCGCGCGTAAAAATGAAAAGATCTTCGCCAATCCGCGCAACGCCGCCGCCGGCAGTTTGCGGCAACTCGATGCCCGTATTACTGCTTCCCGATCGTTGGAGTTTTTTGCTTATGCCTGGGGACAGGTACGGGGCGGAAAACTACCGGGGCGTCACAGCGAAGTGTTGGCGCGCTTTCGGGACTGGGGTCTGCGGACCAACCCGGAGAATCGGGTTGTGCATGGCGTGGATGGCTGCCTGCAGTTCTACCGGCAGATGGCGGCCAAACGCGAGCGGCTGCCGTATCAGATTGACGGCGTAGTTTATAAAGTTGATCGCCTCGATCTGCAACAGCAGTTGGGTTTCGTGGCACGCGCGCCGCGTTGGGCCATCGCGCATAAATTTCCGGCGGAAGAAGCCATGACAGTATTACGTGCGGTGGAATTTCAGGTGGGCCGCACCGGTGCACTCACGCCGGTGGCACGTTTGGAGCCGGTATTCGTCGGCGGCGCTACCGTCAGCAATGCCACGCTGCATAACATGGATGAGGTGGAGCGCAAGGATGTGCGCATGGGCGACACCGTCATCGTGCGGCGCGCCGGCGATGTGATTCCTGAAGTGGTGAGTGTGGTACTTACTCGAAGGCCGAAAAGCACCCGGCGTGTACGCTTGCCGCGCATCTGCCCGGTGTGTGGCTCCCAGGTGCTGCGTTTGGAAGGCGAGGCGGTGGCGCGTTGCAGCGGCGGATTGTATTGCGCCGCGCAGCGCAAGGAGCTGATCCGACATTTTGCCTCACGGCGCGCATTGAACATTGAAGGCCTCGGAGAAAAGCTGGTGGAGCAACTGGTGGACGCCGGACTGGTGCATACACCCGCTGACATCTTCAGACTCACAGTCCCGCAACTCGCGGACCTGGAGCGCATGGGTGAGAAATCAGCGAAGAATCTGGTGCAGACCATCGAGCACGCCCGGCATACCACACTGGCGCGTTTCCTGTATGCGCTCGGCATCCGCGAAGTGGGAGAAACCACCGCCCAAGTGCTGGCACGACATTTCGGTACCTTGGAGGCGCTGATGAAAGCGGATGCGACAGCGCTAGTGCAGGTGCCGGACGTGGGGCCGGTGGTGGCCGCGGCCGTCGCCGCCTATTTTCATGAACCCCATAACCATCAGGTCATCGATGCGCTGCGCAAGGCCGGGGTGCAATGGCCGGAACATGTCAGTGCACCACTCACTGGGTCGCCCCCCCTGAGTGGCAAAATCTTTGTGCTAACAGGCACACTTGCAAGCATGACGCGCGATGATGCCAAAGCGGGCATTCAGGCCTTGGGTGGCAAGGTCAGCGGCAGCGTGTCCAAGAAAACCGATTATTTGGTGGTCGGTGCAGAACCGGGTTCCAAGCTGGCCGAGGCCCGCAAGCTGGGTATCGGCCTAATGGATGAGGTGGCTTTCAAACGTTTGCTCAAATTGTGACGTCCACCACATGACATTTGGATATAAAATGTCCCTCTCATTCTGAGAGCAGGACAATCGCGGGATTCAAGCGTGCGATATACCGGGCTAATGGTGGTTTTAATAGCGCTGACGGTGAGTGGCTGCAGCACCATCCTCACTCCCACGTTCGGCGTGCGTCAGGGTCAACTGGCTTCCTGTCCGCGACAGCGTGACTGCGTTTCGACCCAGGACCATGATCCCAGCCTGCATATCGCGCCACTGATTTACACCAGCACCCGCGATCAAGCCCGCAATGATTTGCTCATCGCTGCCACGGTGGTGGGGCAGGGCCGCATCGTCTCCAATCATCGCAATTACATTCGGATCGAGTACCCGATTGCCGACAGGACAGATCAGGCTTCGAAGTATTACTACCAACCGGAAAATGCCGTCGATGATGTGGAATTCTATCTGGAGCCTAACCAGCATGTCATCGAGATGCGCTCCATCGCGCGGCTCGGACTATTTGATATCGGCACCAACCGGGCGCGGCTGGAGCGCATCCGCACGGCGTTTGCGGAATTACAGCAACGGCATAATTGAAACCTGCGAATGAGAAACGGCCAGCCGCGAAGCTGGCCGTTTGATTTTGTGCGTTTATGGGTCGTTTAAGGTTTTTTGGGTGGCTGCGTGCCGGCAGCTGGGGCCGGAGCTGGCATGGGTGCCGGCTGCGGGGTGGCGGCAACGGGTGCATTCATATCCACCTTGGCGCTTTTGCGCAGCTGATCCACATAGGCTTCCACTTCTTTGCCTTCCAATGAGTTTTTGAGCTGGTCCTGGACCGACGCCAGGCTCGGCGGCGGCATGGACCGTGTGTCTTCCAGTTGGATGATGTGCCAGCCGAACTGTGTGTGTACGGGCTGCTTGGTGTATTCGCCTTTTTTGAGCTGTGCCACGGCCTGGGAGAAGGCCGGTACCATCTGATCCGGGCTGAACCAGCCCAGTTCGCCGCCTTGGCTTTTAGATGCATCGGTGGAATATTTCTTTGCCAGCGTGGCGAAATTCCCGCCATGATTCAGTTGCTTGATGATGTCCTTGGCCTGCTGTTCACTGGCCACCAGAATGTGGCGCGCGCGGTATTCGGTGCCCGGCATTGCCTTGATGCGCTGTGCATACTCGGCCTTGATCTGATCGTCGGTGATCGGATGTTGTGCCAGGTATTGCTGCACCAACTGGTTAGCCATCAGGCCGGTTTTCTGGATATTGAGGTCGGCCGTCACTTCCGGTTTCTTGGCCAAGCCTGACTTCTGTGCCTGTTGGGACAGAACTTCCATGTCTATGAGACGGTTTAGCACCAAGGCATGTTTCTGTGCATCCAATTGTGGTTCCTGGCCGCCGGCCAGGCTGCGCACATAGGCGCGGAACATGTCGTTAGTGATGGGAACGCCGTTGACGGTGGCTAACACGCTGGAGGTGTCGGCGCTGGACGATTTGCCGCCGCAAGCGGCTAGGGCGGCCACCGCTAAAATCAGCAGAATGGGACGAAATGCGATGCGCATGGAAGTTCCTCGTAGTGTAAAAGTTAGTGGAGTTCTCCGGGGGCCAACGCCTTGATGCTCAGGGCGTGGATGTCAGTCTGCAGCAAATTACCCAAGGCTGCATAGATCATACGATGGCGTTGCAACCGGGATTGGGTTGCAAACGCGGGCGCAACGATGCGCACCGAAAAATGGCCATTGCCCTCGTGAGTATGGCCGCTGTGCTGTGCGCCGTCGTCTTCGATGCTCAGTTCCAAGGGGTGGAAACTGGACTCCAATTGTCGGCGCAATCGTTCCATACGCCCATCCCCACTCGGGGACTGACAAGCAATGTTCACGGCAGCACCCTTAGAAAGGGTTTCACGACCACCCGCGCATACGCACCCGCGGCCAGGTAGGGATCGGCATCCGCCCAAGTTTGGGCTGCATCCAAGGAACCGAATTCGGCTACCACCAAACTACCGCTGAAGCCTGCGGGTCCCGGTGTTTGGGCATCAATTGCCGGGTGCGGCCCGGCCAAAAGCAACCGCCCCTGAGATTGCAACTCCTTAAGTCGTTCGAGATGGGCAGGACGTGCGCCTGCGCGTTTCTGGAGGCTGTCATTCACGTCCTCGGAGAGGATGGCGTACCACATCATCAGGAAGCTTTTTCCATGTCCATATGCCGGCTCATGTAGAACGCCTGCAGCAGCACGAACACCAGCATGGCGCCGGTCGACCACCATACCTTGAATTTAACCCAATCGGCGGTATCGAAATGATACAGCACATAGACATTCACGCTTCCCAGCAACAGAAAAAACCCCGCCCACATCAGGTTGAGCCGCTTCCATGCGATTGCCGGGAGCTTGACCTGGGCACCCAGCATGCGCTCTATGAGTGTCTGGCGCATGAAATTCGTAGCCAGAAACACGCTGCCAAACAACCATTCGACGACCGAGAACTTCCACTTGATGAAAGCGGGGTCATGCAGCAGCAAGGTGGCGCCGCCCAACACCAGCGCCAGAATGGTGACGGCCAGCGGCAGGGGCTTCAATTTGCGGGTGCGCCAGTAGGACAGCGCTAACACCAGCACGCTGCCGGCCATGAGCACACCGGTGGCGAAGAAAATGCCCTTCCAGAGATAGCTGGCAAAAAAGGCCGCCAGCAGCAGGAATTCCAGAAAAGAAGACATACACACGGTACACGATTAAGGTTCATTATGATAACGCATCCGTCTCCACGCCGGCGACCGACGCAGGCATGTTTGAGGGGCCATGAGCCAGTTTTTCAGCATCCATCCGGAAACCCCGCAACTGCGGCTGGTACGACGCAGCGTGGCTATCCTGCGCAGCGGCGGGGTGGTGGTGTACCCTACCGATTCGTGCTATGCCCTGGGTTGTCTGGTGGGTGACAAAGAGGCCATGCAGCGTATCCGCGCCATACGCGGGGCGGGATCTACTCATAATTTCACTCTGGTGTGCCGCGATCTGTCGGAAATCGCGACCTATGCGCGGGTGGATAACCCTACCTTCCGGCTGCTCAAGGCCCATACCCCCGGCCCCTATACCTTCATCCTGAGCGCCACCCACGAGGTGCCGCGGCGCTTGCAGCACCCCAAGCGTAAGACCATCGGTATCCGCATACCCCAGCATCCCATCTCGCAGGCCATCCTGACGGAGTTGCGCGAGCCCATCATGAGTTCGACGCTGATGCTGGCGGGCGAAGCACAGCCCCTCACTGATCCGGGTGACATGCGCGCGCGTCTTGAACACCGGGTGGACCTGGTGATTGACGGCGGCCCCTGTGGTTTCGAACCTACCACCGTGGTGGATCTATCGGGGAGCACAGCGGTGCTGGTGCGTATCGGCCGCGGCAATCCCGCACCTTTCAGCCGCGTACATTGATTCTCCATGAGGTCCTTGGGGGACTCTGTATAATGGGCTGATGGGTCATTTCAACATCGTCCAGCTCATCATTATTTGGGGTCCGCCGGTATTGTTCGCCATCACACTTCACGAAGTGGCGCATGGTTGGGTGGCGCGCCGCTTCGGTGACCCCACCGCCCAGATGCTCGGCCGTCTCACGGTCAACCCCCTGAAGCACATCGACCCCATCGGCACCATCATCGTGCCGGCGGTGCTGCTATTGCTGCATACGGGATTCTTGTTCGGCTGGGCCAAACCCGTGCCGATCTCACCGCGCAATTTCAAAAATCCGCGCCGCGACATGGCCATTGTGGCGGCGGCCGGACCGCTCTCAAACCTGGGCATGGGTATTATCTGGGCATTGGTTATTCGACTGGTCGCGCTGTTATACCCGACACTGCCCTGGATCGAGCCCCTTATTTACATGGGCCTAGCCGGTGTACTCATCAACGTGGCGTTGCTGGTGTTCAACCTGATTCCCTTACCGCCCCTGGATGGCGGTCGAGTGCTGGTCGGCCTCTTGCCGCGCAATGCCGCCAATACAGTGGATCGAATCGAGCCATACGGCTTCTACATCATCATCCTGCTCATGATCACCGGTGTGTTCAATGTGATCCTGATGCCGTCTATCAGCTGGATATCCCAGCTCCTGCTACCCGCTGGCTTCCTACCATAAGGGGGAATTGTTGAACTCCGCGACTTCCGAAAACCAGCGCGTGCTTTCCGGCATGCGGCCCACGGGGCGCATGCACCTCGGCCATCTGCACGGCGTGCTCAAGAACTGGTTGCGTCTGCAGCACGAGTATGAATGTTTCTTTTGCGTGGTTGATTGGCACGCGCTCACTACCAATTACGCACAGTCGCGCGACATCGAGCCGGCCATGTGGGAGATGCTGGTGGATTGGTTGGCGGTGGGCGTGGACCCGGGCAAGGCTAAGTTGTTCATCCAGTCGCACATCCTGGAACATGCGGAACTGCACCTGCTGCTGTCCATGGTGACGCCGCTCGGCTGGCTGGAGCGGGTACCTACCTACAAGGAACAACAGGAGCAGCTCAAGGACCGGGATTTGGCCACTTATGGATTCCTGGGTTATCCGGTGTTGATGAGCGCTGACATTCTCATTTACAAAGCCGGCTGGGTGCCGGTCGGCGAAGATCAAGTGCCGCACGTGGAACTTACCCGCGAGATTGCGCGCCGCTTCAATCACATCTTTGGCCGCGAAGCGGATTTCGAGAGCCGGGCGGAAAGCGCCGTTAAAAAGCTGGGCAAGAAGAACGGCAAACTCTACCGCGAACTGCGCACCCGCTATCAGCAGCAGGGCGATCATGACGCCGTGCAGACGGCCCAGGCTTTGCTCGCCGAAAATCATAATCTGACTCTGGGAGATCGCGACCGCCTGCTGGGTTATCTGGAAGGCGGTGGCCGCAGTATCCTCACTGAGCCGCAGCCGCTGCTGACGGCCGTGGCACGTATGCCCGGGCTGGATGGACGCAAGATGTCCAAGTCCTATGGCAACACCATCAGCCTGCGGGAGGCACCGCAACAGGTGGAAGAAAAAATGCGCACCATGCCCACGGATCCGGCACGCGTGCACCGTCGCGACCCCGGGAATCCGGAGAAATGCCCAGTATGGGAATTCCACAAAGTGTACTCCGACGGCGCCACGCGTGATTGGGTTTGGAAAGGCTGCACCACCGCCGGCATCGGCTGCCTGGAATGCAAACAGCCGGTGATCGAGTCGGTGCTCAAGGAACTCAAACCGATCCGCGAACGCGCTTTGGAAATCGAGGCCAACCCGGAAATGGTGCGCAGCATCATCAACCAGGGCTGCGATGCCGCCCGCGACGTGGCTCGCGACACCATGGAAGATGTGCGCCAGGCCATAGGTCTGAGTTACCGGTAATGGCCTCAATGCAGCACTCCACGAACGAATCCGGGCAACCGCACGTACCAGCGCCAACGCTGCCGCAACAGTCGGAAATGCCGTTTGCCATCGTACAGGGTGAGCCGGTCACCAGCCTGCCGCGGGACCTGTACATTCCGCCGGATGCGCTGGAAGTGTTTCTCGATGCCTTTGAAGGTCCGTTGGACCTGCTGCTATACCTGATCCGCCGTCAGAACCTGAATATTCTGGATGTTCCGATTGCCGAGATCACACGGCAATACATGGAATATATCGGCCTCATGAAAGAAATCCGGTTGGAATTGGCCGCCGAGTACCTGGTGATGGCGGCCATGCTGGCGGAAATCAAATCACGCATGCTGTTGCCGAGGCTAGCCCCCGATGAGGGTGAGGAAGAAGATCCGCGCGCGGAACTGGTGCGCCGCCTGCAGGAGTACGAGCGCTACAAGACCGCGGCGGAAGATATGGACGCACTGCCGCGGATCAGCCGGGACGTACACACTGCCGGCGCCGAAATGGGAGAGCACAAAATCGTGCGACTGGTCCCGGAAGTGACCATGAAAGAACTGCTGATCGCCTTCAAGGATGTGCTGCACCGCGCGGACATGTTTTCCCATCATCACGTGCAGCTGGAGCAGCTTTCTGTGCGTCAGCGCATGGCGGATGTTTTGGCCGGTCTGCAGGATCACGAATTCCGTGAGTTCAGCAGCCTGTTCATCCCTGAAGAAGGGCGCCGCGGCGTGGTGGTAACGTTCCTGGCATTGTTGGAGCTTATCAAGCAAACCCTGATTGAACTGGTGCAGGCGGAAGCGTTTGGCCCTATTCACGTTAAAGCCGCCGGTGCCACTCACGTGGACCTTTCGTTGGTCAGGATCGAAGGAGAGGATGAATGACGGTGCCATTGCCGTTGCCGTTGCTCAAGAACATCATCGAGGCTGCCTTGCTGGCCGCCGGGCGGCCGCTCAATATTGATGAACTCATGGCGCTGTTCGGCGATGCGGAGCGCCCGGAACGCACCCAGATACGCAAAGCGCTCGATACGTTGCAGATGGAATTCGCCGAGCGCGGTATTACGCTCAAGGAAGTGGCCAGCGGCTTCCGCATTCAGGTGAAGCCGGAATTGGCGAACTGGATCGGGCGCCTGTGGGTGGAGCGGCCGGCGCGCTATTCACGCGCTTTGCTGGAGACGCTTTCGCTGATCGCTTACCGCCAACCCATCACCCGTGGCGAGATTGAAAACGTGCGCGGCGTGACCGTGAGCCCCAATATCATGCGCACCCTGTTGGAGCGCGGCTGGATACGGCTGGTGGGGCATCGGGACGTGCCGGGCCATCCAGAAATGTTTGGCACTACCAGGGAATTCCTCGACTACTTCAGCCTCAAGAGCCTGGACGAGTTGCCGACACTGGCTGCCCTCAAGGACATTGACAGCCTCAACGTGGAACTGGATTTTGAAGACCAGGGCATGCCACGGCCAATGGTCGGCGATGACGGCAGCGGCACCGTTGCCCGGGACGATGCCTTTCCCACGGATAGCGATGACGGCATCCTGCGGGCGCAAGACCCAGCGGAACGGTGAGCGGCCATCAAACCCCGACAGATAAAAACACCCGTGGGTCCGCCGGAACGCATCCAGAAACTTCTGGCCGCCGCCGGGCTCGGCTCACGGCGCGAGATTGAAGGCTGGATCAAAGCTGGGCGCCTGACCATCAACGGCCGGACTGCGCAATTGGGCGATCGGATTACCACCGCGGACCGCATCGCCCAGGACGGTCGGCTGCTCAAGACACTTATCCATGCAACACTCGATGAACGGCGCGTGATCCTGTATCACAAACCGGAAGGCGAACTTACCACCCGCAAGGATCCGGAAGGCCGACCCACGGTATTCGAGTCCTTGCCGCGCCTGCGCCGCAGCCGCTGGGTGTCAGTGGGCCGCCTCGACACCAATACCTCGGGCCTGTTGCTGTTCACCACCGACGGTGAACTGGCGAACCGGCTCATGCATCCTTCACATGAAATCGAACGTGAATATGCGGTGCGCGTGCTTGGCAAGATTACGGATGAGCAACTGGCCGCACTTAAGATAGGCGTGCGCCTGGACGACGGCATGGCAAAGTTCGACGCCATCCATGAAGCGGGTGGCGAGGGCGCCAATCACTGGTATCACGTGACACTCAAGGAAGGCCGCAACCGGGAAGTGCGCCGCCTGTGGGAAGTCGTGGGGGTCACCGTTAGCCGCCTGATCCGTATCCGTTACGGCGCCATCAGCCTGCCGCGCCAATTACCGCGTGGCGCCTGGCGGGATGCCACGGAAGGCGAGCTGGCAGCGCTGATGATAGCAGCCGACCTGCCCGTTGAGATCAAAGCCGCTGCACCCGCGAGCCCCCATCGGCACCGTCTTCACGTTCGCCGCAAAACCCATAAGGCGGAATAGCGCAGCACATTCCGCGGTCTAAAGCTGCGCATCAAACCGCTGTCCGGTCACGCCTTTGCTGTCAGGGCCAAATAGATAGAGATAGGCGGACAAAATCTGCTCCGGTGTGAGCAGTTTTTCACGGTCTTCGGCGGGGAATGCCTGGCGCCGCATTTCGGTGCGCACCGAGCCCGGATTGATGGAATTCACCCGCAAAGTCCCGCGGAATTCGGTTTCATCGGCTAGCATCGTCGACAACGCTTCGATGCCGGCCTTCGATACCGCGTAGGCGCCCCAGTAAGCGCGCGGCTTGCGACCGACGCTGCTGCCGGTGAATACCACCGAGGCGTCGGGTGACTTGTACAAGAGTTCCAGACAAGCTTTGGTGAGCGCAAAAGGGGCGGTGAGATTCACCTGCAGGACCTGTTGCCAGATATGGATTTCGTGGTGCTCGATGGGCGCGCGCTCGCCGAGGATGCCGGCGTTGTGCAGCAGGCCATCGAGCCGGCCGTATTCTTTGTCCAGGACTCTCACCAAATCTTCATAATCCTGGTATTTTGCGCCCATGAGATCCATGGGGTAGATGCCGGGCAGCGGACCACCGGCTTGCATGATTTCGTCGTACACGCCTTCCAGTTTTTTGATGGTCTTGCTCAGCAGAATCACACTGGCACCGTGAGCGGCCAGACTTTTGGATACGGCACGGCCGATCCCATCGCCCGCGCCGGTGACGAGAATCACGCGATTCTTGAGCAGGTCCTTCGGCGGGGAATAATCAGCGGAACATCGGGTCATGATGCTATGGAATCCTCGGAAAGTCGCTAACGGGCAGCGTTGCGGGCGCTCTGCCAGGCTGTATACAACGCCACCAGGGGGCTTAATTCTAGCGGCGCTACGCCGGGGTTGTAATCCAGCCGGGCGAATTTTCTCAGTCGCGTCTGGGCCAATCCATTCAGTACCAAGCTGCTGCTGAGGGTTTGCTTTTCCGTGGATAAATCTGCCATGGCGGTATTCCTGAATGCACGGGCACGCTGTGCATAGTCAGCCAATAATGCCCTGATACCAGTATCGGTATGGGCGCCACCCACGATATGTCGGTCCACGCCGTGCTTGTGCAGATCATCGGCAGCGAAGTAGATACGGCCGTGTTGGGCGTGCTCCATGCCGGTCAGGGCAATCTCTGCCAACTGCCAGGTCAGCCCAAGCTGGCGTGCCGCTTCCAGGGTGGTTGCTTGTTGCGCGCCAGCGAGCAATGCCGCCAGTTTCAGCAACGCGCCGCCACGACGTTGGCAATAGCGCTCCACGTCCTCGAAGTGCGGAAGCGCGGGCTTGGCGATATCCGTGTGCACGCTTTCGATGATATCCAAGAATGGCCGGGAGGGTAGCGGCTGTGTATTCGTGAAGCGTAGTAGGTTTATTGAGAGTGGGTGGCGTGGCCTGTTTTGTATGAATAATCCAATTTCTTCCCGCCACCAACCGAGCTTTGCCAGTGCCACGTTTGAGTCGTTGCATTCCTGCAGGATTTCGCGGATTTCCAGATAAACGGCAAACAGGGCTGTGAGTACCTCGCGCTGTTCGCGGGGTGCGAATAGTACGGCAAAACGCAGATCGAAAGGAGCGATGGCGAGTTTCTGTCGCACCGGATCAGATAAATTCATGTTCCAGAATCGTCTGGAGCCTCATCGCCCGTGCTCCGGGGCGTTACGTCCAGCTGTTCCAGTTCCGGCAAGGGTTTCTTTTCGTGTATGCCCATTTCCGGGAAACGCCGCGCACCCGGCAATACCTGACGCTCCAGGGAACCGACGGCTTTGTTGTAATGTTCCACGCTTTGCCCCAGGGCGCGGCCGACACGACCCAGGTGTTCGTTGAATGTGGCCAGGCGTCTGTAGAGCTCTTCTCCCAGCTCGCGGATTTGCTCTGCGTTCTCAGCCACGGCCTGCTGCCGCCAACCGAAGGCCACCGCACGCAACAGGGCGATGAGACTGGTGGGCGTGGCTAGGACCACTTTATTGATGAAGGCGTCTTCCATGAGTTTCGGATCTTCGTCAAGCGCAGCGCTCAGAAATTGTTCACCCGGAACGAACATCACCACGAAATCGGGGGAGTTTTTGTACTGGGTCCAGTACGCTTTGCTGGCCAGCTCGCGCATGCGTTCGCGAACTTTGCGGGCATGCTGTTGGAGAAACTGCCGGCGCTCCTCATCAGTTTTGGCGCCCACCGCACTGAGATAAGCATCCAACGGCGTCTTGGCATCCACCACCAGTTCGCGCTTATCGGGCATGCGCACCACCATGTCCGGACGCAGGCGCCCGGCGTCGGTATCGCGGCTATCTTGTTCAAAGAAGTCGCAGTAGTTCACCATGCCGGCGAGTTCCGCGAGGCGTTTCAAAGTCATTTCGCCCCACTGTCCGCGCACTTCCGGCCGGCGCAGCGCCTGCACCAAGTTACGTGTTTCTGCCTGCAACTGGGCCTGGGTCTCCGTCATGCTGGTGAGATAGCGGCTGATGTTACCGTAGGCTTCCTTGCGTTCCTTCTCGATCTGATGAATCTGCTCTTCAGTTTTCTTGAGGGTTTCGTTGATGGGTTTCACCAAATCGGCGAAGGCTTTTTCCTTTTTCTCCAGTTCACCTCTGGCTTCCAGCTGGTACTTGCCCAGATTCTGAGTGGCGAGTTCCAGAAACGATTGGTTGTTGTTGCGCAGCGCGTCACCGGCCAGCGCCTTGAAGGTCTTTTCCAGTTCTTCGCAACTGGCATTTGCAGCTTCGGCTTTTGCTTTGAGCGTCGCCAGCTCGATTTGCAGCTTGCTGACACCCCGTTGCCCACGCAGGATGGCGAAGACGTATCCAAGGATAAGACCGATAAGCAGTGCAGTAATGCCAAGTACCGTGGACATCAACCGACCTTTTGTGCGTCAAGTGCGGCGACATGAGTGTTCAACCACGGCAGAAGATCGGCGGGTTTCTCCAGTAGGCCATCCGCTTGCCAATCAGTGGGTCGTTCGCTCACATCAATATATCCATACAATGCCACCAGCGCCTGCATACCGGCTGCATGGGCTGCTTCCACATCCCGCTGTGCATCGCCGACGTAGATACTGTTCGTGGGGCTGCAACTGGTGAGTGCGCAGGCGTGCAGCAATTGATCTGGGTGGGGTTTGCGGCGTGGTGTGGTATCGCCGCTCACCACGCAGGCGGCACGCTGACTCAGATTGAATGCCTGAAGCAGTGGCTCAGTCAGTGCGCCGGGTTTGTTGGTGACTATGCCCCATCGCAGGCTGCGGCGCTCCAGATCCAGCAAGACTGCGTCAATGCCGGGAAACAAGCGCGTTTCCTGGCTCAGGCAGCCGCGGTAGATTTCCAGCAGGCGTGCGCGCATGCCGGCGTAGCGGGAATCATTGGGTTCAATCCCAAATCCCAGTTTGAGCAATGCCGGCGAACCATGGGACACAATCGGCCGGATACGTTCCTGAGGGATTGGGGCCAGTTTGTGTTCGGCACGCTGGGTGTTGAGGGCCGTACCGAGATCGGGGGCGGTATCCAAAAGCGTGCCATCGAGATCAAAAAGTATCAGTGGCATAAGATTCAATTCGATCGGATGAAGTGCATGAAGTAGTTCACGTCCACATTGCCGCCCAGCCAATAATGCCGTGTCAGCGGATGGTAATGCAGGCCGGTATTGCCACGAAGTTCAAGGCCAGCATGCCGTGCCCATTGAGCCAATTCCGACGGGCGGATGAATTTCGCATATTCATGGGTGCCACGCGGGATGAGTCGCAATAGATATTCTGCGCCCAGGATCGCCAGCATAAAAGACTTCGCATTGCGATTCAGTGTGGAAAAAAATACATGGCCGCCGGGTTTCACCAACGCCGCGCATGCCTGGACGATGGCTGCAGGCTTGGGAACGTGTTCGAGCATCTCCATACACGTTATTATGTCGAAGTGAGCAGGCATGGTTTCCGCCAAGGCTTCGGCGGCGATCTGCTGATAATGTACCTTGAGACCCGATTCTTTCAGATGCAATCGTGCCACCTGCAGTGAGGCTTCGGCCATATCGATGCCAGTGACCTCGGCGCCGCACCTCGCCATGGCTTCCGCCAACAGGCCGCCGCCACAGCCGATATCCAGGGCACGTTTATTCTTCAGGTCCGCGCGGCTATCAATATATGCGAACCGCAGCGGGTTGATGTGGTGCAGCGTGCGGAATTCCCCAGTCGGATCCCACCAGCGGGAGGCAAGCGCGTCAAATTTTGAAATCTCCCGGATATCAATGTTGGCGTGGCGATGACTCATGCCTGACTAATCTCCGCCGAAGCCGGGGCTATGCGCTGTTGCCAGCGTAAGATGCGCTCCATGATATTGCCAAGATCAAGACGCGTCAGTTGCCCGCCGCGCAGTAATTGCCGGCCAGCGACCCATACGTCGCTCACCTGTTGCCGGTTGGCCGCGTACACCAACTGCGAGAGTGGGTTATAAAGCGGCTGACATTCGGGTTCGCTGAGATCCACGGCGGTGATATCCGCCCACTTGCCGGGCAGCAGCGAACCGGTTTCTTGCTCGAGGCCCAGGGCGCGGGCGCCGTTGAGCGTGGCCATGCACAGCGCGGTGGCGGCGGGCAACACCGCAGCATCAGCGGCCACGCCTTTAGCCAAGAGCGCGGCGCTGCGCATCTCCCCCAGCATGTCCAGGTCGTTGTTGCTGGCCGCGCTATCGGTGCCGATCGATACATTGACACCGGCGGTAAGCAGCTTCGCGACCGGGCAGAAACCGCTGGCGAGTTTCAGATTGGATTCGGGGCAATGAACGACGTGCGCGCCGCAGTGCGCCACTTCATTGATCTCGGCAGCCGTGAGTTGGGTCATGTGTACGGCCATAAAATTCGGCGTGAGTAATCCCAATTCGGCAAGCCGTGCCAAGGGGCGTTTGCCGTATTGCTGCAGGCTTTGCTCGATTTCATAGGCGGTCTCATGTAAGTGAATATGCACCGGCACCTCAAGTTCATCCGCGAGTGTACGCACTTCCTTGAGCCAGTTGCCAGCCAGGGTGTAAGGCGCATGCGACGCGAAGGCAAAACTGAGCAGCGGATCTTCCTTGTATTGATCACGCAAGGCTGTGCCCTTGGCAAGATATTCCCGCGGGCCACTGCCCCAGGCGCTGGGGAAATCCACCGCCAGCATTCCGAGGCAGGCACGTATGCCGCTATGCCGCACGACTTCGGCGGTGATTTCCGGGAAAAAATACATATCGTTGAAGCAGGTGGTGCCGCTGCGCAGCATTTCTGCAATAGCCAGTTCGCTGCCGTCGCGTACGAACTCCGGGCTTAGCCAGCGGCTTTCAGCCGGCCAAATGTACCCCTGCAACCATGGCAGTAGTGGCAGGTCGTCCGCCAAACCGCGCAGCAAGATCATGGCCGTGTGGGTATGCGCGTTGATAAAACCGGGAATCAGCACATGCGCGGGAAGTTCCACACTCTCTTTGGCTTGGAACCTAGAATGCGCCTGAGCCGCAGGCAGGATCGCCAGAATGCGTCCATCACGGATAACCAGCGCATGTTGCTCATAAATTGCGCTTGCAGGCTCCACCGGAATTATCCAGCGGGCATATATCACTAGATCAGCAGCAGTCATAATTTATAACAATGAAAAGATCAGCAGTCTGGAAGGCGAGCAAGGTTTATCGGTGTCGGGCATTAGCGCGCAGGGGTGCGCACTACCACTTTAATGTCCACATAGCGGTTGTCGGCGGCGCTTCGTGCATGCGCGCGTGGTTCACTGCTGCCGACGCCACGGACATGAGTTATACGCGGGTCAACGCCAAGAGATAGCAACCATAATTGTACGGATTTGGCGCGCATGCCTGACAACCAGTTGTTGAAACGTGCTGGACCGCTCCTGTCAGTATGTCCGGTGATGCGAATGCTTTCGACACCGCGATACTGTTCCAGCGAATTCACGAAGGCCAATAATACCGCCCGATTCTGGCGCGCCAGATGAGCGCGATTGAGTTTGAAGGGCAAGCGGGTGCTGAAATGCACTGTTTTCATGCTGTAGCGTATGGCAGTGGTAGCGGGCAGCGCTACTGTCGGGGGTGGTGTAAAGGCAACGCTTGCCGGTGCAACCTTGGTAGTGGCTACCGGCGCACTAGTCGATGCCAGCTTGGCTTCAGGTTTTAGTGGTGGGAACAGGTAACCGAATTCATCCAGGCGCAGCGGCTCCACATGATGCTGCAGGTTCGGCTGCGCCAGTTGATAGCATGCAACCTTGCCGCCGGCAGGCGTAGGGCCCACTTGCACACAAACGCCCTGGGAATTCTTGACCGGTCGACCGGCGTTAGCTAGCGGGAACTGGGTTTGCGGAGCATGCGCGGCACAGCCCGCGCCCAACGCGAGCAGCGCGTATCCGATTCCCCGACGGAGCAGTGCCCCTGGATTTGGTTTTGATGCATTGGCCATTGAGCAGCACAGACGCGCTGTGGAGCGCTTTCACTATAACAGACTTGCCGGCCCAGTAACCCTACCTGGCTGCCTGTGCCGGCGTCGCGGGCTGTTTTTAACGGCTACTGGGCTTATAGTCACCACTGCCGATTGGACCGCTGCCTGTAGCTTGACGCTACCGATAGCCCGTGAAGGTACCGCATTTTGGCAGTGGCATCCGTTGGCAACGAGGGTAAGTCCTTCAAGTGGGGCCGAGATCCCGGTTGAATCTGGTGCGGGCGCGGAACTCTGGAAAGTCAGTGGTTTTAAACCTGCGCCCGCGCCCTTCGAGGCACGTAGTCCTGCCTTTAAATTTTGGTCCCGCGCAATTAGCGGACGCTTGCTACTTCATGAGTGATGACAGAAAAGATCGAACCGCTGAATCAGGTCAAGGGCTTGCCAAACGACGGATAAATCGCCTGTCTGTGGTAAAATTTCTGCTTTGAATTTTCCGCTTCCGGCGGCCCAAAAAACACACCAAAATCCAGTCCCGCATGGCCGAATTTGCCCGCGAGCTTACCCTCGTCAGCCTCGAAGATGAGATGAAGCAGTCCTACCTGGATTATGCCATGAGCGTGATCGTGGGTCGGGCACTGCCGGACGTACGTGACGGCCTTAAACCCGTGCACCGGCGCGTACTCTTCGCCATGCAAGAGCTGGGCAATGACTACAACAAGCCCTATAAGAAATCCGCCCGGGTGGTGGGCGATGTCATCGGTAAATACCACCCGCACGGCGACACCGCGGTGTACGACACCATGGTGCGTATGGCGCAGCCGTTTTCCATGCGCTATATGCTGGTGGACGGGCAGGGCAATTTCGGATCTGTGGACGGCGACCTGCCGGCGGCCATGCGTTATACCGAAGTGCGCATGGCGAAACTCGCTCATGAGATGCTCGCCGACATCGACAAGGAAACGGTAGATTTCACCCCTAACTACGATGAATCCGAGAGTGAACCGTCGGTATTGCCGACGCGGGTACCCAACCTGCTGGTTAACGGCTCCTCCGGCATCGCCGTGGGTATGGCAACCAATATTCCGCCGCACAATTTCAAGGAAGTCATCGATGCCTGCGTGGCATTGATTGATGATTCCGGGCTCACCATCCATGACCTGATGAAACACCTGCCGGGCCCGGATTTTCCCACGGGTGGCATCATTAACGGTGCCCGCGGAATTCATGAAGCGTATTTTACCGGCCGCGGCCGGATTTTCGTGCGCGCGAAAAGCCATGTGGAGGGCCAGGAAGGCGCCAAGCAATCCATTATCGTGACCGAACTACCGTACATGGTAAACAAGGCACGCTTGCTGGAGCACATCGCCGAACTGGTCAAGGACAAGAAACTCGACGGCGTCATCGAGCTGCGCGATGAGTCCGACAAGGACGGTATGCGCATGGTCATTGAGTTGCGGCGCGGCGAAAACCTGGAGGTGATGCTCAATAACCTATACCAGCGCACCGCCATGCAGAGCGTGTTCGGCATCAATATGGTGGCGTTAGTCGACGGCCAGCCGAAGCTGCTGAATCTCAAGGAGATGCTCGATGCCTTCCTGCGTCACCGCCGCGAGGTAGTGACCCGGCGCACGCTATTCGACCTGCGCAAGGCACGCGAACGCGCCCATGTTTTGGAAGGCTTGGCGGTAGCCTTGACCAATATTGACGAGATGATCGCGCTTATCAAAAAATCCGCCGGGCCGGCGGAGGCCAAAACAGGTTTGATGGCGCGGGATTGGCTGCCGGGTATCGTGACCGAGATGCTGAAACGCGCCGGTACAGAAGCCTCACGACCCGAAGAAGCAGCCATGGAATCCGGACTGCGCGGCGCAATTTACCGACTTTCTGAAATCCAGGCTCAGGCAATTCTTGATCTCAAGCTACAGCGTCTGACCGGACTCGAGCAAGGCAAGATCGTCAGCGAGTACAAGGAACTGCTGGACCTGATCAGCGCTTTGCGCGCTATCCTCGCTGATTCCAACAAACTGCTCAAGGTAATCCGCGATGAATTAACCACGCTACGCGGGCAGTACGGGGACGCGCGCCGCACTGAAATTGTTTCGGATCACGAAGATCTCACTATTGAGGATCTGATCACCGAGGAAGACGTGGTGGTGACTCTGTCACATGCCGGTTACGCCAAGTCACAACCGGTGAGCGCTTACCGTGCGCAGCGGCGCGGTGGCCGCGGTAAAGCAGCCACCACGGTCAAAGACGAGGATTTCATTGACAATCTGTTCGTTGCCAATACCCACGATACGGTGCTGTGCTTCTCCAGCATCGGCAAGGTCTATTGGTTGAAGGTGTATCAGTTCCCTCAAGCTGGTCGCGGCGCCCGCGGTAAGCCGATTGTCAACCTGCTGCCATTGAGCGAAGGCGAGCGCATCACTGCGGCACTTCCGGTGCGGGAATATTCGGAAAGCAACTATGTTTTCATGGCTACCCGTTTCGGCACAGTAAAAAAGACTTCACTGGATAATTTTTCGCGGCCACGCAGCAATGGCATCATCGCGCTGGAACTGAACAAGGGCGATGGTCTGGTGGGCATTGCCATCACCGACGGCCAGCGCGATGTGTTGTTGTTCGCCTCCAACGGAAAATCCATCCGTTTCCACGAGGTCGATGTGCGTCCCATGGGACGGAACGCTGCGGGTGTGCGCGGCATCCAGCTTGCCAAAGGCGAGCATGTGATCGGTCTCATCATCGTCGGTGACGGCGACATCCTCACCGCCACGGAAAACGGCTACGGCAAGCGTACGCCAGCGGCGGATTATCCGGTGCAGGGGCGCGGCGGCCAGGGCGTGATTTCAATACAAACCACCGCACGCAACGGCAAGGTGGTGGGCGCTATCCAGGTGGCGCCGGATGCGGAAATCATGCTCATCAGCAATGGTGGAACACTGGTGCGCACGCCGGCCAGCGATGTCTCGGTCATCGGGCGTAACACTCAAGGCGTACGCCTCATTCGTCTCGACGACGGTGAGCAGCTGGTGGGCATTGACCGCATCGAAGCGGACGAGAGCGATGAAGGCGACGGAAACCCTAGCGGCGGCTGATACTCCGGTTCCCTACGGTACCGCCAGGCCCGCATATTATTTCGGAGCCGGACCCGCGATGCTGCCGGATGCGGTATTGCGCGAGTTGCAACAGGAACTTCCTGATTACCGTGGCATCGGCATCTCCATCCTGGAGATGAATCACCGCAGCGATACCTTCCAGAAGATCATCGAGCAAGCCGAAGCGGATTTGCGCGAGCTCATGCGGATTCCCGCTGAATATGCGGTTCTGTTCCTGCACGGCGGCGCTACTCTGCAGTTCGCGATGGCGCCGCTAAATTTATTGGGCAACCGCGCCAGCGCCAATTACGCAAATACCGGCTATTGGTCGGCGCGTGCCATGCGCGAAGCCGAGCGTTTATGCAGCGTGCACGTGGCCGCTGACGCAGGTGAGTCCGGCTATAAAGGGATTCCGCCCTCAGGGCAGTGGCAACTGGACCAGGCCGGTGCGTATCTGCATTACACGGTCAATGAGACCATCGGCGGCGTGGAATTCCACTGGCTGCCGGATCCGCAGGGTTTGCCATTGGTCGCGGACATGACTTCCATGATCCTGTCGCGACCGGTGGATGTCACCCGGCATGCACTGATCTATGCCGCAGCGCAGAAGAACCTCGGCATTGCCGGTCTTACGCTCGTGATCGTGCGGCGCGATGCATTGCATGACGTGCCCGATGGTACGCCATCAATGCTGGATTACCGTGAGCACATTCGGGCAGGCTCACTGTTCAACACGCCGCCGGTATTCGCGTGGTATGTAGCCGCTAAAATGCTAGCTTGGCTCAAGGAGCAAGGAGGCATTGCCGCCATGGCCACGCGCAACCAGCACAAGGCCGGTATCCTTTATGAGCTTTTGGACAGCAATGGCTTATACCGGAATCAGGTGGAACGCGCCTGTCGTTCATGGATGAATGTGCCCTTCCGACTCGCGGATCAAAGACTGGAAATGGTATTTTTGCAGCAAGCCACAGCCGCGGGATTCGCAGGTTTGACCGGCCACCGCTCTGTGGGCGGACTCCGCGCCAGCCTTTACAATGCCATGCCGGAGGCGGGCGTACGCGCACTTGCGGATTTCATGCGCGAATTCGAACGGGCGCGCGCTTGAATGTAATACGACAATGCACGAATAAACGGCAAAGAATGCGTGATTTTAACTTTGACCTGATGGAGCTGTGCGCGTCGGGTGTGCGCGGACTGAAGCCCTATGAGCCGGGGAAGCCCAGTGCCGAGCTGCAACGCGAATTCGGCGCCAAAGACGTCGTCAAATTGGCTTCCAACGAAAATCCACTGGGTCCCAGCCCCCAGGCTATTACTGCTGTTCGCGATGCGGTGGTAAACCTCGCCATCTATCCGGATGGTCAAACCCATGAATTGCGCCTGGCAATTGCCAAGAAACACGCGCTGGCGCCGGAGTGCATCACCTTCGGTGACGGCTCCGATCAGAATATTGAATTCCTGGCACGAACCTTTTTGCAGCCGGGATATAACGCCGTCATCTCGCGGCATGCATTCGCGGTCTACGCCATAGTCGTCCAAGCGGCGGGGGCGACGATCCATTTTGCTGCCGCCCATCCCGGCACTCATTCGTGCACGCCCTATGGCCACGATCTGGAGGCGATGCTGGCGTGCATTGATGAGCGTACACGCCTGGTCTGCATTGCTAATCCCAATAACCCCACCGGTACCTGGTTGGATCGCACCAGTCTGCTGCAATTCCTGGAACGCGTGCCGCAAAAAGTATTGGTGGTTGTGGATGAAGCGTATAGCGAATATGTGGAAGAGCCCGAATATCCGGATTGTTCCCAATGGCTGCAGCAATTCCCCAATCTGGTGGTGACGCACACTTTTTCAAAGGCCTACGGCCTGGCCGGCTTGCGTGTGGGCTATTCGCTATCGCACCCGCAAGTGGCGGAATTGCTCAACCGCATACGCCAACCTTTTAACGTCAACAATCTCGCGCAAGCGGGCGCGATGGCGGCGCTGTCCGACAGCGAACATCTTAAGAATACCCTGCAGATTAACCGGGCTGGCAAGCGCCAACTGGAAAGCGGCCTGCAGATTCTCGGTTTGAACTGGATACCATCTATCGGCAATTTTCTGACAGTGGATTTCAAAAAGCCGGCATTGGCCATTTACGAAGCCTTGCTGCGTGAAGGCATTATTGTGCGGCCGGTGCACAACTATGACCTGCCTAATCATCTGCGCATCACCATCGGCTTGCCGGACCAGAATGCCCGTCTGTTGCAGGCCCTGAAGAAAGTGTTGGCCAATTGAATATCCCGGCATCCCCATTAGCGCCGATTGCTGCTTTCCAGGATTTCGTGATCGCGCCCGGCGGTTATCTCACAGGGCGAATACGGGTGCCGGGCGACAAATCCATTTGTCACCGGGCGCTTCTACTGGGTGCGCTCGCCACAGGTGAAACGCACGTCACCAATTTTCTGGAGAGTGCTGATTGCCTGGCAACATTCACTGCCTTGCAGGAGTTGGGCATCAAAATGGAACGTGACGGATCCGGTGCTGTCACGATCCAGGGTCTTGGCTTTGCGGGTTTGCGCTCACCTGTACGCGCACTCAATTGCGGCAATTCCGGCACCAGCATGCGGCTACTCACGGGTTTGCTGGCAGGACAGCCGTTCGAATCAGTACTCACCGGCGATGCATCGCTGCACCGCCGGCCCATGCTGCGTATCATCGAGCCTCTGGTACGCATGGGTGCTGTGATTAAAAGCACATCGGGCCATGCGCCGCTCACGGTTCACGGTCAGCGGCCGCTCAAGCCCGTGCGCTATGAAATGCCTCTGGCCAGCGCGCAGGTGAAATCCAGCTTGTTGTTTGCCGGTCTTCAGGCCGAAGGTGAAACCTGGATAAAAGAGCCGGCCACGACCCGTGACCATACGGAGCGTATGTTGGAATCCTTCGGGTGTGCGGTCTTGCGCGCTGGCGAGTGGCTCGGTATCTGCGGAGGCCATGAGCTTTGCGCTGCCGACGTTACTGTGCCGGGCGACCTATCATCGGCAGCGTTTTTCATGGTGGCGGCTGCCGCGCAACCGGGGGCCCACCTTATCGTCGAGGGCGTAGGTGTGAACCCAAGCCGCAACGGCGTGCTGCATTTGCTGCGAGATATGGGCGCGGACATTCGCCTAGTGCATGAGTATATGCTTGGCAACGAGCCAGTGGCGGATGTGGAAGTGCGCGGCGGGAAGTTGCGGGGCTTGGACATTGGCCCGGAAATGGTGCCGCTTGCCATAGATGAATTACCGGCACTGCTGATAGCCGCGGCGTTAGCACAGGGGGTCACCACGCTGCGCGGTGCAGCGGAGCTGCGCGTGAAGGAAAGCGACCGCCTGCAAGCCATGGCAGTGGGGTTACGCACCCTGGGAGTGGAGCTGCAGCTTTGGGATGATGGCATACGCGTCACGGGTGGCGATGGTTTCCGGGGAGGCGAGGTGGATAGTTTCGGTGACCACCGCATCGCCATGGCCTTTGCCATGGCCGGCCTGCGTGCATGTTCACCCCTTCGCATTCACGATTGCTGCAATGTGGACACATCTTTCCCCGGTTTCGCTGGTCTGGCCCGAAACGCCGGGTTGCCTATTGAAGTCAGCGAGACGCCACGTCCATGAGCCAGAATACTTTACCCCCGGTGGTGGCTATTGATGGACCGAGTGGTTCCGGCAAGGGCACCGTAAGTCGGCGGGTAGCAGACGCGCTCGGCTGGCATTTCCTGGACAGTGGCGCTCTGTATCGCGTGCTTGCCTGGGCGGCCGATGCGGCGGGTTTGTCATCTGATCAACCCCAAAAACTCCAATCCCTGGCCCGTTCACTGCAGGTTGAATTTAGCCGGACTGCGGCCGGCGACGAACGCATATTGCTGGGTGGGCGCGATATCAGCCAGCCGGTGCGTACCGAGGAGTGTGGAAACCGGGCTTCAGAACTGGCGGTCATCCCGCAAGTTAGGGAAGGGCTCAAAACTCTGCAGCGTAGCTTTCGCCGGGTCCCTGGTTTGGTAGCCGATGGCCGCGATATGGGCACGGTTATTTTCCCAGATGCGGGCCTTAAAGTCTTTCTCACGGCGAGTGCCGGGGAACGGGCCAAAAGACGCTATAACCAGTTGAAACAAAAAGGGTTAGATGCTACTCTGCCCGGCCTTTTTAGGGGCATTGCTGCCCGCGACGAACGCGACCAAAGCCGCGCCGTTTCCCCCTTGAAGCCCGCCCCGGAGGCAGTGGTGCTGGATACCACCGGCACCGGCATCGAGCAGGTGGTGGAAAAGGTGTTGGCTCTGGCCTGGCAGCGGTTTGGCAGCACCACAGGGGCTAATTGAATGAAGATGGTTGGGGTTACACGGACCAGCCCTTGATTATTAATTCACCCGGAGCAGCCCAGGAGGGCTACCGGACCAACTCAAAAACGGCCCCTGCACACAGGGCATTTAGGACCAACTTCAACATGACCGAGTCTTTTGCAGAACTTTTTGAAGAAAGCATCAAGCAATCGCAGATGCAATCGGGCTCCATCCTTATGGCCCGGGTAATGGAAATAAGGCCGGACGTAGTAATCGTCAATGCCGGTCTCAAATCCGAAGGTGTAATACCCGCCGAACAGTTTTACAACGAAAACGGTGAATTGGAAATCGCCGTGGGCGACGACGTGGAGGTAGCCCTGGATGCCGTCGAAGACGGATTCGGCGAAACCCGATTGTCGCGTGAGAAAGCCAAGCGCGCCCGTTCTTGGACCAAGCTTGAAGAAGCCTTTACCAAGGGCGAAATCGTCAAGGGGTATATAAGCGGCAAGGTCAAGGGCGGCTTCACCGTTGAAGTTGATGGTGTGCGTGCCTTCCTGCCCGGCTCACTGGTGGATGTGCGCCCGGTGCGCGATCCCGTTTATCTGGAAGGCAAAGAACTGGAATTCAAGGTCATCAAACTGGATCAGCGCCGCAACAACGTCGTGGTGTCCCGACGTGCGGTGGTTGAACAGGAATACAGCGCCGAGCGCGACCAATTGCTGGGCAATCTGCAGGAAGGCTCGATGGTGAAGGGTCTCGTCAAAAACCTCACCGAATATGGCGCCTTCGTGGATCTAGGCGGAATTGACGGCCTGCTGCATATCACGGATATGGCCTGGAAGCGCGTCAAGCATCCATCGGAAGTGGTGGCTGTCGGTCAGGAAATCGAGGTCAAAGTGCTCAAGTTCGACCGCGAGCGCAACCGGGTATCCCTAGGGCTCAAGCAGCTGGGTGACGACCCATGGGTGGATATCACACGCCGCTATCCAACCGGAACGCGCCTGTTTGGCAAGGTCACCAATCTTGCCGATTATGGCTGCTTCGTGGAAGTTGAGCCAGGTGTGGAAGGTCTGGTGCATGTCTCTGAGATGGACTGGACCAACAAGAATGTGAATCCGGCCAAGGTTGTGCAGGTGGGCGACGAGACAGAGGTCATGGTGCTGGAAATCGACGAGGAACGGCGCCGTATTTCGCTCGGCATGAAACAGTGCAAACCGAACCCGTGGGATGATTTCGCTGCCAGCCACAGCAAAAACGATCGCCTCAAGGGCAAGATCAAATCCATCACCGATTTCGGCATTTTTGTCGGCCTCGACGGCGGTATTGACGGTCTGGTGCATCTCTCGGATATTTCCTGGGACATGCCTGGAGAAGAAGCAGTACGTAACTACAAGAAAGGTGACGAAGTGGAAGCGGTGGTGCTGGCGGTGGACGCCCAGCGCGAACGCATTTCTCTCGGCATCAAGCAATTGGAGAAGGATCCCTTCTCGAACTTTCTGGCCGAACATCCCAAAGGCAGCATGATACGGGGCAAGGTGGCGACCGTGGATGCCAAGGGTGCTATGGTTGATTTGGGTAACGGCATTGAAGGCTATCTGCGTGCCTCCGAACTCTCGCGTGATCGTGTGGAGGATGCGCGCACGGTTCTCAAAGAGGGTGATGATATCGAAGCCCGCTTTGTGGGCATGGATCGCAAAAACCGCAGTATCAGCCTGTCAGTGAAAGCAAAGGAAATCCAGGAGGAAGCCCAGGCGATGGAAGATTACGCCCGTAATACCTCGTCCGGCACCACTACCCTGGGGGATTTGCTGAAGGAGCACATTAGCAATGACCAGGAATGATGGATAGATGAGGCGCGCGTTCGAGCTGGGAATGCCTCCTCTTTTTGGATTTGCGATTTAGATAAGGTTTTCCACGCTGGCACAATCTAAGTTTAGCGTTGAAGGCACAAGCGGACCATGACCAAGTCAGAGCTGATCGAAATCATCGCCAGAAAGCAAAGCCATCTCGCCGGCAAGGATATTGAGCTTGCGGTCAAGACGATGCTGGAGCAAATGAGCAATGCGCTGTCCACGGGACGGCGCATTGAAATACGTGGCTTTGGGAGTTTTTCACTGCATTTTCGTCCACCGCGCATGGGTCGCAATCCAAAAACCGGAGATTCCGTCGCGCTCTCCGGGAAACACGTTCCGCACTTCAAGCCAGGCAAGGATTTGCGCGATCGCGTGAACGACGGGTCCTTATAGTTGACCAGGCTAAATCTGGGAATCCCCAATCTCCATAATTTGAGCGGAGCCTGCCAGTCATGTTGCGTTGGATCGCCATCATTGCTCTAGTGTGTATCTTTGTCGCGGCTCTGTTGCTGGCCTATGCCAACGGCACGACCGTGGTTCTCAATTACCTCATAGGCAGTATGCGAGCGCATCTGTCTTCAGCGCTACTGGGTGCTGCTATCATCGGCTGGTTGTTGGGTTTGCTTAGTGGCCTGGCGGTCATTTTCCGTCTCAAACGCGAGGCCTGGCGCTTGCAACGTTCGGTTCGAGATGCCGAAGCGGAAATCCGCAATCTGCGTAATCTTCCCCTAAAGAATGACCATTGATTCGACGGCAATCATAATCCTGCTGCTGATCGCAGCCGTCGTATTCGGATGGTTGTTGGCACATTGGGGACACGGTGGCAGCCGGGATTCACGTTTCAAATTTTTTAGCAGTGAGTATTTCAAAGGCCTCAATTTCCTGCTGAACGAGCAACCGGACAAGGCACTTGAGGTGTTCATTCGCGTAGCGGAAGTGGACTCGGAAACGGTCGAGACTCATTTTGCCCTGGGTAACCTGTTCCGGCGCCGTGGTGAGGTGGATCGCGCCATTCGCATTCACCAAAACCTCATCGCCCGGCCCAATCTCACCCGCGCCCACCGGGCACAAGCACTGTTTGAGCTAGCGCAGGATTATCTGCGCGCCGGCTTGCTAGATCGTGCCGAAAGCATCCTGCTGGAATTGCTCGATATGCCGAGCTACACCGATCCGGCTCTACAAAGCCTGATTTCGCTTTACGAACAGCAGAAGGATTGGGAACAGGCCATATCAATGCGAAGGCGCTTGCAGGCACACAGGGGGATTTCCGAGGAAGAAACCATTTCACAATATTACTGCGAACTGGCCCAGGCGGCACAGGCCGGCAAGGACCTGACGCTCGCCCGGCGTTTCCTGAAACGCGCACAATCCCACGATTCCAATTGTGTACGCGCCAACCTGCTGCTAGCGCAAATGGCGGAAGCTGACCAGGATTGGGAACGCAGTCAGCGGCATTATAAGAATGTACTTGAACATGAAATCCGTTACGCTACCGAAGTGCTGCCGGCACTGGCACGAGTGACCCGACAGGTAACTGGGCGAGAAACGCTGGAGTCCATGCTCGGTGAATTGCTTCACGATAATCCGAAGGCCTGCGGTTATCTGGCGATCGCCGCGATCCTCGATCCTGAACTGGATGACCCGGTGTCGCAGGCCTGTGTTGCCGGATATTTACGCACGGAGCCAAGCCTGCATGGCCTTTATGAAATATTTACATCCTTCGCGCAGCGAAGTGGCGCATCCCCGTCGGCCGATTTGGAACCCCTGCAAAACGCAGTCAGGAATCTGCTAAAGAACGGACCCCGCTATCGCTGTGAGGAATGTGGGTTCCGCAGTAAAACACTCTACTGGCAATGCCCAAGCTGCAAGACTTGGAATCGGACCATGCCGTTTCACGAAATCAGCTTTACCGCAGCCGGGCTCTCGAATACCGTATGAATGGATGAGAACCTGTATGGCAGTAGCGCATAGGGAGATTATAGAACCATGAAACATGCAAATATCCGCAAGGCGGTTTTCCCAGTAGCCGGGCTGGGCACGCGTTTCCTGCCGGCCACCAAGGCGAGTCCCAAGGAAATGCTGCCCATCGTGGATAAGCCACTCATCCAATACGCGGTTGAGGAAGCGGTGGAAGCAGGTGCCGAGGTGTTGGTGTTCATCACCAGCCGCACCAAGCGCGCCATTTCCGATCACTTTGACCGTGCTTACGAATTGGAAACAGAACTGTCACTCCGCGGCCGGCAGCATGAACTTGCCTTGGTGCAGGGCATTGTGCCGGAGAATGTGACCTGTGTGTACATTCGGCAGGCGGAGGCCCTGGGTCTTGGTCATGCCGTATTATGCGCTGAACCGGTGGTGGGAAATGAGCCGTTTTACGTGATACTGGCTGATGATCTGATTGCAAGCACTGGTCGCTCGCCACTGTTGCAGATGAAAGATGTATACGAGCGTTACGGCAACAGCGTAATCGGCGTCGAACGGGTGGCGCGTGACGAGACCCACCGCTACGGAATTATTAGCCCGGAACCGGCCGGTGAGCGTTTGTATGGAATCAAACATATCGTGGAAAAACCCAAGCCTGCCGAGGCGCCTTCTACGTTGGGTGTGGTGGGCCGCTATTTGCTCACGCCCGGCATTTTCGAATTACTGCACAATACTGGCAAGGGTGCTGGTGGTGAAATCCAGCTCACCGACGCCATTCAGGCAT
The DNA here is from genome assembly GCA_027315405.1 of Gammaproteobacteria bacterium. GTDB lineage: Bacteria > Pseudomonadota > Gammaproteobacteria > Natronospirales > REEB76 > REEB76. The sequence goes on along the minus strand of DAHUYB010000057.1, from coordinate 64,722 downwards.
TGTTAACCCAGGAAACAGTTTATGCCTGCGAATATGCGGGAGTGCGCTATGACTGTGGTAGCAAGCTGGGTTATCTGAAAGCCACCGTGGAATGCGGGCTGAAGCATACCGAGCTTGGCGATGATTTCCGTGATTACCTTGAACGAATTGGCGGAGATCTGCGTGACGGCCGACGTTAGATATATGTTCGAATGAAATGGCTGCTACTGGTTATCACCGACCTGTTTGAGTTAAGTTGGGCCATGGTGCTAAATACGCCACGGGGTTCACAAATTCCGTTCCCATGGCAGGCACGGCGCTAGCTATTATGATCAGCATAGGCTTGCAACGTATCGTGCCGCATGTTCCGCCCAGTGGGATTACCTATGCGTATGGACCGGTACTGGTAGGGTGTGCGTCGTTATTCTGCTGCTGGCTGATAGAATTCAACAACCCTCGCCTGTAAGACGAGCGGATGACGGATCCGTCGCCTCGAAGGTGGCTGAAAATCAAAATGCCATGCTTGCCAGCGCCATTACAGATTCAAAACAAGTGTCAGTTACAGGAACAAGCATGCGGTCTTATCTGTTTAATCCGACCTCTCGGCATAGCTGATGGCGGCGCTGTGAATATATGCGTGTGGGGAATGCTTTGAGTCGTAACACAGTATATTTCCCATAATTATGGGACTCGGTAACGTGCTGTGACCTATACAACCTTGGTGGATACGGAAACGCTTGCGCGCAACCTGAATTCGGGTTGGTGCCTGTTTGACTGCCGTTTCGTGCTGACGGACCCCGAAGAGGGTGAATGCCACTTTCGCGCCGGCCACATTCCAGGCGCCCATTATTTGCATCTGGATCGGGACTTGGCCGGACCGGTGACCCCCGGGAGTGGCCGGCACCCACTGCCTATGCCGGAGTATTTGGCGAAGAAACTGGCGGCTGCCGGCGTTCATAATTCCACCCAAGTTATAGCCTATGACGATGCGGGCGGCGCGTTCGCCGCGCGGCTCTGGTGGCTACTGCGGTGGCTGGGCCATCCGCAGGTGGCGGTATTGGATGGCGGTATCACTCAATGGGTCAAAGAAGAACGTGCCATCACACCGGAACCGCCGGTGAAGGTGCCATCGGGCGATTTCCAGCCACACCCCGAGAATGCGCTGTGGGTAAATTCCAAGATGGTCCAAGGACAATCCAGGGAACACACCGGCCGGCTGCTGGACGCGAGGGCACCCAGCCGTTTCCGGGGCGAGCAGGAGTCCATAGACACGGTGGCGGGGCATGTGCCGGGAGCTGTCAACCTGCCCTTTGCAGGGAACCTTTCTGAGAGTGGCGGTTTCAAATCGCCAGAGGCGCTACGCCAGCGCTTTGAAGCTGCCTTGCAAGGTATTTCACCCGCTGAAACCGTGTGTATGTGCGGTTCGGGGGTCACCGCCTGCCATAACCTGCTGGCCATGGAGGTGGCGGGAATGAAGGGTGGCAGGCTGTATGCAGGTTCTTGGAGCGAGTGGATACGTGAGCCCTCCCGTCCGGTAGAGCGCGGATGATTGAGAAAAACGTATTTTTTCGTAGATTTGATCTATACTGGACTTAGCTCCCGGGGCGGACCCGGAGGAGGTGCGTGATGAAAACTGTAATGCGTGATTTGTTGGGATGGCTGACGGGCCTGTTACTGGCGATGGTTTGTGCTGCGGCTATGGCCTCGCCTTTTCTGGGCTCCCGTAGCGAACCCCACGCGGTGCTGTATTTAAATGTCAATCAGAGTGCCAAACAGATATGGCCTGTAAAAATCTGGGCGGTAGATGGGGAACTCACCAACCGCTCAAACCAGGGCGTGCTCTGGATCAAGCCCGGTGTATATGTATTCAAGATTAAGTTGGGAACGGTGAATCTTGCCGATGTTCCGGGTTTGTCGCGCAGCGCCGAATTTGGCCAGCCAGATCACGAGCTAAAAATCAATGTGAAGGCCGGCAAGGCCTACTACATCGGAGCCAAATTTAAGGCTTCCAACCAGTGGTGGCCGGTAGTGTGGAAGACCGCTGACGCCAAATATTAAAGCCTGTAATCGCTGGATACCCGCTTTCTCGGGGTGGCGTGCGCAGGAAGGAGACGGGCTATGGCAATGCCCATTCGAAATTCGTTCCGATGGCTGACAGGGTTGCTGTTGGCGGCATTCTGCGTTACGGCCACGGCTTCGCCGTTCGTAAACTCTCGCAGCGAGCTTCACGCAGTGCTGTACCTGAATTATCAAATGATTCCTCGCAAAATCTATCCGGTACGGATATGGATGCTGGACGGCAAACTCACCAACCGCTCTGATCAGGGTGTGCTCTGGATCAAGCCCGGCAATTACACCTTCAGGGTCAAGCTGGCCAAGGTGGTGAACCTCGCCTATCTGCCGGGGTTGAAGCAAAAGCTGCCGGATGCTAGGCAGATGCAAGAAATGAAGCTCGACGTGGCAGCTCACGAGGCTTACTACATCGGCGCCAAATTTGCGGCCTCAGGTAAATGGCAGCCGGAAGTATGGAAAACCGAAAACACTAAGTTTTAAAGAATTATGCGCAATCATAAAGAGCATTCGTTAAACAGCCAAACCAGACTTAGATCTGACGCCTCATTAAAACTCAATGCAACAAAAAATATCCGGCTTACAGAAGATTATTATTGGGGACTTTAAATCCTAATTAAATAATATATTCCGAATACCCTAAATCTATAACTTGTTCGTCAAGCAGCAAGTTGGCGCAGGACGTATTGCAGAATGCCGCCATTACGGTAGTAATCCCGCTCCTTGGGTGTATCGAGGCGTACGCGAACCTTGAAATTCCTTATTTTGCCGTCCGCGCTCATGGCCTTGGCGTTCACTTCCCTGGCATTGCCGTTTTCCAAACCTGCGATGGAAAACTCTTCCTTGCCGGTCAATCCCAGTGATTTGGCATCTTCGCCCTTGTGGAATTGCAGCGGTAGCACGCCCATGCCGATCAGGTTGGCGCGGTGAATGCGCTCAAAGCTTTTGGCAATGACGGCCTGCACCCCGAGGAGCAAGGTGCCTTTTGCGGCCCAGTCGCGCGAGGAACCGCTGCCGTATTCCTCGCCGGCGATGACCAGCAGCGGCATCTTGTCGTTTTGGTATTTCATAGCGGCATCATAGATACTCATGATCTTGCCGCTGGGTAGGTAATTTGTGACGCCGCCTTCGGTCCCCGGCGCCAGCAGATTGCGCAGACGGATATTGGCGAAAGTACCACGCACCATAACTTCATGGTTGCCGCGGCGCGAGCCATAGGAGTTGAAATCTTTCGGCTGTACGCCATGTTCCATCAGGTATTTACCTGCGGGACTGTCCTTCTTGATGTTGCCTGCCGGCGATATGTGATCAGTGGTCACGGAGTCTCCCAGCAACGCCAACACACGCGCGCCGTGAATGTCATCCACAGCCTGTGGCTGCATGCGCATGCCATCGAAGTAAGGGGGGGTGCGCACATAGGTGGAATCCTTGTCCCAATGATAAATTTGGCCTGCCGGTACCTTGAGGCTGTCCCAGTTTTTATCGCCATCGAAGACTTGTCCGTAAACATTCATGAACATGCCGGAGTCAATGTTGGCGGCGATAAGATCGGAGATTTCCTTCTGGCTGGGCCAGATATCCTTGAGGTAGACAGGTTTGCCGTCCTTGCCGGCGCCCAGCGGTTCATTCAGCAGATCAGAGTGCATGCTCCCGGCGAGGGCGTAGGCTACCACCAGCGGTGGTGATGCCAGAAAATTCATCTTCACTTCGGGGTGAATGCGGCCTTCAAAATTGCGGTTGCCGGAGAGCACCGCGCTGGCGATCAGGTCGCTTTTGCGGATGCCTTCACTGATCTCCGGACGCAGCGGTCCGGAATTGCCGATGCAGGTGGTGCAACCGTAACCCACCAGATTGAATCCCAGCGCCGCCAGATCTTCCAGCAGTCCGGCTTTCTTAAGATAATCGGTCACCACCTTGGAGCCGGGGGCAAGACTGGTTTTGACCCAGGGCTTGGGCTTCAGACCCTTAGCGCGCGCCCGGCGTGCCAGCAATCCCGCGCCCAGCATCACTTCCGGATTGGAAGTGTTGGTACAACTGGTGATGGCAGCGATCATGGTGTCGCCGTCGTGTAACTTGAAGGTTTGTCCGTCCATGGAAACCGTGGTTACACCGGTGGTGCCATCGGTGGCGTGTGTGTCGGTGGCAATGCTGCCGCCTTCATCCTCGAAGCGGGTCTCATCCTCTACTTTTTGCGCGCGTTCTGCCGCCATACTGGCGATGTGCCTGGCAATCACGCTCTTGGCGGACTTCAGTGGGACGCGGTCCTGAGGGCGTTTGGGACCCGCTAGACTCGGTTCGATCTTGGAAAGATCCACTTCCAGAACCTCGCTGTATTCCGCAGGCGGTTGTCCAGCTGCATGCCACAACCCTTGAGCCTTGGCATAGGTTTCCACCAGTTCGATATGTTCTCTGCTGCGGCCGGTGAGGCGCAGATAGTTCAGGGTTTCCTCGTCAATGGGAAAGATGGCACAGGTGGAACCAAACTCGGGCGACATGTTGCCCAGGGTCGCGCGGTTGGCAAGCGGCAAATTTGCCACTCCGGGTCCGAAATATTCCACGAATTTGCCAACTACGCCGTGCTTGCGCAGCAGTTCTGCGATGGTCAGCACCAGATCGGTGGCGGTGGAGCCTTCCGGCAGCGCGCCGGACAGGCGCACGCCGATGACTTGTGGAATCAGCATGGTGGAGGGTTGGCCCAGCATGGCGGCTTCCGCCTCGATACCACCCACGCCCCAGCCAAGCACTCCCAGACCATTCACCATGGTGGTGTGAGAGTCGGTGCCCACCAGGGTATCCGGGTAAGCCTGCCATTTGCCGTCGATTTTCCGCTCAAATACCACGCGTGCGAGATATTCCAGGTTCACCTGGTGGCAGATGCCGGTATCCGGGGGCACCACCTTAAAATCCTGAAATGATTTCTGGCCCCATTTCAGGAACGAGTAACGTTCTTTATTACGCTCGAATTCCATCTCACCGTTTTTCGCAAGAGAATCCGGGCGGCCGTAGAAGTCAACCTGCACTGAATGATCAATGACCAATTCCGCAGGTGAGAGCGGATTAATTTTCCCGGGGTCACCCCCCAGTTTCTTCATGGCATCCCGCATGGCGGCCAGATCCACTACCGCCGGCACGCCGGTGAAATCCTGCATTAACACCCGCGCTGGGGTGAAGGCGATTTCTTTGTCGGATTCGATCTTGGGATTCCAACTGGCCAGGGCTTCCACATCCGCGGCCGTGACTGTCACATCGTCCTCGAGGCGCAGCAGGTTTTCCAGCAATATCTTGAGGCTATAGGGCAGACGCGAGATCTTGAATTTCTTTTCCAAGGCCTCGAGCTTGAACATTTCGTAGTGTTTGCCGCCAGCGGCGAGTGTAGCGCGTGATTTGAAACTGTCTTTCATGGTTGCTCCGAAAAAAGAGGGGCAATGTGGCTGTCGGTGCAGCGGTATAATGGGCGAGCCCGGAACTTAATCTGATGTGTAATTATAAGGTAAAGACGAGGCGGATAGCAGCAGCTCAGGCGTAACCACTGGATTCACGCAACAAGCGCTGGGTCTCTTTGTGCAAGCTGGCGCGCATAAATAACAGCATCCAGCGAGAGCCTCCGCACTGATGCCATAACACTGCCGCACGCAAGCCGCCCAGCAGCAGACTGCGCACCATGTTTATGATGCGTTGGTTCTGCAGATGCAGTGCATCGCCGGTGACCATAATGCGTGGCTGGATGGTGCCAGCGCTGTGCAGGTAGGTATCCGCAAGATTGGCCAGTACATTGGCATGCGTGGGCCCGAAATGACGAAACTGGTCGCGAGCGCGTTTAATGCCATCGTCGAGGACCCGCTTGAGCGCGCGGCGGCGCATGACTTTACCCTGTAGCTGCAGCAGGCTCAGGGTGTAGCGCAGTACCACCACGTCAGCCGAGTTGTGCTGGTCTCCCAGCAATCCGGCCAGCCGCTGCAAACCGCAGCCGAGACCGGGCACGCCGCCAAATACCTCCGGCACATCCGCCGCTTCGGTCTTGAGGATGCTGCCGAGGGTAACCTGCAGGGAGCTCTCATCGACGTGTCGGCCCGTGGCGACATCATTAACCAGAACCGCGGCCTGGACCACGCCCGCCAGGGCCAGCACCCGATCTGCCAATGTCCGGTTCATGCGGCGTTTCGTGCGCGCACAACGGAAACTGACAGATTGCCGCTCATGACCGGCCCCACCTCGTTGATGACGCCGCCGCCCAGACATTCGTTCTCTCTATAAAAGACCACGTATTGTCCGGGCGTTAGCGCCCGCTGCGGCCGGTGGAATTTCACCCGGCACTGCTGTGTATTCATAATCGTCACATGGCAAGCCTGGTCCATTTGACGGTAGCGGCTTTTGGCAGTGCAATCAAACTGTGGCGCGGGTGCGGCGCCAGAAATCCAATGAAGCTTGTCTGCCATAAGTGACTGCTGCTGCAACAACGGGTGGTCATGATCTTGCACGACCACCAGCGCATTGCGCCGAAGATCTTTAGCCGCCACGTACCAGGGTATTGCGGGTGAGCCCCGGCGACCGCCGATGCCGAGTCCCTGACGCTGGCCCAGGGTGTAATACATGAGCCCTGGGTGCGTGCCCAGCACTTCGCCCAGGGGCGTCTCGATATTCCCCGGTTCAGCAGGCAGGTATTTGGCAAGGAATTCGCTGAATTTGCGTTCGCCGATGAAGCAGATGCCGGTGCTGTCTTTCTTGGAATGGTTGGCAAAACCAGCCTTACGGGCGCGCTCACGCACCTGCCGCTTAAGCAGGGCTCCTACGGGGAACAGGCTCATGGACAGAGCTTCCTGGGATACGGCGTGCAGAAAATAACTCTGATCCTTGTCGGCATCGCCAGCGCGCATAAGCCGTAGGCCGGCATCGGTCTTCTCCGTACGGGCATAGTGACCTGTGGCAATGAGTTTCGCACCCAGGCGTAGCGCATAGTCCAGGAAAACCTTGAACTTGATTTCACTGTTGCATAAAACATCAGGATTGGGCGTGCGCCCGGCAGCATATTCATCCAGGAAATAGCGGAAAACGCGCTCACGGTATTCGGCGGCAAAATTCGCCTTGTGCAATGGGATATCGAGCTGCTCGCATACCTGGCGCGCGTCCTGGAAATCCTCCGCCGCCGTGCAGTAGCGCTGTTCCACCTGGTCTTCCCAGTTGTCCATGAACAGGCCTTCCACTGCATAACCCTGTTCTTTGAGGAGCAGGGCTGCGACGGCCGAATCCACGCCACCGGACAGGCCGACAATTACGCGGGTTTTGACAGGCGCATGCATACCGCTATTTTACGCTGACACCGCTGATTCAAGCACGCGCATCGCTCATATCGTTCATGAGGATATCGATTTGCCCGAGGCAGGTGAGCATGTCAAGAGGGAAACGCCGTCCCGCAAGGTAATCGTCAATACAGCGCGTTACCAGGGGGCTGCGCAAGGTCAGAGCAGCGTTGTCCAATTCAGCGCGCGTGTACCAGCGGGGCCCGACGATACCCAGATCCAGGGGTCGGTTTGGATGGTGTTGCGTACAATGGCCACAGAAAGCGACACGCAGAAACGTGGTTCCCAGAGTCAGGTTCTTCCAAAGATAGATGCCGGTGACGGCCTCAGGCTCAAATTCCCAGCCGGTTTCCTCCAAAGTTTCGCGGCGCACGGCATCGACAAAACTCTCGGTTTCCTCCAGATGTCCGGCGGGGTTATTGATCACCAGCGTGCCGCGGACTTTTTCTTCCACCACCAGGAAGCGATCCCCTTGTTGTGCGATCGCCGCCACCGTGACGTGCGGATTCCAGGTCATGGCAACCCTGCCGTTTGCTTCCCGACAGCAATGACTCTGCTCTCCATTAGTTGGTCCATGAATTCACAGTCCCAAGCGTCGGAATTCCGGCTCCGGCTCCGCTTGTTCCCAGATCTCATCGAAGTCCCGCAAACGTGCACGCGCTGCAAAGGCGTTATCGGAATCGGCAAAGCCTTCATAGCGGCTGGCGACTGGGCGGTACAGCAAGCCGGTTTCGTCGACGATCAGCAAGGATTCGGAGAGCTTGGCGTGTTCCTGCGATGGTCGGCGAAATTCAATGAAACTGCTGAGCCGCCGGCCGAGTTCGATCAGCCGGTGCCCATCTTTGATTGCAGCAGTAGGATCAATCGCGACAATGCGAATGCGCGAGTAACGGCTGCGGAGCGCGAGTTGTTGCACGGCCGTCACGAATTCCTGGGTGTCGTAAATGACCGGGTCCAAATCCCGCGTGAACAGCGCCAGGGTCATGCGGGCTCCACAGGCTAGTTCCAGGGCCGCAGTGCGGTTTTCTTCGGAACTCGCCAGTACACGGTAATTAGGTGAGCGTGTGTTCATGGTTTCGAGCCCCGAAACTTCAATGCTCTATAACAGTAGGGGATATTGAGGTTCATGAATTCTCCACTCTGCTTCACAAAGCCATGGGTGTAATGGTATAAGCTCAGGTTAAAAAAACATTCTACATGTCCCCGGACCTGGGCCGCTGTAACCAGGGAGCGCAGGATAGCGCTGATTACACCGGTATCATGCCAGTTTGAAATCACCGCCAAGCGGCCGGTCGGCTTAGTGTCCGGCAGCCAGCCGCTCCCGGGAAGTGCGCGCAGCCAATACTCATCTCGCCGATTTGTTCCAGCTCATCCGAAACCTGCCGTTTGTTCACGCGGGCATGGCACACGGCGCGATTCTCTTGGCATATCAACCGGTGATCAGCGTTATGTATCGAAAGGCATCAGCTGCTCATGGAAAGTACAGCATTCCTGCGTTGTACAGTTCCGCCAGCAAACGGATTGCATCCCGGTCGGGCATCCAGGATCCCAGCTGGTGTGAGGAATAGAGACGCTGACTGCATAGCATTCGCGCGAACTCTGACAGGCGCATGGGCAATGGATGGCAGCAGCCATTCACAAACATCTTTATTTGTTGCGCTCCGTCGTCATACCAAGCCATGCGGACAGCCGGATCGCGCGCCAGTTCTTTGCGGGTAGCGAATTGTGTTCGCAATGCGGCTGGCGTCAAAGATCGGCGCGGCGGGTTGGGTACCAGCCACGATTTTGGCTCGGTAATAAAACGTCCAAACCATTCATCCAGCTTGCCGGAACTCAGGTGTTGCGCGCCGCGCATACGCTGACGGATTGTGGCCCGGGCCTGCTTTGTTATCAAACCCGGATCGGTGTCCGCTGGCGCCAGATTTGCATCGGTATAGCGTGCTTCCTTATCCAGGCGCATGAGCAGTAGATTGCTCAAATCGGCGAGCATCTCGGCGTCCGTGGGTGCCCGGAAGCCTATCGAAAAAGTCATGCAGTTACCCACTGCGACCCCGTGGTGGGCTACGCCCGGTGGCAGATACAACATATCCCCAGGTTCCAGTATCCAGGTGTGTTGTGGCTTGAAGGCGCGAACCTGTTTCAATTCCAATCCCGGTTTGATTGCTGGCGCCTGGGGTTTTCGGCTGATGCTCCAGCGTCGCCGACCCTGGACCTGCAGCAGGAACACGTCATAGGCATCCACGTGCGGGCCCACGGAACCGCCATCGGGGGCATAACTGATCATGAGATCATCTATGCGCCAGTTGGGTATGAATTGAAAGTGCGTCAAAAAATCCGCAAGTTCCGGCAGCTGCTTGTCAGTGTCGTGTACCAGCAGGGTCCAGTGTTTCTCAGGAAGTGTACGGAACTCCTGCACTGTAAAGGGTCCATGGCGCACCAGCCACCCGGGTTGTCGCCGGATTTTAATGACCAGCCGGGATTCGACGCCGGGCTCGCATGCCAAGCCTGCCAGTTCATCAGCTGAAATGGGCGATATAAGCTTCGGGAATGCCTTACGAATGAGGCGCGGTGATTTCTGCCAATGGCGATTGAGAAAAGTCCGCGTTGTCAGGTTACCGAGACGCGTAACGCGATTCATGCATTAGATTTCATGGGCCAGACGCGCAGCCAGGCCGATATAATCAGCAGGTGTCAGTGCCAGCAATCGCTGTTTCGCCTGATTGGGGATTTCCAGATCCTTGATGAAACGCCGCAGGCTTTCCTGGTCTACGCGCTTGCCGCGGGTTAGTGTCTTAAGCTGCTCATAGGGTGCTTGTATTCCATAGCGCCGCATCACGGTCTGGATAGCCTCCGCCAGTACCTCCCAGTTCGTATCCAGATCTGCAAGCATGCGCTCAGCATCAGCCTCAAGTTTGCTTAGACCCTTGAGGAAGGCTTCATAAGCCAGCAGGCTGTGACCGATGGCGACACCGATGTTACGCAACACGGTGGAGTCCGTGAGATCCCGCTGCCAGCGGGAGATCGGGAGTTTTTCCGCGAAATGGCGTAGCAAGGCGTTGGCAACGCCGAGATTGCCCTCGGCGTTCTCAAAATCAATCGGATTGATCTTGTGGGGCATGGTGGAGGAACCGATTTCGCCGCTGGTAGTTTTCTGACGGAAATAACCGAGCGAAATGTAACCCCAGATATCGCGACAGGCATCGATCATCACGGTATTGAAGCGCGCCAGCGCATCGAAATATTCCGCCATGCAATCATGCGGCTCGATTTGCACGGTGTAAGCCGACCATTCAAGCTCAAGGGATTCCACCAATTTTTTGCTCACCGCAGGCCAGTCCAGATCCGGATACGCTGCCAAGTGTGCGTTGTAGTTGCCGACGGCACCGTTCAGCTTGCCGCTGATACTTACCGCGGCCAGCTGTGCGTGCTGACGGCGCATGCGGGCGACCATGTTTGCCAGCTCCTTACCGAGAGTGGTGGGCGAGGCCGGTTGACCATGGGTGCGCGCCAGCATGGGAATCTCGGCGTAGCGATGCGCCAGCCCACGCATGCGTTCGCTCAATTTGTCTGCCATGGGCAGCAGGTGTTTCTGGCGCGCTTCCCGCAGCAGCAAAGCGTAGGCCAGATTGTTGATGTCTTCCGAAGTACAGGCAAAGTGCAGGAACTCACCGACCCGCTCCAGTTCGGGGTTGCCATGCACATTTTCCTTGAGATAGTACTCGACCGCCTTTACATCATGGTTGGTGGTAGTCTCGATGCCCTTGATGCGTGCGGCCGCAGGCATATCGAAATCTTCCACCAGCTTGCATAGCCATGCACGGGAATCGTCGCTGAGCGGCTTGATCTCGATGATTTCCGGCGTATCCGCCAGCGCCATGAGCCAGGCGACTTCCACCCGCAGGCGTTGGCGCATGAGGCCATATTCGCTGAACAGACCGCGAAGCGCATCATTCTTGGCGGCGTAACGGCCGTCCAGCGGGGAAAGAGCAGTCAAGGGTGACAGTTGCATGTGGTTTCCGTGCAAATGATGGCTGGATTGCGGATAATAACCACGCAGCCGAAGCCTTTCTGTATCGCCCGATTACCTCAACATATTGGAAGTTATTATATCCTGAAATCAGGATGTTACATATCGAATCTCAATTCATTTCTCCGGGAGAAGTGTATGTCCGAGAAAGCTTACCGGGTTGAACATGACAGCATGGGTGAACTTCGGGTACCCAGCGACGCCCGTTGGGGAGCGCAGACCCAGCGCGCCCTGCAGAATTTCCCCATTAGCGGCTTGATGATGCCACGTGCCTTCATCCGTGCCCTGGGGCTCATCAAGGCGTCCGCCGCCAGCGTCAATCAGGATCTGGGTATGCTGGATGCGCTCCGCGCGAAAGCCATTGAAACGGCGGCACTGGCGGTGGCTGAAGGCAAGCACGACCGGCATTTTCCCATTGACGTATTTCAGACCGGCTCCGGCACCAGTACCAATATGAACGCTAATGAGGTGATTGCTCATCTGGCTGCGGAGAAAAGCGGGCAGCCGGTACATCCCAACGACCATGTGAACATGAGCCAGAGTAGCAACGACACCATCCCCACCGCCATCCATGTGAGCGCGATGCTGGAACTCAAGGAACGCTTGTTACCGGCGCTGCAGCACTTGGCCGAGACTATTGGAGCGAAGGCGCACGAAACTTCCAAGGTGGTGATTACCGGGCGCACACATCTCATGGATGCCATGCCGGTGACCCTTGGCCAGGAACTATCGGGCTGGGCCGCCCAGATACGGCAAGGGATGGCGCGTATTGAGGCAGTCCTGACCCGGCTGCAGGCGCTGGCCCAGGGCGGCACAGCCGTGGGCACCGGCATCAATGCCCATCCGGAATTCGGCAAACGCGTTGCCACCGAGCTGAGCAAGCGCACCGGCATCCCATTCCGGAGCAGTGAAAATTATTTCGAGTCCCTGAGCTGTCAGGACACGGCGGTGGAGTTGTCCGGTCAGTTGAAAACCCTGGCGGTGAGCCTGACGAAGATTGCCAATGACCTGCGCTGGATGAACAGCGGACCCCTGGCGGGGTTGGGAGAAATCGCACTGCCGGCATTGCAACCGGGTTCCAGCATTATGCCCGGCAAGGTAAATCCGGTGATTCCGGAAGTGATCACCATGGTGGCGGCTCAGGTGATCGGCAATGACCTGACCATCACCGTTGCGGGGCAATCAGGCAACTTTCAATTGAACGTCATGCTGCCGATCATCGCCTATAACCTGTTACAAGGCATTGAATTGCTGGCAAATTCGGCACGGGTATTGGCGGACAGCGCGATCGCGGGCTTCAGTGTGCAGGAGGCACACCTCAAGGAAGCTCTGGACAGGAACCCTATCTTGGTGACGGCTTTGAATCCGGTGATTGGCTATGAAAAGGGTGCGGCTATCGCCAAGCAGGCCTACCAAGAAAACCGGCCTATCTTGGAGGTCGCCAAGCAGATGACCGATATCCCGGAAGCCCGCCTGAAAGCGCTGTTGGATCCTGCGGCACTCACCCGTGGTGGTATAAAAAATAATTAAGTTCTTTATAAAGAATTATATATAACTTATTGATATGCAAGCAATTAATAGTGATTATGAATTGATCCGACATGCGCTCAAAGGTTCGCAGCCGCCCCGGGATTTCATCTCTCAACGCCGGTTGGGGGATTTACCCGCCAGTCTGCAGCCGAACCGGCCCTGGAAACCCGCGGCGGTATTGGTACCCGTAATTCTGCACCCCCAGGAAGCGACCATCCTCCTGACTCAGCGTACCGAGGGCCTGCTGGACCATGCCGGTCAAGTGAGCTTTCCCGGCGGCCGCCGCGAGGTGAAGGATTCCGATCTGGTGCAAACCGCATTGCGGGAAACGGAAGAAGAAACCGGACTGGAACGGCGCTTCGTGGAAGCCGTGGGTTTTCTGGATGGCTATCTCACCATCAGCGGCTACGCAGTCACGCCAATCGTTGGACTGGTGCAACCTGATTTCCATCTGCAGCCCGATCCTTTGGAAGTCGCGGAGGTTTTTGAGGTGCCACTGGCATTTTTGCGTGATCCCGCCAATCGCCAGGTACGAGCGCGCCATGTGGGTGACCGCGATGTTGGCTATTACCTATTCGAGTACCAGCAGCATGCTATCTGGGGTGCAACGGCGGCTATGCTGGTGAATTTTCTTAACATATTGGAGCACTCGGAGGCAGCGTGAAAGACTTGGAAGGCAGCGTGTTCGATGGCGTGCTACCGGATTTGCCGGAATTGGCACGCGCGCTGGAGCTTCAGCAGCGGGCCGCTCGTGTGGGTTTCGACTGGTGCCAGTTACCGCCGGTGTTGGCAAAAATCCGCGAGGAGCTGATCGAACTGGAAACGGAAATCAGCGGTGATGGGCCGCGAGAGCGCAAGTTAGACGAGTTGGGTGATTTGCTGTTCGCCGTGGTCAATCTAGCGCGCAAGCTGAAGCTCGACCCTGAACAGGCACTGCGTGGCACCAACCGGAAATTCCAGCGTCGTTTCGGTATCGTTGAAACCGAATTGGCGAAACAGGGTAAATGCCCGGAACAGGCCACTCTTGGTGAAATGGATGCACTCTGGGTGCAGGCGAAGCACGACGAATCCTGAGAGTGCACTGTCCCTGGAGAGGGCGGGTTTATCCGGGAGTTTAGCGTCCCCTTCGGGGATGGTGGAAACCCCTCGCCTTATAGGTGAGGGCTGTTTAGTGTCCAGGCTGCCGGGAGATGAGGGCGGCGCTAGAAACGAAGCCGTTTTATGAGGGTGAATAGTAGCTGACTTGGCATGCGGACAAAGCGCTGGTGCGCCCGGTAATAGATGAGAATTTACCCAGAGTTCGTATTTAAGCTCAATAAAATCGGGCAAGCCCCGGAAAAACTAGGGGAATTTCTAGAAGCCGCGTCATTTTTAGGCTATATTCCTGTGGTTCCGGCTTCTGGGGCTTTATGCGGCAGCTGGGATGTGAAGGGTTATATTGAGGAGTTCGTTCATGCCGCAAAAAATCGGCTTGGTTATTGATTCGGCGTGTGATTTACCGCGTTCGTTCATTGAACAGCAGGGCCTTGAGATCATGCCGGTGATGATGACTTTCAGCACCATGACCTTCAAGGATATACGCGACCCAGAGCAAACCATGGACCTTTACCGGCGTTTCGTGGCGGCAAAAGATTTGGAAATTTCCACCACACCCATGTCCACCAAGGCCATCCGCGATCTGTTTTTGGATCAATTAGTGCTCAAATACGATCGGGTGCTGGTGATTACCGCTTCCAGCCGCCGCAGTCCGGTTTTTGAGAATGCCACTCAGGCATCGTTCATGATCCTTTCCGGCTACAAGGAACGTCGCCGTGCCGCCGGCCTGGACGAGCAATTCGCTTTACGCGTGATTGACAGCAAGACGTTATTTACCGGACAAGCGGTAGTGGTATATGAGGCGCTGCGCGCCATCCGCGGCCAGGATGACATCATGTTCGATAAGCTGCGCCAGCATGTGGAAAGCTTCTCTCAACATGTGAAGGCCTATGTGATCCCTCAGGATCTTTTTTATGTGCGTAGCCGTGCTCACCAAAAGGGCGACAGGAGTGTCGGCTGGTTCAAATACCAGATGGGCACCATGCTTGATATCAAACCCATCCTCAGGGCGTATCGCGGCGAGACGGAAGCGGTGGCTAACATACGTGGCTATGGAAATGCCGTGCGCAAACTGTTCGAAATGGCCATCGAAGCCATAGAAAGCGGGCTGCTTTCCAAGGTGGTATGCATGAGTTATGCCGGTAACCCCGAAGAAGTGAAAGCGTTTCCCGGCTACGAAGAATTCATCCAATGCGCCATGGGTAATAAGATTGAGACCATGTTATCGGTCATGAGCACCACGGCGGGTATTCATGTCGGGCCGGGGGCCTTTAGTTTGGCTTACGCCGCGCGCTAACGTAGTACACCAGCAAGTAGCCGAAACAGCACCGTTTATGCGATCCTGTTGCGGCTTGCATGTCGAATCACTTGCTCTTGAGTTTCGACAACAGGGGTTCGATCAAATCCATGGGCAAGGGAAACACGATGGTGTTGCTCTTGTCGCTTGCGATTTCCACCAGCGTTTGCAGATAGCGCAATTGGATAGCCTGGGGCTGTTGTATCAGTGTCTGGGCGGCTTCCATCAGTTTCTGTGAGGCTTGCAGTTCACCTTCCGCATTGATGACCTTGGCGCGACGCTGGCGTTCTGCCTCAGCTTGTTTGGCGATGGCGCGCACCATGTTTTCGTCCAAATCCACCTGTTTGATTTCCACGTTGGTGACTTTCATGCCCCAGGCATCCGTGTGCTGATCGAGGATGCCCTGGATATCGACATTCAGTTTGTCGCGGGCCGCCAACATGTCGTCCAGTTCATGTTGGCCAAGCACCGATCGCAGTGTTGTCTGGGCTAATTGGCTGCTGGCCTCGAAAACGTCCGCCACCTGGATAATGGCCTTCTCCGGGTCAATGATGCGCACGTAGATGACCGCATTGACTTTCACCGATACATTGTCCCGGGAGATCACGTCTTGGGGCGGTACCTCCATGACCACGGTACGCAGGTCCACCCTGCTCATTTGCTGCGCAAGCGGGATAACGAGGATGATGCCAGGTCCTTTAACCTTATCGAAGCGTCCGAAAGTGAAGATTACGCCACGTTCATATTCCTTCAGGACTTTGAGAGCGCTGAAGACAATGCTGGCAAGAATGATGATGATGACAAGGAATGCGATCGCCATTTAAGTATCCTCTGCGTCGGGGTGCTCTATGGGTTCCACAATTAACGTCAGGCCTTTACGCCGAATGACTTTTACCGCTTCACCTGCGCGTATTGGAGTTTTACTGTGCGCATTCCATGTCTCACTGTGGATATGCACGGTGCCGTCGCCAGCGGCGGAAAAATCCTGCAGGGCCTGAGCACGGTCCTGCAGCAGTTCTTCCGCACCACTCACCACCGGCCGGCGGTGGGCGCGCACCGCCAGCCACAGGGTGGTCACTATAATCAGTGCGGCGGCGCTGCTGATGCCGCCGATAAGGCCACGGGAAACGGCGAAGCCAGGCACGCGGGTGTCCATCAGTATGATCGAGCCGATAACAAATGCCACCAGGCCGCCGATGCTCAAGGTGCCGTAAGCGGGCACAAAGGTTTCCGTAACAAACAGGATGACGCCCAGAACGATAAGCGCCAAGCCGGCGAAATTCACCGGCAGCACATGGAAAGCGTACAGAGCCAGCAGCAAGGCGATAGCGCCTACCACGCCGGGCAAAACACCTCCTGGATTGTAGCCTTCGAACACCAGACCGTAAATGCCGATCAACAGCAGGATATAGGCGACGGTGGGGTCGGTCAGCACTGTCAGGAATTGCACCCGGAAGCCGCGCTGATAATCCTGCACCGCAATAGCTGCGGTATGCAGTGTGACCGGGCCGGTTTCAGTGACCACCGTGCGGCCATTCAGCTTGGCAAGGAGGTCCGGGATGTCGTTAGCCATGACATCAATCACGTGCTGTTTCAGGGCCTGGCCGGCGGTCAAGCTCGCCGCACTGCGCACCGCCTTGACGGCCCAGTCAGGGTTGCGGCCGCGCTCCAAGGCAAGCCCGCGGATGTAGGCAACGGCATCATTGAGTATCTTGCGATCCTCGGCGGTTTTGGGTTCGGCGGGTGTGGGTGAATTACCGCCCATAAGCTGTACCGGCGTGGCCGCACCCACATTAGTAGCCGGTGCCATGGCAGCGATATGACTGGCATACAAAATATAGGTGCCGGCGCTGGCGGCGCGTGCACCACTGGGCGCCACGTAGGTTACCACCGGCACGGGCGAGGCCAGGATCGCCTTGATAATATCGCGCATGGCGCTGTCAAGGCCGCCGGGAGTGTCCATTTCCAGGATCACCAATTTTGCATGTTGTTCAGCCGCCGCATCCAGGCCATGCAGAACATAATCCGCCATTGCCGGACTGATGGCGCCGTCCACATGCAGCAGCAATGCAGTACGCGGGCCGTCTGCGCTCAGGCTGGGCAGTGACAGGCCTAGGGCAAACAGCAGCAAGACGGCGGCGAGCGGTTTTCCGGGATGCGGCATCGCGTCATGTAATCAGAGGCGCAGGATAAAGGCAACCGGCATCAGCCTGTTCCGCGCCGGACGCATCCGGTAACATGCTGGAGCATGACCTGTGTTACTGCCATATCCTTGTCTGGAAGGGTGCTGAGATAGAGTGTTACCGATATATTTCGCTTGCTGAAAACAATGCCAAGAACCGTTCTACAATGGTGTGCGTGCGCAATTTTTTGGATTTGGCTATGTACAACCGCCGTGCCAGCACGCGCTTTCGTTACCAACACGGTGATACCTCCGCATCGGCCGCGTATCTGTTTGGCATTGGGGGGCGGCGGCGCGCGCGGCGCGGCCCATGTGGGTGTGTTGGAAGCGTTGGAGCAACTGCGCATTCCGGTGGATTGCATCGCCGGTACCAGCGGTGGCGCCATCGTAGGTGGTCTCTATGCCTCGGGGTTTACGGCCCAGGAATTACAGGTTACGTTAACGCAACCCGATCTCCAGGCCAGTATGGCCAACCAGCAACCTCGCAGTCTGCTGGATTACCAGGCGAAGCAGTACCAGCTCCAATATCTGTTACAGGTGGAATTCGGCTATGCGAACGGCCGGTTCTTTTTCCCCCAGGGCATCATCGCGGGCAATGATCCGGGGCGTATTCTCAATGTTCTAACGCTCGCTACCCAGCCCTCTACTGATTTCAGCAAATTGCCAATCCCGTTTCGCGCGGTGGCCGCTGATATTGATACGGGTGCCGAAGTGGTGCTGGATCATGGAAACCTGGCTGCCGCCATGCGAGCCAGCATGTCAGTCCCAGGGGTGTATGCGCCAGTGGAACTCGACCACCATCTGCTGGTGGACGGCGGTTTGGTGGACAACTTGCCGGTGGATGTGGCCCGCAAGATGGGTGCGGATGTGGTCATTGCCGTCAATGTGAGCACGCCGCTTTCAAATCCCGAGAGCCTCAATAATGTGGTTGGCGTTTCCCTGCAGGTGATCAAGTTGCTGGGAAATCAGAATGTGAACCAATCTATAGCGAGTCTGACTGCGCATGATGTCCTGATTCAACCCGATCTTGGCGATATTTCCGCGCTGGATTTCAGCCGTGCCGCCGAAGCCATCAGGATAGGCAGGCAAGCGGCTCTCAAGGTTCTGGCGCCGTTGCGCGCTTTGCAGCTTTCTCCGCAAGCCTATGCAGAATACAAGGAACAACATCGTTATGTGCCGCAAGCTCTGAAGTTGGTGGACTTCATATTGATCCGCGGCAACCAGCGGGTTCCGACGGCGTTGATCCGCAGCCACCTCTTTACCAAGGCGGGTAAGCCTTGGGATTTCAAACAAATTGACCGTGACCTTGAACGTCTTGATCGCCTCGGATATTTTCGTCAGGTGACCGCCGCCATCGCCCATGAGGGCACTCGGACCGGATTGGTTATCACGGTCGCAGAAAAACCCTGGCGCGCCAACTATCTGCGCTTTGGGCTACACATCGCGGATGATTTCGAAGGCGGCAGCCAGTATGGCTTGTTGTTTGGCTGGACGCGCACGGAAATCAATCAATTGGGTGCGGAATGGCGCAACCAGTTTGAGATCGGGAACAACCGGCGTGTCTATACTGAACTTTATCAACCGGTAAATTATTCGGGTTCGGTTTTTGTTGCTCCCCAGGCCGAGTATCTGAACACATTGTCAAATGTCTACAGCGGCGAAAACTTGATTGCGCAATACACTACCCGTGTCATACGCGGTGGTTTCGATATTGGTGGCGAATTCGGCAATGTAGCCGAGCTGCGCATTGGTCCATCCTATGGGCATGTGTTTTCGACACCGCGGGTGGGTGAACCCACCTTGCCGTCCTACCGCAATACCTTGGGCGGCATACGTCTGCGTTTCGGTCTGGATACACTGGACGGTGATACGGGTTTTCCGCTATCGGGATCCTATTTGAAACTGGACAGTTTCTTTGCACGTGGTGCCATGGGCAGCGATGTCAATTATGACAAGGCGGAATTAACCGGAGCGCAGGTAATCGGCAATAACTCACACCGACTGATTCTTACCGCCGACGTGGGTTCTTCATTGCGCACCAATGTTCCATTCTATGATGAATTTACCCTGGGAGGATTTCTGTCGCTCTCGGGCCTTCGCCAGCAACAATTGCGGGGTCAGCAGGTTTTCGCCGTTCATTTCATTTATCTTGAGCGTATCGGGAATCTGCCTAGCGTTTTGGGTAATGGGCTGTATATCGGTGGCAGCCTAGAAGGCGGTAATGTCTGGGGCAACACTCAGCACATCAGCCTGCGGGGGTTGCAATATGGCAGTTCGCTGTTTATTGGTGCAGATACCGTGCTAGGACCCTTGTATTTCGGTACCGGCTTTTCTCAATCTGGCAATCAGTCATTTTACTTATATATCGGCCTACCATTTACTCTTAATTGAGAAGTTGACTTTGAATATGGATAAGTTGCGCATCTTCACTACCGGCGGCACTATCGACAAGATCTATTTCGACGCTAAAAGCGAATACGAGATAGGTGAGCCACAGATTAGTGAAATTCTGCGGGACATGGGTGTGACATTTTCGTTTGAAATTACCTCTCTGATGCGCAAGGACAGCTTGGATATGACCACGATGGACCGCGAACTCATCCATAAGGCCGTGCAGCAGTGCCGGGAGCAATGCATACTCATTACTCACGGCACCGACAGCATGACCGAGACCGCTGTGGCGCTGCAGGGTATCCCGGATAAGACCATCGTGCTCACGGGCGCACTCAATCCGGCACGTTTCCGCGGCAGCGATGCCATGTTCAATATCGGCGGGGCGGTGGCGGCGGTCCAGAGCTTGGATCCCGGCGTATATATATTTATGAACGGTCGTGTGTTTCAAGCTGACAAAGTGCGTAAGAACCGGGAGAAGAACCGCTTTGAGAATCTATAATAATGCTGGCGTCATTAATGCCGTTTAGGCAACGGCAAGATATATACGTAATCCATAATTTAGTATTTAAGCTCGTATTGAGTCACAAGTTTTTGGAATTCCTTTTCATTGCGCAGCAACTGGTAATGGGTATCAACCGCGATATCATTACAAGTATCCGGCGCGTTACCGCAGAATTGTTGTATCAATTGTATGGCCTTGAGCTTTTCTCCCAGTACGATGTAGGCGGTAGCCAGGTAGTATTGGTCAAATCCACCGTTTTTGTCACCCGCAAGCTTGTCGAGAGTGGCTAGCGCCTGATTTCGCAGTCGTGGATCCAGCAGTGCAGCGTAGCTAAGGCGCGAGGCCTCCAATATTTTGGCATCGGCTTTGTTTGCGACCTTCATGTCGGCAAGCACGCGTACCGACTCTGTATTTTGGGATTGCAGGTGGCGCAGGTAAGCGATTTCCAGCGGTGCATCGATATTTGTGGGGGACAGTCGTTGGGCGATTCGATAGGTTTTGATTGCCTGCGGAATCTCCTCGAGTTCGGCATAGGCGCTGCCCAAATTCATTTGTACCGCCCAATATTCCGGGTTCAGCATGGCAGCTTGTTGATATTGCGCCAACGCATCCTTAAGCGGCAACAGGAAAGCGTAGCTGCTATGTGCGGACGCATTGCTGGGATCCAAAGCCAGGGTCTTCAACAGCTCGGCTTTGGCGGCATCGGTATTGTGCTCCGAAATATAAATGTTGGCCAATACCGCATGCGCTTGAGCCAGATTCGGGTTGATGGCGATTGCTTTCTGGATCACTGGCCTGGCTTTGGCATTGGCTTTCGTGTACGTCATGGAGGTGACTTCCGGAAGCACCGTGTAGGCTCCGCCGAGTTGGGCATAGGCCTCGGCGTAACCCGGATCCAATTTGATGGCTCGCTGGAAATATTTGATAGCCTTATAGAGATTGGCGGTGGTGCGAACATTAAAAGCTTCCATGCCTTTCAGATAAGCATCATGGGCTTGCGTGCTGATAGTTGGGGCGGTCACCAGGTGGCCATTGCCGCTGAGCTCCAACTGCAAGGAACCGGCGATAGCCCTTGAAATGTCGTCCTGTACCGCGAATATATCCTTAAGTGACCGGTCATATTTATTCGACCACAGCTGATAGCCGTTCATCGTATTTACCAATTCGGCGTAAACACGCAGCTCGTTGCCTTCGCGCATCACACTGCCGACGAGCATGTAGGCCACGTTCAGTTCTTTACCGATGGCATTCGCGGGCAGTGCGCTGTTGCGGTAACCGGCCATGGATTGCCAGGCGATAACTCGCAGGCCGGTTATTTGACCCAGGGCATTGGTAAGTTCCTGGGTGATGCCGTCGCTGAAATATTGGCGTGTCGGATTATTGCTCAGATTCTGAAATGGCAGTACGGCAATAGAGTTCGCCGGCGGATTAAATGCCGCTATCTCGCTGACTGCGGGCACCCCGGCGGCTGGGGCCGACGATTCGGAGGTGACTTTCCAGATATATATCCCCGAAATGCTGACAAAGGCAATGACAATCATGGATAACAGTGATCCCAGCCGCCAGCGCCGGCGTTGCCAATGAGCAAGTTTCTCCGGATCAACAGGTCGAATGAACATCCAGGCCAGCACCAGCACCACCGGCAAGCCCAGTGCGATAATCGCGATGACAACGCGCACGCTGGTGCGCGGCAAGCCGAAGTCCGGAAAAATTCCGTTGGAAAGCTGGATGAGTACCCAGCCGGCAATTGCATAGACGGTCGCGACCCGGTAAATATGATGGCGTTTGAGTCGCGCCAGAAAACTTGTGGAATCATCTGTCATAGGGTGGTTTGTCAACTGGGGTGCTTATCTCGGAATGCGTTCACCATATACTTTCTGCGTGGAAAATCAATCAAATGGGATGACCCGGTAAAATCGCGTGCGCGGCACCGACCGGGCGTGTGCTATGCGAGCGATCAATAGCCATGCTACAGGATTCATGCGTAATGCATCAGCAGCGCTATGGCGCCCGCCAACAGGCAATAGATGCCGAAGGGCCGTAGCGCAGTCATTTCATGTCGTTTGAAATACTTCATCAAAAACCAGACGCTCAGCCAAGCAAAAACACCCGCGAGTAGCCCGCCCATTATGAGAGTCAGCAAAAGATCTTCAGGCATTGTTGTCCGGTGTTTGATGAGTTGCGGCACTTCCAGTAGGCCGGCCGCGCCGATAATCGGTGTGGCCAACAAAAAGGAAAAGCGTGCGGACGACGCGTAATCGAGTCCTGACCACACGCCCGCCACCAGCGTGGCGCCTGAACGCGAAATACCGGGAATCAGCGCCAGGGCCTGGGCGCAGCCAATGCCAAAGGCGCGCCACCAGCTCATTTTCACCAACTCGTGACGTGCGGCACGCTGTTTGAGTGCATCACCGATGAACAGAATTATGCCGTTTATCATCAGGAAAACAGCGGCCACCACGAAGCTGCCAAACAGTGCTTTGATTTTACGTTCCAGCAGCAGACCGAGAATGCCCGCAGGGACGGTGCCTACTACCAGTAACCAGAACAAACGGGCATGAGGATTGTTCAGATTGCCGCGTGCTTTCCAGGCGCCGCCAAGCAGCGTAAACCAGTCGCGCCAGAAATATATAAAGAGTGCTGTGGCGGTGCCGAGATGCAACACCACTATGTATGGCAGGAACCAGGTAGCCTCCCGATTAATCCGCCAATTGAGCAGCGCGGGTACCAGGATGCTGTGACCGAGGCTGCTGATGGGGAACAGCTCGGTAATACCCTGAAGAACGGCGAGTAACAAAAGATGCAGTGCCAGCAAAGTGCGTATTCCTGTTACAAAACAACGTCGCGCGAAGCGCGACGTTGTGGCTTTTCATCATCCAATGCCCGGTATTTCAACCCACATCGAATTTGATGCCTTGTGCCAGAGGCAATTGGTCAGACCAGTTGATGGTATTGGTCTGGCGTCGCATGTATTGCTTCCAGGCATCCGAGCCGGATTCGCGCCCGCCGCCGGTTTCCTTCTCACCACCGAAGGCGCCGCCGATCTCGGCGCCGGAGGTGCCAATGTTCACGTTGGCGATGCCGCAATCGCTGCCGACTGCGGAGAGAAAATATTCCGCGTTCTTCAGGTTGCGAGTGAAGATAGCGGAGGATAGGCCTTGGGGCACGTCGTTGTGCATGCGCACTGCTTCTTCCAGCGCATGAAATGACATGACATATAGGATCGAAGCAAAGGTTTCGGTTTTGACGATATCCCAACCGCTGTTGGCACGCACGATGGTGGGTTCCACGAAGTAACCTGGACGGTTCAGTACCTTGCCGCCGCAGACAATTTTACCGCCGACTTTTTTTATGGCGCTGATAGCCGCGCGATAATGTTTTACTGCATCTTCGCTGCAGAGCGGACCCATGAGTGTGTTTTCCGCCAATGGATCGCCGATCGGCACCTGTTTATAGGCATGCGCAAGCTTATCTACCAGTTCACCCATGATATTTTCATGCACAATGAGGCGGCGTGTGGAAGTGCAGCGTTGGCCAGCGGTACCCACGGCGCCAAACATAACGGCCGGCACCACCAGTTTCAGGTCGGCGCTTTCATCCACGATGATGGCGTTATTGCCGCCCAGTTCCAGCAGTGCGCGGCCCAAGCGGGCCGCCACCATCTCGCCGACCTTACGGCCAACCGCCGAGGAGCCGGTGAAGGAGATGAGCGACACGCGCGGGTCTTTGGCAAATTTCTCCGCAAGTCGTACGCTTTTGTCCACGAAGAGGGAAAAGATGGCCGGATAACCGTGCTTTTTCAGCACCCGATTGCAGATATGCTGCACTGCAATCGCGCATAGCGGGGTGCGCGGCGAGGGTTTCCAGACCGTGGCATTGCCGCAAATGGCGGACAGGAAAGCGTTCCAGGACCACACCGCCACCGGAAAATTGAAGGCGCTGATGACGCCCACCACGCCATAGGGGTGCCACTGCTCATACATGCGGTGATGCGGGCGTTCCGAGTGCATGGTATTCCCATAGAGCATACGCGACTGGCCCACGGCAAAATCGGCGATGTCTATCATTTCCTGCACTTCGCCGTCGCCCTCGGCCTTGATTTTACCCATCTCCAGGGAGACCAAATTACCCAGGGCGTTTTTGTGCTTGCGCAGAGCTTCGGCGATCAGCCGTACCGCTTCACCGCGTTTGGGTGCTGGAACTTCGCGCCAGGCATGAAATGCCGCTTGGGCATCTTCAATGACCTGTTCGTAGTCGTCTTCGGTGGCACAGACAACGCGCGCGATAACCTTGCCGGTTGCCGGGTTGATGGATTCCAGCAGTTCGCCGCCGCGGCTCTTGTGCCAGCCGCCAGTAGCGGACCACACGCCGGCATTGGTCTTTTCCAGCCCCAACGATTGCAATATCCCGGTAATAGTCACTTTTGCCATCAAGTCCTCCTCAGGCTACAAATTGTTTGGCAGCTTCGCCGCTGCGTACCAACCGCGCCGACAATTCCGCGGTTTCCGCCTGGGCGTATGCTTTGCCAAAGCGGTTGGCCAACACCTCACCGAGCTGGAACTGTTCCTGTTTCACCAGGCCTTTGTAGACTTCTGGCTTTTTTAGCACCAGGTCCACCACCGCACACACGCCGGCGCTGGTTGTTACCTGGATGGCCGACCAGAGTTTGCCGGCAATCTGTTGCGGATAAATTTGATTTAGGTAATTCTCTTCCATGAATTTGCCATGTTGCATGCCGGTGACGGACACATATACCAGAACAATATCCTGCACGGTGCGCGGTACCGCACGTTCCATGATCAGCTTGAGTTCATTCCGGTGTTCGTTCATGCGCAGGTCATTCATGAGTATCCGCATAAGTTCACAATGTCCCGGATAGCGCATGGTCTTGTAGGTGAGATTGCGCAGTTTACCTGCATAGGTTTCAGCCAGTGAGCCCAGGCCGCCTGAGGTATTGAAGGCCTCGTACAATCTGCCTTCCAGCTGGATGGTTTCCAATCCTTCCAACGGCATCAAGGTGGCGGGTTTGCCGTCAGCTACTCCATAGCAGAGATTGCCGTATTCGTTGATCACCCCGTCCGACGACCAGGTGAGCGCATACTTGGTCATGTTGCCGGGGTTTTGAGGCAGGGCACCCACACGCAGTTTCACATCGTGGATGGCAGTAAAGTGGCTCATGAGTTCATTGGCGGCGATGCTGATGAAACCGGGAGCCAGCCCGCACTGGGGTGCAAATGTCGTGTCGGCGCCCTGGCTGATTTTGGTGACTGCGCGGGCTACCTCCACGTCCTCGGTGAGGTCAAAGTAATGCAACTTGAGTTTACGGGCCACTTCGGCCACCGGCGGGTTGCAAAAATATGGCAGGCTGGAGATCACCGCATCCACAGCATGGATCTCAAGATGCTTTTCCAAAGCCTCTTTACTGGCGGCATCCACCTGATGGGCCTTGATGTTGGCCAGCTTATAGCCGCTGGCGATCGCCTGGGCTGTGTGCGCATTCACGTCACCCACATCCACCTGGTAATCCCCCGATGCAGCCAGCAAGCCGGAGAGCAGGGAGCCGATCTTGCCAGCTCCAAGTACGAGAACACGATGCATGTATAAAGCTCCTGTCAGTTCAAAGGACATCCGTCCAGGCGGACCGGGCCCTATGCGGTGCCGTGCGAAAGCACACTGGGGAAAGAGGCAGGCGATACATCCGTAAAACGATGATTTTAACGAATTTAACCTGCCCGGCGCCAGTTATGCTTTTCCCAATGTGACTGCCCGTGTAGCATGTCACGCAACCATGGAGCATAAACTCGCACAAAAATGGCAGCCGCACAGCTGGCAGTCACTTACCGCTGACCAGCAGCCGCTGTATTCCGATGCGCTGGCCGTTGACCGGGTGCTGGCGGAAATCCACCGGCGTCCGCCTTTGGTCACCTGGGGCGAGGTGGACAAATTGCGCCGTCAACTGGCGGAAGCCGGATGCGGCGAGCGCTTCGTTTTGCAAGGTGGTGATTGCGCCGAGAGCTTCGATGACTGCACCGCCGAGCCCATCGCCAATAAGCTCAAGATACTGTTGCAGATGAGCTTGGTGCTGGTACATGGGCTCAAAAAGCGCGTCATCCGCGTAGGCCGGATGGCCGGCCAGTACGCCAAGCCGCGTTCCGTCGAACATGAAACCCGCAACGGTCTCACCTTGCCGAGCTACCGGGGGGATATCATCAACCGTTCCGGTTTCAGCGCTGCCGAACGCGCGGCCGATCCGAAACTCATGCTCCGTGGTTACGAACATGCGGCACTTACGCTGAATTACCTGCGCGCACTGGTGGATGGCGGCTTTGCCGATCTGCACCACCCGGAATACTGGGATCTGGATTTTGTGCGCAACTCGCCGTTGGAGGCGGAATACCGGCGCATCGTCCAGTCGATTGTGGATTCGCTGAATTTCATGGAAACCATCTCCGGCCAGCCGTTGTCCGAGAGCGCCAGCATTGATTTCTTCACCAGCCACGAAGGTCTGCACCTTCTATATGAGCAGGCCCAGACCACGTTCGTGGCGGAAACCGGCCGCTGGTACAACCTCTCGACCCATTTCCCCTGGGTCGGCATGCGTACCGCGGATGTGAGTGGTGCCCACGTGGAATACTTTCGCGGCATCGCCAATCCCATCGCCGTCAAGGTGGGGGTGGGCATGAGCGCGGAACATTTGCTGGAGCTTTGCACGGTGCTCAACCCGAATAACGAACTGGGGCGGCTTACGCTGATACACCGCTTCGGCGCGAAAAATATCAATGACAAACTGCCCGTCCTGGTGGAAGCCATCCGCAAGACGGGCAAGCAAGTGCTGTGGATTTGCGATCCCATGCACGGCAATACGGAGACCACCGCCAGTGGTATCAAAACCCGGCGCTTCGAGAACATTCTTGAGGAACTGGAAGCGGCTTTCGCGTTGCACGAGCAATTGGGCAGTATGCTCGCCGGCGTGCATTTCGAACTCACCGGTGACGATGTGACCGAATGCACCGGCGGCGCCCGCGGGCTTACCGACACCGATCTGGAGCGTGCCTATAAATCCCAGGTGGATCCACGACTTAACTATGAGCAGGCTCTGGAGATGGCCATGCGTATCGTTGCTCGAAAAGTAAAAACCCGACTTTCCATCAATTAACTGCTCACAGTTCGCGCCATTTGCCGGGATAGAGCCCGGCAAGTGTCCAATCGCCGATCTGCCAACGGATCAATCGAAGTGTCGGGTAGCCAATCGCCGCAGTCATGCGTCGCACCTGCCGGTTGCGGCCTTCGCATAATTTCACTTCAATCCAGGCTGTGGGACTGTTTTTGCGGAAACGGATGGGTGGATCACGGGGCCAGAGATTTTCCGGTTCAGGAATCGGCCGCGCTTCCGCGGGCAGGGTAGGGCCGTCGTTCAGCGTAATACCAACGCGCAAGCGCTCCAGGTCGTCCGCGGTGGGGTTGCGTTCCACCTGTACCCAATAAGTCTTCGATAACCTGTGGCGCGGATGGCTGATGCGGCTCTGTAAACGGCCGTCATTCGTCAGCATCACCAGCCCTTCACTGTCCGTATCCAGTCGTCCGGCGGGGTAGACATTCTTCACGGCAATGAAATCCGCGAGCGTCGGACGGCTGCCGTTGCCGCTGAACTGACAGATGACGCCATAGGGTTTGTTGAACAGCAGCGTTGGCATTACCGGACCATTTATACCTGCGTGTTATGATTATGCTTGAGCTGCGGTTTGTGTGCCGCAGCCCTGTTCTCCCGCCATGAGGCTTCAGTAATGAAGTTCGCCAAAATCGTGCCGCCCGCCGGCGGCGCTGCCATTAAGGTCAATACTGATTTCAGCATCAGCGTCCCGGATCAACCCATCATTCCTTATATAGTGGGCGATGGCATCGGCGTGGACGTGACGCCGGTCATGCGCAGGGTGGTGGAGGCCGCAGTGCACAAGGCTTATGGCAGCCAACGCAGGATGGCCTGGATGGAAATCTATGCGGGCGAACAGGCCATGCAGAAATACGGCAAGGATAGTTATTTGCCGGATGAGACCTTGCAGGCCATGCGCGAGTGCGTGGTCTCCATCAAGGGTCCGTTGGGCACACCCGTCGGCGGCGGCATCCGCTCCTTGAACGTGGTCATCCGCCAGGCGCTGGACCTGTACGCCTGCGTGCGCCCGATCCGCTATTTCCCCGGCGTGTCCACGCCCATGAAAGATTCGGAGCTCACCGACATGGTGGTGTTCCGCGAGAACACCGAGGATATCTATGCCGGCATCGAGTGGGCCGCGGGCACGCCGGAAGTGCATAAAGTCATCGATTTCCTGCAGCGCCAAATGGGCGTGACTGCCATCCGCTTTCCCAACAGCTCCGGCCTCGGCATCAAACCGGTGTCCAAGGAAGGCTCGCAGCGGCTGGTACGCAAGGCGATCCGTTACGCCATTGACAACGACCGCGTCTCGGTAACGCTGGTGCATAAGGGCAACATCATGAAATTCACGGAAGGCGCGTTCCGCAACTGGGGCTACCAGCTTGCCAAGGAGGAATTCGGAGCGCTGGACATCGATGGCGGCCCCTGGTGCAAGTTCAGAAACCCCAAGACCGGCCATTACATTGTGGTCAAAGATGTGATCGCCGACAACTTTCTGCAGCAGATCCTCATGCGGCCGGAGGATTTTGACGTGATCGCCACCCTGAATCTCAATGGCGACTACATTTCAGATGCGCTGGCGGCCCAGGTAGGCGGTATCGGCATCGCGCCGGGCGCCAACATCTCGGACGCGATAGCGGTCTTTGAGGCCACCCACGGCACGGCGCCGGGATTCGCCGGCAAAGACCAGGTGAATCCCGGCTCGCTGATCCTCTCGGCGGAGATGATGCTGCGCTATCTGGGCTGGATCGAAGCGGCTGACAAGATCATGCACGGAGTGGCGCAAACCATCGCAAAAAAAATCATGACTTACGATCTGGCGCGGCTACGGGAGGCGATCCGGGTGTCCAAGCGCGATATCGCCGCGCGCAAGAACGTGGAAGAGAAGATGCAAAAACTCATACCGGGCGCATCCCTAGTGGGCTGTTCGGGGTTTGGCGACGCGGTTATCGCCAATATGCCGTGAAATTAGTGACCCTGGCTATGGGCAGGGGCGTGGGTTTGAAGTAACCTTGATCTCAGGCATTCCGATTTTTCGAAAAGAAGGGCAGAAATGATCCGTGTCCTGCTGGTGGATGACCACAAGCTTGTGCGGACAGGGATTCGTCTGATACTCGAAGATACGCCGGATGTGCGCATCGCGGGCGAGGCCGACTCGGGAGAAGCCGCCATCGCGTTGAGCCGCACACTCAAAGCCGATGTGGTGCTGATGGACGTGAACATGCCGGGCATCGGCGGATTCGAAGCCACGCGTAAGCTGCTGGCCACTCAACCCGACCTCAAGGTCATCGTGGTTTCCGTGCATGCCACCGAGCCTTTCCCCCTGCGGCTCATGGAAGCCGGCGCCCAGGGCTATCTCACCAAGGACTGCGCGGCTGATGAAATCATCACCGCCATCCGTCAAGTACATGCTGGCAGGCGTTATATTACCCCCGTGATTGCCCAGCAGCTGGCGCTGTCGGCGGTGAGTAGAACGCACGGCTCGCCTTTCGAGCAGCTATCGCAGCGCGAAACCCAGGTGATGCTGATGACCACGGGCGGTGAATCGCCGCAGGCCATTGCCGAGAAACTGCACTTGAGTCCCAAAACCGTGAGTACCTATCGTACACGTTTGTTCCAGAAGCTCGGTGTCAGCAATGCGGTGGAACTGACCCGGCTGGCGCTGCGCTACGGTGTCATTGAAGAAAGACCGGAGCACGCCGGCACCCCCGATTGACCCGCTGACGCACAGCGATATCCCGGTTACACTTTGGCATGCGTTCCAGTAATTTCGATATCCGCTGCACTCGTTGCCCACGCCTCGCGGGTTTTCTTGCCGAGGTGCGCCGCGCGCATCCCGATTACCATGCGCGGCCGGTGCCCCCATTCGGCGATCCGCAGGCACGTCTGCTGGTGGTGGGATTGGCGCCAGGTCTGCACGGTGCCAATGCCAGTGGACGGCCATTCACAGGTGACCACGCCGGCATCCTGCTGTACCAGACCCTGCACAAGTTCGGTTTTGCCAGCGCACCGCAATCCCGGGCGCTGGACGATGGGCTGCAATTGCATGATTGCCGTATCACCAATGCGGTTAAATGCGTACCTCCAAAAAATAAACCTGCACGCAATGAAATCGTAACCTGCAACCACTATTTACGGGCGGAATTGGCGCGGCTGCCCGCAAACGCAGTGGTGCTGGCACTTGGGCATATTGCCCATGAAGCAGTGTTGAGCGCGCTCAGGATTAAACCCAGTTTGTTCCGCTTTCGTCACGGCACGAGCCATACGTTGACCACAAGCATCAGCTTGCTGGATTCCTATCATTGCAGCCGCTACAACACCCAGACCCGGCGTTTGACATTGCCCATGTTCGAGACGGTTATCAAACACGCACGGTCACAGTTGCAGCGCATGGATATGGCTCGATGAGCGGGTCCCTACCGGCATTTGACAGCGCGAATTTCCTGAAGCATGTCACGACAGCACCCGGGGTGTACCGCATGCTGGATGCGCGCGATAAAATTCTATATGTGGGAAAAGCCGGCAATCTGAAAAAGCGGCTTACCAGTTATTTTCGCAAAAGCGGCATGTCAGCGAAGACGCACGCCATGATGCAGCATATGGTCAGCGTTGATGTGACCGTGACGCATACGGAGACCGAGGCACTGTTGCTGGAGAACAACCTCATCAAGCAACACCACCCGCATTACAACGTGGTGCTGCGCGATGACAAGAGCTATCCCTATATTCACCTTGATATCGGCAGTCCCTATCCGCGACTGACCGTTTACCGCGGCCGGCGCCGTGAAAGCGGCCAGTATTTCGGCCCCTATCCCAGCGCCCACGCGGCACGTGAGACTGTGAATCTGCTGCAGAAACTGTTTCTGCTGCGCCAGTGCAACGATGTGTTTTTCAGAAACCGCAGCCGTCCTTGCCTGCAATACCAGATCAAGCATTGCTCGGCGCCGTGTGTGCGGCTGATTGACAAGGAAGACTATGCCCACGACGTGCATCATGCCGTCCTATTTCTGGAGGGCCGTACCCGCGCAGTCATTGACGAGATGGTGAAACGCATGGAAAGCGCTTCCACGCGCCAGGATTTTGAGCTGGCGGCGCGTTACCGCGACCAGATCGCCAGTCTGCGTCATACCAGTGGACGTCAGCATATCAGTACGCAGCATGGAGATTATGACGTCATCGCCGCTGATAGGCGTTCCGGCATTTCCTGTATTGCGGTCATGCTGGTGCGCGGCGGCCATAATCTGGGTAGCCGCACTTTTTATCCAAAGGTAACGGGTGAAACTTCGTTACAAGAAGTGTTGTCGGCATTTCTGCCACAATACTACCTGGGTCGGGATATCCCCAAAGAAATCTTGGTTGCTGTAAAGGTGATGGGGGTGACGCTGCTGCAAACCGCTTTATCCGAACAGTCCGGCCGGCGGGTCCGCATACGCTATCCGCAGCGCGGCGACGGCCTGCGCTTGTTGGCACTGACCCAGGCGAATGCCACACAGGCCCTCAATCTGCGCCTTGCCATGGATGCGGGCCTGCGGCAGCGTTTCGAATCCCTGCAGGAGATTCTGGAGTTAGAGCAATTACCGGCACGCCTGGAATGCTTCGACATCAGTCATACCATGGGTGAGGGCACGGTGGCATCTTGCGTGGTGTTTGATTCGAATGGGCCGCTCAAAGAGCAATATCGCCGCTTTAATATTGAAGGCACAGCGCCGGCGGATGATTACGCCGCCATGCATCAGGCTCTCAGGCGGCGTTACACACGCCTGAAGAAAGGCGAGGGCCTGATGCCGGACGTGCTGTTTATAGATGGCGGTAAGGGTCAATTGCATGCGGCGGAAAAAGTGCTTGAGGAGCTGCAGGTGGAAGGTGTGGCGCTGGTAGGCGTCGCCAAAGGCCCGACACGCAAGCCGGGGCTGGAACAGCTTTTCTTGTCCGGCCGCCAAACGCCACTTATACTGCCGCCGGATTCACCGGCCTTGCTCCTGATCCAGCAAATCCGTGATGAGGCGCACCGGTTCGCGATCACCGGTCACCGTCAACGGCGTGCGCGGGCACGCAATACTTCGGTGCTGGAAAGCATCCCGGGCCTTGGCTCCAAGCGTCGCCAGCAATTGATGAAACAGTTCGGCGGTTTGCAGGGAGTGTCGCGCGCCGGAGTCGAGGATCTGGCGAGCGTGCGCGGCATCAGCCGCGAACTGGCGGAGCGCATTTATGCCTTATTGCACACCCAATAACTGAGCAGCAAGCGTGAAATTCAATTGGCCGAATTTGTTGACCTTGCTGCGCATCGCGCTCATCCCGGTGTTTGTGGCGGTTTTCTACCTGCATTTTGCCTGGGCGCGGCCGGTAAGCGCCCTTATCTTCGCGCTGGCGGGTATCACCGATTGGTTTGACGGCTGGCTGGCGCGCCGCTGGAACCAGACTTCGCCGTTCGGAGAGTTTCTCGATCCGGTAGCGGATAAGCTCATGGTGACGGTAGCGCTGGTTTTGTTGCTGCAAGCGGATGCGCGTGTGACGCTGGCGATTCCGGTGATCATCATCATCGGCCGTGAAATCACCATCTCGGCATTACGCGAATGGATGTCGGGGCTGGGTGCACGCAAACGCGTTGCGGTATCCTGGCTTGGCAAGGCAAAAACTGCGACACAGATGCTGGCGATCGTGCTGTTGCTGTATCGCCATAGCATCAAAGCCGTACCGATCTATGCTATCGGCATGGCGCTGCTGCTTATCGCGGCGGCGTTGACGCTGTGGTCAATGTGTCTGTATTTGGTCGCGGCCTGGCCGGAGTTGAGCCGCAAGCGTTAGCGCCTTGACAGAGCGGGGAACAGCCCTACAATATCGCCCCCTTGATGCGGGAATAGCTCAGTTGGTAGAGCGCAACCTTGCCAAGGTTGAGGTCGCGAGTTCGAGCCTCGTTTCCCGCTCCAGATTGAAACCCCGGTTAGCAGCCGGGGTTTTTATTTCTTCGGCCGGTTTTGACGGCTTTGGAACTGAAACTAGCGGGCCATTTGTGGTAAATTTCGCGGGTTTTTCACACTTCAGGTAGGGCTAGGTGGCAGAGTGGTCATGCAGCGGCCTGCAAAGCCGTGTACGCCGGTTCAATTCCGACCCTAGCCTCCAAATGCATGGCGTTTTTGCGGCCCGGGTGGCGGAACAGGTAGACGCAACGGACTTAAAATCCGTTAGCCGGCAACGGCTGTGCCGGTTCGACTCCGGCCCCGGGCACCAATAACGATCCATGTACGAACCGGCCGCCTCGCAAGCCCTCTCGGCCCACAACCTGGCTATTTGGCGTGGAGAACGCTGTTTATGCCGGGATCTTAGTTTCCAGTTATCTGCCGGTGAGGCGCTACAGGTGCAGGGCGAAAACGGCGCCGGCAAAACCACCTTGATCCGTGTGCTCACGGGCCTCGGCCGTGCCGATGAAGGGGAGGTGCGCTGGCGCGGCGAACCCCTGCGCCGTAGCGGTGCGGAATACCGTGCGTGTCTGGCTTACCTGGGCCACAGCAATGGCGTCAAACTGGGTTTGAGCCCACGGGAAAACCTGGCCGCCTTCTGTGCGCTGCTGGCACTGCCGGATAGCGGCGCTGTGGACGATGTGAAGGGAGTTCTGGGAAGGGTGGGTTTGAGTGCGCAGGCGGATATCCCCTGCGGGATGTTGTCGATGGGCCAACGCAGGCGCGCGGCGCTCGCACGCCTGCTGCTCGCCAGAGTCCGCCTGTGGTTTTTAGACGAGCCCCTTGCCAGTCTGGATGTGTCGGGAGTGGCATTACTGACAGAAATGTTGAAGGCGCATCTGGCCGGCGGCGGGCTCGCGGTATTTGCCAGCCATCAGTTATTGGACCTCGGGCCTTTCCCGGTCAAAGCCGTGGCCCTGGGGTTGGCAGCGTGAGGGTCACTGCGCTCATTGAGCGTGATTTACGCTTGGCCTATCGCCGCAGAGGCGAGCTGGTCACGCCGGTGATTTTTTTCGTGATTGTCACCACCCTGTTTCCACTGGCACTTAGTCCGGAACCGGCCTTGTTGCGCAGTCTTGCGCCAGGGGTCATTTGGGTAGCGGCACTGTTGGCGGGCTTGATCGGCCAAGATAGTCTATTCAAGAGCGATTACGAAGATGGTAGTCTCGAACTTATGCTGTTGAGTCCGATCCCCCTGGAATGGATGGTATTGCTGCGGGTATTTACTCATTGGCTGGTGACTGGGTTGCCACTGGTAATCCTGTCGTCGCTGATGGCGTTGTTGTTGAATTACCCGACGAACGCCATGGGTGTGCTGGTCATGAGCCTGCTTTTGGGCACACCGGTGCTGAGTTTTTTAGGCGCGGTGGGTGCCGGCCTGACGGTGGGATTACGGCGTGGCGGCATGCTATTGCCTATTTTGGTGTTGCCACTGTCGGTGCCGGTGTTGATTTTCGGCGCAGCGGCTGCCGGCCGAGCGGCACTCGGTGATCCGGCGGCGGCGCCCTTGTATTTTCTTGGCGCCATGCTGATGTTGGCGCTGACACTTGCACCCTTCGCCATCGCCGGTGGTCTAAGGGTAAGTCTCGAGTCCTGAGTCCCGGATGCGGTAATTGAGACGGGAATTGAAATTTATTTTGTGGTCGCGTTCAAACATGGGTAGATGTTTCAAGGGAAGGTATTTTCCGGATGGGTGTGGTGGCTCGTCGTTTTGACTGTGCTTGTCGTCCTGCGGTATGGGCGCGGTGTGCGACGCTTGGCAGGAGAAAGGGGCGGAGTCAGTGCCGCCAATATGTGGTGGTGGGCGATTGGATACCGACATGAAGACAGAGGGGCTCACACAAGCTGCGTCAGCAGATTGATATCTGGGCAGGGTAACGACGTGAGGAAAAGCGAGTGACAGTGACTTGTCGGCATTATCCCACGATGGCATCAGGAGCGTATATTTTCCATCGGCGTGCCAGTACCGATCTTTGACGCGAGCACCGCAGGCGGCTGACGGCAAAACCATGGCAATGCCACTCCATTTTCTCGGCGTCATGCTGGTGCCCGGCATTTATACGCTTGCGCCTTTTGCCATTGCAGGTGGACTGTGTATAAACCTCGAACCCTGATCCCATCGCGCGGTTAGTTGACTTAGATCAAGGTACGCGCTGCCTTATCGGTGTCTATTAATTATTGCAAGGTTGCGTCTTGTTTCTCACAGGGAGATGAATCATGCGTGACATGCACCATAGTACGCTCGCGTTAGTGCTTGTTGCGGTGGGGATGGCAGCGTTTACGCAGGCAGCGTATGCGGTGCCGAGCTTCTCGCGTCAGACGGGGCTCGCGTGTGCGGCCTGCCACACCATTTATCCCGCGCTGACCCCTTTGGGCAGACAGTTCAAGCTGAATGGTTACACCATGGCCGGTCTCGCACAGGTGGTGGCCAAGGAAACCCAGCAGGCACCCGGCATGAGCCTCAACCGTGATATGCCGGTATCAGCCATTGTGCAGGCTGGTCTGACCAGTCTGAGCCAAGCGGTTCCGGGGCAGCAGAATCCGAGTGCCGCATTCCCGCAAACCTTGGCGCTCTACTTGGCGGGGGAGGCGACGCCACATGTCGGCACCGTCATTGAACTCGGTTACGACCAAGATTCGGGCAAAGTAGCGGTAGACATGATGGACGTGCGCTATGCCAATCATGCGAACTGGAGCGGTATGGATACGATATTCGGTGGCACCTTCAACAACGCGCCTACTCTGGAGGACGTCTGGAATAGCACCCCGGCCTATGGCTATCCGACGGTCGCAATGCCACGGATAACAACACGCTTTATTTCAACGTCATGTTGTCTTTCTAGGGATGGCATGGCCCGTCATGGTCATTGACCGGCCGCCGACCCGCGTACCAGAGGAGATTCGATATGCGCTTATGTATGTTGGCAGCCAGTCTCGGAGGTTGGTTGCTGCTGGTAACAGCATCCGGCAATGTTGTCGCCGGGAATGTCCCGAACGGCGAGCAGATCTATAACCAGAACTGTGTTGCCTGCCATGGTATGGACGGCAAGGGCACCATCCCTGGGGCGCCGGATTTTAGCACCAAGGGCGGCGTGCTCGGTAGTTCCGACAAACTGCTCGTGGACAGGATCATGAACGGCTATCAGAGCCCGGGGTCGCCCATGGCAATGCCTGCCAAGGGCGGCAATCCCTCGCTCAGCCGGGCGGATATTCTGGCGGTCCTGGCCTATATGCGGCAGACGTTTGGCGTGTCAGGCAAATGAACGGGAACGGTGCTAGCGCCGCAAGGGAAGTGATGCTTGTTGCGATTGCCGGCAGACGGAGCTGCACATCTGAGCGGGTAAAGGCCGGTATCCATGTCTGGGATCGAACCGACGCGCAGCAGCCGTATTGATTGTCAGAAAACACAGCAAAGGACTCAAGATGAAAATTTATCGCCTTGTGGCTTTTGTGATCGTCTGCTTCATCTTCAGTCTGGTGTGGATCATGCCGCTCACTGCCGGCAATGTTCCCCAGCGAAGCACCCTGTGGGGCAAGGCAATCTACGTGAAGCATTGTGCCGCTTGTCACGGCACGGATGGCCGTGCCGATACGCCGATCGGCCGGCTTTTGAGGCCACGCCCGCGCGACTTCGCCGATCCAATCATCATGGCCCGGTTGGACGACAGCCAGATGATTGCCGCCATCGAACTGGGCCGCGCCGGGACCGCTATGCCAAGTTGGAGGGAAATCCTCAGCCCGGCGGATATATTTGATGTGCTGCATTACATCCACAGTCTCCAACAGCCGCTGCCTGCGGGAATAACCCAGGCCAAGCTCGATATTCTGGTGGGTGAACACGTCTACCAGAAATACTGCAGCGTCTGTCACGGCGATAAGGGCAACGGCCAAACTCCGCTGGGCCGCGGCTTGTTCCCCAATCCCAAGGATTTCACCAGCATGGATATGGCGGATATCAGCGACAAACAGCTGATGTTTGTGGTGGAGTATGGCAAACCGGGCAGCGCCATGGCTCCGTGGGGCAGCCGACTGAGTCCAAAGGATATCCGCCGGGTCGTTTTGTATATCCGCCAGACGTTTGAGCGTCATGACATCAAGTGAGACATACCCGCCCGAAGTCGCACATCCGATCCGACAAGCCAGGGAACCGATCACTACCCAGGAGAGTACCGAGAGCGTTGCCGCGCCGGATGCGGTCGCGTGTGATGATGGTAATTGGATGCAGTCCGGCATTTCCTGGCCACGGTGAATCAGTTCCTGACTTCTTGCCATGCATGTTCGGCTGTCGGCGGTAACGCATTCATATGCTTTAGAAAGAGTGCAATCATCCATATTTGCTGATCCATCAGCGTACCCTTGAACGAGGGCATTCCGGTTAACCGAATGCCATGTTTAATCTTCCAGAAGGAATACCCCGGCGGGTCATCCTCGACGCCGTCGCTCGCAAGTTGCGGCGGCCTTCCATAAAGGGTATCCCAGCGATCAGATTGGCATTCGTCAGCGGCAGCGGATCAGAGCCCTCGGGGCGCCTGATGCCGCAGCGTCGCGCGCAGAGAGGTGTGTGCCATCCAGAGTTCAAGCCGGCTCAGCTTGCCATCCGCATTCGCCGATATCCTCCCGCTCTGCAGCAATAGGTAACCACCGGCAAGCAGCGCGACGAACATTGTCAGTACTCCACTTCGGGGTCCCGATGGAAAGACAGAGGAGGCGTGGAACGGGGCAGCTCTCACCGCGCTGTCCAAGCGCGTGTTTGCCAATAATTACGACTACAACAGCTCGCTCCCGGTTATGCCGGCATCAATGTCAAGGTCGGGACGTGAGCGGCGATCAGTTTGCCGTCAATCGCTCCACACGTTTGGCGCTCGGCCACTATGCGCTAGCCATCCACGCGATGAACGGCCACCAGTTTACGCTGGTATTGTGGGTTCCCTAAGTTGGCCGCATCCTCCGCGCCGATGTCTGGTCTGGCCGCGATCCCCGTGCTGCCGTCTGCTAGGATCGATGGTAGTACTTGAAGGTGGTGATAATCGGCGTGTAACCGGGACGGCCAATTTCCACTTTGATGAAGTACATTGCGGTACCGGGCATGTGGAAATAGTTGCCGTAGGTCTCAGCCCCCGCGATGCTCATAGGCTCCAGCGGTTTTTTCTGAATCGGCAGGTTGACCTCTTCCGGCGACCATACTTGCGCGACCACACGCGCATTGGTGATGCGCTGGCCGGTGGCATCGTTGTAGATAGCCACGTTCACATGGTGCCAGTGATCCCCGCTCGGCACGCCGCCGTGCATCTGGTGCTCGGGAGCCTGTTTCGGGTATTCGCCGGAGATGAGTTCGGCGGGAATGACACCGAGGTACACAGCCACGCCATCAATCATGTGGGCGTGCCCCTGGTCCTGAGCAAATACTCCGTGACTGATGCCCAATATGCTCAGCGCCAATAGCGCGGAGACCCATCCGGTGGCGTATTGCGTTGTCATGGTAATCCTCCTCAAGGTAGCGTAGAAAACTGTGACAGTTTCACCCAAGTACGGCCGATCTCGTTCCTAATTCATGGGGCTTCGCGCGGCACGTGCAATAACCAAATCTGGTAAAGGGAAATCAGAATCTGGGCGGTAAATGCCACCCCCATGACCGCGCCGGCGATAACCACCACATAGGCGTATAGCGGATCCCACTTGGTCAGGAACCAGGCGAGGATATCCGCCAGGATCGAGGCGAACGGTGTCACGATTAATGTCCATTTGAGCCAACGGTTCAGCACCGCCAGTCTGAAGATGAAGCCCACCACAAACAGCAGCAGGCCGACTCCGAACAAATGTATGTGCGATAGTTTCACCAGCGACTCGAGGGATGCCCCGGTGTTTCTCTGGGTGACAGAACGCACGCCCTCGTACATGGAATAGTCGGGTATCCCCATGCGTTTGGCGGTTTCGCCGGAGTGGCAGGCTAAACAGTCCTTCTGCAGGATGGGGTGCGCGATGGCATCATAGCCGCTCTTGGTAGCTCCCGACTCGAGCCAGTCCACTAGCAGCGCGGTATCGAGGGGTTTGCTGTAAATGCGCATCGGCCCCCGCAACATGGCCTCCATCTTGGTACCGCTGCGGTTGCCGTAATATGAAATGGCGATGTCCTGCACGTTAATTCCCGACTTGCCATCCAGGCCGGCGTCGGTGAGATAGATGAGTGTCAGCGCCATCAGATAGCCGATACCCACTACGCACAGGAAGGCACTGTAGAGAAGTTTTTCACTGATGGAACAGTCGGCAAAAGACATCTTGCCACTCATCTTGATTCTCCATTTAAAGCTCGCACGTTACGGCATATTTTCACCGCCTCTTGCAAGCGAGCGGAATCAAACAGATATCCGTACGGCAGCAACAACCTCCCTCAGCAGCAACAATGCTGTTAAACAAATTATCCTTGATGGATGATATTGCGCGTAGCCCAACGTGGACGGAATGACCTGGATCAAGAAAACCGCTGTTTGCCTGCCGCTGCAGTGTGTTGGCGGTTGATACCGCATTACGAGACGAGGAGTTGATCAAGTTGATCTATATCATGGTGTCCCCACCAGGGTGGTTTATGCTTGTGTGCGAAAATCGTGGGCGGGCCGCGCCCGAACGCAGGACAGTCGGGCGAAGGGAATGGTCCATACTATCGTCGCTGGGGCGATGGGATGGGACGCTTGGACCGTACCGTTTATACCGAGTCCAGCGACGTTATCGAAATGCCTGTCAATGCCATCGGCAAGTTGCACCAGGAACATGCCAACATACGATGCATATTATTGGGATGGCAGGATACATCGGATCTCGTGCTGCTGGCCAAAACCCTTTACTATGTGCGCGAGTTTTCCAGCATTGCACGTCCTCCCACGGAGGATATCATCTTCGGGAAACTGCTTATCACCGACGCACCAGTTAAACAAAAGGTGGACCGGTTGCGTCGGCAATTGAGATGATCTCTACAGTAATAGGAAGAAACATGTTTATCTGGTTCCATAAGCTGGCATCGCCGCCGTACTTTTATAAGTTTGCCGGCATGCTCGCGCCGTGGCTGGGCTGGCTGAGTCTATTCGTGATAGCAGCGGGTTTGTATGGCGGCTTGTGGCTGGCGCCGCCGGATTACCAGCAGGGTGACGGGTTTCGTATCATTTATGTGCACGTGCCAAGCGCCTGGATGTCGATGTTGGTTTACATGGTTATGGCGGTGGCGGCGGCTATCGGCCTCATTTGGCGCATGAAACTGGCTCACGCGGTGTCTGCCGCCGCGGCGCCGCTGGGCGCATCCTTCACGTTTATCGCCCTGGTGACCGGCTCCTTGTGGGGCAAACCCATGTGGGGGACTTACTGGGTATGGGATGCGCGATTGACGTCGGAGTTGATTTTGTTGTTCCTTTATGTCGGCTACATGGCGCTCAATCACGCCTTCGAGGACCGGCGCACCGGCGACCGGGCAAGCGCCATCCTGGCGCTCGTGGGCATCGTCAATATTCCCATCATCCATTATTCGGTAAAATGGTGGAACACCCTGCACCAGGGTCCGACAGTGTTCTTCGGTCCACGGGCAGAAATGCCGCCCAGCATGTACATCCCATTATTTATCATGATTATCGGTTTTATGGTGTATTTCGCCGCCTTCATCCTGAAACGCCTGCAGGTGGAAGTGCTGCAACGGGAGCGCAATACCGCGTGGGTGCGGGCACTGGTGGCGAAATCATGAACTCCTGGCATGAGTTTCTCACCATGGGCGGTTACGCGGTCTACGTCTGGCCTGCTTATGGCACCGCGCTGGTGGTGCTCCTGGCGAATGCCATTTGGCCGGGACGCCAGCAACATGCGCTGCTTAAGGAATTACGCCGCCGCAGCCTGCACAGCGAGGAACGCCCAACATGACGCCGGTACGCCGCAAGCGCCTGATTATCGTCGTGGTGATTGTCGCCGGGGTGGCGATGGCCGCCGCCCTGGGCCTGCAGGCGTTTCGCAAGAACTTGCTGTATTACTTCACGCCAGTACAGGTGGCGGCGGGCGATGCGCATGTCGGCCAGCACTTCCGCATGGGGGGACTGGTGGCCATGGGCAGCGTGCAGCGCTCCCCCGGCAGCATGACCGTGCATTTCACCCTCACCGACATGCAAAAATCGGTACCCGTGGTGTACACCGGCATCCTCCCGGACCTGTTCCGTGAAGGGCAGGGCATCGTGGTTTACGGCACGCTTGATAAACAAGGGTTGTTCGTAGCCCAGCAGGTGCTCGCCAAGCACGATGCCAAGTACATGCCGCCGGAAGTCGCGGCTGCCATCAAGAAGGCCAAGGCAGCCCAGCAGGCCCAAATCGCGGCAAAAGGCGCTTCATGATCCCCGAACTCGGTCATCTGGCGCTGATCATCGCTCTGTGCCTGGCGGCGGCCCAGAGCTTTTTTGGTCTCGGAGGGGCACAGCGCGGCAATCTCATCTGGATGAACGCGGTGCGTCCGGCGGCGGTCGGCCAGTCCTTTTTTGTGATGCTGGCCTTTGGCGCGTTGGCCTATGCGTTTCTGACCAATGATTTTTCGGTAGCTTATGTGGCGGCAAACTCCAACATCGCGTTGCCCTGGGTCTATAAATTTACGGCCGTGTGGGGTGCACACGAAGGCTCTCTGTTGCTCTGGGTATTTGTGCTGGCCATCTGGACGGTGGCAGTGGCACATTTCAGCCGCCATCTGCCGCAGGATTTTTCCAGCCGCGTGCTGGGTGTGCTGGGCATCATCAGCATCGGTTTCTTGCTGTTCATGCTGACTACTTCTGACCCGTTTGGACGGCTATTGCCGCCCGCCGCCCAGGGTGCGGACCTGAATCCCATCCTGCAGGACCCCGGCATGGCGATCCACCCGCCGATGCTGTACATGGGTTATGTGGGTATGTCGGTTGCCTTCGCCTTTGCGGTGGCCGCATTGCTCAGCGGCCGCATGGACGTGATGTGGGCCCGTTGGTCACGGCCCTGGACCCTGGTGGCCTGGCTGTTTCTGACCTGCGGAATCACTTTCGGTAGCTGGTGGTCCTACTATGTGCTGGGCTGGGGCGGATTCTGGTTCTGGGATCCGGTGGAGAACGCCTCGTTCATGCCGTGGCTGGTCGCGACCGCGCTGGTGCATTCCCTGGCGGTCACCGAAAAACGCGGCGCTTTCAAGAGTTGGACGGCTTTGCTGGCCATCGCGGCGTTTTCCCTGAGCTTGCTCGGCACCTTTCTAGTGCGTTCCGGCATCTTGATTTCGGTGCATGCTTTCGCCAGCGATCCCAGGCGCGGCATCTTCATACTGGCGATGCTCGGGGTGTTTGTCGGTGTGGCGCTCTTTCTGTATGCCTGGCGTGCCCCCACGTTCAGCCAGCGTGGCGGGGGATTCAAAATATTTTCCCGCGAGACTTTCCTGTTGCTCAATAATGTCTTTCTGGTGGTAGCCGCGGCCGCGGTGCTGCTTGGCACCCTGTATCCGCTGGTGCTGGGGGCACTCAAAATCGGTCAGATTTCAGTGGGGCCACCGTATTTCGACCATATATTCGTGCCTCTAATGCTGCCGTTTTTTGTGCTCATCGGCATCGGTCCTTATGTACGCTGGAAACACGGCAGTGTCACCGAGGTCCTGTCAAAATTGCGTATCCCGGCAGCCTTGGCGCTTTGGGCCGGGGTGGTGATGATTGTGCTGCTGCGGGCAGAAGTCAGTTTCATTGCCACCGCAGGCGTGCTGTTGGCGGCCTGGACGATCTTCAGCGCGTTGCAGGAGCCGTTGCAGCGGTTGTGGCAACGATTGCATCACCGGCATGTTAGCCTGCCTCGCAGTGTGTTCGGCATGAGCATCGCGCATCTGGGTGCTGGCCTAATGATCCTTGGCGTCACGGTCAACACCATGCTCGGCATTACCATTGACCGGGTGATGAAACCGGGATCCAGCGTCGCAGTCCACGGATATCAATTTACCTTTCAAGGCGTGCATGCTGTATCCGGTCCGAATTACCGGGCGGTGCAGGGCGCTTTTGCGGTGACCCGTGCAGGTAAAAAGGTCGCGCTGATTTATCCGGAAAAGCGCCAGTTCCGGCACGATGTCACCACCACCAACGCGGCCATCGCTGCCGGACCCTTCCGCGATCTGTACGTGGCGCTAGGTAACCCGCTTGGGCAGGACTCCTGGAGCGTGCGCATTGAGTACAAACCACTTGTCAGATTCATCTGGTTGGGTGGCTTGACAATGATGCTGGGCGGCTTCATCGCGACCCTGGATAAACGCTACCGGCAGGTCCG
The DNA here is from genome assembly GCA_027315405.1 of Gammaproteobacteria bacterium. GTDB lineage: Bacteria > Pseudomonadota > Gammaproteobacteria > Natronospirales > REEB76 > REEB76. The sequence goes on along the minus strand of DAHUYB010000057.1, from coordinate 20,967 downwards.
GGTGCCGGCAACCGTAGACGTGAGCGCGCCACCCAAGGACGCTGATACGGATCTGGCGAAAGCACCGGAACGCTGATGCGCCGGCGACTTTTTTTTATTCTGCCCATGCTGGTGCTGCTCGCACTCATGGGATTCTTTTGGCGCGGCCTGTATCTCAATCCAACCATCGTATCTTCACCGTTGATCGGAAAGCCGGTGCCGGATTTCAGCTTGTCGCGGTTGCACAATCCAAAAGCGACGTTCGACCAGAATCAACTCAAAGGCCAAATATCCCTGGTCAATGTCTGGGCTACTTGGTGCGTTGCCTGTCGTGATGAACAGCAGACACTGCTCGCCTTTTCCCAGCAGAAGGTAGTGCCGATTTATGGGTTCGATTACAAGGACGACCGGCAGAGTGCACTGCAATGGCTGGCAGAACGCGGCAATCCCTATGCCGCCGTGGCTTTTGATCCCATCGGGAACGTAGCCATTAACTGGGGTGTTTATGGGGCGCCGGAAACATTCCTGATCGATGCCCACGGCATCATCCGCTTCAAGTACATCGGGCCCATCACCCCCAAAGTGATCCGTACCGATTTTCTGCCGCGCATCCAGGCCCTGCGCCGCGAGGGCACATGAGAACCTGGGTGCTGATTGGAGCTTGCCTGTTGCTGATGGTGACGCATGTGGTCTGGGCCATCGACAGCGAACCGCCATTCTCCGATCCCATATTAGAGTACCGCTACGAGCATCTATTACAGGTAATCCGTTGCCTGCAATGCATGGATGAAAACATTGCCAATTCCGATGCACCGCTGGCAGCGGATTTCCGCCGCCAGATTCATGCGATGGTGGCGGAGGGCAGGAGTGAGCAGCAAATCAAGCAGTACATGGTGAATCGTTATGGAGATTTTGTACTGTACGATCCACCGCTGCAGACCAGCACCTGGTTATTGTGGACCGGACCGTTTCTGTTGCTGGGCATCGCGATCCTGGTGGTAATTCTGGTGGTGCGTCGGCGGGCCCGAATGGATGAAGAGCGGGAGATATAACCTTGGTCTTCCTCGTCATTGCGGGTTTCATGCTTTGCATCGCTGCTGCCTGCGTGGTGGTGCCGCTCTGGCGGGGGTATGCGGCCAACCGACCATCCTATGAGAACGCCTATCGGTCGGCGCATGCAAACCAGGTGGCTGAGCTGGAACGAGATATTGCGGCCGGCCGGCTTGCAATCTCTGATCGCGCGGCGGCACTTCGGGATCTGGACCGTGAACTGACGGCAAGTCTTGGTGATAAGACTGAAACCCGTCCATCCGGGGCGGTAGCGCCGCGCAGCCGGATACTGGCGGTGGTTATCGGCTTGGTATTGGTAACCGGCATGGCCGTCGGATATTGGCAGCTGGGGAATTGGCGGGTGGCGCTGGAGGGCGTTCCGGCGGCGACTGCCCACAACATGGATGCAATGGTGGCGCAACTTTCCCGGCGACTGCATACCACCGATCAGAACGATTTACAGGGCTGGATTATGCTGGGTCATGCCTATGTGCTCATGGATCGATACAACGAGGCCGTAGAAGCATTGGATCGGGCACGGAAGTTGTCTGGAGATTCTGATCCGGATTTGTTGGCGTCCTATGCAGAGGCGCTTGCCCTGGCTAATCCCGGTCAATTCATGCAGAAGGCGGCCCCGCTATTCGAGAAAGTTTTGCAAGAAGATCCGAATAATGTGCGTGCCCTATGGTACGGCGGATTCGCGGCAATACACCGCGGCGACAAGAAATTAGCCGTACAACGCTGGCGACTGCTTCTGGCGCAGAACCTTCCTCCGCAATACCGAGCTGTGGTTAAACAAGCGATCGAGGATGCGGGTGGGGCAGATACCGCAACGGCATCCCCGCAGATTGACGTCACTACGATCAATATCCAGGTAACCCTGGATTCAAAATTGCGTACTAAAGTATCACCGGAGGAAAGTGTTTTTGTCTATGCGGAACCGACGGGTTCCCATGATGGACCGCCCCTGGCGGTACGCCGGTTTCAAGTTCGAGATTTACCATTGAGCATGACCTTAAGTGATAAGGACGCAATGGTGCCAGGCCGCAATATCTCAAATTATGCGCATATTGCCCTTACCGCCCGTATCTCCCGAACGGGAACCCTTATTCCCCAAAACGGAGATTTCGAAGGCAAGACGATCTGGAATCGCAATGATGGCCGCAAGCTTATGGCCATCGAGATAAAATCGTGATTTCGATGGTCTATGAGTCGGTATTTGCGACACCCGGGCAGGTGTAAGCCGGCAAGGCCCCACCGGCAAGCATCAGGACTACGATGAGAGTAACTGAGGCAGTTTAATGGTCGAATGGAAAGCCACCTAGAGATGGCTGTCAATATAAGTCTCAAGAGCGTTATAGGTGCCCGCCTCAAAGTCCGTGAACTGTACTCCCATCCGGTATTCATCCTCGCCGTTCTGGCGCACCGCTACGACACGGCCGAACAACCCCAGCCGGCCTTGGTTATCCGGAATGCCCGGCAATGTCACCCGCACATGAATTCGGACCCCGTGTCCTGCATTGGTCTGCGTACCGTGGGGGGTGATCCTGCTCATGGTTGGCCCGTCACACAATATCTGCATGCCAGTAAGAGAGACATCGATGGCGATGGCCGGAAGAATGCTGCCATCCGCCTCCAGGATGCGTATGGAATGTTCAACGGCTATTCGGCGAAAGGTGCGCTTTTCTTGTTGCATTAGAGTGACGGACAACCCCAGGAGGAGTCCATTCTAACCATTAAGGAAAGCGTTGGTGCTATTACACGAATTTCCGTAGCATGGGAAATTAATAATTGTCAATATCTATATATTTTAATGCATTAACAGAACTATCTAAATATAATATTAGCTGTGTGGAACTAGGAAGATTAAGTGGTATATCTTTTCTTCGGGACCGGTACATTCTTCCGGACGCGCCGGAATCAGCCAACATGGACGGCTATCTCTATCTGAATCCATACGCCGATAACCCCTTGGTGTCGTCCGCTTTTCATGAGTACATGATGCAGCACCAGCTCGAAGCCATGGATTCTTTCGCCGGTGGCGTGTACTGATCCGGAACGCCGGAAGGCTTACGTTGAAATTGAATTTCATTGAGGGCGGGCGGCTAAGTTTCTCCGGCAAACACTTCCTTGGAGGCGGCCGCCGCGTCGCTGGTACCTCTAGCCAGAGGCTACCTCAACCCTTCGGGGTGGCCCCTGAGGTAGCAGGGGTAGTGCTGTCTGCAGGTGACCGTGATTGGGCAGAAAAGGTGACTAGATTTGGGCTGCCAGATGGAAAAGTCGGTGATTCGTGTCTTCCTAGTTTTTATTATTACATAATATACATTATGCGCAATCCAAAGAGACGCCCAAGAATCGAGCTACGTACTGGTACAGTGAGAATTGTGCTTACAGGAACACGTCGTTTGGTCACTTACTGCCCCAGCTCTTTCTCAAACAGCGTGGCGGTGTCAATTGCATATTTCCTGGGGTCTACGATGCCGCTAATCGAGAGTTTACTTTCTGGTAGAACCGCTAGGTTAACCAACCGGTGGGGGCGGATTTCGGTACCTTTACTATCTCGCACCAGCATAACTAGTGGCCGCATGCGTGTTTTTTGATCCGCGGAAAATACGATTGCGATATCGTTGGAATTGAGTTTGACAACGCTACCGACGGGATAAAGCCCCATGAAGCGGATGAAGCCCTGCATCAGGTCCTTTCCAAAACCCTCTGTACCTGTAGTGCGCAGCCGCTGCAGTGCTTCTACGGGTGTCAGCGCCGGCTGATAGGGGTTATCGGTAGTGAGGGTTTCGTAGGCATCCGCGATTGAAATAATGCCAACAGAAAGCGGGATTTCATCTCCCTTTAGCCCATTGGGATAGCCACTACCGTTAACCCGCTCATGATGGTAACGAACCATGCTCAGTACCTCATCCGGGACATTGTTCGAGGTCTTGAGCATTTCATAACCTTCATCCGGATGGCGCTTTATAACCGCAAATTCTTCATCGGTGAGCTTGCCTGGTTTGTCGAGTATTTCACGGGGTGTGTGGGTTTTTCCAATATCATGCAGTATCGCTCCCAATCCCAGCAGACGCAGCCTGTCTTCGGAATGGCCGAGATGCTTACCAAAGGCAATCGCCAGAATTGCGGTATTCAGCGAATGCCCGGCATCTCGATCTTGTCTGTTGCGAAGATTCGACATTTGCATCATCAGGTTATGATTCATTGATTGTTGAACAAGTCGCGCGATAATCCTTTGCGATTCTTTTGTATCGATTTCCTTGCCGTCTTTTGCGCTGGCGAGTAACTGCCCGATATTCTGTTGCACGCTGGCACGCTCTTGGGCAGGGCGCTCCGTATTACGAGCCGATGACTTTTGGGATTCGCGAGCGCTTTCCTGAGTTGATTCCGTACTATCGTCGGCTGATTTGCCAACCGATCCCACCGCTACCTTGGATTGTGCTTCATCAATGACGACAAAAACACAAATCGCCTTTAACTGCTCCAGCTCTTCGTCAGATTCAATGAGAAACCCTTGAAACAAAAAAGGTGTGCCGACCCATGGCCGGTCCAATTCGGTCACATACATGCCGGTCTGTAAATCACCTACGTTGACTTTGTAGCGCATTTTAGATTCTCGTTTTCGATTAATGAAAGTCTAGCATGGGATCATCCCGGTACAGGCTTCATGACAACAGACTCAATTTTCGACTTAGCCGATGACTAGACAATCACCGGTGTATAAACCGATTAAGGCTATAAGCAGCCAAATCAATTGTGGGTTTGAATCCCGCTACCATATCCGCAACGCAGCGTGCTGAACCGGCGCCCAGAGTCCAGCCAAGTGGCCCATGGCCAGTGTTAAAGAACAGGTTGGGATACGGCGAAGCACCCAAGATCGGAGGGCCGTCGCAAGTCATGGGCCGTAAACCTGTCCAGTGCGTCGCCTCGCCCCTCTTGCTCGAATCTGCAAGCCACGGAAGAATGGCGCTCGCCTGATGCAGAATATTCTCAGAACGCATCGGATTGAGGGTGGTGTCGTATCCATTGAATTCTGCGGTGCCGGCAATGCGCAGATGCTTGCCAAGCGGCGTAATCACGATCTTTTGCTCAAAATCAACCAACGGTATATGCAGATCATGATCAATGGTAGGGGTTACGGTGACTGAATAGCCCTTAACGGGGTAAATCGGAAGCCGCAACTGCAGCGGTCGCGCCAACTGCGGGCTGTAACTGCCGGCAGCCAGCACGTAATTATCCGCTCGTATTTCGCCCTCCTCCGTAAGCAACGCCCGAACACGCCGGTCCTGTGTCGTGATGCGGCTTACCGGCGTATTGAAATGAAACTTAACGCCGGCGCCGAGAGCATGTGCTTGTAGTTCGCGAGTAAACTGAAAAGCATCCCCACTACCATCTCCTGGATAATAAATGGCACCAACCAATTGATTGGAAACGTTTTCCAGCGAAGGTTCCAAATCGGCGGCTTCTCTGGGGTTCAAACCACGGGATTCCAGCCCCAAGTGACGCAGGCTATCCGCCAGTTCCATTGAATGTTGCAGCGCGATAGGATCGCGAAAGATTTTCAAAGTGCCGTTGCTGAGCCGGTCGTAGTTGAGCGCCAGTTGTTGTCCAAGTTCATTCAGGGTACTCAGACTATATAAAGCGAGCCGCAAGGTGGCCAGGGTGGAGCGCAAATGTGGCGCCGGCCGCGATGCATGCAGGAATTTCAACCCCCAACCCAGCATGTCAGGCAGCGCGCGCGGACGCAGCAACAGCGGCGAATCTTCACGACCCAGCCAACGCAGCATGCGCCCCAGAGTGCCCGGTGCATTCCAGGGATCAGCCTCGCTGGGTGTCAGCAGACCGCCATTGGCAAAACTGGTTTCAAGTCCGGGGCTTTCCCGGCGTTCCACCACCGTCACGTTTAATCCGCGTTCTGCGAGATACCAGGCAGTGGTGGTGCCTATCAACCCGGCGCCGATGACAACGACATCAGGCTTCATGGGAAGTGATGCGCATCCATCCGCTGGCTAATTTTTGTCGTGCAAAAATTGCTGAGCAAAAAAGTCCGCAGTTGCCTGATCCGCTTCTAACCACGAGTGGTATCTCAAGAATCCATGTATTTCATTGGGAATCACCATTTCACGATAAGGGACATGCTGAAGCTGCAGGCGGCGTACCAGATCCACCATCTGATGGAAATGCACGTTGCGGTCGTCATCACCCTGAATCAGCAACACCGGAGATTTCCACTTGGCGATGTCGGAATCGGGGGAAGACTCCCAGAACACCTTCATGAGCGCCTTCATATCCGGCATCTGGTAGCGCTGAATCGGTTTTCCAAACCAGTCTTCCAGGAACATGGACCAGTCATGCACGCCGTGGAAATCCACCCCGGCCTTGAAGATATTGGAATTGCGTGCCAATGCCAGCGCCGTGAGATAGCCGCCGTAGGAACCACCCCAGATACCAATGCGCTTGGCATCCACTTGTGGATCGCGCTGCAGGAAGCGCGCACCCGCGAGCACATCCTTGTATTCCGCAGCGCCGGTGGGTCCCCAGTGGGCCGGATAATGGAAATCATGTCCGTAACCGGTGCTCAGACGGTAATTCACCGACAGCACGATGAAACCGTGATTGGCCAAGTATTGGTTTACGGCGTAGGCATTGCTGTAATAATCCATGTTGTGCCATGTGAGCAGCATCTGCCGCATCGGGCCGCCATGCACGAAAATGATGCCCGGCTTCTTTGCAACACCGTCATTCTTTTCGAACAACTGACCCTGTATGACCAAGCTGTCGCTGGCGCGAAAACTCACGAGCTTCGGCACCACCAGGTCGGCGGTGGGGAAATCCGTTGGCAGCAGGCCACTGTCCAGCGTCTGCCAGCTGCTCCCGGACAACTTTCCACACATCACCAGAGGCGGTTGTTTGGCGCCGGCCTCAATAAATGCAAGAGTTTTGCCGTCCCCGGTAACCACCGGGCTCCATTCGCTGCGATCACCCCGGGTGATGGATTCCGGTGCGCCGCCCAGGACCGAAACCCGATAAAGGTGACGGCGGTCATCGTCGCCAAGCGTGCTGCCGGTGTTAGCGCTATAAACCAGGTACTTTCGGTCTGGAGAAAGGGCCACGCCCCCCACCTGGAAACCACCAGGCGTAAGCAGCCGCGCTTGGCCGCCTTTGGTCGACACTACATACAGATGCGGCCAGTTATCCATTTGCGAAATGAATGCGATTTGATTGCCGGCAACCCACTGCAAGTCCACATCTCCGCCCTGTTGTGGGAATGAGCCGCGCAACGTATCCGGGCTCCGCCATGCACGTTGGCCGGTGCCGGACTTCACATCCGCCACCCAAATAGACCAGGGAACAGAATGCCATTTCAAAATTGACTGGGGTGGTCCGCCGTCCCCGGGTGTGCGCGCAAAAGCGATGCGCGTGCCATCCGGAGACCAGCGCGGTTCCAGGTCATTGGCGGTGGATGGCAGCAGATATTGGATGGGCGTCAGATTATCGCGGTACACGCCGATAAAACTGTGATCGCCGCGGCCGGAAACGAAGGCCAGCGCTTTGCCGTCTGGCGACCATTGCAGGTCGGAATCCTGGCCGCTATCAAAAAACAAACGCTGCGCCTTTTGGCTGCCGTCAATGGGTGCCCACCACACGCTGTTCTCGGGCAAATGGATGAAGGCCACGCGCTGTCCATCCGGTGAAATCGCCGGTGTGTCACCATCACCCAATACCTGTGGTTCGCCGGTGGTCAGTGATACCGCCCACACCTGCATCTGCGGTTGTACCGGGCTGGAATTGGGATCCGGTTGCAGGGTTTCCGGCCAATTGGCATCGTGATCGCCGCCGCGAACATACACTAGATATTTACCATCATGAGAAAAACTCAGGTTGCTGAGTTCCTGACCGCTATCTTGCGAATAGCGCGTCAGCAGACGGGGTTGATAATCGGGCCCCTGGGCAACCCAGATGTTACGTACACCGCGCTCATCCAGTATCCAGGCGAAGGCACTGCCATTCGGCGAAGCCGTCATGCCGGAGGGAAACGGATAGCCTAACACCTGCTCCATGCTGAAGTTTTGCCCGGGTGGTTGCGCATAGCCGGCCGTGTTAAACAGCGCGACGCAGCTGGTTAATACATACAATCCGAGAACCTGCAACGAACGATGCCGCATTAAAATCTCCTCAAAATGCAGACAGCAATCAACGCAACCGCTGAAACCATAAATAATTCAATATTATCGCGCGCTTTATTGAAAACTATCCAGCCGCGGGTGGAACCCGTGGTCCGCCACCGTTGTTCCAATGGCGCTCACCAATGCGGAATCTGAAATCGTGGCCATAGCCGGGGTGCGGTTACTGGGTTCGTAGGTGACCGCACAATCGAGTTTGGCAAGACCGTCACCCAGCTCAGCCCGGGTACTCCGCATGCCCGCGGAATTCAGGGCTTTGTCGTACTGCCGGCTCCCAAAAAGCGGGACGGCGGTGCCATTAACCCTCCGACCCTGGAATTTGGCCACCATCCATTACTCCGCGCGGATGGGTGTCGCTGGCGGTTATTTATTAAATCGTTATTTAATAATGAATTATATTTAATATATAAAGTACTACTTTAATTTAAATTTTGATGATAATCCCCACTGCTGTTACGCAATACGCCGGCGCAGGAGCCAACGGATACCTTGCGTCGCGGATCTGGACCTGAAATCCGAGTGATGCACAGCGCATCAATCCATTCTCATCAGCAGGGCGGCATAAGCCGCTTGCCTTTTTGTCGTATTCTGTTAGCGCTTAACATCACCAAGCCTGTCGCTGCCAGTGCCACGGAGTTCCTGCATGAACCCGACATCCGCTACCGGCCCAGCATCCCTTGGCCGCTGGGCGACACGCATGGTGGTACTGAGCTTGATTATCGGTATTCTGGCTGTTTTTGCCGTACTGCTGCCTGGCCTCCTCTACCGTATCCATGTTTATGGCTTGGACGACGCTTTTGAGATGATTAAGTACGGCACCTACGGTGGCATCCTGGCTGTACTTATTGCCATTATCGGACTGACCCTGGTACTACTGACCCGACGTCCAAAATACTTCATCGGCGCAGTTATCGGGATGCTGTCCGGCGTAGTGGCCTGGGGCATCCCTCATCTGTGGCTCAAAAAAATCGCATCCATACCGGCCATGCATGACATCAGCACCGATGCCGTGAACCCGCCGCGATTCCAGCCCGAGGTGCTGGCGCTCAGGAACAAGGCGCAAAATTCGGCAGTTTACGCGGGTGCGGAAACCGCCGCTCAGCAGGCAAAAGCCTATCCTGATATCCAACCAATGGTATTCAAGCTGGCGGCGACCACGGTGTATGCTGCGGCGCTGCGAACGGTACAGACTATGGGTTGGAAACTGGATTCCAATGACCCCGTGGCCGGCATAATTGAGGCCACCGCCACCACCTTTTGGTTCGGCCTCAAGGACGATGTGGTGATCAGAATCCAGGCGGTCGGCAACTCTACCCGACTGGATATCCGTTCTGAATCACGCGTGGGTAAAAACGACGCCGGCGAAAATACACAGCTCATCCGTACCTTCAGAGCCGCGCTTTACAAACAACTCGGATTGCAATCGCTGGGGCAATAGCGGAACTATGCAACGTACTCCCTGCACTCTCGCGCTGCTGTGCAAAGCGCCTATTCCGGGGTTCGCCAAAACCCGGCTCATCCCGCATTTGGGGGAAATGGATACCGCTCATCTCCAGGAGGAGCTGGTCATGCAGGCGGTCATTACCGCATTGGATGCCGCTGTGGGGCCAGTGGAATTGTGGTGCGCCCCGGATGAATCCCATCCATTCTTTGGGAAAATAATGAAAAAATATCCGGTGCGGCTGACTTCGCAGCCACCGGGTGATTTTAGTAATCGTCTGCACACCTGTGCCTCCGGCGCCCTTGTGGCCGCGGATGCCGTCATTCTGATGGGAGCGGATTGCCCGGTCATGCCCGCGTATTATCTGGAGGAAGCCGCCGCGGCGCTGGCACGGGGCTGCGATGCGGTTGTGGGGCCTTCCGAGGATGGCGGTTATGTATTGCTAGGCCTGAAACAGGCCAGCGAGGAATTATTCAACGACATTTCCTGGGGCACATCCCTGGTACTGAGTGAAACCCAGGCGCGCATTGCGCAATTGGGTTGGCGCTGTCACCTGCTCGCTACGCTTTGGAATGTGGATACCCCCGCGGATTACCAACGCTGGCGCTTGATCACCGAAGCCATGCCGTACCGTCCAGAGGTTCAGCGTCTCTGATATTGAGCTTAGCCAAGAAGTAAGGAACCAGTGTTCACAGCCAGCGCCGGCCCAGCCAACCGATGAATTCCAGCGCCCGTGCGTACCAGCCGCGTTGCACCCAAATTTTCGGATAAATCTGTTCGGATTCGGCCAGGTCGGTCAGGAACTGACTTTCCAGCACAGCCGCCAATTTGCGGTTGTGGCTGGCAAGGTTCAGCTCGTAATTCAAAAAAAAGCTCCGATAATCAATGTTGGCAGTGCCGAGGCTGCTCCAGTAGCCATCAATCACTATCGTTTTGGCGTGCAGTATGCGGGGCTGGTATCGGTATATTTTGACACCGGCAATGAGTAGACCAGCATAAGCGGCATGGGCTGCCCATTGGGCGATGCGGACATCGCTTTTGTTCGGTACCAATACGCGCACGTCGATACCGCGTTTCGCGGCCAACTTGAGTCCACGCTGGGTGCGGTGGTCCGGAACAAGATATGGCGTGGTCAGCCAGATGCGCTGCCGGGCGATGGTGAAACGCGCGGCATACAGGTTGCGCAGCAGCAGCCGGCTGCGGTGCGAATGGTTGGTGATGAGGATGGCTTGCCGGGAGCGGATTATCGGACAAGTGCGCCGCCGCCCTCGCCAGAAGGCATCAAACAGGGTTTGTAGATTGTGCGCTAGCTGCCCATGTACTTCCACATGGGTGTCACGCCAGCGCGCCTCGCCATAGATTGCGCGGGAATTTTCCCTGTGAATATTGAAGCCGCCGAGAAAACCTACACGGCCGTCCACCACCAACAGCTTGCGGTGATTACGGCGGTTATAGCGCCACATGGCACGCCAGTTCCAGCGGTGGAACCAGCGTAGCCGCACGCCGCCGGCCTTCAGCATCCGTTTCAGTTTGCGCGACGTCCAGAACAGCGAGCCGGCAGCATCAATGTTCACTTGCACCTGGATACCGGCACGCGCCCGCTCGCCCAGGGCTGCGGTAAAGCGCCGGCCGATTTCATCGTCGGCAAAAATGTAGCTCTCCAGCTTGATCGAATGGCACGCTGCACCAATGACTGCCAGCATCCGTGTGTAGAGCAAATCGCCTTCGGTATAAAGGCGCGTTATTCCGTCGCCCAGGGTGGGCGAGTTAATTGACCTGATGGGTTGTTGCTCGCTCAAGGTAGCGCTCTGGGCTGGTATAGTGTGTTTACCGGTAACGGCTACTCGCTCAATTATTCAATCTCCGAATACCCGATGCGCCTGCTTCTCTATAACATGCGATATGCCACTGGGCATGGTGCGAGATTCCATTTTCCCCTACCTGGCGTGGGCGGTTATCTGCGCGGTACCTCACGTAATTTTCAGCGTATTGTCCAGTTTATCGGCTCACTCTCACCGGATATTGTAGGGCTCATCGAGGTGGATATGGGCTCGGTACGCTCCAGCACCGTCAATCAGGCAGAAGCCATCGGCGCCGCCATCGGCCATGCCTCTGCTTATCAGAATAAATATGGCCTGGGTTCCATCAACCAGCGGTTACCCATCATTCGTAAGCAGGGTAACGCTTTCCTCACCCGTCTCCCCAACGCCATCCAGAGGGTTCATTATTTTGACCTGGGCATCAAGCGGTTAATCATGGAATTGGAACTCGATGAAGTATGTCTATTTCTGGTGCATCTTTCGTTGAAATTCCGTCATCGCCAGTATCAGATGCACCATTTAGTATCCTTGGTGCGCAGCGCCCATAAACCGGTGATTGTGACTGGAGATTTCAATACTCTTTGGGGCAGTTATGAGATTGATCTGTTCGCTGCGGCCGCTGGTTTGCATAGTGCCAATGCCCGTAACTTGCCTTCCTGGCCCAGTAACCGTCCTTCGCGGCAATTGGACTTCATCCTGCATGGCCCCAAAGTCGAGATTACGCATTTCGAAATGCCACAGGTGGAGTTTTCGGATCATCTGCCGTTGATCTGCGATTTCCGTGTGCCAGGCACTCACTGATATGTGGCCGACCGTCATCATCGTATCGTTGCTGATACTTAGCATATGCCTGGTGTTGATTGCAAAGCGCACGGGATTGTGGACCTGGTCCCACCAGCGCGGCCGGCAAGCCGGCATGGAAACCGCCTGGCAATCCTGGCTAACCAATATCGGAATGGATGAAGTCCAGCGCCGGGTGCGCGCTGATTTGTTGAACGCAGTTAATGACGATATAGCTGAGTCTGTGCATAAGAGTTTATTGGAATTTGAGGCGAGTCTGCGTATTGATGCCAAACCCATGTTGAGGGTGCGCAGAGAACTCATGGACAGCATTGACCGGCGCCAGCTCAATTCGGAGATTCTCAAGCTTTCTGAAGATATGCGTGCCAATCTGCGCAGGAGCCATCCTGAGATATTGCAGACCGACGAAACGGCCCGCGCCTACATCTTTGCCAATGAGTTGCGCATAGCGGTGTTGCGCGAATACGCCGGCTTGCGCTATGGCGATTGCGCCGATAGCGACTGGTTCGCTGTCTATCAAAAGGCCTCACGTTTGCGCCAACGCAGTACCCGCAACTATATCGAGCGCGCTCTGGGTGGCACGCAAAGCGCCACGGATGATGCCCGCTTTCACACGATGACGCTGATGGATAGCGAAATCCGTACCCGCCTATTGCAAGTGCCGCCGGGCACACGCTTTCCGGGATTCGGCAAGGCGCCGGAACAAAGCAGCGAGCCGGCTTGAGCAAGTTGCGGCGGGTGCCTGGGCTTCCTATGATTGACACTCTTTCCGGGCTGATGCCCTAACTGGCCCTCCAGGCCAACATATTTAAAGTGGAGAAATTCATGCCCACCCGCACTTCCCAGGTCAACTGGCGTATTGAGCGCGACGCCGACGGTATCGCCTGGCTCGGCTTCGACAGGGCTGGTGCCAGCACCAATGTCCTGTCCAGCCAAGTTATGGCTGAACTCGGCGAACATCTCCAGCAACTGGCAGCGCAGCTACCCAAGGGCTTGGTGATTTATTCCGCCAAGCAAAGCGGCTTTATTGCAGGCGCCGACATCAAGGAATTTACCACGCTTAAGACGCCGGACGACGCCTTCGAGATGATCCGCCGCGGCCAACTGGTGCTGGAACAGCTGGAGCGATTGTCCTGCCCCAGCGTGGCTCTCATCAACGGCTTCGCCCTCGGCGGTGGCCTGGAGCTTGCGATGGCCTGCCGTTACCGCGTGGGTATAGACGATGACCGATTGACTCTCGGGCTTCCCGAAGTGAAGCTGGGCATTCATCCGGGTTTTGGCGGCACGGTGCGCTCTACCCGCCTGGTGGGTGTGTTGCCGGCCATGAGCTTCATGCTCACGGGGCGCAATGTTCATGGAAGCGAAGCCCTCAGGATCGGATTGCTGGATCGTCTGGTTAAGAGTGATGCCGCCCGGCAGACCGCCCGGGATTTGGTGCTTAAATCTCCCGCAAGAAAAAGCGCGCCTTTTACCCAAAAACTGTTGGCGTTGGGTTGGTTGCGGCCGTTCGTGGCCACGATGCTCGCCAAGCAGGTGGGCGTCAAGGTGCGCCGCGACCACTATCCAGCGCCCTACGCCATCATTGATCTGTGGAAACATTACGCCGGCAGCGACCAGATGTACGTGCAGGAAGCGCATTCCATCGCGCGCCTCATGGTCAACGACACCGCCCGCAATCTGGTGCGGGTCTTCATGCTGCAGGATCGGCTGAAATCTCTCGGCAAGAAATCCGACCTGGTGCTCAAGCACGTACATGTGGTGGGCGCCGGTACCATGGGTGGCGACATTGCCGCCTGGTGCGCATTGCGCGGTTTCAATGTGACTTTGCAGGATCGCGAGGAAAAATATGTGCAGCCGGCGCTGGCCCGCGCGCAAAAGCTGTTCGAGAAACGCCTCAAAGGTGCTGAAATTCAAAATGCCACACAGCGGTTGAAAATGGATGTGGCCGGTTCCGGCGCAAGTGACGCGGATGTGGTGATCGAAGCCATCTTTGAAAACGTGGAAGCCAAACAGACGCTATATAAAACTCTGGATCAGAAAATGAAACCCGGCGCCATCCTTGCCACCAATACCTCCAGCATACGGCTCGAGACGCTGCGCACGGTACTCAAGAATCCACAGCGCCTCGTCGGCCTGCATTTCTTCAACCCGGTTGCGAAAATGCCGCTGGTGGAGGTAATTCATGCCCAGGACACCCCCCAGGATGAAATCGCCAAGTCACTCTCCTTCACGCGCCAGATAGACAAACTGGCGGTGCCGGTGAAAAGCTCACCGGGTTTCCTCGTCAATCGCATTCTCATGCCCTATCTTATGGAAGCCATGCTCGCGGCCGATGAAGGCATTGCGCTCGAAGCCATCGATCAGGCGGCTCTGGATTACGGTATGCCCATGGGCCCGATGGAACTGACCGATACCGTGGGTCTGGACGTGTCCTTGTCAGTCGCGCAAGTGTTTGCCAAGGAATTCAACAAGAAGATTCCCGACAGTCTTACGAAGCTGGTGGCGGAGAAGAAACTTGGTCGCAAGACCGGCGAAGGTTTTTACAAGTACCAGGATGGCAAACCGGTGAAGGACAAGCGCCGCGCGCATCCAATGCCTGCCGATCTTCAGGACCGTCTGATTCTGCCGATGATCAATGGAGCGGTGGCGGTGTTGCGCGAACAGCTTGTGGACGATGCGGACCTGCTGGATGCCGGCGTGATTTTCGGCACCGGCTTCGCGCCCTTCCGCGGCGGTCCGGTCAATTACATTCACGCGACTGGCGTCGCCAATCTCACCGCACGTCTGGAAAAACTGGTTCCTGCGCACGGCGATCGTTTTACCCCGGATGCCGGTTGGAATGCCCCTGCCCTCAAGGAGTCCAAAGCATGAAATTCGAGGATATGCCCAAGGAGCACGAAGCCGCCGTCCGTACGCTTGCCATGCCCAAGGATACCAACGGCTTGGGCGATATCTTCGGTGGCTGGATCATGTCGCACGCCGATATGGCTGGAGCCATCATCGCCTTCCGGCGCGCGGGCGGCCGCGTAGTGACCGTGGCGGTGAATGAGTTCGTATTCGTCAGTCCCGTGTATGTGGGTGATGTGGTGAGTTTCTACACCGATATCGCGCGCGTCGGCAATACCTCCATAGCCATTGACGTGACGGTGTTTTCACAGCGCAGCGACGGTGAGCACGAGAGCTGCGTGAAAGTGGCCACGGCGCAGATGACCTACGTGCGTGTGGGTGCCAATCGCCGACCGGTACCGATTGCCAAGTAGCTGTCCTGCATCAATCATCAATGGGGTCAGATTCTGACCCCATTGATCTCATTGCATCCCGCTGGGCCCACATCATGGGTTCGCGGTAGTACGAGGTCTTGTATGTATTGCGGCCGGTTTCGTGGCTGACGGCGTATACGTTGTACTTGACCCCGTGCTCGCGGAGGCACTGGTTATAAGCCTTGATACCAACCTCGTAGGCCTGCATCTCGGCAGGTGCAACGGTGTCGGTGTAACCGATGGTGACCAAGGCCTTGTTGGCATCCGATGCATGCGCACTGGCAATCCCGGAAATTGCAAGTGCCGCCATCACACACGCAGTCAGAAGCCTCATATGTTCTCCGGGTGACCTTGATGGCAATGCCATGTACAACGGAAACAGTTGAACGCATCTTCGCATCGCGCGCGCCTCAGGGTCTGCGTGACCCGGCATACGCCGCGACGTTAATCATTTCCTTCAAGGTCAGGCGTGAAACTTCTGCGCGCATCGGCGCAGCGCCCGGATTGTTGCGCTTGCCCAAGCGGAATAGGATGAGTTCTTTGACGATGTAGGTCGGCGAGCGGCCGGCCAGCGGCGGCGCAATGCCGATGCCGGCCAGATCCGCGCCTTGCAAGCTTGCGCCGTGGCACGACTCGCAGACCGGCGCCGCGCCCGTGCCGGCTGCCGCGATCTTCGCGCCGGCTTCGATGCTGCCCGGCGGCACGTAGGCCACGAAGCCGGTGCGCTCATCACCCCGGTCGTAAAGCTTCTGGTCGTTGGATATCTCGATGATTCGCTCGCCGATCGGTTCGCGTGCGCCGTCGTGGTCGGGCGCGTGGACGAAGTTATCCCAGTGCGTCCGGGGTACCGTCGCGGTTCCGACAACGCGCCTGATGGGAGGCAGTTTCAGATTGGAAAAATAATCTGCCGCCTGTTGCAGGTCGGCATCGTCGAGGTTGCGCGCTTCCTCGGCCATGGACGGGTCCGGCGGAATGCGCTGGCCGTCGCGGAAGGCCTTGATCTGTTCGATGATGTACGCCTTGGGCAACCCCGCCAGCGTGGCGGAATCTGCATCCCCTTCGCCGTTCGGATAGTGGCAGGCGCCGCAGGCCCACGCGGGCTTCCGGCCGAACAGGACCACATGCGGTGCAGGCGGATGGTCCCGGGGAAACCAATCCGGCGCCACGAAGTTGCTGCCCAACTCACTCAACGTGTAGCTACGCGTGCTGCCCGGAACGCGCATCGTGGCATTCGGAGCCGATTGCTGCGCTTGCACTGGCGCGCTCGGGTCGGACGACTGTTCCTGCGGAAACGCCCACGCCTCGACAGCGACAATTTCTGCAGTGGATGAAGGCGGCGCAGGCAGTGTCGCTGCGTGCGAAACGCCCGTTGCGAATGGGATCAAAACAGCAATGCCAGCTATCGGCAACAGGCTTGTCTTCATGGCTCTCTCCCCTCGGGATAAATCAAAAAAGGTGGATTGCAGCCGCAAACGTATGGGAACAGACGCCCCCCCAAAAAAACTCGCTGCATATTACCCTTTCGCAGTCGGTAAACGTGGTATCGCTTCGAGCGCTGTCAAGCTGGAAGGCCACGGAAATCCAGGCATTTGAAAGGCGCTGCATTTCACATTCTGAGCCGATAGACGACTGGGCGGTGGTCTCCGGGGGGGGTGACACCCTATGCCCACCGAGACGTTCACGGCGACGGAATGTGCGGCTTGCAGGTAAGCACGTGACCATGATATTTTTACCAGATGACCATCGTTATTTATAAGGTAAGAATATGAATACCACTGCCACGCTCTCCAGCAAATACCAGATTTCCATCCCCAAGGCCGTACGCGAGGAACAGAAATGGGAGGCCGGCCAGGAATTCGTGTTTATTCCCAAGGGCAAGGGCGTACTGGTGATGCCGGTGCCAGAACTAAAGGATCTGCGCGGCATCGCCAAGGGTGCAGACAAAAGTGATTACCGTGACCGCAAGGACCGACATTGATGCGCGTCGTTGACACGTCCGCCTGGATTGAGTGGTTGACCGCGTCGCCTCTTGGCAAGCAACTCGAAAAAGTCTTCCCCGATAAATCACAGTGCCTCGTGCCGACTCTGGTGCAACTTGAGCTATCGAAATGGCTGGTGCGCGAACTAGGCGAAGAGCAGGCGGATCAAGCCATCGCCTACACGCAGAAGTGCTTCGTCGTACCGCTGGACACACGCATTGCACTGCTGGCGGCAGAATTCTGCCGCCAGCACAAACTGGCCACTGCCGACGCCATAGTTTATGCAACTGCACAGGAAAGCGGCGCCGATCTGCTCACCTGCGACGCGCATTTCGAAAAGTTGCCGGGCGTGGTGTACTTCACGAAACAAGCCTGACTCCGGCCGGATTCACGGCCTGAGCGAAGCGGCATACGCCGCGACGTCAATCATGTCTTTCAGTGACAGATGCGCGACTTCCGCGTGCATCGGCGCGGCGCCGGGATTGGTGCGCTTACCAAGACGAAACAGAATCAACTCGCGCACAATGTAGGTGGGCGAGCGCCCGGCGAGATAAGGAATGTCACCGACGCCATGTAGCTCCGCGCCGTGGCAGGACTCGCACGATACCGCCGTGCCGATGCCCCTCGCCGCGATCGCTGCGCCACGCTGGATGCTGCCAGGCGGTACATAAGCGATAAACTCCGTTCGCTCATCGTCCAAGTCGTAAAGCGTGAAATTTTCTGGCGTTTCAATGATGCGGTTTCCAATCAGCTCGCGCGTGCCGCTCTTGTCCGGCACCAGCACGAAGCCCCGCCAGTGCATCATCGGCACGTTGGCAGTTTCCACCACTTGAGTAGCAGGATGAAATTTCAGGCCCGAGAAATACCGTACGACGGCCTGCTCGTCCGCCGCATCGAGATGACGCGCCTCGAAGGGCATGATGCCGTTTTTGTCACGCTGGTCCTCGCGGAATGCCTGCAACTATTCTCGAATGTACGCGGCGGTCGCCGGATTGGCGAGACACAACATCAGCAGCATTATCGCCGGAACTGTCGCCACTTTCATCGCTGCGTTATACATATCGAACCTGCGGTTGGATAGAACGGGTTGCGCACTGGCATCGCTTTCAGCGCGTCGTTGCTACGGGCAATTCCTTTGTGTATTGCCTAGTCGTAAAACGTTTTACTCCACGCGGATGATGCCCATCATGCCGAGGTCCTCGTGCGCGAGCATGTGGCAGTGGAATACGAAGGTGCCTTTCGGGACGTGGCGGAAGTCGAGGATCACCTTGGTGATGCTCGGCTGGATCAGTGGATAATTCGGGTCGTGGGAGTTCGGCAGCAGTTTGCCGACAGGCATGAACGTCGTATCAACGGTAACCGGCTGGCCGCTGTAGTCGCGCTCCTGTACGTATTTCATCTGGTGGATGTGGAAGGCGTGCGTTTCCAGCGTGGCGTTGATCAGGTACCACACCTCGATGGTGCCCTGCTTGACCACGATGTCCGGATTCGACGGCACTGTCGCACCCGCGCGAAACACCGGCCAGAACGGACGCTCATGGAAGTCCGGGTTCGTGGTGTCGGTAATGTAGTACGCGGCGTGCAGCGGGATCTTGCCGCGCTCGGGAAACTTCATATTCAGTGAAGGTAATCGCGCGCCGGTGTACGCGATTCGGATGTGCGTGCACCCAGGCGACGAGTTTGGCGGCGGGCGTATCGGCAATCGCGATGGGCGTGGCATGCAGCGTGGCGTGTCTTGCCTCGCTGCGTCCGACAGTGATTCGCAACAGATCGTGGCGCAGTTCGAGCGTGTCGCCGGCGCCATCGCAAAAAGGTTCGGTGGAGAGGACGAAATGCTCGTCCGGCGCCGCAGTCAGCAAAACGCCGGCGCGCGACATCATCGTGAGCATCAACTCCCGCATCGGTATGTAATGCGCGTACGGATGTTGCATGTCGCCGGAAACCGGCACGCCGTCACGCTCCACAACCCGAAATGGGACCACGTGACCTTGTGCGTCGAGAAGGCGCAGAAGCTTGGGGGAGTCCGCGGTGCCGTTGACGATCCGCAACAACTGGGTGCGGCCCGCCGGGATGCTCAGCGTGGCTGGCGCGTCCACGCCGTCCACGCTGATGAGATTGTCTCCGCCGAACCCGCCCACGCAGCCGGTGGGATCGAGTTTGATCCCGCCGGCGTCCATCGGATACGCGGTCGGCCACGGCGGAGGATCGAACGGATCGTAACGAATCGGCACGGCCGGCTTCAGTGCCGCCTCATGTGCCGCTGCAGCACCGTCGTACATCGCCAGGGAAGTCTGGCTCGGGGGCGGTGCATCCGACAACGAACTGTGTGGCTGCTGGTAGGTCAGCAAGACAACATGCTGGTCAGCGCGCTGAATTTTCGGCGCATCCGGATCCACGATCTACACGCCGACGAGGCCTCCCGCCATCTCCGCTTGCGCCGCGCCATGCGCATGCGGGTGATAGACGTAAGTGCCGGGCGGCTGGGTGCGCGGGATGGTGATGTGGTACTCGCAGGCGTGCATCGGCGTGCTCAACGTCGAGAGGAAGATGTTTTCCTCCGACGCCGGGCCTTCGAAGCCGTGCAGGTACAGGTTCGTATCGAGGGGCTTGATTCTGAAGAAGCGGTCGTCAGTAGTGTGATTCAGATAGCCGATCCAGTGCTGCACCGGCACCTTTGGCATGACCATCGGCTTGCAGGGCGGGATTGATGTGGACGGCACGTTTTCGCCGGGGCTTTGGCTGGCGATGTCGTTCACGATGCGGATCGCAAAATGCTCGCCGCGCTGCATGTGGATCACCGGTGCAACGGTGTGCTCGATGCCGTGCCAGCGGTAGGTGTAACAGAACTGGCCACTACTCGAGTCCGTGTGCACGGCGAGGATCAGTTCGTGCTCACCCGAGGCGTCCACCGGCGCATTCCACATGTCCACGGCTGGCGGTTCAGTGAAAGTGTGCGCATCCGGGGCGGGATTGCAGGCGCCGGTGGCCGCTGTTGCGGCGGCAGCAAAAACTGGTTGTGATCGGAAGCTGACTGCAAACCAGCAGCAAGAACAACGTGGTTGTACACAGGAGCGTACGACGCTTTAACCCAAAATGGCTGAACCCCATAACCGGACTTCTCTGGAATCCTTTGGCACGCGGATTCTGTTCAATGCTAGGTTGTGTGTCAAGTCCAGCCGCGGACCCGGTTCAATCCCCAATCGAAGCAGCCAAGTACGGATTTCAGGCGCTGCCTAGTCCTGTACATACGCCTGCGCGCTCTGACCGTGCAACTGGTTGAAGCGGCCAAGTTCTTCTACCACGATGCGCATGGCCTCCTGTTCCGTGGGGGTGAGGTAGGGATTCCAGATATCAAAAATCAATACCACACGGGTTTGGTCGCTGTGGTTCCAGGCTTCATGTTCAAAGGTATCATCGAACACGATGCATTCGCTCTCCTTCCAATCA
>DAHUYB010000051.1 GCA_027315405.1 Gammaproteobacteria bacterium | reverse complement strand
GCCGCGGGCGCACGCGTGATCGGCGCGCTGACCCTGCCGGTGATCGCGATGATGCTTTCGGCCATGCCGCGGTTGTTCCGCGAAGGCCAGGCCGATCGTGCGCGCAGCGCCCGCCTGCTGCGCTGGGTGTTCGCCGCCGCGCTCGGCTACAGCCTGCTGCTGGCTGCGGCCTTGTGGATCGCGGCCCCGCTGTTCGACCTGCTGTTCGGCCCGCGCTATCGGGCCATCGGCGAGACGATCCGCTGGCTGACGCTGGCGGTGCCCGGCATGGCACTGCGCATCGCCGCGGGCGGAGCCTTGATGGCACTGGGCAGGCCGTGGATGCGGGTGGGATTCGAGGTTGTTGGCCTAGTTGGCCTGCTTATCATCTCAACCGCACTCGTTGCCCGATTAGGGCTCACTGGCATGCCTCTGGCTTTGGCCTTCGCAGAGTGGGTTATGGCGATTATAGGATGGGTTTTCATCGCATATTATAATAAATCAACCGGTACAGCAAAATGAGGGTAATGCCATGCAGTCCGACAAGTATGAACTATATCTCAAATGGAAAACCTGGGGGGAAGAGCGGTTCGCTGTTTGCAGCGCAAAAGATGATGCGACATTTGCGCTGGAATTTAACAAGGCTCAAATCTTGGTTACGGACGAATCCAGCATACTTGAAGTCGGGTTTGGGAATGGCGCATTCGCAGGATGGGTACTTCATAAAACACGCCACTATGTTGGAACGGAACTCAATCCAAAGTTGGTAAAACGTGCAATTGCAGCTGGTATCGAGGCTTATCCAGCCACATGTAATCTAACAGATGTGGCAGCAGGCCGAAGGTTTGATTTGGTAGTTATGTTTGATGTACTGGAGCATCTGGGCCTAGAGGAGATAACGCAAATACTCACTTCTGCGCGTCACTGCCTCACAAATAGCGGGAAAATAATATTCCGGGTGCCCAGCGGTGACAGTCCATTTTCCGGCCACCTAATGCATGGCGACATCACGCATCGGACGGCATTGGGATCATATGCTATCAGGCAGTTGGCAGAAATTGCAAATCTTCAAGTCATATCTATCCATAGCGCAGCATATCCAATCTTGGGCATGGGGTTTTCCGTCGCACTCAGAAGGGCAGCAGTTTCGCTTGCAAGGAAACTGACGGAAATAGCTATCAAAGCAATCTATTATGCTAATGAAAACGTCGTGATCTCTCCAACCTTGGTTTCCGTGCTTTGTGCTCGTAATTAGGCTTCCGTAACTAAAAGGCGACGACTGCAATGCTCAATTAAAGTCGTTTGCCTTGCCGACAGCTCTTTGGAGCAAGTTGGCCATGACCTTTGCGGCATCAGCCCAGTCGTGCCCCAAACTCGGCGATGGGCTCGGCTTATCCCGGGACAGCGCCATTTCAAGACCGGCCGCGATAGCCTCCGGCGTTGGTTGAACATATGTCGCGTCTTCGCCACCTGCTTCACGTAGTTCGGGGCTGTCAGTCGCCACAACGCGGCAACCGATTGCTCGCGCTTCAAAGACAGGCATGCCAAAGCCCTCGTAAAATGAAGGGAATAACAATGCCTCTGAATGTGAATATAATACAGATAATGTGAAATCATCAACACGCCCGATTGGTTTGATCCAGTCATGTTTATCTGAATTTTTATTCAAGCGCTTGTGGCTGCCCCAGTTTTCTGCGCCGATCATTACCAATTGAAAATCAGCTAGTTGTCCACGGGCTTTCATCATATCTACAGCGCGAACTGCGCTTGCGATATTCTTGCAAGGACTTCTTCCGACTGTTATGAGAAAAGGCTGCTGTATACCCAGTGCCGCAAGTATGCTCTTGGCATGTTCTTGATTGACAATAGCTGGCAAAGTAGACGCCGCTGGCCTGGCAACAGCATCTGCGGATCGCCCTGTAATTTTTCGCATGCGTTCTGACGTGCCATCCGATATGGCGACAACATAGTCCGCGCTACGCACGCTCGAATCAAACCACATTTGATGTGCGATGCGCGTTATTGGCGGCATGTCTTTGGGATAAATCACATGCCTGAAGTCGAGAACTGTAGTTACATAAGGCAATTTGGCTGCTGTGCGCATCGGGATTAATGTGTTGGCCGCCCAAAATACATCAATCCCCTTTGATCGCATCAGCGAGCCAAGCCGGTAACGAATCCAAATCATTGTTGGCAATCTGCTCCAAACAGGATGCATGTCGCTGATGATCGACCATCGAGAAGAGGGGAGTGCAACGTTGCAATCGCGTTTAGCAAAAAGCACGAAATGCGCATCGGGTAAAAAGCTGTCCAAGGGGCCAAGAATGCCTTCTGTGTATCGTCCCACCCCTGTAGATCCTGTACGCAGGCGACTCCCATCAATGCCAATTTTCATACCAGCCCTGCTCAAATTTGAGCGCGATAATTTATATCGCAGAGTAAGATAAGGTTTGATTGTGTTAGGTCTCGCGGACGCCTTCTTTGACGCCTCGCCACATCGCTTCAGCATGCGCAAGGCGTTCACGCCCAAAGAAAAACTGCACGATAAAAGTCATGCAAAGCTTGACAGTAGCCCATACCTTCCACACCCGCGGCACGTAGCCTCTGCGCATCAGGATCACCGCGTTGCGGTAGAGAAAGTAGTGGCGGCGCGGCGAGCGCACCGGCCACACGCGCCAGCCGAACAACCAGATGCGCTGGCTGGCATCGCCCATGCGGTGCCGGAACACCGCCTGCGGGATGCCGAACAGCCGGTAGCCATGCCCCTGCACGCGAAAGGCCCATTCGGTGTCCACATGGTCGATGAACAGATCGTCCTCCAGGCCACCGAGATCGAGGAACAGATCGACGGGCACCAGCGTACCGCTGCCGTTGAGATTGGCACAGGGCACGGGTTCTGCCGCCCCTGGCACGGGATACACGCGCTTCCAACGCCAGCGCGTGCATTGATGGAAACCATGCGTCAGACCGGTCGCGACGTCGAGCAGGGTCGGGCCGACGCAACCGACGCGCTCGCCACTTGCCTGCAGCGCCTCGAAGCCGATCGCCAGGGCCTCGACGCTGCCGGGTACCGGCTCGCTGTCCTGGTCGAGCAACAGGACGAAGCGTGCTTCCGGTGCCGCATCACGCACCGCACGAACGCCGCGGTTGACGGCCGCCGCCAGCCCCAGGTTCCGGTCATTGCACACCAGCCGGGCGTTGGGTATCCGCGACACCAGGCTTTCGATGTCACGCAGGATTTCCGGCTGCGAGGCATTGTCGACCACCAGCTTCAGGCTCTCGCGCGGCAGTGCGTCGAGCTGGGCGCGCAGCAGGCCCCCATCCGGGTTGAAGGTCACCGTGACGGTGGCCACGAACGAAGGATCGAAGCGCTGGTCTTTGCTCATGAGGGCCGATGCCCGATGCGACAGATCAGCGTCGGAATCATGCGCCGCATGCCGGCAATGAGCGCATCGGGCAGCCGCCGCGCCAGGCGCATGCCCGGGCCGTGCGCGCCCTCGATGTCCAGCGTGGCGCGCAGGGCCTCGACTTCGAGGTGGCGCCAGACGAAGCCCGCCTCGGCGAGCAGCGCGTCGAGTCGCGACAGTGTCAGCGGCTCGCAGTCGTATCGCTGCCCGCGCCGCATCAGGCGCAGGTAGGGCGTGCGCAGCGGCCGCGGCAGCCAGCTGAGGAAGGCCAGCCGGTAGTGCGGCTCGACCAGCATCCAGCGGTTGGGCACGGCCAGATAGCCGACCGCACCCGGCGCCATGACCCGGCGCAGTTCGCGCAGATGCGCGAGCTGTGCTGCGCGCGCGCCGACGTGCTCGATGACGTGGTTGCTGAGCACGACGTCAAAGCCGCCATCGGCGAACGGCAGCGCGGTGTCGTGGACGAGGCGGAAGTCGTAGCCGTCGCGGATCAGGCGCTGATCGATGACATCGACCGCC
>DAHUYB010000098.1 GCA_027315405.1 Gammaproteobacteria bacterium | reverse complement strand
CGCGGCTTCAAGTTCCAAGTGCAACAGTTAGTGAAGTCTTGGTCCGGAAGAATACCTCATGCGGTGTTTTGAATCCCAGTCTCTTTCGAGGTCGGTGATTGAGCCGGTGCATGGCGTGATCCAGTTCTCTCTGCGTGACCGTGGTCAGGTTGCGGTGCTTGGGGAAATACTGCCGAATCAGGCCGTTGGTATTCTCATTGGTGCCACGTTCCCAGGAGCAATACGGATGTGCGAAGTACACCCGGGCCGCCAGTGACGTTGCAATCTTCTCGTGCTGGGCGCCCTCTTTGCCGTTGTCGAGTGTCAGTGTGTGCACCCGTGCTCGGTGTGGCCTGAGCAGTCTCACCGTGGCCTCCCGGAACGCACTCGCTGTGCGTCGCCGCAGGGCTGCCAGCACCGTGTAACCGCTCTTGCGCTCCACCAGGGAGACCAGCACGCCGCGTTGATGGCGTCCGATCAGGGTGTCGCCTTCCCAGTCCCCAATCCGGCTCCGACGCGCTACGATGGCCGGGCGCTCTTCAATACTCACCCGGTTGACCAGCTGTCCCCGCCGCTCCGGACGGCCGTAGCGCTTGCGTCGTTGCCGCTGACAACGCAGGAACCGGTACAGCGTCCCCCCGGCCTGTTTGTCCCGGCACAGATACTGATAGATCCACTCATGGCTGATGGGCCGCTGTCCTTCCTCCGCCAATCGATCCCGCACCTGCACCGGACTCCACTCCCGCCGAATCAGGGCCTCGACACGTTCCCACTCGCTTGTCCCAATACGCGGTCGATAGCTCTCTGTCCGGCGCAGCTCACACCGCGCCTGGGCTTGTTTCGGTCGGTACCCTCGCCGTCCCCGGTTGCGGCCCATCTCCCGTGAAATCGTCGATTTATGCACCTGCAGCTGCATCGCCGTCCGTGTCTGGTTCCATCCTGCCTTGCGGTAAGCGTATATCTGGTATCGTTGCTCTCGGGTGAGCTGCGTGTAGCCATTCATCTGTGCTCCTTCGACTTGCCGGTCGGAAAAGCAGCGATACTACCGCAGCTTGCCCACTCAGCCCGTCAATTGAAGTTGCACTTCAGAGTTGAATCCGCCCCTCCTTACACTTGTAGATATTGGACCATAGATCAACTGTTCAAAACCCCTAATCGCTAATGCCATGTCACAGTGTCGGATGGCGTCCGCGTGCCAGATGTGCAATCAGAGTAATAATGAAAATTATCAGGAATATGAAGAACAAGATTTTGGCAATGCTGGCTGCGCCCACCGCGATTTCGGTGAACCCAAAAATGGCGGCAATTATTGCGATGATGAAAAAAACGACGGCCCAGTACAGCATGCTGTATCTCCTAGCTGCGATTGATTGCCAGCTGTCTCGATATTGATTCAGCAATCTGTGTGCCAACACGAAAATTTCAGCTGATTTAAAGCAGTTGAAGGCGATCTCAATGTCTGGCGCGCTCGCACAGCCCTCGGATGTGTCGCCTTTCAGAGACGCTTTGCTTTGAATTACGGCGTAGGTCTTGAATTCAGAGGGCTGGAGACGTCGCCTTCTCACGACGGCGGGTAAAAAGGCTGACTCCTGGTTGATCGGTTCGAAAGAACGCCCGGACTTGGTCCGGGCGTTTGAAAGGCAACACGCTGACGCGTTTTAGAGGCTCAATTCCATTTACCGCCGGCGCCCGCGACGCTGTATCTGCCGGCACCTAGCAGTGCTACCGCCAGGCCGCCCAGGCCGTAGAACAGTTCCAGCTCGATGATCCAGCCGCCCATGGGATTGAGATGAAAGATATTCACTCCATGGACCAGCAGCACGGCAACAATAAGATCGGCAAGTATCAACAGACCGCCGATGCGCGCATAAAATCCGAAAATCACCATCAACGGGCCCAGCACCTCACCCAGGTACACGGCGTAGCCCAGAAAACCGGGCAGATGACTAGCCTCCAGCATCGCGACAATCTCATGGGGACCGGCAAACACCTTGTGAATGCCATGCAGTATCAGCAGACCGCCTACTAGCAAGCGCAGCAGCAACTTGCCCGCATCATCAGTTTTCCAGTTCATGGGATTCTCCCGGAAAATTAAGCCAGTACTAATTTAGCACAGTTCGGGGATTCGCTTCGATGAGTATCCGCTACAGTCATTCGAAACGTAAATTTTCTGAGCCGCTTTAATCCACGTTCTGATAATGATAGCTGTATCGATACGCATAGGCCGCATGCGCATCAGCCGGTCCAACGACCATGAGCCGTTTTCTGGCAAACGGACCGATAGCCACGTTTAGCTGACGACTGCCGCAGGCCGGTTTGGTGTTAACGCAGCCGGTCAGATTGAAGTCACTGATTTCCACCGTCCAACTGCTATTGTTCTGGACGTAAATAGCCTGACCGATACCCCCGCTCATATTTTCCACCCAAGTGGATAATATATCCGTAACCGGTGTTGCATCCACGCCGGCAGGCGGCATGGGGGCTGCAGCCATCGGATACCTGCCTGCCAATACCGGGTATTGCTGGTGCAGCATGTCGGCAAAGGTCGTTGGAATGAACTGCTGGTCGGTAGTCGCGTCATTGGAAAAAGTGCCGGGGCTGGGCACTAGATCACCCGTATAGGTGATATGGCCGGCGATGACCGTAAAACAACCTAGATCCTGGGTCGCGTCGAATATCACCCGCCAGTAACGAAAATGTTTCAGGCAGTAACGGCCGGCCTTGACCGGCACCAGATAGAGTGAGGGTCCGCCGCGGGTATCCGGAACCTCAAAATTTATGCCGCCCACATCCTTTGCCATGAATGTTATCTGGGTAATACGATTCGGCGCATCCAGCACGATGGCGGCGATGCCCTGACCGGGCTGAAGTTGCACCGGCTTATCCGTCAACTCACCGGTTGCAGCACAACCGGCCATGATCAAGGCGCCAAACACGGTCAACCCAAACCCGATATTTATGTTCATGTCCGTCCCCGGCCGATTGCACTGCTCAACTATACCCCGCACATAATCGGTAACACAGCGGCCCCTTGAAGAGTTGCTTCTTGAGCGCCTTGAGCCATGATTTGGAGACCGCGCCGTTTTCCGGGTTCGGCCCCAGCGTTCCTAAAGCTCATCGGTATCGCGTGGCTGCGCACGCCGTACTGACATGCAATCTGCGGTAGGCGCCAACTGGCGCGTGCGATATGCCTGGTTTGATTGCCGCGTCCCGGGTGCCGGAATTTCTGCTAGGCTTGCCCCGGGGGATATTCGGGACATGAGCATGCAGCAGACTTGGGTACCCAGGGGAGAAACACCGCCATCCCGCGCGGCGCGTGACTTTGGGCCGCGGCTCAAGTTCGGCCACGACGCCGGTTTCCAGCAGGAATTGCGGCGCCGGGTTGAGGATTTCATCCGGCGTACCGGCCTGTGCCAACGCGACTGTCCGCGCATGTACGTCAAAACCGCGATCATTCTCATGGCCTTCATGTTTTCCTACGCGCTACTGGTATTTGTCGCCCGTACCTGGTGGCAGGCGCTGCCGCTGGCTATTATCCTCGCGCTCGCCACTGCCGAGATTGGCTTCAACATCCAGCACGATGGCGGCCACAAAGCCTATTCCAACCGCGCCTGGGTCAACAAGCTCATGGCCATGAGCCTGGACATGGTGGGCGGCAGTTCCTACGTGTGGCGCTGGAAGCACGTGGTATTTCATCACACCTATGTGAATGTCAAAGGTCACGATACCGATATTGATCTCGGCATCTTCGGGCGACTGAGCCCGCAACATCGGCGCCGTGCTTTCCACCGCTGGCAGCACTTTTATCTGTGGCCGTTGTACGGTGTGATGGTCATCAAGTGGCACCTTTACGATGACTTCCACGACGTTATCACCGGCTGCATGGGCGAAAACCGCTTCCCGCGGCCGCGCGGCTGGGAGCTGGTGCTGTTCATCGGCGGAAAACTGGCGTTCCTGGTGCTGGCATTCGGTATCCCGTTGCTGTTCCACCCGCTGTGGTCCGTGGTTCTGTTCTACGTCTTAATCGCTGGGATAGTGGGCGTGGTCCTGAGCGTGGTGTTCCAGTTGGCGCACGCCGTCGAGCGGGCGGATTTCCCCTGCGCAGATAAAATCACCGGGCGCATCGAGAACCCCTGGGCCGTGCATCAAGTGCAGAGCAGCGTGGACTTCGCCCGCGGCAGCCGCGTGGTGTCATGGCTGGTGGGTGGCCTGAACTTCCAGATCGAGCACCACCTGTTTCCCACGCTCAGCCACGTAAACTATCGGGCCATCTCCGGCATCGTCGAGGATACTTGCCGGGAATTCGGCGTGCATTACGCAGCGCAACCCAGCTTCCGCGCAGCAGTGGCCTCGCACTTCCGCTGGCTGCGGCGTTTGGCACACTCAGACAGCATTGCATGACAGGCGGCTTGAGCCGCACTGTTCTCAAAAATACGTTTTGAGAAACGCTTAGCCTGAAGGAATCACCATTATGAATAGTCACCCTGCGTACATTGGGTTTGCGCGTGGCGGACTGCGGCGGCAAGTGCTGGTCACCGCCATGCTTTTGTTGCTGGCCTTGGCCCCACCGGTGCTGGCTGCCAATGCGGTTAGTGTGACGGCGGCCGGCATCCCGCTGGATGCCCCGTGGAAGGTCAAGATCTACGAACTCGCACACACGACATTCCTGCATCCAGCCTGGGGCTGGCAGCACTCCGAACGCGATTACCTTGTGGCGCTGCGCTTGGCAAAAGGCGACGGGTTGCAGGTGGATACCGACGCGCTGTTCGCGGCGGCCTTCCTGCACGACATGGCGGCGTTTCGCCCCTGCGCCGACAAGAAAATGGAGCACGGCGACTGCGCGGCGCTGCAGAGCCCGGCGATCCTCAAGAGCGTGGGCTTTCCGATGCAAAAGATCGCCGTCGTACAGGCGGCGGAGCGTGGACACATGTACTACAGCAACCCTGGCACCGACCCCACCGCCATCGTGCTGCATGATGCCGATTCGCTGGATTTCCTGGGCGACATCGGCGCGGCGCGCCTACTCGCGCTCACCGGTGCCCAGGCGTCGAGCTTCGCGCCGGCGGTCAAGACGCTGCGCGGATTCCTGAAAAACATCCCGCCGCGGCTAATCACCAAAACCGCGCGCCGCATCGGTAAGAAGCGCGCGGCGGAACTCAAGGCCTTCCTCGATGCACTGCAGACCGAGACCTTCGATGGGAAAGTGATGTAGTGAACTACCGCTCACGACCCCAAGCGGAAGTCAAGGCGCATCGCCGGAATGGCCGCTTTGTAGCGGACTAACGCGCACCGCGGGGGGTCACGCGCGATCCAGCGGACTCAGCACGCCTTGTCCGCCGCGGTTCAACACGTGCGTATAGATTTGCGTGGTGGTCACGTCCTTGTGTCCCAGCAACTCCTGCACAGTGCGGATGTCGGCCCCCGATCCCAGCAAATGCGTGGCGAACGAATGCCGCAGCGTGTGGCAGCTCGCCAGCTTGACGATGCCGGCCGTGTGCAGCGCTCGCTTGACTGCGCGTTGCAGTCCTGCCTCGTCGAGGTGATGCCGGCGCAGGGCGCCGTCCAGAGGGTCGCGCGACAGTTGCTGCGAGGGGAAGACAAACTGCCAACCCCACTCGCGTCCGGCGCTCGGATACTTGCGCGCCAGCGCGTAGGGCAGGCGCGCCTCGCCGTGGCCGCTAGCAAGATCGCGTTCGTGCAGCAGCCGCGCCCGTTGCAGTTGCCGTTCCAGCGCGTCGCGCAAGGTTCGCGGCAATGGCACACGCCGGTCCTTGCCGCCCTTGCCGTCCCGAATCGTAATTTCGTTGCGCGCGAAATCCACGTCCTTGACACGCAATCTCAGGCACTCCATCAGGCGAATGCCGGAGCCGTACAACAGTCCCGCCATCAGCCAGTGCACGCCGTCCAAGGCCGCGAGCAGGCGATTCACTTCATCGCGCGACAACACCACCGGAATGCGCCGCGGGCGCTTGGCCCGCACCACGTCTTCCAGCCACGGCAAATCGGTTTCCAACACCGTGCGATACAGAAACAGCAACGCCGCCAGCGCCTGATTCTGGGTGCTGGCCGCAACCTGGCCGTGGGTGGCGAGGTGAGTGAGGAACGCCGTAACCTCGGCGGCGCCCAGCTCGCACGGGTGGCGTTTGCCGTTGGCCAGAATGAAGCGGCGGATCCAGCTAACGTAGGCGCGCTCCGTACGCAGGCTGTAATGCCGAACCCGGCAACACGCGCGCACCTGGTCCAACAGGCGCGGGGCACGCGCTTTGTCCAACAAATTTGCTGATCCGCCACCCGTTACTGCCGAGTTTCGTCCCTGATATTTCATACCGCCTCCGGTGCGTGAGATAATGCGGTCACGGTAAGCGCATGACCGTCCACGCGACATCGGCCAAATGCCTGATCGGTCGTAGGATTTTACTGATTGACACCTGCGCACGTACGCTAGATGATTTCATTACCGCCCCCGATCCGGGGCAGAATTGTAGTTAGACCTTTATGTTTGCGACCATCTGGTCATGGCTCACTGATAATGCCGCCGCCTTGGGTATTGTGCTCGCTGCACTGCCCGTCATCTGGGCGGTCATTCAGTTCATCCTTATCAGGAGAGCTGAGGCCAAGCGAGTTCGTTTCGAGACCTACCACACTCTCATCAAGCAATTGGTGGAACGGGAGAACTCAGATCAACCCATGCGCCTTGACCGCCAGATTGCGGTCATATTCGAGTTACGCAATTTCAAGCATTATTTCCCCGTGACGCTGCGAATTCTCAAAGGGCTTCGAACGGATTGGGCGAACTACGGTCCGCCCGAGAAGCGGGCGCGCCTTATGGAGGAGGTAGACCTTGCGATCACGGACATTCAGAAAAAGGTCTAACCACGCGATCGACTGCGACGCCAGAAAGCGCTGCGCGCTTCCGGGCGCGCGTCATCGCGGACGTTGGGCATCAAAAAATGGACGCTGATACACACGCTTTCTGCACAATGATTCGCGCTCGATCTGAAGAAAATCGCCGTGCGATGAACTGCTTTTCGAATCCTCATGGCGTGTTAAGCCCTACGTTTTCAATTCTTCGGCAGGAACTGGACTCTATGATTCGGGTTATCTATCTCCTGCAGTTGGCTGATTTGGCAGAACGCACTCGGTTAATAAAATCCACTCTGCGAGGAGAAAAATGGAAGGTTCAAACCCCCCAGGGAAAATTTCGTGATGTAACTGACCGGGAGATGGTTGATCTTTCCCAGCAACTACAAGGCTGGACGCAGTCGGTCTATCGGTTTGGGTGTGCTTTTGTCCATCTGTCTGATTTTCACAATCACCATGCGCAGAATCCATTTCAGCGATTGACAGAAGCAGAGAAACAGGATGTTCTCTCTCACATGCGAAATTATCACGGTGGTCCTTTGCACGATAATCCCGACATGGAAGTGTTCTCGGAGTATTTGCCGCGCGTATTTGACAAGATTTCCGACAATCTCAAGTGTTACGTTGAATATTTGGAACGCGGAGAAACATCATGCGCCTGATGCCCAACATGGCGTTCGAGCGGAACGCGCCAAAAGCGGCGCGCCCCTCAACTTTACGTTATACCGCAGCGGTGAGTGTGGTTGACATGCTATATATGGTATAGCCATAATATGGCATGTGGCGCATCGAAGAGCACCGCCGGGTGGACAAACAGGTCGCGTCGGTCCCCAAGGATATCCTCAAGCGATATGAAAAATGGAAAGACATCGTGGAAATATCCGGCCCGCCCGGGCTCCGTCTGATCAGGGGGTTTCGTGACGAAGCCCTTTCAGGCGAGTGGCGAGGTTACCGATCCTGCCGGCTCGGACTTCAGTGGCGCGTCATCTACCGCGTGGTTGCCGAGAAGCTGCTCTTCCAAGTCGCGTCGGTAACCGCGCATGATTATCGGAGGCCATAAATGAAAGAGTATCGTCCTGCCAAGAAGCGTGTCACGGTCTCGGTCGGCGAGTCCGTGCACATTCTTCGTGAGCTTCAGGAGTTGAGCCAGAGTCAGCTGGCCCGTCTTACCGGCATTCCCCAAGCCACTATTTCGGCCATCGAGAACGGTCGTGTCCGTTTGGGTGTCGAGCGGGCCAAGGTTCTCGCCCGGGCACTCAAGTGTCATCCCGGAGTGCTGGTATTCCCCGGCTGGGAGCTTCCTGGCAAAGCGGCGGCATAACACGTCGTTCCACCGGATGCGGCATACGACGCCGCACCGGTGAACTCTGCGTTAGCCGCTATGAGTGGCATGAGCGCAGACTTCGAAGTGAGCGCGCCCCAAATCAAACATTCGCGTCAATAGGATTAGGCATGACAATCAAAATTTATGGTCATCCATTCGCGTCCTTCGCTTGGAAGGCTTTCATCGCAGCGTACGAGCGGGATGTGCCCTTTGAGTTCTGCATGGTTGATCCCGATCATCCCGAAAATTCGGCTCGCATAGCTGAGCTGTCCCCGACCGGACAGTTCCCTGCTCTGATCGATGGTGACCGCCACGTCACGCAGTCCAATTCAGTTATTGAGTATCTTGACCGATTCGGTGACGCTGCGCCGATGATTCCCAACGATCGCGATGCTGCGCTTGACGCCCGTATGCTGGCTTACATATTCGACTCGTATGTGTCAGTCCCGGTGCAACAAATTGTTGGTGAGGCGCTACGCCCGAAGGATCAGCAGGATCAAGGTCGCGTTACAGAGGCCAAGATAAAATTGGATAAATCGTATGCTTGGCTGTCCAGCCGCGTCGGCGCTAACTGGGCGAGCGGGAGCAGCTTCAGTATCGCTGATTGTGCAGCGGCGCCAGCCCTGTTCTATGCCGATTGGGTGCATCCAATTCCCTCCGGCGCGCTCAAAGCCTATCGCACTCGACTGCTTAAACGTCCTTCAGTGGCTCGCGTCGTAGACGAGGCGCGTCCCTATCGCTCTTTCTTTCCACTTGGCGCACCGGATCGTGATTGACCCGGCTAACAGTTCGTTGCAGCCGACCGTCAATCCGCTACGCGGCTTGCCGTCGGCTGAACTTAAGCGTTCAAGCTGAGATACTCGGGTTACGGTTTTCTCTGCACCTGACAGGTCTCACCCAACGTATGCTGAATCGTAAGCGGACACTCGCGACTGCGCGAGTATGATGGCTCCTGGCCGTTAGCGGATATTCCGGTGTCTACGAAATCAATCTAGGGAACCTCTGCATAACTAGCGAAGTCTAACACGCGAGTTATCGAACGGGGATTACAGTGATGAAGCAACAAAGTTTTGCGAGCGTAGCGTGGGAGACGAAGCGCAAGAAGACGCGACGCGAAATATTTCTGGAGGAAATGG
>DAHUYB010000086.1 GCA_027315405.1 Gammaproteobacteria bacterium | reverse complement strand
CTGGAAAGCCGAGAAAGCCTCGGTGCAGGATGCGGCCCATATAAAAGAATCCCTGGAAAAGGCCCGCACCGATCTGGAATCCGCGCGCCGCGCCGGCGACCTGTCGCGCATGTCGGAACTGCAGTACGGCCGCATCCCGGAACTGGAAAAGAAGCTCGCCCAGGCCACCGCCAGCGAAGACCAGCCCATGCAGTTGATGCGCAACAAAGTAACAGAGGAAGAAATCGCGGAAGTGGTATCCCGGTGGACCGGCATTCCGGTTTCCAAGATGCTGGAGGGCGAGAAGGAAAAGCTGCTGCGCATGGAAGACGCACTCATGGCGCGGGTGGTGGGCCAGGACGAAGCGGTGCGTGCTGTGTCCAACGCCATCCGCCGTTCCCGTGCCGGGCTGTCCGATCCCAACCGCCCCAGTGGTTCGTTCCTGTTCCTGGGGCCTACCGGTGTCGGCAAGACCGAGCTTACCAAGGCACTGGCCTGGTTCCTGTTCGACACCGAAGATGCCATGGTGCGCATAGACATGTCCGAGTTCATGGAAAAACACTCGGTGGCGCGGCTCATCGGTGCACCGCCGGGCTACGTGGGTTACGAAGAGGGCGGCTATCTCACGGAAGCCGTACGCCGCAAACCCTATTCCGTGATCCTGCTGGACGAAGTCGAGAAAGCGCATGCGGATGTGTTCAACGTGTTGTTGCAGGTACTGGATGACGGCCGTCTCACGGACGGCCAGGGCCGCACCGTGAACTTCAAGAACACCGTGGTGGTGATGACTTCGAATCTCGGCTCACAAACCATCATGGAAATGGCCGGTGAAGAAAATTACCAGAAGATGAAAGATGCGGTCATGGAGATCGTGGCCCAGCATTTCCGCCCCGAGTTCATCAATCGTGTGGACGAGACCGTGGTATTCCACCCGCTTGGCAAGGACCAGATCCGCGCCATCGCCCGCATCCAGGTGGAGCAGTTGCAGAAGCGTCTCGGCGACCGCGACATGGATATTGAGGTCAGCGATGCAGCTCTCGACAAGCTCGGCCGCGCCGGTTACGACCCGATCTACGGCGCCCGGCCGCTCAAGCGCGCCATCCAGCAGCAGCTGGAGAATCCACTGGCCCAGAAAATCCTGGCAGGTGAATTTGGGCCAGGGGATACCATCAAGGTGGATGCCCGGGATATCGGCTTCGAGTTCAGCAAGGCCAAACCCAGGAAGGCAAAAGCTGCAAACATCTAAACAAGGATGTGTTTTATGAAGGCATAATGAAAGCCTGCATTTAAGCGGGCTTTCTTTTATCTTCAATTTCCAGGTATATACTCAATCGCTGGGCCGCTAGGCAACAAGGAAGTTGCTCAATGAATACCATCAGACCTGTCGCCGGAGCATTCAACCAGGGCGATACTCCCATCATCGCCGTCTTCAACAAGGCAAAAACTCCCTTGGGCGTGGATTTCGGCGCCCTGGTTTCTGCCATGCAAAAGTATGTGGATCAATACGTGGCGCCCGTGTGGGGCACGCCCGCGAAGCTGGTCAGATCCAAAGGATTCATCAAGAATCAGTGGGCCATGGTATTCCTGGATGTGGCTGATGCGCCGGGAGCCTTGGCCTATCATGACCTTACGCCCGACGGCCTGCCCCTGGCCAAGGTGTTCGTCAAGACCACGCGGCAGGACCATGCGCTCGTGAGCGTATCCGCTTCCCATGAGCTGGTGGAGATGCTGGTGGATCCGGCCATCAATCTGCTCACCACGGGGCCGCAGGCCAAGACCGTGTATGCTTATGAGAGCGCCGACCCAGTGGAGCAATTGAGTTTCAAGGTCAACGGCATCCCCATGAGCGACTTTGTATATCCCTCGTACTTCGAGGTTTTTCACAAACCCGGCTCGGTGCCATTCGATCATCTGCGTAAGCTAAAGAAACCTTTCCAGATTCTCGCCGGTGGCTATCAGATCATCTTCAAGAACGGCAAATGGAGCGAAGTCTTCGGCTCCGCAGCGGCGAAACAGCGATTTCGGCAGGAGGATCGCCGCGGCCATCGCAGCGAACAGCGCAAGCGGAACACCCGGAAACGTAGTTCCCTGAAAGAGGCGGACGGGAAGGCGCAACGATCTGTGTGACTGTCTGAGCTGAATCCGGAGGATGTCGAACGCGACGATGCGGAGAATCTCCACCTATGAGGTTATGGACACTGCATCCCAGGTATCTCGACCCGCAGGGCCTGGTGGCCTTATGGCGCGAGGCACTGCTGGCGCGCGCCGTATTGCGCGGTGAAACCAGAGGCTACCGCCATCACCCGCAACTCGAACGTTTCCAGAAACATTTAGCGCCGCGCTCCGCTATCAATGTCTATCTGGCGGCGGTACACGCGGAAGCCGAATCACGCG
>DAHUYB010000085.1 GCA_027315405.1 Gammaproteobacteria bacterium | reverse complement strand
TGCGTGGTGGCGGAAATGGACGGCCGGTTGTCAGGCGTCGGGCTGCTGCAACACGGCGGCGAAATCCAGCTTTTTTACCTCGCTCCCGGCACGCAACGCCGGGGCATGGGACGTGCGATCCACGCGGCACTCGAAACGCAGGCGCATGCTTGGGGACTGCGGGAGCTGCATTTGGACAGCACCGCCATGGCGCGGTCTTTCTATGAGGGACTGGGTTACCAGGCGACCGGCGCACCCGTAGTGCGCTTTGGCGTGTTGCGATGCTACCCGTACGAGAAGACGTTGCAACCATTCCAATAACGCCACGTCTGGCGGCCTGAATGCGGGGCTATCACTTTCGGTCTGGTCGGTACCAAGGTTAAGCGTGCTGCGACGACGCCAGCAATGGCTATAATCATACGAAGACCCATATAAAGATATGGTCATTTGCGCTCCAGGATGCTACGCTTCTTCCCATGAGGATGGTGCGGTTCGAATGGGACCCCGGCAAGGAAGCCGAAAACCTGCGGAAGCATAGAGTTCCGTTCTCTGCGGCTCAGCACGCTTTTGCGGACCCCAACCGCATCATTGCCGAAGATCTGGCTCACAGCCAAGCCGAAAAACGTTATTTCTGTTTTGGCAAAGTCGGGCAAGGCATTCTTACGGTCCGTTTCACGTATCGGAATGGTGTCATTCGTATTTTTGGAGCGGGCTATTGGCGGAAGGGTAAGGCAATTTATGAACGCGAAAATCAAGTATACCAATGAACCCCTCAAGGCAAAGGTTGTCCGGGACTTTCTCCCGCCACCCGAGCAGCTCGCGTTTCGCGAGGAAGGGGTGAAGGTTACCCTTGCACTGAGCAAGAAGAGTGTTGACTTCTTCAAGTCGCAGGCGGAAAAACATCACACTCAATATCAGCGCATGATTCGCCGACTTGTTGACTCCTACGTAGATACCTATGGTGAATCGTCCTCCAGACACTCGTCACGGGCCACCGGGAAACAATAGAACGGTCAGCATTGATTCGCGCAATGGACTCACATACCAACTTCGGCGTTGGCGCCGTACTGAACTGCCCTCCGATGCCGTTGCACTGGCACGTTTTCTCATGAAAAGTAGGGTCAGACACCACATCCTGCGCTACGCGAAGCGACGCACCATGGCTGGGCGCTCGGTGGCGAGCGATTTCGGGCGGAGATTGAACGGAAGAAATGGGGTCAGAGTCTGACCCTATTGACCATAAGTTATCTATTCTGGTGAACCCCAGTCTCAGTTGACTGCCTCGCCCAGCAGCACGTAGAGTTTCCCGTCCAAGGTCGTCACGATGAGGTCAGGTACCCCATCGCCATTGACGTCACCAACCGCAATACAGGGACTCTTGTAATCATTCCAGCCGACTGGCACGCCAATAGGGTAGAGCTGTTCTGGGGCCAAGGAACCGTTCGGCTGCTGATAATAGAAACCGGCTTCCGTCATGTAGTTACCACCGCCGTATGGAACCGGAATGCGGTCGTTCAAAACAAGCAGATCATTCAGCCCGTCACCATTTAGATCGGTAATGACAGGACATCTGACGCCAGGCGCCGTGGCCAGGCTTACCGGTGTGGTGTTTAGCCCGCCACTGCCAGTCCTGTAAAAGACGTCGAGAATATTCGTGCCTATGTCGTCTGACGAAGCTGCGACTAGGTCGGTTAATCCGTCCGGACTCAGATTTCCCAGCGTTAATTGAGTGATGTCTCCGAAGGGTTCCATGAAGGACGGGGTGGCCGAATAGCTACCCACTCCCGTGCCGTCAAAGATCGCTAAAATCGGCGTATAACTTGTGATTTGATTGACCGTGCTCGTGACGGTTCCCGTAGCGACGATGTCGGGATATGCACCACCCGTGAGCATGCCAAAGGCAAGCGTGGACAAATAGCCGCTCGGCACTGAATAATTGCTGTAAATTGGCGCGGAATACGTATTGCCGGCGCCGGGTTCGAAGGTGATAAAACTCGTGGAATCGGCTGTAACCAACGGCGTGGATCCAGGAGCCTGCCCTGCCTCGGGAGCGACGTTGAGAGGACACTGGTTGGTGGGGTAATTCATGCTGGTAACGGTCTGGAAGTTTCCGCCCTGATACGCGAGGATATTGATGAGACCCCCGCACGCCGTGCTTTGCGTGAGTACTTCAGGAGCCCCAAGGCCCGTAAAATCGCCGAGTGACACCATCTCCTCATTGGTGCCAATGGTTTGTAGCGCACTGATTCCAGCCGCACTGCCGAAATAGCTGTTGATAGACACCGAGGTTGAGTTGGTGCTCACAACAACGTCGGCTTTGCCATCCTGATTCAGATCAGCCGTGGCAATCTCATAGGGTGGGCCCATAACGGGATCAGGGATAAATGTCGCGAGTTCAACCGCCGGAGCGAAGCGGTATTTCTGGCCAACCGTTACAATCACCATTGAGCACTGGGGCTGCCCCGTGCATGTCGTATCACCATCACTGCCATAAGTCGCAACATAATAGCCAGGAACGTCCGGGGTAAATGTCGGCTGCTGGTTCAAGTTTGGATCGATGCTTTTGAAGTGCAGGGTGGCATGACTCCCCGGCGGCACCTGCAGTGTCCAGCTGTACGAGGATGCATTCGAGATCGGTGTGGAAGCGGACCCG
Source organism: Gammaproteobacteria bacterium (assembly GCA_027315405.1). Classification (GTDB taxonomy): domain Bacteria; phylum Pseudomonadota; class Gammaproteobacteria; order Natronospirales; family REEB76; genus REEB76. Next base: position 2,563 of record DAHUYB010000085.1, on the reverse strand, counting down.
TCGAGCTGTACCGTCTGGCCGACGGAAGCGATCATGTCGGAACCTGCGTTAGGCCCGGCCCAGGGAATGGGTGCCGTCGTGGTCGGCAGACTGGTTTCAGCATTGACGGCGTAGTCGGTGCTATTGGTGTTGGTGCCATCGGACACAGTAAGCCGCACCAGATAGTCGCCGCTGACATCCGGGGTGAAGGTCGGAGTCGCTGTGTCCGCGTTGGAAAGGCTCGCACTGGTCACGCTGCTGCCGACGGGGGCCAGCACCACCGACCATTGAAAAGTCAGAAACTTCCCCTGTGGACTATGGCTGTCACGTCCATCCAGGGTCACTGGCGTTCCGGAATTAGAGTAGGCCACAGTCTGCTGTGTCACATCCGCGAGGGGCCCGGTACCGGTGCTCGGCGTTAAATCCACGCTCATCGTCTGCCAATTGAAGCGTACCGCGGTGTCCACGAGTCCGTTACCCACGTCGTCCAGACCGATGGAAGCCACGAACTGATTGATAAAGTCCATGTAGAGGGTCGTGGTATTGCTGCCCGTGATCTTGAGCGGGCCGCCGGTATTCGGAGCTACTGCTGGTCCATAAGCGAAAACTACAGGCGTAACCGAGTTGAACGTGGCATAGCCGATGTCCGACTCATAGATGCGACCACTAATTGTATAAGTCGGATGTGTAACTTGTTGATTGCAGACATCACTGATCGTTACGGAGCTTAATTCGAGCGTATAGGATTGGTCGGGATTCGAAAAACTCAGGTTGCCGGTGTAACTCACGCAACCGGAATTCGACGCGTTCGCCTCAATGCTGCCATTTATCAGAGTACTCTTGTTGTTGCTGGAGAGTGTGAGCCCTGAAAAGCCGACGACGGCGTCAGTGGCGCCTTTATAGAAAAAATCAATGACTCCGTTTTCGGTAAATGTCTGACTGCCACTGCCTTGTTGCACTGAATATTGGTAATTGGCCAAGGTCTCGATAACCCAACCAGTATCATTGGAATTTAACCTCCCCTGCACCAAGGCCGAACCGCCGATCGGGCCAGGGACGGTCTGATTGATAACGGATGGAGAGCCGGTCGGGAAATCCGGGGACGGCGCGCTTTCCAGAATGGTTTGAACACCCTCAATGGTGGACGTGGAAAGCGAGACGGTCGTACTCGTGCTAATGGTAGCCTGCGTTTCAACCCCCGCATAGATTGGGCTGGGTACCGTCGGTGCATTTCCCGGAACGGGTGGCAACGAGGAACTGCTTCCACTACTGCCCCCGCCACCGCCGCAAGCGACGAGCGTCAGCAACAGACAGGTAAGCAGTAAACCGGCGACCGTCTTCATAAATACCCCTTGATCAGGGCGCCATACGCCGCCCCAATCCCTTACCCTGGGAATCATAGCACCAGGAGCCAGCCCCTGGTCAGGCAGCAAATAGAACGGAGCGAGCTAGCTCACTTGCCGTTATCTAAGACGGATATTGGCCATCTCGCACAGACCGGCTCCCAATAATCCCGCAAGCAAAATGATGATTGGAAGAAAGGGAAGAAATGGGGTCACCCATAAGTCGTCCGTGGTCAAGGGGGCGATAAAAAACCAAGTGCAGCCACCCTAAAAATGTTACTGGAGGGAAAGTAGGGTCAGACACCACATCCTGCGCTACGCGAAGCGACGCACCATGGCTGGGCGCTCGGTGGCGAGCGATTTCGGGCGGAGATTGAACGGCTTTCTCAGCGTCGGCCACAGCGGTTGCCCAAAGGCCGTTCATGTAAAAACATGGAGCACTCATGCATCTCCTTCATTTTGACCGTATTTCGCTCCAGCAGTTCAAATAAACATCCGACATCCCTGTTTAATGCCTAAATGGCATGAAATATCGCCCACGTAGGCTGCATGGAGAGTGGCAAGGTGGCAACCAACTGCGGCGGGAACCCATGTCATACACATGGCATTAATTTTCGTTCACTTCCAATAATTACCTGCGTTTGCTAGTAGAGTGAATTCGGTTAATAGAGAATCTGATCTACTTCAAGGTAGGTGACTTATGAACACTATGCAGTCAAAAATATTCACTAAAGTACGTTTGCTGGTGATGGTCATGCTTCTGACATTAACAGGCTGTGCTGCCGTTCCAAACCGTCCTAATGCCTACCGGCCATCGATGTACAACGATGGCGGCATGTTTAATGGATATGGCTGGAATGACGGTTTTACACCCTATATCTATGGGTCCCCGTTCGGCTTCGGCTATGGATGGGGGCCGGAAGAAGATGGTGGAGATAACGGATTTATCGACGGTGGAGAAGACAACAATGATGACGGAGATGGAGGTCCCGGACGATAATCGAAAGAGCTGGAAAGTAAGGCCAGACACCGCGTCCCGAAATCGTTTATAGATGAAGCATGTTTGCTGTCCACCAAGCTACTTCCAGAGATGCCGCAGCGGCGGTGCAGGTGGTGCGCCAGTCAATTGAGCAACTCTGTACGGCCGACCACCGCAACGATCCGGCCACCCTGACCCGATGGCTCGCCAACAAGACGCCGGAACATTTCCACTCGTGGATCGCCAGCCCGGACAATTTCTG
>DAHUYB010000067.1 GCA_027315405.1 Gammaproteobacteria bacterium | reverse complement strand
ACCGCGCCGGAGTGATGCCGCTGCGTCACGGCATCGCGCTCATTCCACACTGACGCATCAACCGAGGAGAACGAAGATGAACATGACTCAAGAGACCAGTAAAGAGATTAGGGAACTGACTGCAAACGAGCTGACTGCTGTTGCGGGAGGGTATGTGCAATGCAGTGAGACAAGCAAAACAGTAACGATAACACGCACATGCAACGCGAGTGGGGCATGTAGTACTACGACAGTTACGGTGAAACATTACACATGTTGATTGCGGCCTGCCCGCCTTTGGCCGCGGAAGTTCGTTTGCAGCTAACGTAACGGCGGCCTAGGTTGTATACGTCGAATGTGCGGCATGTGTAGTGCGTAGCGCGTACCTTGTCGCACATTCACTGTCCTTGATCACGAATGGAGTTTCAGCATGCGTGGCATTGTGCGTACAATATTCGTAGTAGCAGCTTGTCTGCTTTTCTGGTTCGATTGTGGTATTGCAGATTCAGCAAGTGTCTGCAATCAGATAAATTTTACGTTGAAAACTGTATCAAAATCGGGGCGGAAAGTAAGCACTGGGCAATTGCAGAAAAGCGGAAAATTGCCCAACTACATTGCATCCATCGCGACAATCAGCAGTGCAAACATGGATGTCCTGACACAATTTATGAAAAAAATACAGGCGCTGGGGCTGCCGACCAGCGATGCGGGCTATCTTGCGCTCAAATACCGCGATCCACAATTTATCGAGCGACTCAGCGAAAAGCAAGAAACCATCGATCGACAATTGTTCGATTTGATGACTCGTTACGGGCTACCTACACCTGATAAAGTCGGAACTGACGGGACAATGAGTTCATTCGAAGTCATGGCAAACACGTTCGACCCAGTTTATGCGGCGAAATTTGCCAAGCTCTGGAGAAGCGGATGTGCGAAGGAGGTGTTGCCATGTGCCGCTTATGCCGTGATTGAAGACAATGCACTCATGCTGCGCGCCGGCATCCAGCGGTTCGGAACAGGCACAGGGGTGCCGTTTGCCAAAGGCACAAGTCTTGCGCAGGTGAATGAGGAACGTGCCAAGATTAAACTTGGTCCGCTGAGCCAAACATGCGTGGACAGCATCGCGAAGCCGGGACTTTGACAGCGATGTTCGCAGTCTATGGGTTTATGCTAAATTAACGGAGTACGGGTTGGACAGGCCATGGCGGAAAAAAGTGTCATGACGCATACGCCCGGTGCAGTACGAAAGGGCGCGTTTTTGTCGTGCTGCAGTAACATGGACCGCGTGCGGCTCGATTTGCTGCGGTTTATCTCGGTCCTTGCGCTCGCTGCGGGAATTGCCCTGGTTGCGGTTTTCACGCCGGCCTTGGATCGCATGCTCAGTCACAAGGTGCAGGGTGCGCCAGAGGATTTCAAATACGGGACGCTGGGTATACGCCGGGCGCAGGGCGTGCGTTATCATTTCGATTCGGGCACGATCGAGAAATTGTCGCGAGTTGCCACGGGTAAGCAGGTCAGTATTGCGGCACGGGTGAATTCCACCCCGGATATCATCAGCGCAGGCCGTGTCGCTGCCAAAGTCCATATCGAATTTTATATAGGTGATTACTTCCAGGCGCTGCATTTGCCAGTCTTGTGGCTTCATACGCAGAACGCAAGCATGGACAATTCGCGATCACGGGGTATCGTGATTACCGAGAGCCTGGCGCAACACTTGTTTGGCTCGGCTCATGGCGTACTGGGCAGACCGCTTGCTGTACGTAATCCAGGTACGCCGTACGTGATCAAGACATTCATCGTCGGTATCCTGCCCGATTCAAGCGGATTTCACGGATTGTTCGGAGGCCCGCCGACATCCGCATGGCTGAACTTTCCTGCATACGCAAGTCTGCGAGGCTTCAAATTCACGCCTCCGAAAACCGTGGATGGGGTGACCTACAAGAGCACTTTCCAGTTTGATGGAATACCGGTGCTCGTCAGCGTGCCGGACACCATGAACGCAGCTCGACTTCAAGTCGTACTGGACAATCTATGGCAAGAAGCGGTTGCCCAGGGCCTATTTGTTAACGCCAGGGGATTCGTGATTTATCCCGGTTATACGTCCAGCCCCGTTGCTACCACTACAGCGAGGCAGCGTACCAGGCTGGTGCAGGTGATCGCCTATGTGATTTGTATCGTGGCGCTGCTCAATTTTCTGTTCGCCATCCTGATTCACAACCTCAAGGAGCGGCAACGCAGCGAAATGCTCGATGTGCTCGGCCGTACGTCAAGGATGCTGGTTGCAGATCGATTGATCGCCGCTGCGAAGACCGGGGCGGCTCTGTTGGCGATCAGCGCGTGCATGGTGCCGCTGGCGTTCGCCTTGCAGCGGCGCGTCGGCATATTTACAGCAGTGCTTGCTTCAGGGCATGCTGCATGGACGATATCGTTTGGCTATGTGCTTGCGTCGCTGGGTATCGTTTTTCTGCTTCAGTTTCTGGTCGATGTCGCCTCGATTCGCGCGCTGAGTTCAGGAAAATTTGGGACGCTTGCCGGAGCGCGTCTTGCGTACCAGATCGTTGGTACAGTGGAGTACATACTGGCGGGTATGTTGGTCATCGTAGCGGCATCGGCCATCACTGCCATGGTCAGCGCGAGTCGGGCCGATATGGGGATATTCAAGGGTAGCGCGTCGATCATCACTGTTACGCGCAAGACAAAATCTCTCCCGAGTCTTGCTGTTCCGGACTCGCCCACAGGCTTCGAGCAGGCGATTTCAGCCAACAATCTCGCGCTCGATGCGGCATACGCCGCGATCCTGAAAACCGATCCTTCAGCCGCCGTCGGTTTCGGCCCGATTCCTGATGTGTCGCAATATGGAGGAATGAGCCAGTCGGCACTCGTTGCGAATGGACGACGTGCGGATATCTGTGTCTTTGCAGCCGGGCCAGGCTGGCAAGAGGCCGCTGGCGCGCGCTTGCTGGCCGGGCAGTCCATCTCGAAAGCCGCAGGCGCGAGCATCGTCATCAGTTCGCGAAGCGCCGCGACCCTGTTCGGTTCTGCAGTCAGGGCGATTGGTGGCAGTGTTCATTTGATCAACGGCACGATCTACAAGCTCTACACGGTCGTCGGCGTGATTCGGCCTTTTGTTGTTGATGCCAGCATGGTTCCATGTCCTGCGGCTTTGACACCCATTTATGGTCGAATGAATGATTTCAACCAAAACGGTGGGCATTTTGTCGTCCGACCTGTGGTACCGCACGCAATTTCCACTGTTCTCATGGAGCGGATTGATGCGGCGCTGGCGCGTGCGGGTACTCAACTGCAAGTCAAATCGGTTCAAACCAGCGATGATCTGCGCCAGCAACTGCTTGCCCCTTACATCCTGCAAAGCGCGATTTATCTCCTGGTCGCCTTGACGGGTGCGCTCATCGCTATCAGCGGCACGTTTGCGCAACTCTTGTACGCCGTCGCGATGCGTCGACGAAATGCCGCCATCTGTTCGGCACTAGGGCGGAAGCCATCTCATATCCATCTCGGCTTGTTGGGCGAGTTTTTGGCGCCGCCTGTCATCGGACTCGTCACGGCCAATGTTCTGGCCGCATGGCTCGTGGCCCGGTTCAAATATGACATTAACGGCGGGTATATTTCGGTGCTGTCCTTATCGAGCTTCACGGCCTTGGCAATCTTGTTCCTAGTCACGGTCATGGTGCTGCACTTCCCGGCGCGGCGCGCCGCGCGCGCGGAGCCGGCGGAGAGCCTGCATGAGCTGTAAGGTGCCGCGCTTGACGCCGTACGCGCCGCGCGCGAGGGTGCGCGGCAGGCCCGCGTCGCGCGGGCGCTGCAGGGACTGCTCGTGCCGCTGAATGACGCCCCGCGCCCGGACCTGTTCGAGACCATGGACGTGCGCCGCGCGGCGGTGGCGCGGCCGTGGTGGCGGCGCCGGCTAACCTGGGCACTGGCCGGCGCGATCGCACTGATCGTGCTGGCGGTGTGGGCGTGGCAACTGACCACGCCGGGGGTGGCGCAGGTGGCGCGCTCGGAGGTGTGGCTGGGCACGGTGACGCGCGGCCCGTTCGTGGTGCAGGTGCAGGCGGCGGGCAAGCTGGTGCCGGCGGAATCGCGCTGGGTGGCGGCGCCGGCGTCCGGCATCGTCGAGGTCAAGTACGTCGAGCCGGGACAGACGGTGGCGCGGGGCGCGCCCTTGCTGAAGCTGTCCAACCCGCAGGTGGCCAACGCGGCGCAGAGTGCGCTGGCTAACTATGCCGCGGCGCAGGCCGACCTGCTGGCCAAGCAGCAGAGCCAGCAGAGTGCGGTGCTGGCGCAGCGCTCCAGCATCGAGTCGATGAAGGTCGAGGTGGAAAGTGCGGCCATGCACCTGAAGGCCGACGCCACGCTGGCCGCGCAGGG
>DAHUYB010000063.1 GCA_027315405.1 Gammaproteobacteria bacterium | reverse complement strand
GCGGCTACGAAAAATTCCTAGGCGGTTCTGCGAACTTCATCACGTTTATTACGGAACGGATACATCGCATGACCGCGCCTTGACCGGCCGGTTAAGCAATCGTTACGTTCAGTGCCAAGCAATTCTTCGGTCTGCGGCGTTAGAGGAAATGCGCGACCGCATCGCGTGCGCTGATGTCGGCGCGATGGCGCGCGATGGCGCCACCGCGCAACGGCCCGCAGCAAACCGTGAAACATCGCATTACGCCGTCCAGTGGATGGTCTGTCAGCGTCACCACCAAGGGGAAGCACATCATGAAGAGGAAGCTGTTGGTTGCCGCGATTTGCACCGCACTGGTGTTGCCGGCCGTACCCATGCTTGTCCATGCGCAGGATGCCACCCAGGGCACCAAGCAGGACAAGAAGGAAGCGAAGAAGCTGAAGGCGGTCGTGGTCACCGGTTCGCTGATTCCGCAGTCGGAGATCGAGACGGCCTCGCCGGTGATCACCATCACCGCCGCGGACATCAAGGCTCAAGGATTCCGGAACGTCTATGATGCTCTGCACTCGATGCCGATTTCGACCGGTTCGGTGCAGGACTCGCAGGCGGCTTCACAGGGCTCATTCACGCCCGGCGCTACCACCATCAGTCTGTTCGGCCTCGACCCCGGCTTTACCCTGATCCTGCTCAACGGCCACCCGCTGGCCGACTATCCGCTGCCCTACAACGGGTCACAGAGCATCGTCGATCTGTCGACCATCCCCACCTCGATGGTCGATCACATCGACATCCTGACCGGTGGCGCCTCGTCGCTATACGGTTCGTCTGCTGTCGCGGGCGTAGTCAATATCGTGCTCAAGCGCCATATTTCCGGGCTGGATTTTGATTATCGTGCCGGCGGCTACTCCAACGGTGGTGGTGAAAACCAGCGCATCCAGGTGAGCGGGGGCCATACCTGGGGCAATCTCGATACGTCCTACGCCTTGAGTCTGGAGAGCCAGCAGGCGATCAAGCTATACCAGACCTTTGATCCATCACGACTGAACAATCCCTACGGCCCACCGTATGTGGCAGGTCGCGACTTTCTGCAGTACAGCCCCTTTTATGGAACCTATATCGATCCGGGGCAAGCGACATGCGCACCTCTCAGTGGCCTGTTCGGCGGCACCCTGGGGTACATGTACAGGCCGGGGCACGGCCACTTCTGCGGTAGCTACTATGATGAGAGCCAGGCTTCGATCCTGAACAAGAATCTTTTTGCCAACGGTTATTTCAACGCCGATTATCGACTGAACGACAACACGACGCTTTACGGCGATATTCTCTACGGCTTTTCCAAGCCGACCATCAGCGGTGGCACCGCATTCTGGGGTTTCCAGAATCCTGCGCTGGCGCAGTCGGCAAATCCCTATTCCAGCGTTTATTGGGACAATGCTCAAAACCAGTTCCTCAGCCTGCAGCGTATCTTCGCACCCAGCGAAATGGGTGGGGCGAACGGGAATGCCGACACGATTTATACGCGCCAGTACAATGTCGATCTGGGTCTGCGCGGCAATTTCGGTCAGTCGGACTGGTCCTACGACGCCTACTACAATCGCTCCCAGGTCAACACCAATGACTCGCAGCGCTGGCCGCTGACACAGCCTTTCATCAACTACTACATGGGCGCACAGCAGGGTAGCGATCCGTATGGCTACGGCTTTCCTGCCTACACGCCCAACCTGAGCCATTTCTACACGCCGCTGACGCCGCAGCAGTTCGACGCGATGACGGCGCTGATCCAGAGTCGATCAATCTCCTGGCAGCAGAACGTCCACGCGACCGTCACCAACACCGATCTGTTCCAGCTGCCGGCGGGCTCGGTCGGTTTTGCCGGCATCATCGAGGGCGGCGATCAGTCGTTCGACAGCCCGGTCGATCCGCGATTGATTGCGGGTGACTTCAACAACCGCACGGGTACCCAGGGCGGCGGCTCGCGCAGGCATTATGCGATAGGCGGCGAACTGCGCGTGCCGGTCACCAGCATGCTGACCGCGGACATGTCGGCACGTTATGACCGGTATACCTATGCGGGGCGCAATGACAGCAAGCCCACCTACAAGATCGGCTTCGAGTTTCGACCAATCAAGACGTTGTTGCTGCGCGCCAACTACGCCACGGCGTTCCGCGCCCCGGACATGTACTACATCTTCCAGGGAAACAGCGGCTTTTACCAAGGCGGCATCATCGATTACTATCAGTGCCGACTGCAGGGCTACACGGCCGCCACGATCGGGAACTGCAACACGCCCCCTAATAATGAGATATTCTCATTCAACAAAGGTAATCCCGCGCTGAAGGACATCACCGCCAAGACCTATGGGTTCGGTGTTGTCTGGTCGCCGACCGAGCACTTCGATTTCAAGGCGGATTACACGCATATCGCAATCGCCAACGAAGTGCAAACGCAGGATATCAACACGTTGCTGGCGACCGAAGCAGACTGCCGCATCGGTACCTCGTTTGGCGGTCAGGCCTACGACATCAACTCGGCCCTCTGCCAGAACGCCTTGGCTCAGGTTGTGCGCTTCCCGGCCAATGACCCGTTTTTGCTGGCGCAAAACCAGATCCGATATGTCACGGTGCAGCCGGTCAACATCGCCAACGAAAAGCTGGATGGCATCCAGTCCAGCGCCACCTATCGGATGGACTTCGGCCGTTACGGCAATCTTGCGCTTTCGGGGCAGTACTACATCGAGTTGCACCACACTTACCAGCAAGGTCCCGGCGACCCGGTGATTGATCTCCTGCACAACTTCAATTCGTATGAGTTCAAGTCGCGCACCAGCGCCAGTGCTTCGTGGGCGGTGGGCAACTGGACATCAACGGTTTACGGCACTTTGTACGGAAGGGCGACCAATTACCTCGGAACCGGAACAGCGGGCCGTTGGGCACAGTTCAACGGTAGCGTGCAATACAACATCGGCACCAACAGTTATGTGACGCTGATTATCAACAACATTGCCAACCGCAGGCCCCCGGTTGATGCCTCGTTTGCAGGGGGAAACTATTCGCCGCCGCCTTATTACAATGTGTACGTTTACAACGGCTATGGGCGTGCGTTCTGGCTGGAGTTCAATACCCGTTTCGGCGGTTGACCCGTAAGTCAGGGTCGGCATGGGGCATGGCGCCCCATGCCGCAGCCCGGAAGCCTTGTGGATCCGTGTCACCTGCGATGACTCGGCAGCGCATTATCCCGGCAGGCCCGTCAATGACGGGCCTGCTCGATGGCAAGACGCAGTCCGGACAACTCCGAAGCATAAGGTTGCCATTCCTCGATCGACTGGGTATGGATGGGCTTGCGGACCTGACTGCTGCTGAGCGTGGCCACCGGAGCTGCATTCCGGGTTGCATCGAGGCATGCAGGGTCGAGGGGCAGTTGGCAGTAGTCCAGTATTCGCCGCATGCTGCCCGCGGTATCGCGAACGAGATCCTCGTAGTCCACATCGAGAAATGCGCCCTGCAGAGATCGGCGCCAATAATTCATCAAGTCGCAATGATGGACATAGTGCGCAGCGAGTGAAGCGAGGTCATAACTGTACTCATAGCTGTCGCCGAACATGGCCTTGTAATTCGAAAAACATACGTCGAGTGGCGCGCGGCGCAGATGAATGATTTTTGCCTGCGGGAGAGCCAAGCGAATCAGGCCGAGCAACCAGAAGTTGGCGGGCTGTTTGTCCACAAAGCAACCCTTGTTCCGCGCATGCCATGAAGCTTGCTGCATATAGCGCTGCCCAAGCGCAGTGCAGTCGATCTGCGCAATCGCCTCGATCAACGGCTCGTCCAGCAAGCTGGCTCCCAGCCTATTTGCCGCCCAGCGCAGTTGCTTGCCGAAATCAGTCAGCTCCCCGGCACTGGCGACATCGCTGTGGTTGGTCAGCAAGCGTTCGAGCAAGGTCGTTCCCGAGCGAGGCAAGCCAACAATGAAGATCGGTACCGGCGAGGCCTTTACAGGCGCAGGCCGATGCACCCGCGCAAGCTCCGCGAAGGATGTCTTTAGGCTGGTGACGATGCGCTGTTCGCGAGCCGCGTCGTAGCCAAGCAGGCGGTGCATGATGGTGTTTGCGGCGCACAGTGCGCGCCAGGCATTCTGATGACGGCCCAGTCGGTGAAGCTCATGGAACTGCGCGAACAGGATTGCCGCCGCATGTTCGCTTGCAGGCGGCATCGTGATCAACCGCTTGGCCAGCAACCCAAGAAAATCTGGATAGTCGTCGGGATTGTATGACCGCGCCAGAATCAGATAGGCGCGGCCAACGCCATAACCCGTGTCTGCAAGCGAAGCAAGTATTTTCACCGACTCAGCAATTTGCCCACAAAAATTCATCTGGATTGCAGAATAGTAAAGTTGATCAGGGGTGAGCTGTATGAATGCCTGCGCTTTGCTGATTACCTTCAGCGCATCGTGGTGCATATGCAGCAACTGGTAGGCGCTGGCCAGTCTTGCAATCGGCAAAGCAGAGTTAAAATGGTCAGTATCGTTTTGCCCGAGAAGGCTCCGTGCGGCCTGGCACTCGCCCAGGCGAATCAACACATGCACAATGTCCAGGCCCAGCTCGTCCAACCCATGCTGCGCGGAAGCTGCATCGAGTGCATGTCTGCATGCCGACCGAAGGTCTTGCTTCGCAAGCGCAACCCCGCACAGCAGGTAGTGAGCTTGGGCGTTATTCGGCTCTTGTTGAATAACGCTTTCCAGGACATGGCGCGCTGGATCAACCGCGCCCTTTTCGAGATAGTCAATAGCGCGGCGCAGTTTTTTAGAACTCATCGATGCTTGTCCGAATTTGAACAACTTGGGCTACTTTGTTTCGCGCCCGGAGTCAGATGCCATGGATGATCGTAATGAGACTATGCAAGTAGCTGCTCGCGAACCGATGGCTGCACGCAATTTTACAGGAGCGTTCCGATGAAACCCGCACTATCCCTCATGCTGGCTCTCGCGACCGGGCCGGTGCTGGCTGCCGGTCCCGTGCCGCGGCTGCCGGCGGTTGATTTTGCCAAAGCGCCTGAAATCAGGCAGCCGATCCTGTCGCCGGACGGCAAGCATCTAGCGGCAGTCCTGATCGAGGGCCAGTCCAAGGGCACCGATGCGCGCTTCCAGCTGGTGGTGTTCGACCTGCCGGGTCTGCAGGTCGCATCGCGTCTTGACTTCCATCGAAATCTCCTTCCGGGTGGAATCACCTGGGTCAGCAACACGCGGCTGGTCGTGGCGGAAGCGCGCCAGTCGGGCACGCTCGATTTCCCAACAGCCGACGGCAATATTCTCGCGCTGGATTTCGACGGCAAGCAGCAACGCGAGCTTTACAGCACGACCGGCTGGGGCAATCCGGGCACGCCTTTCAATGTGAGCTCGATGGTGCACGGGTTCCCTGCAGTTGTCGGTGCCACGGACGCGATGAACGGGCATGTATTCCTTTCGATCACGCCGTTTCCGCACAACACGGGCATGCGCAACGGTGGTGCGCAGCGTACGCTGCTCTACGATGTGAACAGCATGGATGGCTATCCCAAGCAGGTGGCCGAGATCAACCATGGCGACATGAGCTTTCTCGTCGATCACGACGTTGCCTTGTTTGCCTCGGGGTCCGATGCTCAAGGTATGCCTGCGGTGTATTCGCGCTCGGACGGGCAGTCTCAGTGGCAGAGGATGGCGCCGGCACAAGTTGGCGAGGTGTTCGAGCCGCTACGCGTGACTCCCGATGGCAAGCACCTGTATGCCCTCTACAGTGCGAAGGGCGGCCCGGCGCAGCTGGTGGAAACCGATTTCAGCGGCAGCGATCGCAAGGTGCTGGCAAGCAACGACTTCGGTTCGGTCGCAGATCTGTGGCATACGCCGAACCATCACCAGCCCTTCGCCGTGACCTTCGCGGGGGTCTACTCCAACGGCAAGCCGGCGGTCACCTATCTGCTCGATGATCGCTACGCTTCGATCATGCAGGCGCTGAACAAGCAGTTCGGCGATCACTTCGTCGGTCTCACCAGCATCAGCAAGGATGGCAATACGATCCTCGTGCATGCGGTCAGCGGTAACGACCCGGGTGAGTACGCGCTGCTCGATGCCAAGAACATGCAGCTAAGACCGCTGTTCCAGTCGGAGCCGTGGATCAAGCCGGGTCAGATCGGGCCGCGCATGCCGTTCCAGTTCCACAATCGCAACGGGCTGCTGCTGGATGGCTATCTGACCTTCCCCGTCGGAGTGGCGCACGAGGGTTTGCCGACGGTGGTACTGGTGCATGGCGGACCGATCGGCATTCGCGACCAGTGGTACTACGACCCGTTGCAGCTTGCGCCCTTCCTTGCCAATCGCGGCTATGCGGTGCTCAACGTCAACTACCGCGGCTCCAGCGGTCGTGGCCTGGCTTTCCAGCATTCGGGTTGGCGCCAATACGGCACCGGCATCCAGGACGACATCGTCGATGCCGTGCATTGGGCGATCCGCAAAGGCTACGCCGATCCACAGCGCATCTGCGTCTTCGGTGCCAGCTTCGGCGGCTATTCTTCGCTGATGCAGCCCATCGTTGCGCCCGGTCTGTACAAGTGCGCGATCGACTATGCCGGCGTTTCGGATATGACCATCGAGCAGGATCGCAGCGTTTATTCGCACGAGGCCACGGGTAATGTCTTCTTCAAGCAGGCCATCGGAACGCGCGAGGATGCCAAGGCGATCTCGCCGCTGTTCATGCTGGACCGCTTTAACGTGCCGGTGCTGATTGCCCAAGGCGGAGCCGACAACATCGTGCCGCCGCAGAATGCCGAGCGCCTGCGCGATGCGCTGGAAGCCGCGCACAAGCCCTATCAGTGGCTGTACTACCCCGAGGAATACCATGGTTTCCAGACCGAGCCGCACCGCGTAGCGCTGCTGCAGAAAATGCAGGCGTTCCTGACCGAGTATCTGGGGCCGGGCGTCACGGCGACGGGCGCCAGTCGGCCCTGAGCCGAGGTCGGCGCGGAACCGCGAGCGCGCGTTTCCGGCGTTCGCGGTCCGGTCGCGGTCCGCGCTCGGGCGGCGCAGCTGTTCAGCCGTCCCCGAGCGCCTGCGCCAGCGGGCTGAGCTGGCGCCAGGCAGCGCCGCCGTGCGCGACCCCTGCCGAAAGTCGGCCTTGTCCGCAATCGAAGCTTGCGATTTGATGACGATTGGATCAACGGCGCACGGCGCCGGACAGGGGGCATGACATGGAAAGACAAACGCTGCGGCATGGAGCAGGGATGCTGGCGTTGCTGATCGGGTGGGCC
>DAHUYB010000050.1 GCA_027315405.1 Gammaproteobacteria bacterium | reverse complement strand
AAGATAGAAAATGATGCAAATGCCACAGGAATCGCAGCATGAAACACCTGAAACGGTGCGAAACCACACTTCGCGACTGTAGACCCTCGTCCTTGGCGCAAGGTGATGTGATTTTATCAAGTTGTGCAGAGCTTCCCTAATCTAATAACCGTGCGGGCTGCTGGGGTACTGCGATAGAGGGCTGAACGGTCGTTGGGCGACACGTTGCCCGTCTCATGCGCACTTGCTAATGTTCAGGCATGAGCTCGACCCGCATCAGTCGCCGTATAAACACGCCTCGCGCGGCCGTGTATCGCGCGTTTCTGGATGCGCGCATGGAGGGTGCCGGACGGCATGACCAGTCAGGTGCACGCCTTCGAGGGCCGCGAGGGCGGCAGGTTCCGGATCTCGCTCACCTACAATGCTCCGACCGCAGTAGGCAAGACCACCGCGCATACCGACACCTACCACGGACGCTTCGTGAAGCTCGTCCCGGACGCGCGGGTGGTCGAGTTCGAAACCACTGATCCCGCACTGCGTGGCGAGATAACCATCACCTACGCGCTCGCCGATGCCGACGGCGGCACCGATGTGCTCGTCGTGTATGACGGACTGCCGCGCGGCGTGTCGGCCGCCGACAACGAGACCGGCACCCGCATGGCGCTTGCGAAACTCGCAGTCCTCGTCGAGGCGGGCTAGAGCACACGCGCCCAAGACCTGCGCAGGCCATAACTTTGTTGGCCGCTCTCAATGATATTGGTTGATCACGCCCCCGGTGCTTGGCGAGGGTTTTGCGCAACAGAATATTCAACGGCTGCCCGGATACTGGTGCACGGGTGTACGCTTACATGCCTATGTCCGCCCAAGCGCTATTCACCGACACGCAGCCGCCCGCCATCCGGGTGGAGCGTACCGCTGACGGGTTCATCACCATAAAGCTTACCGGTCACTGGACCTTGCGCGGTGTGGCTCATCACGCTGATCGCCTGATGCGGGAATTGCGCGAATACACACCCGATCCGGAAGTGCACTGGAACCTCAACACCATATCCGCACTCGACAGTGTCGGTGCCTTTGTTTTGTGGCGCGCCACCGAGGGCCGCCGGCCCCGGCATTTGGTGGTGCGCCCCGAACATGTGCCGTTGTTCCGTCGCTGGACGGATCGGCGTGTACCCCTGGAACCGGAGCAGCGAACCGCACGTCTGGACATCGTGACCTCAACGGCGCAAATCGGCCGTCTTGCTGTAGAGCACGTCAGCGGTTTTCTGAGCCTGCTTGGGCAGTTCGTATTGGACTGCGTCTGGTTGCTGCGTCATCCGATGTCCACGCCGTGGCGCGATATATCAGCGACCATCTATCAGGCCGGCGTCAAGGCACTCGGCATCACCGCACTGGTGGGTTTTCTTACCGGCGTGGTAGTGAGTTATCTGTCTTCGCTGGAACTCAAGAGCTTTGGTGCCGGCAATTTCATCGTCGTGATTGTGGGGATCGGTATCCTGCGCGAACTCGGCCCGATGCTGACCGCGGTGCTGGTGGCAGGACGCTCGGGATCGGCCATGGCGGCACAATTAGGCGTGATGCGCCTCACCGAGGAACTGGATGCTCTGTCCGCCATGGGTGTTTCCCGGAGTCTGCGGCTGGTACTCCCCAAGATCGTGGCGATGATCATGGTGATGCCGCTGCTGGTGGTGTGGAGCGACATACTGGCGATGCTCGGCGGCATGTTCGCCGCCCGCGCCACTCTCGGTATCGGTTTAGGGCGGTTCCTCTCAGCCTTCCCGGAGGCGGTGCCGCTGGCGAATTTCTGGCTGGGTGTGGGCAAGGGCGCCGTCTTCGGTGCGCTGGTGGCTCTGGTCGCCTGCCACTATGGCCTGCGCATCAAACCCAACACCGAAAGCCTCGCGGTCGAAACCACCAGCGCGGTGGTCAGCGCCATTACCCTCGCTATAATCGCCGACGCGGTGTTCGCAATCATATTCAGGGGCGTGGGATTGCCATGAGTGACGAGTCTGTCATCCGTCTGGAAAATGTGGGCACGCGCTTCGGTGAGCAGGTTATCCATCATGACATCAACCTGAGCGTCAATCGTGGCGAGATCCTCGGTCTGGTGGGAAAATCCGGCAGCGGCAAAACCACGCTGTTGCGCGAGATGATCGGTCTGCAGACGCCGAACGAGGGCCACGTGTATCTGTTCGGCGAGCGCCTGGACAAGCTCAGCTCCGAACAACTGGCGGCCTTGCATCAGCGCTGCGGAAATCTCTTTCAGGGTGGTGCGTTGTTCAGCGCTTTCAACGTGTTTGACAATATCGCATTTCCTCTGCGCGAATCACACTTCGTGGACGAGAGTCTCGTTCGCCAGCTGGTGTGCATGAAACTCGGCATGGTGGGATTGGACAGGGAGGCGGCATTGCGGCTGCCGGCGGAATTATCAGGAGGCATGGTTAAGCGTGCCGCGCTGGCGCGGGCCCTGGCGCTTGAGCCAGAACTCCTGCTGTTGGACGAGCCGACCTCCGGGTTGGATCCGCTCGCCAGCGAGGATTTCATCAAGCTGCTTTCGACCCTGCATCAGGAACTGGGGTTCACGCTGGTCATGGTGACCCACGATCTCGATGTGATGCACGATCTCTGCCACGTGCTGGCGGTACTCGCGGATGGGCGGCTGTTGGCTTATGGATCCGCTGCCGAGGTGCGTCGCTCCGAGGAACCGCTGGTGCGTGAATTTTTCCACGGCGCGCATGCCGAACGGGTGTTCGCAAACGCGGCATGGGCCATCTCATGAACAACCGCGCCTATGCACTGGTGACCGGTGTTTTCGTACTGCTGCTGGCAACCGCCGTAATCTTCGTTGGTGTGTGGATGAGCGGTTCCCACAAACAGACCCACCCTTATATAGTCGTCACCACCGGCAACGTCGGAGGTCTGCAGCCGCAGTCCACGGTGAATTTCCGCGGTATTGCCGCCGGCACTGTGGATAAAATCCGCATTGATCCCTCGGACGCGCGCAATATCCTGATTTACCTGGACATCAACCAGGACATCCCGATAACGCGTGCCACGTATGCGACCCTCAAGCTGCAAGGCATCACCGGCCTATCCCAGCTGGCGCTGGATAATTCACCGGGACCGCTGGCCATGCAACCCCTGGTCACCAACAGTCAAGCACCGGCACGCATCCCCATGCGGCCCTCTCTCATAGATCAGCTGGGCAGTTCCGGCGTGCAGCTCGCGGCTCAACTCGATCAGCTGGTAACCGCGCTCAACAAATTACTCAACACCGACAGCCGCACTCATATCAAGCGGCTTCTGGCCCAGGCTGATGCAGCCACTGCCATGCTGTTGAAATTGGCAAGAGACCTGGAGGCAACCGCACGTCTGCTACCGGCGCTCGATGCGCACACGGAAAAGACCTTGGCGGAGGTCGAGCGTGCCGCCGACAATGTCAGCATACTCAGTCATAACCTCGAGCGTCTCACTGACACCGGTCAGGCGGTCGGCGGCGAACTCGCCGACCGTACTGTGCCGCAACTGAATGCCGCGTTAACCCAGATCAACCAGGCGGCGGCCGACATGCACCGGCTGGCCGACAGTCTGCGACGTGATCCGCAGCAATTGTTGCTCGGACCGGCGCGCCCTGCACCGGGGCCCGGTGAGCCTGGTTACAAGGGACCGCAGCAATGACGCGCATCCTTGGTTTTTCGGCTGCTGTTGCCGTTGTATGCATCACCGCCGCGTGCAGTCTATGGCCGGCCCAGGTACCAGCCCCGCAAGTGCACGATTTCGGTCCCCTGCCGGAATTGCGGGATAACGCCACCATACCTGTGCGGCTCGATACCGTTACTGCGCCTGCATGGCTCACGAGCGATGCAATCCATTACCGGCTCCTGTATGACGATCCCACTGCATTCAGAAGTTACGCGAATCATCGCTGGGTAGGACCACCGGCGGAATTGCTGGCGGCGCGACTTGAGAACTTGTTATCGCTTGGATCAGTGGATAACACTGGCTCACATGGCCCCTATGTGCTCAGCGTCACCTTGCTAGAGTTCGAACAGGATTTCACCACGGCGCGCGACGCGCACGTTTTGCTGGAGCTGGGAGTCTCGATGCGGCGCTCGAATGACGGACAAATAGTCGCGCAGCGGCGATTTGTGATGTCACAATCCACAACGCCGGATGTACAGGGCGCCATTTCCGGTCTGGCGCAATTGGCCGATCAGACATCGGCGGCAATCGCCGACTGGACACGGACTCAAATACACGAGTAAGTCAAACGGCTGATTCCCATTTGTGCCACGAACCCTTAAACAAAGCTTCTCGCCACTATTCATTAAGGAGATTCAACTTCTAGGCAAGCATCGCGATGGTCAGCCGCATTTTGCTTAATGCCTGAAGAGCAACGCGCTGAGCGTGGTTTCCCTCGATCGCGAAACGCAGCAATGACCTAATGACCTTTCGAGTGCGTGGCGTACAATAATATCCTGAACTTCAGGAGGTCGGTATGGCGAGTGGCTGGGCAAAAGACGGCGCCGTGCAGGAACAGATAGACGCCAGCATCGAGGATGCGCTGAAAAGCGTGCGCCGCCGCCTGCCGGGCGGCGAGAGTCCGAAAGACTGCGAGGCCTGCGGCGCGGAAATCCCGCCGGCGCGGCGTGCGGCGCTCCCGGGCGGGCGTCTGTGTATCGCCTGTCAAAGCCAAGCCGACGGCCAAGTCAAAGCCCACAGCCTCTACAATCGCCGCGGCAGCAAGGACAGTCAGCTGCGCTGATCTTCGCCTGTACGGCAAGTCACGAATTCACGCCCTCAAGCGTTCAAATCCAAGCACCGTTGTAGTGTGCTGCGCCACACACATCATGCCCGGCCGTAGCGGCCGGCTAGATAGCCGGCCCCCAGCACCAGCACCACCGGCAGCAGCCAGCTCGCCAGATGCGGATCGCCCAAATAACGCACGGCCGCCGACACGGCCAGCGCCAGTGCGGCCACCGTGCAGTTGGCCCAGTCGCCGAACAGCGCCTTGAATAAAATTTTCATCACTGCACCTCCACGGCTTTCTTGGAAGACACGCGCATCCACTGGGCGATAAGCAGGCCGCCGCCCAGATAGATTGCCAACAACGGGACAAGGCTCAAATCACCATCCCACCAGACAGCCGTGCCTGCCAGGGCTTCCATGCTCCACAAGGTGCCGAAGGACAGCAGCATGCTGCCCACCACGAACTTGATGGTATTTTCCGGAACCCGGCTGAGCGGGGCACGCACCGCCATACCCGCGAGGCTTACCACCGCCAGGGCCAGCAGCGCCGCTGCACCGGCGCTGGCCAGTTGCTTGTCCTTCATGCCGAGCGCCACCACGATAAGGCACACCTCCAGGCCTTCAAGCAGCACGCCCTTGAAAGCGATCAGCCAAGCGGCCCGCCGGTTGGCACGCGCCACATCCTCGCGCGCGTGCGCGAATTCCTGCGCCTCGTCATGCAGGTCTTTGAGACCGGCGCGCCGCGCAATCGCCTTGGCCAGCCAGCGCAGACCGAACAGAATCAGGAACACGCCGATGGCGCCGCGCAACCAGCCGATATGCGCGCCCAGCATTAGCAGGCCGCCGCCTGCAAACGCACAGCCAGACAACAGTAACATCGCACTCAGTGCGGCGCTAAGCGCCGTGCGCCAGCCTGCGGTAATGCCGACGGCCAGTACGATGGTGAAGGCTTCGACCCATTCCACGCACGCGGCCAGAAAGACCGCGGTAAACATTCCCCAGTTCACTTGCATCATCATGTCTGATTCTCCATTGGATACAGAAACACATGCCGCACATCGATATGCAACCTACCTCGTGGGGGCGGCGGATCGTTTTCGAGAGTACATAACCAGCGAGCCTGGCCGGGCAAGCTCCAGTAGGCTCGGTAGACACCTGATTCGAAAGCGCAATGCTCGAGTTCGCAAGGAATGCCGTCCGCGCTATTGATGCTCACGCCTTCAGGGCGCGCGTAGAGATTGCACTTATCACCATTCGAGACATCCTGTGGCTTCCCGGGCAGGAAATGCTCCGCAATACACACACCGCTGACTCCGTCCCGCATTTCCATTACCGCCTCAAGCCCGCCTTCAGCGCCGGTGAAACGCGCGATGCGCGCGGTGCGTGGCTGAGTGTAGAGCGCAGCGGGGCTTGCACACTGCACCAGCCGTCCGCCTTCCAGAACCGCGATGCGATCCGCCAGCCGCCAGGCATCCACCGGATCGTGGCTGACCAGCAGGGTTGTCATGCCTTCTTCGCGTACCACTCGCAACATTTCCAGCCGCAGCGCCTGCGTGGTATCCACATCGAGACTCGAGAAGGGTTCATCCAGCAGGAGCAGACGTGGCCGCGAGGCGAGCGCCCGGGCAAGGCCCACACGCTGCTGCTGGCCACCGGAGATCTCTCCGGGCCGCCGCGCTGCCAGTTCATCTATCTGGAGTCTGCGCAGCAAATTCATAGCCTCGGTGCGATCGGCATCGCGCAGCGCGGCTGCCACATTATCAAGACAGCTCATGTGCGGCCAAAGTGCGAAGTCCTGGAAGACCATGCCCATGCGGCGGCGGCGCGGCGGAATGAACACGCCATCCGCGGGTGAATCTACGCATACCCCATCCAGTTGGATGCGTCCAGCGTTCACCCGCTCAAGTCCGGCGGCCAGACGTAGCAAAGTTGATTTGCCGGCCCCCGAACCGCCGATAACCACCAGCAGCTCGCCTTCCTGTATGCTTAAATCCAGCTGCTGCAACACCACACGTCGGTCAAGGTGCTTGTCGACGAGCTCAAACTGCAACAGGCACATCGTAATATTTCCGGTTTAGGTTGTGGGCAAGGTGCATCAAACCGGCGGCACTAGCGCCGAACAGGAACAAGAGACCCATGGCTGCAAGCCCCAGGCGCGCGGCTTGGGTGTAATCCAGCGCCTGATTAAAAGCGACAATGGCTACCCCGAAGGGTGGGCGCCCCGGCGGATACAGGAGTTCGGAAATCGGTAACTCGAAAAATATCGCGCCAAAGGCCAGCGCGTAACCCCAACATAAGGGACCAGCGATCAAAGGTAGGCGCACATCCAAGAGACGGGTTGCGTGGTTGGCAACGTGCACGGAAGCCGCTTCGTGCAAACCCCGCGGCACTTGACTGAGTGGTACCTGCAGTAATCTCAACAGCATCGGGACCTGAGCGGCGCCGTAGGCAAGCACCAGCAGCAGGGGTGTACCGTAGAGCGGTAGCCAGTCTCCATTGAAGGCAATCAGATAGGCCGCACCCAGCACCACACCCGGAATCGCCATATTTACCAGCGTCATGATATTCACCGCTTGCCCATACCAGGTGCCACGCTCACGCAACGCAGGCCAGATTGCAAGAACGCCCATAAGTGCAAGTGCCGCACCGAGCATCCCATAGCACAGTGAATTGAAAAGGCTGGACCACGTCGCGATGTCGCCGGCGGTGCCCGAGGCACCACCCACAGCGGCATAGGCAAGCCCGGCGAGGGGAATCAGCACCCCAAAAATTGCGAATAAACAAACAGCAAGTGCCGCTACGAAATGCCCGCTTTGCGACCGAACACAGCGTGCTAACGGCTTTGAGCGTCGAGTTTGCAGCGCCACTGCACGACGGTGATATATCAATGCCTGCACGGTAGCCGCCATAACCGCAAATCCCACCAGCGGCAAACTGAGCAGCGCGGCGGCGCGAAAATCCGGAGGCGCACTGGTAAGCTGCGTATAGATAGCGTACGTCACAATGGGCAAATGGATCGCTGCTCCCAGGGTCGCGGGAATGCCGAATTCCTGAATGGTCTCAACGAATACAACCACACAAGCAGCAGCAGCCGCAGGTAGCAGCAAGGTGATAACTACGCGTGCGGCCCGCACCCTCGGCACAGCGAGAGTTGCCAGGGCATCGAACAGATCGTTGCCCAGCATCCGCCATACAGCCAAGCCGGTGAAATAGGCGAACGGCAAGCCTTTCATGGTCAACAGGAAAATGATTCCCAGAACTCCATTAAAGTACCCGGCCCACACGCCGCCCCGCATCCAGGGTGTGTCCATCACGATCTGCCAACCGGTGGTCAACAAATAACTTGGAAACAGAAACAATAGCCATATGATTGGCGTAATCAGCCGACGCAATGGAAATACCCAACGGTCAGACAACCAACCGAGGGTAAGTCCTGGGAGGACACTTAGCAGGCTGACTGCGACTCCGATAAGCACGCTATTGCGCACAGCTACAATCGAAATTGTTCTCGAAGAAGCGTTGCTTGAGAAGGCACCCAGCAAAAACCAGATCACCGGAATCACAAACAAGGCCGTGAACAACAGCAATCCAAACAAAGGGGCGGTGCGAAGACGTTGGTGACTAATCATAGAGGTGTGTGCATCAATTCAACCCCATGACATTGCTGAACCAGGGGCTGAGCACCTTATCCAGTTTGCCCCAATAAATAGGATCGAGATGCGCAAGCGTGACTTGACTGATCTTTGGTAACTGAGAATTCGTTGACGCTCCTGGTGTCAGTGGCCAGTAAAGACTGTCTGCAGAGCCCTCCTGGCTGCGCAACCGGCTGCCGTTGGCGCTGAGCACGAATTGCATGAACTTCCTGGCCGCAACCAGATTGCGGCCGTGCAAGCCAGCGGATATCACCATGACACTCGGGAGGTCATAGGCGGGTTGCGGCAGAATAACGCGTAAGCCCGGATCGTGCCGCTGCCAATAATAGGCGGCGGAGGACTGCACCACCGCTATCTCGATCTGGCCGCTTTTGAGTGCTGTCAATGTCGCGTTGTTCTTCGCATAAACGTGCAGGCCGTTACGTTTGAGCGCCTCGATGAAGGTTTGACCGGCAGGCCAGCCTCCGCCTTGTGTCAATAACCCCGCAAGCACCGGCAACGCCGGCCCGGAGATTGCCGGATTATTCATGCCGACCCGTCCGCGCAACTCGGGCTTCAGCAAATCCTTCCAGGTCAGTGGAGGTCCTGCTGCAAAACTCCGCGGTACGACAAACACACCTGCCAATGTCAGCCCCGTGGGTATATAGGCTCCGTCGGGGGACTGTTCTAAACGGCCGATCGTGTTCCAGCTCACGGGTAGCGCCAGTCCGTGGGCAGCCAAGCCCGCCGCGGCCAAACCCTCCGCGGCTTCAGGTCCATCGAACCAAGCCACCTCCCAGTGAGGGGTGTGCCCTTCGGCGGTGATCCTTGCCAGCAGCGGTCCGGTGCTGAGCCGCACTACCTCAACCGATTCGCCGCTGAGGTGCTGATAGGCCTGTGCCACGTCTGCGCAGTAATCCAACGCGCAGTACAATACCAATGCTCCGCCCCGCGACCGCGGCCACAGGTAAACAATCGCCGCCCCCATGAGCAGCAACACAATGAGACTTGCCCCGATTAAACGACGCACTCGTTTGCGCTCAAAAATCTAGAGAGAGATAGATTTATTTCGTCAGTCACAGTTATCACTGTGTCGTGCTGAGTTTGACGGCGATCTGGAACGTAGTCGTCTGGCGAGGTAGTCCTTTTAGAAACGGCGGAAAGCGGCTGGACTTCACTTTCGCGAGTGCCGCCTGATCAATCGGTGGGATTCCGCTGGAACGCTCGAGTTTCGCCCATAACAACCGGCCCGACGGGTTGAGTTCGAATATAACCGTCGCAATTCCATGCAGGCGCATCGCGCGCACCATACCTGGAACCGTTAAGCCCGACTGGATCGCCGTATTGAGCATTGCCGTATAGCGGGCCAGTACGCTGCGGGTGTTTCCTACGACAGTTTGAGGCGGTGGGAGACGCGGTAGGGCAGGAACTTGGAACGCCATGGGATGTGGCAATGACACATCGCGTGAAATCGCCATCACCGGCAGACTGGGCGCGATGTTGGTTGGGGTGGTCACGACGGTCGTGGGCACCAAGTCCGGTACCCGCGGTAACGGTGCCGGCGGCAGTGGTTCTACCACGTGTATGGCGATGCGCTGCGGTTGTCTGGGTGGCGCGACAGGTCGCCGGTGGCCGGCCAGCCAAGCAAGACCCACCAGTAGCAACAGTTCCAGCACCAGCCCGATACCGAGGGAGCGCGAGAACGGCAGGCCTTTCATGCGGCGTAAGTACGACCCAGCCGGGCGCTGATCCTCCGCAACACCGTCCACGACAGATACATGGTGCACAGTCGGGTTCAGCACCGATGCCTGCATCGAGGAATGATCGCCGCCTTCACCCTGTATTAGGCCTATCGGAGCCTGCATATATTTCCACCGCGTGGACATCGGCCTTAGAACTTGGCCGATGCCGTCAGAAATAGTGTGCGCGGTGACCCCGGATAGGCGAGTACGGCATTCACACTTTGCGGCACCACGAAGTAGCCACCGGCGGAAATCCACTCGAAGTTGTTGTATTCCTTATTGAGTAGATTCAGGACCGAGACGCTGAAATCCCACTCCCGCACAGCGCCGCCGTGCATCGGCACCCTGGCTTCCAGCGCGGCATTCAATAGGCCGTAGCTTGGCATCTCCTGGTTGCTGGGGATAGCGAGACTGTCGTTGAACATGTATTCGGCACCCGTGTACTGGTACCAGATGCGCGGTTCAAGAAGGACGTTGCCCTCAGGCAGGGCCGTATAGAGACCCACATTGAACGTAGTTTTTGGAATGTATGACACCGGCAGGCCATTGTAGGACAGTCCGCCTTGCAGATCATAGGTAACAAAATGCGAATTCTCCAGACTCAGATTCACGAACCCATGGACGTTGTACGCAAAGTCATTGTCTGCGTACAGGTTAAAGCCACGGTACTCGGAACTGCCCGACGCAGAAGTCAGGTAAGTGCCGTTTGCACTGGTGATGCCGATGAGCTGGTTGTTAAACCTCAGGTCATAACCGTTGGCCTGCAAAAAGAAATCGTGCAGGATACCGGCGTCTGCCAAGTGGAGCTTGATGCCCGCCTGCAGGTCGGTTCCCTTCTCGAGCGATAGCGATGAGGCGATGATGCTCTGGTACGGACCGCCGCCACCACCGTTGCCGGGCTGACGGTAGGTGCTTGCCCAGTTGGCATAGAGCGCCAGCGACGGCGTTGTCTGCCAGTTGAGATCGATGGAGGGCTCGACCTTGGTGAATGACGTCATCGCGTTGGGCAATGTTCCCTGATTGTTCGCGGGATTGGCACCAGGAAAATCCACGGCGCCGTTATTCACATAATCGGTCTGGTAATTGATCAACCGGGCGCCCGGCGTGATAGTCAAGGAAGCCACCGGACTGATAGCGTCCTGCACGAACAACGCTGCATTACGCAGATACCAGTAATTGCTGCGGTAATGCCCGCTAGGCAAAAACTGCGTAGCATTGAAGGGTGGATTGGGATTCCAGAAGGACTGGTGGCTGTTGTAGACCGAGTTCATGTAGGACGCGCCTACCGATACGGTGTTGAAGGGCAGGCGAATATCTTCATAGAGCCGGTCACCGAACTGGCGGCTGGCCGGATTGTTGTACTCGTTCAGATTATTCTGCCCCTGTTGGAAGTCGTTGTAATGGATGTGCAAACGATGCCACAACTCGTACCACATGAGGTTGTGCAGAGTGGTGATGCTGGAGAGATTCAGATTAAGTTTGCTGTAAAGCAGACCGATGGTGTCGCTGTCTTCCTTGCGCCAGACGTTATAGGGCAACTGGCTGTAGTAACCCGAGGTGGCCTGACTGTACAGCTGGCCTGGAATGGGATTGCCGTTGACATCGACGCCATTCATGGTAACCCCCTGGATGGCCGTGACAGGTATCCCGGTGGGCCGGAAAGCGACGCCCTTGGCCGAATACACACCCACACTGAAAGTCCCGTTATCAAGTTGCTTGCGTGTTTTGAAGAAGCCGGTGTAGTCGCGGCCTGGATCATTGAAGCCATCAGAACTGGTGCGGTAAGTCTGCGCCCAGGTCGCCCCCGCGGCGGCGATGGTGCTCCAGCCGTCATGGGTCCCGGATTGGGCGTAACCATAGATTCCGCGCGTATTGTCCGAACCGTAGACGATGCCGGCCTCGCCGCCAGCTTTGGCGGTGGGTTGCAACGGTACGAAATCGACACTGCCGCCCACCGCGTTATACCAGCGATCAGCCGGGTCGCCCGGACCATAGGTCACGTTGATCCCCTGGAGCAGTTCCAACTGGTTGACGTAGGGCGACTGCCACAGCCCCGTCCCCGGCTCGTTCATGGGCACGTCATCGAAATTGATATCCACACTGCCATAATCAATGCCGGCGCTGGAGGGTTCGCCGCCCCAGCCTTGCTTGATGCCGTTGATGCTGATGGAATATTTGCTGGCGCCGGTATTGCCGTAGCCGTTGATGTGTACACCGGGAGCGTACTCGAGCGCCTGGGCGGCACCAGCCGCCGGTCCGGCCGCCTCGATCTGACGACGTCCTAGCACCTTGATAGTCTGACCGGATTTCAGGATCTGCTTTTTGGTGGGCAATTCACCCTTCCAGGACGGTTCTGCCTCGGCGCCCGCGCTGACCTCGCCAGCATTGATAACGCTGCCGCCCGTCTGCGTTTGCGCGGCAGATTGATCTTCATTCGGAGTACCTGAATTATCAGCAATCAGCTCGCTTGACTGGCTTGGGTTCATTGCCGTGCCCTGTGTTTTTTTCCGGGTGCGCAGTGACCGGATAGCAGGCGTTGTGGGTCCTGAGGACGCCTGGGCAACCCTAACACCGGTGGCGACAGTCGCCAGCAGGATTACGGTTATCACACCCGGCCCGGTACGGAGGGCGCGCAACAATGGTGATGGGAAATGCATGGCAAACTCTCCTCTACAATAATAGTTTTCTTTGGAAACAGTCAGCAATGGAAAGGGAAATCTTCAGGTGTCCAGCGTTACGGCACCGGTTGGGCGGCAATCCCGATATCGCTCACCCCTGCATGGCGTACCGCATCCATCACCGTGACGAACTGCTGAAACGGTACGCCCTTGGAAGCGGCGATCGTGACCTGCGTCTGGGCCACACCGAGGGTCTCCAGCAATTGGGCAAGATCATTCATGGAAAGATGGCGGCCCTTGACCGACACCGCACCATCCTGGGCGATGTTTATTAAGACCTGGGGGCGCGGCAGTTCCTCGGTTGCATTCGACTGCGGCAGCAGCAAATTCAGGCCCTGATCCGGTAGCATCTGGACAGTGATGAATATGAAGAAAACCAGCAGGAAGAACATCACGTCGATCATCGGGATGATTTCGATGCGTCCCTTGCGGGGCTCGAAATAGCGCAATCGCATGCTCAATTCTCCAAGCGGTATGCTGCGGTGTTACTGATATCGACGTTTTGGGCCTTCCGTCCCTCCGGTACTAACGGCGCACCGTCAAGACGGTTAAGCAGCATGGTTCGCACGGAATCCAGCTGATGCAGAATCAGGCGCACTTGATTGTTGTAGGCGTTGAATGCCAGCAGTCCCAGCATGGCGATGAACAGGCCGCTAGCGGTGGCGACCAGCGCATCGGCAACGCCTCCGGTTACTGCTGTCGGCGCATGCCCGGGTGCGGCCAACACGTGGAAGGCCTTGAACATGCCGAGGATCGTGCCAAAAAGACCCAAAAGCGGCGCTAAAGTCACAATAGTGTCGAGTACCCACAAACGCCGGTCGAGCTCTGGCGCAGTCAACTGGATGCTTTCGTCAAGTCTGTTACCCAACTGCTCAAGGTCGGCAAGACCATAATGACGGTAAGCGGTATCCACCAGCGCTGCTTCTGGCAGACTGCCTGCCCGTTCGATCAGGACGGCCAGATGCTTGCGGTCAAGTTCCCGTGTATTGGCCAGATCCTGGACAAACGCACGGCCTTTGAGGATGGTCTGACGCAGCTGCCAGCCGCGATCGATAATGACGGCCAGCGCTACTAGAAGGAGCACTGCCATGGCGTACAGCACCCCGTACGAATCGGCGATCAGCATGCTCACGTATTGCAGCGACATTGCGCACTCCATCTGGGTAATTAGCTGTAGTGCGCAGCCTAAACATCATATGTGTCAGGAATTTGAAGAAATGGTAATTAAACGGTAAGTACCGGTTTACTGAGTAATCGGGGGGTCGAATCTGTAGCCCACGCGGTGCAGCGTTTTAATGACATCAGGGAAGCCGTGGGGCGTCAATATCTTACGCAGTTGATGCACATAGGCTTTTACCACGTTCCGTGGCAATTGTTTCCGGTCTGTCTGGATTGAAGCCAGCAACGCCTCGAAGGACAACACCTCCCTGGGGTGCGCCAGAAACTGGCTTAGCAATCTAAACAACACGGGCGAGAGCCGCAGCTCGGAATCCGCTATCCAGACGCTCCGGCTTACCGGATCTGCACGCAGCAATGCGCAAGACTCAGGCTGCGGGATCACAAACCGTCTTTCCAGCGTTTCTATGTGTGCTGCAAGCAGTTCGGGGACGACGGGAAAGCTCAAATAGCGATCCGCGCCAGCCCTCAGGACGGTCAATTCGGACTCCGCGTCGCTCTGTTTGGAGATTACCAGCAACGGCACGCCGGCATTTGTGGCACTGTATGTTTTACACCAAGCAATAGCTTCGTCATTTAAAGTGGACTGCAGGAACACAGTCAGGACTGCGCGGCCCTGGCCGCTTTCCCGTGAAGTGGCGTACGGAGCCTCGAGCATGCGAACCCGGTATCCGGCAGCCTCCAGGAGTTTCGAGCACCAGCGATATAGATCCGCATCGGGACATTTCATGGCGATGTAAAGATTGCGTGGTTTGTTATCTATAGTCGGGCTGGAAACATCGGCGTCAAATCCGAGCGTGGCATAGAACATTTCAAGACGGGTCAGAAAAACCCGGTAATGCGCGGCATGCCGTAAGTTGGCGTGAAAGGCGACACTATGGTGCAATATTTCCAAAAGCACAGTTGTAAACTGGGAATGATTTATATGGCAGCGATTCGTCAGTGAGTCGCGGTTGCAAGTAGAGTAGGAACAAAAGATGACAATCGGTTTACAATTGTGTGAAATCAGGCTGTCCAGCATTCACTTGTTGTATGGAATTGAGATTGGGCAAGGGATTGTGGCGTACGACCAGTATCCTTCAGCCAGCCGTTGACCGTAATGGCGGTTGACGGGCGTCATAACTCCCCCGCATGCATGTCTAGCCGGATTCAATCGCCGCAGAATTTGACGGCCGTGTAATCGCCGTCGCAGAAGGGTTTGTCCCGGGACCGGTGGCAGCGGCACAGGGCATAGGTTTCCTGCAGCAGATAGGTTTGGCCTTGGGCCCAGGGCCCGGAGCCGCCGTCACTGTTGGCAACCATGGTCTGTTTGGCGGGCGGCACGCCGCCTGACGCCCGGTAGAGGCCGTTTTGGTGACCGCCACGTGCGCGCCGTCCCGGCTTTCTTCCCGTCGCCACACATGGCAATATCTTCAGATATAGATATATGGAAGCCGAATGCTCACCGAAATGATGCGCCATTTCATCCCACTGCGCAGCAGCGTCGCTGACTGAATCCGCCGCCCGCCCTCAGGCTACAATTTAGCCATGAAAGTCCTCGAGACCCCGCGCTTGACCCTGCGCCGGCTGGTGCTGGAAGACGCGCCCTTCATCCTGGAGCTGGTGAATGATGCGGCGTGGCTGCAGTTCATCGGCGACAAGCACGTGCACAATCTGGAGGACGCGCGCAACTATATCCGCAACGGGCCGCTGGACATGTATGCGCGGCTGGGGTTCGGCCTGTACCTGGTGACACTGAAGACCGGCATCCGCATTGGGCTGTGCGGACTGCTAAAACGCGATATCTTGGCGGATGTGGATCTGGGTTTCGCCTTGCTGGCGCGCTTCCGGGGTAAGGGCTATGCCCGGGAATCCGCCAGCGCAGTGCTGGAGTACGGAAAAAATACCCTCGGCCTGAAGCGCACCCTGGCCATCACCTCGCCCGACAACCAGCGCTCCATCAAAGTGCTGGAGAACATCGGCTTCGGCTACGAACAGACGCTACAACTCTCCGGACAGACCCATGCGACCAAACTCTTTGTTTACCCGCTGGATAGCAGTCAGACAGGCGCAAGCTGACTTTTATGACGCGCACTCCGGGATGCAAAGCCACGCGGATAGTGAGCGTTTTTTGTGGCGAGGGTGTCTGGTGAGATGGCCGCCGGCGTGGCGGGAATCGAGAAACGGCGTGATCACAAATCGCCCCTGGTTTTACAAAATCGGAAGTAAGGAATTAATTCCGAATGCGCTCGGCAGCAAGGCTTTGTGCCGGTCGGCATGGGCCGGCAGCCATGATAAGCCGGCGCCAGTTTGTATCCGCCGTTTGAATTAGTCCAAGTCTAATCCAATGGACCAGCGGATTAACACTGCCTGTCTGCTGGCAATGACCTAGATCATGTTATCCGCACGTCTACATCAATAAACTTCCACCTTATCCCGGTCAGACCCGTATGAGGCTGTCAGCGTGGAACTCGTTGCCCCCGCAGGAAACCTGCCGTCGCTGAAGGCGGCGATTGATAACGGTGCGGACGCCGTCTATATCGGTATGCGCAACGACACCAACGCACGGCATTTCCCCGGTCTGAATTTTGAGGAAAGCAATCTTGCCAAAGCCGTGTTCTATGCGCATGTCGCCGGAGCCAAGGCTTTTCTTGCGATCAACACCTATCCTCAACCGCAGGGCTGGGCACGCTGGCAGCGCGCCGTCGAGGTTGCGGATGATGCCGGCTTTGATGCCCTGATCGTTGCCGACCTGGGTGTGATGGAATATGCGGCGAACCGCTATCCGAATCTGCGCTTGCACCTGTCGGTACAGGCATCGGCCACCAACCGGCATGCACTGGGCCTGTATCAGCAGCAATTTGGCATTCGGCGGGCGGTGCTGCCAAGGGTGCTGTCACTGGAACAGGTGGTTTGGCTCGCAAAGCACAGCCCCGTGGATCTCGAGGTTTTTGCGTTTGGCAGTTTGTGCATCATGGTTGAAGGCCGCTGCCAACTGTCTTCCTATGTCACCGGCAAATCGCCGAACCTCTGCGGCGCTTGTTCGCCGGCGGAGTTCGTAGACTGGCGGTCAACCGCAGACGGCCTGGAGTCGCGCCTCAACGGCCTGCTCATGGACCGCTTCCCCGCCGGCACTGTCGCCGGCTACCCGGTGATTTGCAAAGGCAGATTCCGTACCGCCGATTCTGTCTATCATGTTCTCGAGGAACCCACGAGCCTCAATACCATTGAGCTGTTGCCGTTACTTGCCAAGGCGGGTATCAAGGCCATCAAGATCGAGGGCCGGCAGCGGGGTACCGCCTATGTTGCACAGGTGACCCGCATTTGGCGGGCCGCACTGGATGCCCTGAGCACACAAGCAGACGCATTCACGGTGCGCCATGAGTGGGCGGAGTCCCTGGCCGGAATTTCCGAGGGCGCACACACCACCCTCGGCGCCTATCACCGCCCATGGCAGTGACGTTATGACTGCCATGTCGGCCATGAAAATCTCCCTGGGTCCGGTTCTTTATTACTGGCCACGCGCCACGCTCTTGGATTTTTACGCGCAGGCGGCCGAGTGGCCGGTGGATTCCATCTATCTGGGGGAAACGGTGTGTTCCAAGCGGCGCGCCTTGCGCACCGTTGAGTGGATTGATCTGGCGCGTGAAATTTCCAAGACCGGCAAACAAGCGGTGCTTTCCACGCTCACGCTTATCGAGGCTGAATCAGAATTGAGTACCTTGGTACGGCTGTGTGACAACGGCGATGTGCTGGTTGAAGCCAACGACATGGGCGCGGTGCATCTGCTAAGCGAAAAGCGGCTGCCGTTCGCGATGGGGCCGGCCATCAACGTATATAACACCCGCAGCCTGCATTATCTGCAGCGCTTGGGGCTGATCCGGTGGGTGGCACCTATGGAACTGCCGCGCATAACACTGGCCGCAATTCTTGAGGAGGCCGATGATCTGGGATTCGGAGAGCGTTTTGAAACCGAGATATTCGCCTTCGGTCACATGCCGCTGGCCTACTCCGCACGTTGCTTCACCGCGCGCGCCAATAACCTGCCAAAAGACGGCTGTGAATTTGAATGTCTCAAGTACCCGGATGGGCTGGCGGTATACACACAGGATGACGAGCGTCTACTGACGCTGAACGGCATTCAGACCCAATCGGGCGATGTCCTCAACCTCATTCCGGAATGGAAAGACATGCAGGCCCTGGGCGTGCAGCTCCTGCGGATCAGCCCGCAATCACAGCATATGCGGGCAATCATCGATCACACGCATGCGGCACTGCGCCAGGGCGCTTTGCCAGATCTGTCCGCCTTCATCGAGGGTGCCGGCTGCAACGGCTATTGGTTTGGACAAGCCGGTCATTTGCAGCTGGGATCCCAACTGAGAATGCCGTGAGCCCCGGCCCGTCAGCCGGATATGCCTTGGCTATCGGGCAGCAGCCTGTCGCCTGCGTGCAGTACGATTTTTGCCAACCATGGAAGTTCATCGAGATCGAGGGCGTCCAGGAAATTCTTGACCGTCAGTCCGAAGGCCACGTCGCCGTCAATCGCGAGACGCCGCTGAAAAAACAGCGTGTCTGCATCCACTCGCCGCATCGCCAGCATCATGAATTCCGCAGGCCGGGCTCGAATGGTCACTTCCGGAAGCACATGCTGCGGCAGCACACACAGCCTGTGGCAGCGCAGCGTGAAAGCCCAGCGCAGCCCGCAATCCTCAAACTGGACGGCAAGCCGGCGGCCCTCAAGAAAATCCAGATCCCCACGTGCCATGGGGATACCAAAAGCCTGGTTCACAAACACCGAGAGCATCTTTTCGAACAGGGGCGCGGCAATTCCATTCGCGGAAAAGTACATGGCTTTGAGCGCGAGGCTGCGCGCTGGTGATGCATGCTCGGCATGCCGTGGTTTGCGGACGATGTCTTTTAGAAACATGGGCGTATCCTCGGATTGGGTAGCGCGAGGATACGACAAACCAGCGACAGGGAAATTGATGCAGGTCATGGCTTTGCAGAAACCAGCAGGCGCAATAGCGTGTTTGCGCGCATGAAGGCCGGGCGATCCCGGAGCAATGCTGAGCGCGTATCGCCGTTCAGTCGCAGTTTGAGCCGGATCCGCCGTCAAATCGATCGGGTGGATGCTGAAATGGTCGCACTGATTGCGAAACGTGCTGCGTTGACCCAGTGTGCGCTCACTTTGAAGGTGGAACATGGCGCGTGCCTTCATTGTCCACGGCGTGAGCAGGAAATACTGGATCGCGTCAAAGCCTTGGCGGCCGGCTATGGAATAGACAGCCTCGCTGTGGAGCGTATTTTTATGCTGCTGCTGCGCCAGTACGTCGGACCAGACAGCGTAACGGTCGCGGGTCCAATGCCGCCTATCGAGTAACCAGTGCGGGCAAACACTCAGCATTCCGAACGTGAAACAAACCCGCTTTACGCGGGATGTAGAGGTAATAACGATCAAGTCTTGAGTTAATATATTTCCAATCCGATCCCGCGAATCCCAGCAGCCCGTCGCAAGGTTGCAATTTCCTTTTGGACTGCGCGCAAACCCACGGTATATTTAAGCCATGCAAACAGAAAATCCGGTGCTGCAAGGCAAACACGTGCGTCTCGAACCGCTGGCGCAGCGGACACCGTCCTCTACCAGTGGAGCGCTGTTCCCCAGGGCAAGATTGAGGCCACCTGCTACGTCAACACCGCCCTGGCTTGGCGGGATGCCGGCAGCGCCGTACCGTTCGCCACTGTCCGCGTAGATGACGGTGTGGTCATTGGCTCCACGCGCTTCTGGAACCTGGAGCGCTGGGCGTGGCCGCAAGGCCACGCGCGCCACAGCCGCCATGCATCCGACGCCTGCGAGATCGGCTACACCTGGCTGAGCCGCCCGGCCATGCGCACAGCCGCCAACACCGAGGCCAAACTGCTGATGCTGATCCACGCCTTCGAAACCTGGCGGGTGCTGCGCGTCTGTTTTCACGCGGACGCACGCAACCAGCGCTCACGCGCCGCCCTCGAGCGCATCGGCGGCAGTTTCGAGGGGATTCTGCGCGCGCATCGGCTGGCCGCTGATAGCAGCGCGCGCGACTCGGCACGCTATTCGATCCTGGAGTCGGAGTGGCCGGCAGTGAAACACCACCTGGTTAGACTTCTGCATCACGAGAATGATTAAGAGTCAGTTTTTATAGTGCAGGCGTGTTTAGTTTACTGGCGCGAGCCGATGGCCAAGGGCATGGTGCTGGCATTCGGCCGGTCGCCAAACTTAAAGACGTGTACGGCATCGCAGTGGCGGAGCTCGAAGATGGAGCCGATGCATAGGCTCCCGCCGACAACAATCCGGTGATCAAGGCCAACGCCGGCTTCAGTTTCGAGCTACACCCGATGCCGCAGCTGCTGCATCCATCGATAGGATACGGGCAGGTGGATTCAGATATATTTACCTGCCCCAACGGCAATGTCTGCTTCGCGATTTCACATGCCAACGAGCACCGTCAGCGCGCGTTATATTTGCGGTTAACACCGCACGCCCGCGGTTTTAAGTGTATAGTCCGGCTACGCATTGCACTCAGTGTTGTTTGAAAAAAAAACACTAAGGCAGCAGCTTCGCCTCCCTCCGTTTTGGATCTACACCCTGAGACGAATCCCGCCGCTGCACTCTGCTGCCGTGCGAAGCAATTACCGTCAGTAGCACGCGCATACCAGCGCTATCGTCGCCGCCTGTGCGGTCAAAATTCATGGGACTATTGAATCAAGGACCAATTGTTATGAACCATTCAAAATACAACCCGAAATATGACCCCAAACACACTTCAAACCAGCCTCAGGCGACTGTGCCTGTGGTGCAGGCACCGGCAGTAACGCCGGCCATGAATACCCCACTGGCGCAGGCAGCAACGGCACCACCCACCGAGACCAGGAACCCCGATGAAGTGATCGCGGAACCGAATCGCCAGGATGCCAAGGCGGATTCCCAAGACGTCCCCGTGGCCATGAACGCGGCCGCACCCGTCACTGACAAGAACCCTGATGTGTCCATCAGCGATGGCCGCGAGCCGGCCACCGGCAATAGCGTACAAGCGGTTCGCGAACCGAGTGCCCTGACCGGGGGATTGCCGGAACTGCCGACAGCGCAAACGGACAGCGAGACTGGCGAAAACACGCCCGGACTTTCGGCCAAGGCCATCTCATAAGCTTACGGTTGTAGGCAGCTTACAGCCGGCAACGGGGTTGCTGGCTTTTCAATTTTAGATTTACAGAACCACACTGGAATTCAGCACATGTATATGAATTATTTTGTCGGGTATAAATGGTGGCATTTGCCGGCGATCGCGACCGTCTCCGCGATGTCGATCACGGCATGTATCTATCTGATTGCTGTCAGTCACTTTGGCACTAATATGGCATTTATGTTCAGCAATCTGATTTGACGCCTGTCACCAGGGGATGCGCCCGGTCTGAATCCGCATGCAAAATCCAAGGATGCCCTGGGCATGGAGCGGTGGTTCCCCATGCGAGACTGTTGGTCCGGCCCCACGCCGCTTGGCTGAGCGTGGGATCGGTGAAAATTACCCGCGCAGGACCGGTAAACACGGCAAGTTCTGAACAAGCGGTTATCCATCATTACTGTCCTTATTCCCGCCTGCGCCGTGGGCACACCGGAATTAAGCGTATAGTCCATCTTGATTCTATGTTTGCCCGGAAAATAGCCGATGGATCAGCATGCTTGCAGTTTCCGCGGCGCTTCCGGCGCTGATTACAGCTATTACGTATTCTCCCTGAATTTCAAACCCGACAATAACCGCTTCTACAACTACCTGTTTGCCAGTCTGTCGGCGGAGGGCAACTGGATCCCGTCGTTTATCGGGCAGGGCGATCTGAAACAATACTTGAGCGATCGTGTGCGTCTCCGCGATGTCGCGCTTACCGGCGCCACCCACGTGCTTGCGCATGTGAGCCCGTATGAACAGCAACGGCGCATGGAAGCATTGGACATGCTGGCCAGTCATCCCCAGGCGCATGCCTTCAGCGGTTGTAACGTCGGTAGCTTGGCGAGCGCAGCACTGTTGAGTGCGGCAAAAACCGGGGGCAGCACTTCGCCTGTCAATAAATCATCGAAGCGCTCTTTTCCAAAAGATCAGGCCTTCAAAAACCATTCGCCATCGCTGCAATCGCTTGACAGCGTGTGGACGCGGCTGCGCGCCAAAATCCGGGGTTGATTTATGGATAGAAAAATCATCTCGATCGGACAATTAATGTCGATTCTGAATACCCGACTCAAGATGCACGAGGCATCGAGACTCTGCCGCATCACCGCCATCATGCCGTTGTCTATTGACGGCGGCTCGGCGGCCTGCAATTGGTCTCCGAATGTGACTTTCAGTTCAAATGGCTGCGATAGGGCGAGCGCAAGCTCAAATATCCGGCGTGTCGTGATGGCCGCACAACGGGAGTTTAATCTCTCGCGCGTGACTGCTGTGACAGCTGCACCGTAGTTGCTGTTCCCAAGTGCGCTGCGTGCGTGCCGCTATTTGCTATTCAGCGTAATCGTCACTTTATGTATTCGCTTGCCGTGGAACATATTTGAATACTAATCACAGGCCTGTGCGGCTCGCAATCACGGACGCGACCACACCGATGAAGCGATGAGTATGGATAATCCGAGATCGCCAAACGGTTCTCTGTTCGAAGATAACGAGCGCATCTAAATCTTGACGAGCCTGTGGATAGTTAAGATGACACAGAGCCGGAATTGTGCTTCCAATTATTCGCCAGCATCCAGAGTCCGCCGTAAACGATGAACACCGGCCACCACCGGTTCCAGGATAAATTCAGCAGAAAAAACAGGGCGACGGTGATGACCGCGGCGGCGGATACCAGCGAATGCAGCACCACGCCGTCGAATTTTTGTTGCTGCCGGTAGCGCCGGACCGCGTAGGACAGGGGGCCCACGGCGCCGATAAGGATGAACAGGGCCCACCAATTGTGATACTCCATGAAGGGCAAGGTAATGCCGAAATTGCCCAGCAGGATAAATACGCCGAAGGCGATGACGATCAGGGCCGTCGCCAGTCCGCCCCAGTGGCGACAGGTAGGTTTTGATTCCTGAATGTCCATCATTCATCCTCCGGTGTGGTGGTCGCATATACACTAGTACCGGTTACCTCATCCGGCAAGCGACGAACATCACTTTACCCGGGTGATGGCATCTGACGGATGGTTAGATTTATGAACAGCTGGAGGGCAGGCCGGCGTGGACCGCAAACAGCATTGGGAACAGGTGTACCGGCAGAAATCGGATGAGACGCTCAGCTGGTTTCAGCCGCGACCGGAGATTTCCCTGGACTTGATCCACGCCGTCGGCCTGCGGAAAACCGAGGCGCTCATTGATGTGGGTGGCGGCGCTTCGCGGCTGGTGGATCAGCTGTTGGCGGAAGGCTACACGGACCTCACCGTGCTGGATATTGCGCAACAGGCACTCATAACAGCACGCACACGTCTCGGCAATTCAGCCAGCCAGGTTCACTGGATCGCAGCCGACCTAACCGCTTGGCAACCCGGCCGAAGTTATCGTCTATGGCATGACCGGGCGGTGTTTCACTTTCTCACCGACCCGGCTGAGCGGGCGGCCTACCGCAAAAATCTTGAAGCGGCCCTGGCGCCCGGCGGCACGGCTATCATCGCCAGTTTCGCACTGGAAGGTCCGGAGCGCTGCAGCGGTCTGCCGGTGCAGCGCTATTCGCCACAAACTCTCGCCGCCGAACTGGGTTCCGGATTCCGGCTGTTACAGCATCGCCATGATGCACATCACACGCCAGCGGACAGGATTCAGCAATTCCAGTATTCAGTCTTTGAATACCGTATTTAAGATGGAAACCGTCGCCTGATGCATTACGAGGCTATAGGATCTAGGGAAGGTCTGCACAACTCAACAAAATGAGAGCGTTTGGTGTTGGAGTTACGGAGCCTGGATTTTTACGCGCGATCATTGGCCGTTGCCTGCGTTGTACACCGCTATTTGTGGTTTCTGGCCGTCCGTTTCCATCTTCCAGGCACACTACCCCTGCGCCAGCAATCGTCGTCGCAACAGATAGAGATTGGCCAAGGCGAAGAGCGTGAT
>DAHUYB010000046.1 GCA_027315405.1 Gammaproteobacteria bacterium | reverse complement strand
TGGCGTGACCACGACGGACGGCGACGATGCGGCCAGTGACCTCACTGGCCTGAACTACGCCGACGCCAACGGCAGCGTGCTGGGCAACATCGCCTACACGTACAACACGGCCGGCCAGCGCAGCGGCGAAAGCGGCAGCCTGGCCTCCAATGTCCTGCCGCCCGCCACAACGGCACCAGCGACGGTCGACCTCAATGATCGCCTGACCAGTTGGAACGGGCAGACATATAGCTACGACGCGGATGGCAATCTGACCGGCAACGGTACCGACACCTATGTGTGGAACGCCCGCAACCAGCTCACTGCGATCAAGCAGTCGGGTACGACGATCGCCAGCTTCAGCTACGATCCGCTGGGCCGGCGCATCGGTACGGACTTCAACGGCAACGCGGCGAGTTACCTGTACGACGGCTTGAACGCGGTGCAGGAGACGCACGGGAGCACGGCGACCTCGATCCTGACCGGGCTGGCGGTCGATGAGCGCTTTGCGCGTACCGATCTTGGCGGGCGCACGGATTTCCTGAGCGATGCGCTGAACAGCACCATCGCTCTGACCAACAGCGCAGGGGCCATCGTGGAGCAGTACAGCTACGACCCGTATGGCAACACCACTGCCAGCGCGAGCGGTTTCGACAACCCGTACCAATACACCGGGCGCGAGAACGATGGCGACGGGCTGTACTACTACCGGGCGCGCTACTACGCGCCGGCGATGGGGCGATTCATCAGCGAGGATCCCATCGGGTTCGCCGGGGGTGAGAACTTCTACGGATATGCGGTACAAAATCCATTGATCTATAGAGACCCTAAAGGTTTTGATCCTGAACTGATTGGTGAATTAATTGCAGGTGGCGGATTTACTGCTGCCGGTGCTTTTGAGGGTTATATGCTTGGGCGCCTTAATGGGGATACAGGTAGTGCTTTAGGAATTGACACAGCCGTTGGTGCTGGCAATGGCTTTCTTTTTTGGGCTACTGATGACGTGCCAAGCGCTTGGGGAATGGGTATACGCGCCGCAGCTTCCGGTGGCCTTGAGGCAGGGGGCGAGTATGCTAAAGGTCAATGTATAAATGGCGAAGAAGTATTGGTGGCTTCCGTACTGAGCCTCTTAGGTGATGCCAATGCGAAGAGTGCAGAATGGGCCCTTGATCAAGGGGAGATGAATTCTGCTGCCCATGGGTTTTCCATGTATTATGGAATGACCATGGGTAACGTCATGCAAGGTTTTGGGGACGAATTGACTACGGGAGCCACTCCTCAGGATGGGTTGCTGCCATATATGCCGCAAGGTAATTAGGGCGTTACCATGTCACCTACCGTGTGGCTTCCTCTCCTTGTGCCATCGACGTTTGTTGTGGTAAAACATGGGCTGAACATCATTGGCGAGAAGCACGCCGAACAAATATCAAATGGGGGCGTTTACAGGATTTCGATAGCATCTAGGATTTTTGTTATTGCAGGGGCGTGCTTTATTACATGGCTTTTTTCTAACTCTTATGCTCATGGCTATATTTTGTGGCCGAAAGATAAGGCATTAGTTTTATTCTTCATATTTATTATTGGCTTTTTATGGCTTGCTGCAATGTCATCTTTTTTTTACCGCGTCCGCCTTACTGAAGATCGAATCGAGCTGATAGGCTTTTCGACTAAGTATGCTCGTTACTCAGAAATCAATAATATACGATTGGTTCAAGGGCGGACAAGCCGATCAGTTATCGTGGAATACGCTCGAAGTGGGAGAATAAGACTCTCCGATCAACTTCAGCTTTTTGACAAGTTGTACGCCAATTTGCAGGATCGCGTGATTAAGGCACACGGGATTGGCGGTAATGCGAAAATAAGTGCAACTTCCGACGTGTAAACAGAAATGAAGGGGGGACATGACAGTTCCTGTGGATGCAAAGAGCCCTGCGCTCATGTTATCGCCAGCTGGAATGGCAAAGCCGGCTGGTCGAGTCGGGCCTTGAGCAGGTAGACGATGGTGCGTATTTATCGGTGGCGCGCGCTCTGGAATGACCGAATTTACGGCAACTTCAGCGGCTGAAGGCATGGGGCCCCCGAGTTCGTCGTCCAGTGCTGCAAGTGGTTGATGTGGCGTGGTGCCGATTTGATTTTGACACTACAAGGCGGTGGCAGCGGAGGGTCGTGCGGAGCGCGGTTGTCGGCGCCGCTTAGGCGTGCGTGGAGGCGGCAGCGCCTGCGCATCGGGCAGCGACAGTTCCAGTTGTTCGCAGAGTACGCGGTGCTCAGCACGGATCGCGCTGGTGGTGTGATGGGTGGCGCCGTCCACGGTGACCTCGTGCGCCTGGATCCGGCGCAACTGCTGCAGCACGCGCTCGGGGCTCTCCGAACGCTTGCCGGCGCGCAGCCGTGCGCGCAGGTGGCGATGCAGCACCAGGGCCAGAAAGCAGATCGCCGCGTGCGCGCGGATTCGTTCCGGCAGGCGGTGATACATCGGCGCGATCTCGATCTCCTGCTTGAGCACGCGGAAGCCGCGCTCGATGTCCGCCAGCGCCTTGTAGCGCTCGACCACGGCCGCCGCGTCCAGGGTGTCGATGCGGGTCACCAGGATCAGGGTGCCATCGAGCGCCTCGGCACGCGCCAGGGAGCCCAAGTCGATGTCGTAGGAGAACAGCCCGTTGGCGATGTGCGTCTTGACGATGCGCCCGAGCCCGGCGTCCTCGATCAGGCTCTGGATCTGGTGGTAGACCCCGCCGTCGCTCAGTGCCCGACCGCGGGTGCGCTCTCCACGCTCCTGGGCTTCGAGCTTGCCGACGCGCTCCGCCGCCAGCGCCTCGATCTCCGCCAGCGCCGCCGCGCGGTGCTCGCGCATCGACTGCGCCCGTTCGGCATCGCGGGCCACGATCAGCCGGCGCCCGGCGTGATCCCGGGTCTCCCGGATGCCTGTGGCGTCCGCGGCAAAACCCAGCGCCTGAACGTGACCGGCATAGTCGCCGTAGCGCCGTGCCGGCACCGCCATGATGTAGTCCACCGCCACTTCAGGCGCATCCAGTTGCTCAAGCTGGTCGTGGTTCATCAGGCCCCGGTCTGCCACGATCACCACCCGCTTCACGGCCAGCCGCGCCTTCAGCGCCTGCACCATGGCGAGCAGGGTCGAGGGCTCCGAGACGTTGCCTTTGTGCACGGTATGCAGCAACGGCAAGCCGCAGGCGCTCTGCACCACGCCAATGACCACCTGACGCGCCGGCAGGTCCCGGTCCTTCGAGTGGCCGAACGCGCGCAGGTCGCCCGGCAGCTCGCTCTCGCCCTCGGCCCGCACCGTCGTCAGATCGTAGAACACCACCGACAGCTCCTGATCCAGCAGCGGCCGCAGCGCTTTCAGCACCTGCACCTGCAGGGCGTCGGTCACTTCATCGAGGGCATCCATCGCGCGCAGCAGCGCCGGGTGATTGGCCTGCTCGGTGGCGATACCGGGCATCACCGCCGTCTCCAGCCAGCGCAGGGTGCCCAGCTTGGAGCCCGCATCGCACAGCCGATGAAAGACCATCGTGCGGATCCAGGGCTCGTGCGCGGCACGGCGCGCACCCAGCGCCCGCCGCAAAGCCGATTCCAGGCCCAGCGATTTCCACAGCTGGGTCAGCGCCCAGGTGTCACCCACGCTGCGGGCGGGCGCACAGACGATGCGCGGAGACGGCGAAGCGACGCTCGCGTCACCCCCCACGCGCTGCAAGCCGCGCACCAGGGTTTCGATCTGTTCCGCCGACAGCTGATCGATGCGACCGAAGGAGAACAGCACGCGTTGACGGACGCCTGCGGGCGTGCGGAAGCTCTCCACCAGTTGCAGGTACTCGCGGGGTCCGGACTGGGTTCGGCGCAGGAACATGTGCGCACGATAGTGGCCACTACAAAGCAACGCAAATTACATTACCGACATGACGTGACACTACATGCCAGCGTCAGAAAATCACCCCGCAAACCCAGCAACTACCGTCATCCGCAGGCGCCAAGCGACCCGTTTTTCAGGCAAAAGTGACGAACTCGGGGGGGCCGGGTTATCTTGAGCCCGGGCAATTCATTACGTACTATCCGACTTACTTGCTATCCAACGGACAATGAAAGCAATTATTTTAATTGTCGCAGCGATTTTATTCTATCCGGCATCAAGCGCCAGGCAGGCACCAAGGCCAACAACTGGACTTGGTGCCTTCTATCTAACACATACTCAAATTCGTCAGCTCTCCCGAGAGGCGCTTGAAGGTTCATCAAAGGCAGCCGATCGCATATCTGCTTTCTATTACATGTTGCGCATAAATACAAAACTAGGAACATATTGGTCTCGCATTGGAGCTGAAAATGGCGAACCAGAAAGCCAATATGACTACGCGACGTGGATTATGCATCAGAACCGAAGCCTGGCCTGTCAGGAGCGGGCGTTATTTTGGCTCGAAAAAGCCGCAAAGAAGGGAAATTATGATGCACAACTAGAACTCATCGACCTCAAAGGCCAAATGAAGGTTGAAGCAATCACTGCCAAATATCAGCCAAAAGATCAACAATCCAAGAAAAAGCCCTTCAATCCAAATGACTATGTTTGCAGTGATTCGCCCTAGCAGGCTGTTGAGCAACCCCGATTTGTCGCGCGTCCAATCGCTTGTTGCTATCGCTCCATCGCCTCCGGCGGCCTTCCGGGGTTTGAAAAACTCCCGTTTGCGCACCCTCCGGACGCACGTCTCCCGTCATGGCTCAGGTCGGCGACGGATCCCACCACCCACCGATCCCGCCCAGGCGGATCAGGTTGTAGGTGGCGAAGGTCCAGGTCACCCAGCCGCGCACCGCAGGCAGGCCCACGCACGGCAGCTTGCGTAGACCGCCGATGGTCTTGATCCAGCCAAATCCCTGCTCGATGCGCTTGCGGCACTGCTGGCTCATCGCATAACCCTGACCACGGGCCGTGCGCCCATCG
>DAHUYB010000043.1 GCA_027315405.1 Gammaproteobacteria bacterium | reverse complement strand
CAGATCCTGCGAGAGCCGCTCGAAGCGCAGTGGTTTACCCGCCTTTTCCAGCCAATGCAGGATCGCTTCGCGACTGGGGATGGGACGTGCATATTTCTGCGCCTCGCGTTCCGCATAGGGGTCGTGGGGGCGGCGCGCAACTTTTTGTGGTTTTGGTTTTTTCTTCATGCAATGAGTGACTTAGGTAAAACGTGACATTGACACAGTGGGATGCTGTCGGTAAAGTGCCGCCCTCCCAAACCGGCTGTATTTGGCCTGCCCCTGCCCAGGTGGCGGAATTGGTAGACGCACTAGTTTCAGGTACTAGCGGGTAACACCGTGGAGGTTCGAGTCCTCTCCTGGGCACCAACGTTATCAGTCTATTTCACCCGCCTCACTGAGCCATCCTTGGCAAGCTGTCCGGGGTGAACATCCCTGTTCACCCGTTCGACCGGATGCGAGCGGTGCTCGCATTAAATATACCGGCCTCACCCTCTCCTGGGCACCAACAGCGGCTCTAAATAATCCCTCCGGACACCCCGTCAGCCCCTCCAGACCACTCGTAACGCTATGCTATCGCTGTGAATGAACCCAGCGGCCCGCTTGGAGTGGTAGGAAGGCAAAGCATGGCGCCTAGACTTTGAGCAATTTCATTAAGATGAAAGCCAAGACTAGATGCGAATACACCGTCAAATCCGAGCCGAAAATGCGCCCAACTCATCCCGGCGACATTCTCAAGCACGACGTGCTGCC
The DNA here is from genome assembly GCA_027315405.1 of Gammaproteobacteria bacterium. Lineage (GTDB taxonomy): Bacteria > Pseudomonadota > Gammaproteobacteria > Natronospirales > REEB76 > REEB76. The sequence goes on along the minus strand of DAHUYB010000043.1, from coordinate 32,130 downwards.
TGAACTGGGACTTACTGTAACGCAGGCAGCTGAGCAGCTTGGTATGTCGCGTGTGGCATTTTCGCGCGTGGTCAACGGTCGTGCTGCGGTCAGCGCGGACTTGGCCTTGCGTCTTGCCGACTGGCTGCCGCCCAGCGCTGAAAGCTGGCTGCGCATGCAGGCGGCGTATGATTTGTGGCATGCAAGCCGCAAGCGCAGACCGCGGATCAGAAAAGCCGCTGCGAGCACGCGCCCGACGAGTAATGCTGAGAGCGTCTAACAAAATGAGGTAGACGCGCTAGTTTCAGGTACTAGCGGGTAACACCTTTTCTAGAGCTATCAACTGAAGACGTCTGCGAATACCGCTAATTATGGATACGCTGACGATTTCTGGGAATCCGGCAGGCAATTCCGCACGCACGGCGTCAATAGCACTATCCGCGCCTGCCTGGATCTCATCCAGAATGCTCTGGGCAAATTCGACCGAGAGGCCGCACCGTACCGCCGTCTGCAGGAAGTGTCGCGGCATAATCGAGTTCACCGCGTAATAGCGCCTATCACCGACCGCCATCGCAAGCTTCATGCGATTGTGCTGGATCTGCCCCGCGTCTACATTGGGTTGCGAAGACATAACATCGTAGAGTGGCGTGAGGTGAAATCTGCCACCGGGGAAAAGATAAACACTGAAATTCTTGGCGTGGCCGTCAGTAGCTCCAATCAGCCAAAAGACGATTTGAGCCTTGAAAAATAGTCTCTGATCTGAGTCCGGTTCATCGCTGCCTTTTAATAGCTCAAGAACCTGTCGGATGCCAGGACCGTGCTCGGATTCATATTTACGGGTCGGCGGCACGGATAGTGCCTGGCAGCAATCTTCCTGCGGAAGACGCAGCAGCCGGTCGTCTGAGGTCCAGCGCCGATCAAACCGCTCGATTACTAGCGCACGTTTGCCATTGAATTCCAGCATCTGCGTCTTGGCAGCAGGTAAGCCAAACGCCGTCATCAGGCGCATGCACAGATGTTCATTTTCGATACTTTGTGTGAGGTCAATCCCGTTCGGCAATTTACCGATTTCCGGCTTGAGGATGTGCGTCGTCGCGGTGGTGCCATGGGGCACCTGCCACTTGCCCTGCCAGTAAAGTAGGGCGGTCTTTTCTTGCGCCCCTGCCAGAGAAATGCGGAATTCGTCGTTTTCACCCACACCCAGGGGGGTGCGTTTCAGGTCGCTGAGGATGTCGGCGATTTCCTTGTCGTGCAGCGGACGCCCCGAGATACCGCCGGCCGGGCCTGGGTCTTCGCCATCGGGCAGGAACTGTAGCGCACCGACGCAATCACGTCCGACGGCAGCAAGAAGGCTATAAGCATCCTTGCCCGCAGCTCCCACCCGTTCGGCCAGGCGGCGACGGATCTGATCATTGTCCGGAAGCAGGTTGTCAAAGACCGCAATTACCGGATCGCCGATGAACCGGTCCTCGCGCAGCGGTAACGCGAGGGAAACCGGTAAGGCATGTTCCCAGCCAAGCCAGCCGCGGTCATACTCAAAATCAATGGCCCCGCTCGATTGTCGTCTAAGACGGCCGGCCAGGCGAGCGTTTAGAAAGACGTTGAGAGGAATGCGTGTGCGCCGTCGCGCCATCAGAACATTTCCTCAATCTTGTCAGTCGAGGCTTTGGTGCGTGGCCGGACGACGAGTTCCAGATTAAGCGCCGTGAGTACGCCAAAGAGCGTGCGAAGCTGGGAGCCTGCCTCGCCGGCTTCCAGTCCGGAAATCGTGGCTTGCCGCAGCTGAGTCTTTTTACCCACGTCCTGTTGGTTCATTCCCAAGGCGCGGCGGCAACGGCGGACCGCAGCGCCGATCTGCTTAGGGGTTCGGGCGATTTGCTCGGTCATTGGGTAACTCCAAGTTTCATGCGCTTTATACGCTACAACGTATATAAATTCAATATACTCTACACCGTATATTTGAATCCTATACGCTTGGCCGTATTCGGAAACTTCAAGAAAACCGCAGACGGGCTTGTCCCACAAGGCTTCCAGCGGCGATTGGGAGGCTCTCCCGGCGCCAGCTTGCACAAATGCTTCTGCTCAACGAGCCGCCCTTGGTCCACTCGCCAGTCCTCACATCCCTTTTGGATCGTTATGGCCGGGCGGGGTAGTGACTGCGCTAAACATCGCAGACGATGCCCAGGTGGCGGAATTGCTAGACGCACTGGTTTCAGGTTCTAGCGGGTAACACCGTGGAGGTTCGAGTCCTCTCCTGGCACCACAGACTGTTCCAAGCAATCTCATCCGATTTCCTTCCTGGCGCCATTGTACTTCCGCCTGAACGCAAGCCATCTCTGCAAAAGCTGAAATCCTCTTGATGAGGATTTATCTCCGAAGTGTCTTGTAAGAATATTCCAGCATCCAAAGTCTATCTTGACATTCCCATCCGGAAGTTTAACGCCCGACATGACTTGCACGTGGCCATTAGGATCAATGATTGCCACGGGAAAATTGAACAGATGATTCGGCTTCCATCCCGGATGAACTGGTTTCCGTTTTGCCTCCGTAAAGGCTAGAGCCAGCGTGGTGCTGGAAAATTCTGGATGTATGCACTCAAAAACCACCGGGTTCGACTTCGGATTCTTTTCAATCCACTGAGGTCCGTGTTCAATTCTGATCTTGGCGCGAAGCACCCCGTCCACGCGTGTTACCTCCCAATTTTCCACAAAGATTCCGTCGCGGCAACTGATCGAAGCCGTGTAATGCTAACGGTCCGGGTCCACCGGAGTCCATTTAAAACTTCCCACAGAGCCTTGTGGTCGAGCTTCGGAAATATGAAATTGTTGTTGAGACTTACCGGCCAGTTCTGGCGGAGGATAGGGCGAATCAGGGTGCCGTACAAGCCACTGGTGTTCGATATTTTTCCGATCCTGATCGAAGAACTCGATGTCACAAGCGACTCTACCACAACTCTTACTTGCAACGGGGTATTTGTGGTCAGAGTAAAACTTAACAGCCTAGTATCAAATAACTTTTACTCTGACCACGAACCAATAGATATCTCCTAATCGAACGGATGTTTCAGTACGATAGTCTGGGAGCGGTCCGGGCCGGTGGAGATGATATCGAGCGGCACGCCCAGAAGTTCTTCGATGCGCTTCAAATATTTGCGCGCGTTCTCCGGCAGTTCCTGGTATTGGGTCAATCCGACGGTGGATGCTTTCCAGCCGGGCATGTCCACGTACACCGGTTCCGACTCCGCGAAACTCTCCGCACCCATGGAGGCAACGGTAACCTCACCCTTTGCGGTTTTGTAGGCCACGCAGATACGGATACTATCGAGGCCGTCCAGTACATCCAGCTTGGTAATGCACAGGCTGGTGACACTGTTGTTGATGATCGAACGCTTCAGCGCCACCACGTCGAACCAGCCGCAGCGGCGCGGCCGGCCGGTGACCGAGCCGAATTCATGGCCGCGGCGCGCGAGGTGCTCGCCCATGGCATCGAATAGTTCCGTGGGCATGGGACCCTCGCCCACGCGCGTGGTGTAGGCCTTGACGATCCCCAACACCTGATCGAAATACAGCGGCCCCAAGCCGGTGCCAGTGGCGGCGCCACCGGCGGTGGTGTTGCTCGAGGTGACATACGGATAGGTGCCGTGGTCCACGTCCAGCAGCGCGCCCTGGGCGCCTTCGAACAGCATGTTTTCGCCGCGCCGGCGCAGCGCGTCCAACAAAGGCGTGATATCCACGATCATGGGTTCCAGCACCGGCACCAGCGCCAGATAATCCTCCAGGGTTTTCTGGAAGGCCACCGGCTCCGCGTGGAAATAGTTCTTAAGGATGAAGTTGTGGTAATCCAGCACTTCGCCCAGTTTGGCGGCGAAGCGCTCGCGGTGAAACAGATCCGCCACGCGCACCGCGCGGCGCGCGATCTTGTCTTCATAGGCCGGACCGATGCCGCGGCCGGTGGTGCCGATCTTGGCGGCGCCCTTGGCCTGTTCACGCGCCTTATCCAGCTCCACATGGGACGGCAATATCAATGGACACGCCGGCGATATCTTCAGGCGCTCGCGCGCCGGCACGCCCTTGGCTTCCAGCATGCTGATTTCTTCCAGCAGCGCCGTGGGCGATAGCACCACGCCGTTGCCGATGAGACATTGCACGTTGGTACGCAACACCCCGGAAGGAATCAGCTTGAGGATGGTCTTCTCGCCGTTGATCACCAGGGTGTGGCCGGCATTGTGGCCGCCCTGGAAGCGCACCACCGCCGCCACCCGGTCCGTGAGCCAATCCACCACTTTGCCTTTGCCCTCGTCGCCCCACTGGGTGCCGATGACGATGAGGTTCTTGCCTGTTTTGCTCACCCGCTACTCCCCGATTCCATCAGAACAGATTGCGCGCCAGATACAGCAGAATAACGCCCGCGATCATGCTCGCCAGACCGGCAATACGCAGTACCCGGTCATTGGCCTGAGTGACCGCCGCCAAAGCCTGCCGGAAGCTGCGCGGATTGAGGAACGGCAGGATGCCTTCTATCACCAGCATCAAGCCAAGCGCGGTCAATAACGCCAGCCACATGCACAATCCCCCTCTGTCAGTGGTGTCGTTTGACCGCCGCCTCAAGTCCGTCGAAGTACTTCAGGAACCCGCTATCCGGCCCCAGCACGATCACGCTGTTATTCTTCTTGAGGGTGCGCCGGTAAGCCTGCAACCTGAGATAAAAACTGAAGAACTCCGGATCCTGCTGATAGGCATGCGCATAAATCGCCGCGGCATCCGCGTCCGCCTGGCCGCGAATTTTCTGCGCCTGGATGTCTGCCTGCGCAAGCATCAGCGCCCGCTGCTGATCCGCCTTGGCCCGAATGGCATCGGCGCTGGCGGTGCCCTGGACACGGATCTGCGCGGCGTTATCCGATTGGGTTGAACGCATGCGCTCGTATATTGTGGACAGTTGCTCCCGCGGCAGGCTGAGCGCCGTAATGTAAACCGCCCGCACCGTCACGCCAAGCGCCTGCAAGTGTGCGTCAAGGCGGGCGGGCAAGTCCGCGGTCAGCGCGTCATGCTTGTCAGCCAGCAACTCGGCGGCAGTATGTGTCGCAAACAGCTTGTTCAGCATTGGCGTAAGTGCATCGTTGATGCGGCGCGCGCCGCTGCTTTCGTCGCAGCCGGTGGCATGACAAAAGGCGGTGCCATCGCTAACGCGCCATACCACGGCATAGCCCGCTTCCAGGGTTTTGCCGTCTGCACTTACCAGTTTCAAACGGCCGCCGTTCTGATGCCCGCTGTCCAGGGTGATCCAGTGAGCGTCCAACCCGAGAATCTGGCCGATGAACGGCAACCTAAAATGCAGGCCGGGCTTGAGGTCGGTTGCAATCACCGTGCCGGCGCGCAAGCGCACCCCCATCTGACCCTGTTGAACAACACCCACGCTTTGGCTGACGAGTATCAATAGGCCGACGGCGATGATGAAACTAATGAGAGAACGATGCAGCGACATCACGGCTTCCCCTTGTGTGTACCGGCAGCGGGAGTCGCGGTCGGTGCAGTACTGGAGCTGGTCACAGCGGCGCTGGCGCTCCCGGCCGCTGCCTTTTCAGGCGTAGGCACTTTGGGTGCCGCTGGCTTTGCGGGTGTGAAAGCTTGCGGCACTTGCACGCTCACATTGCCGTTACGGGTATCCACCACGACTTTATTGGCATTGCCGAGAATCTCTTCCATGGTCTGCATATACAAAGTGTCGCGAGTCAGAGCCGGCGCTTTACGGTAGGCTGCGAGCACTGCATCAAAACCCGCGGTATCCGCCTGCGCCTGGTTCACCAAGGTAGTGCGGTAGAGTTCGGCCTCCGCAATTTTGGCATCCGCCGCACGCTTGACCTGAGGCTGCAGATCGTTTGCATAGGCCTGAGCCCCGGTCTTGGCCTGCTGCGCCTGCCGTTGGGCCGTACTCACATCGGCATCACTGCCGCTCACGCTTTGGGGAACGCTGACATGCTGGAACGAGAGGCGCGTCACGGCAATACCGGTATTGTAAGGTTTCAAAAATGCGTACAACCGCTGGCTCGCATCCGCTTCCACGGCATCCTGCCCAACACCCAGAATACCTTCCAAGGTGCTGTGGGCGACCGCAGTGCGTATGGCGGCATCCGCCAGCTCGCCGAGTAACGTCTTGGTGCCGGCATCGGCGCTTTTGCCGGCGTCCGCGGCGCTGGCGGTATTGAACAGATAATCGCTCATATCTACCACATGAAATTGCACCACCGCGTCCACCGTCACGATGTCGCCGTCGCTGGTAAGCAAGCGGTTATAACTGCGCGTGTAATCCCGCCCTTCCACGCCGCCGATGATATCCGCACGGCCGGCGGGCCAGGGCACATGCCAGTGCAATCCCGGCGACACCACTCCTGTGTAGCGGCCAAACACGAAATTTATTCCACGTTCAGCGGGTGCCACCTTGTAGAAACCGGATAGCAGCCAGGTCGCGATAATCACCGGCAACAGCCACCACAATATGGTTGCACGGAAGCGATGCTGGCCGCCACGCTGGCCGCCGAACAGCGAGCTGAACCGCTTGTGCAGATTTTTTACCATCCGCTCCAGATCCGGCGGGGGCTCTGTACTTTTCCAGGGATCCTTGTCCTTCCCCGGTTCTTTCCACACCATGGCGGAACACTCCCATGTAAACGATAAAATATCTAAAAACCCATCTTGGCATCTTCGAGATCAAAAAGTGAAAATGCGATTTCCGGCTTTCTCCATTGTTCAATCAACCCGGCTGAATTAAAAATTCCGTTGCAACCTAGTATCAGATCAGCGCATCGGTAAACAAAGCAACCCGCTGAATCAAACTGTCAGCAGCGAGGGGCTCAGTCCCTCTCGATGGCAAAGACGCTGATATTCGCTGCGCGGCAATTCCACCCGCAGCAGATAACTGCCGTCCTGTTCCAGTTTCTCGCCGCGCACCGCGCCGAGCTGGAAAAGCGCGGCCCGTGCGCGGCTCTTGGCCGGCGCCAGCCGCAGCCAGCCCTGCACGGTCCCGCTGCGCAAGCGCTCTGCGATGACTTTACCCAGAAGTTCCAGGCCGGCGCCACTGCGAGCCGACACCCATACGCGCCGCGGCAGACCGTCCGGACCGTTTTCGACCGCCGGGGATTGCCCAGTGGCGTCGATTTTATTGAACACCTCAAGTTGCGGTATATCCTGCGCACCGATTGCCGCCAACACCTGATTCACGGTATCAATATATATGTCCCGTTGCGGGTCGCTGGCATCCACCACATGCAGCAGCAACGCAGCCTCCGCGGTTTCCTGGAGGGTGGAACGGAAAGCCGCCACCAGATCATGGGGCAGTTCACGGATGAACCCCACCGTATCCGCCAGCACCGCTTCAGGGCCGCCATCAAGTTGCAGGCGGCGCAGGGTGGTGTCCAGGGTTGCAAACAACTGATCGGCAACGAACATCTCGGCACCGGTGAGTGCGTTGAAGAGCGTGGACTTGCCGGCGTTGGTGTACCCCACCAGCGACACGGTGGGTACCGCCCGGCGCACCCGTGTGCGCCGGCCCTGTTCACGCCGTTCGCGCATGCGTTGCAGACGCTTCACCAATTGCTGAATACGTTTGCCGATGAGCCGCCGGTCGGTTTCCAATTGGGTTTCGCCGGGACCGCGCAGACCGATGCTGCCACCGCGCTGCCTTTCCAAGTGCGTCCAACCGCGCACCAGACGTGTGGCCAGATGCCGGTGTTGGGCGAGTTCCACCTGCAGCTTGCCTTCGAAACTGCGCGCACGTTGCGCGAAAATATCGAGAATCAATCCGGTACGGTCCAATACCCTGCAATTGAGGAATTTTTCCAGGTTGCGTTCCTGGCTGGGCGAGAGCGTGTGGTTTACCAACACCAGATCGGCGCGGGTTTCCAGCACCTTGGCGCGTACTTCCTCGGTCTTGCCTTCGCCGATAAAGAAATGCGCTTCCGGCACACGCCGGCTGCCGATCACGGTTGCCTGCACTTCCGCGCCGGCGGTTTTGGCGAGCTCGGTGAATTCCTGGAGTAGATCGTCGCCGGTTGCGGGATCGAGATTGAGGTGAACCAGAACGGCCCGTTCACCGCTCTTCGGACGTTCAAACAATGCATCGCCTCGGCATAGCGTACGTGTATCAGGCGCTTTCGCTGCCTGGTTCCTCACCGCCCTCGCCGGGCGCCATGTTCACATGCCTGCTCGGCACTACCGTGGAAATGGCATGTTTGTACACCATTTGACTCACGCTGTTCTTGAGCAGAATGACGAACTGATCGAAGGATTCGACTTGTCCTTGTAACTTGATGCCATTGACAAGATAAATCGAGACCGGCACTTTGTCCCGCCGCAGCGTGTTTAAGAAGGGTTCTTGCAGGGACTGACCTTTGGCCATGGCTTGTCTCCTCGTTTTAGTTATGTCCATCACTAGTAAGCCTCATGGGCGGCTTAGTTCTATTGTTAATCACAATAGGATTGTAACACAGCACCCTCAGAGCCAGGCCTCCAGCGCCTGCGCCAACAGCGTACGTGCGTCTTCGACTACGCCGGGGGTATCGCTTTGAAGCCACCGGACATCGTTTTCTGCGCGCAACCAGGTTAATTGGCGTTTGGCAAAGCGGCGCGTCGCCACGATACCCCGTTGCACCGCCGTTTCCAGATTGCAGGCACCTTCCAGGTATCCCCACAATTGACGATAACCTACCGACCGCATGGACCCATGAGTAATTGTCAAATTGCCCCGCGCGCGCAAACCCGCCACTTCCTTCACAAATCCCAATGCCAGCATGTCATGAAACCGTTGTGCAATGCGTGCATGCAACAATGCCCGATTGGAAGGCGTTATCGCCAATTTAATAAGACGATATGGCAAGGGTTGGACAGCGCCGGCGTTCTGCAGTTCCGACAGCGGCTGGCCGGTCAGATAAAAAACCTCCAGGGCTCGCTGGATACGCTGCGGGTCATTGACGTTGATGCGGGCTGCAGCAGTTGGGTCCACGCAGGCGAGTTCCGCATGCAGGACCGCCCAGCCTTGCTTGGCGGCGCGCGCGTCCAGTTCCGCGCGTACCCGCGAATCGGCGGTTGGCAATTCCGCAAGCCCGTGTTGTAAGGCGTGGAAGTACAGCATGGTCCCGCCTACCAGCAGCGGCACCCGCCCGCTGGATGCAATCGCCATCATGGCCGCAAGCGCGTCCTCACGAAACCGGCCCGCGGAATAACTTTCCACGGGGTCAAGAATATCAATGAGACGATGGGGTGCAATGTGTAGGATCTCCGCACCCGGTTTGGCGGTGCCGATATCCATGCCACGGTAGATCATCGCCGAATCCACACTGATGATATCGCAGGGGAAATGTTTGACCAGCTCCACCGCCAGCGCTGTCTTGCCCGATGTCGTTGGCCCCATGAGAAAAATCGCCGGTGGCGACTGTGAAACATTCATCTCAAAACCTCACAACCGTGTCCTGACATCCATACATTCCGTGACATCCCGACAACAACCTTGCACGACATGGCAGCAACTGATTGGGTTTATCATCGGCCGCGTAAGAACAATTTGTCCAATTCCGCCATGCTGAGATTTTTCCAGGTGGGACGGCCATGATTGCACTGGTCGGCCCGCGGTGTGCGCTCCATCTCTCGCAACAGCGCATTCATCTCTGCAAGCGTCAGCTCGCGGTGTGCGCGCACCGAAGTGTGACAGGCACGGGTGGCCAGCACATGTTCCAGCGCGGCATGCAGGCGGCGACTGCCGCCATGCTCGATCATGTCGGCGAGCAAATCTCGTAACAATTGCGCTGCATCCTGGTCCTTGAGCAATGCCGGCACTTCACGAATCACCAGGGTTTCCGGACCACGGCGTTCCACTATGAAACCGACTTCCGCAAGACCAGCCGCGGCCGATTGCGCGTGTTCCGCTTCGCGGCGGCTGACACTCACACTCATCGGCACCAGCAGCGGCTGAGATACCACCCGGCCCGACTCCAGCGAGGCTTTCATGCGCTCGTAGGTGATGCGTTCATGGGCCGCATGCATGTCCACCAATACCAGGCCATCGGCGCTGGCGGCGAGAATATAGACACCCTGCAGCTGTGCAAGCGCGAAACCAAGCGGCGGTACGCCGCGCGCGGTATCAGGCGCTTCCCCAGGCTTCAAGGTATCCGGCTGCAGTTTTGCATAGGCAGCCATGGCTTCGGCCACTTGCAGCGGCATCGGCCGTTGTGTGCGCATGTCCGCTTGGGGCACGGCAGAATATGCCTGCGACGCCGGGGGTGGCGCGAGCTCCGCCGGCGACTGGGGCAAAGTGTTTTTAAGTACCGCTTCTACCGTGCGAAACACGTAGTCATGCACCAGTCGCCCGTCCCGGAAACGCACTTCGAGCTTGGCCGGATGGGCATTCACATCCACGCGCGCCGGATCCAATTCCAGATAGAGCACATAGGCCGGATGACGGCCGTGGAACAACACATCGTGATAAGCAAGCTTGACCGCGTGGGCCAACAATTTGTCGCGCACCATGCGGCCATTGACATAGAAATACTGAAGGTCAGGCTGGCTGCGGGAAAACGCGGGTCGGGCGATCCAGCCGCGCAGGATCAACCCAGACATGGCATGGCTAAAATGCAGGGCCTGTACGGCAAATTCCTTGCCCAACAGCACGCCCACCCGTTGCTCCCGCTCGTGCTGCTCATCCGCCGCAGGCAAGGCATACAGCCCCCGGCTATTGTGATGCGCGTGCAGCGCCACATCCATGCGCGCCAACGCCATGCGCCGCAGCACCAGGTCCACGTGACTGAATTCCGTGGCTTCGCTGCGCAGGAATTTTCGCCGTGCCGGCATGTTAAAGAAAAGCTCCCGCACCTCGACAGTCGTGCCGAGCGGGTGTGGCGCCGGTACCGGCGGGCTATAGCGTCCATGACCGTCGCCCTCGATGCGCCAGCCATGCTCGTCTCCACGAATACGCGAAGTCAAGCTCAACCTCGCCACTGCACCGACGCTAGGTAGCGCTTCGCCGCGAAAGCCCAACGTCACCACCCGTTCCAGATCCTCAAGACTCGCGATCTTGCTGGTGGCATGACGTTCCACCGCCAACGTTAATTCTTCCTTGGGAATACCGCCGCCGTCATCGCGCACACGGATTAACCGCGCGCCGCCGTGTTCCAGCTCCACATTGATGCTGAGAGCGCCGGCATCCAGGCTGTTTTCCAGCAATTCCTTTACCACCGAGGCAGGACGCTCCACCACTTCGCCGGCGGCAATCTGGTTGATAAGCTGAGGCGGTAACAAACGGATGGACATAGAACACCGCTACAACGCGCAGGCGGCTAGCTTAACGGCTTGCAGCTATTGAAGAAAGAATGCAGAAGCTATGGACCGCGTTAATTGCGGCTGGCGGCGTTGTAATCCGTAGTTTCTTGCCCGGCCCCGGCTTGCGCAATTCGTTGCTGGCGCGCTTTTGTCATGGCCAGTTCGCTGCCGGGCGGTGGGTACTGATTAAAGTAATTAACCACGCCCCCTAGCAGTGCTGCAGCGATTTTTTGCTGGTAGCTGGAGGTCTTGAGCAGGCGTTCTTCCTGGGGATTGGTGATGTAATCAGTTTCTACCAGAATCGAGGGGATGTCGGGCGACTTGAGCACTACAAAAGCCGCCTGCTGCACATTATCGCGGTGCATGGGACCAAGCCTGGAGAGCCGCTGCGCCACGCGGCCGCCCACATCCAGGCTGGCACCGATGGTGGCGGTTTGGGAAAGATCCAGCAACACCGAGGCCAGCATGCTGCTCTTGTCGGAAAGGGAGACGCCGCCCAGCAGATCGGAATCGTTTTCGCGCTCCGCCAGCAGGCGCGCGTGTTCACTGCTCGCGCCGTGCATGGAAAGCGCGTAAACCGTTGCGCCGTCGGCGTAGTGATCACGCGCCGCATCGCAATGAATGGAAATGAAAATGTCGGCGTGCGCCGCGCGCGCGCGGTCAATGCGCTGGCGTAGTGTCAGATAATAGTCGCCGTCGCGGGTCAGGAATGGCTTAAAACCAGGCTGCTTGGCCACCAGTGCGGCGAGCCGACGTGCAATCTGCAGGGTGATGGTTTTTTCCATAACCCCGTGGCGGCCGCGGGCGCCGGAATCAATGCCGCCGTGGCCCGCGTCAATCGCAACCACGATATCACGACCAGTCTTGGGGACCGCGGTCGCCGCCGTCAGCACTGGTTTACGATCCGTTGAAATAGCGTTGGCGTATAGAACCACTATTAACTGGGTGCCGATCGCGCTCGTGCGTAACAGGCTGCGTGGTATGACGCGGGCGTTTAGATCCAGCACCAGGCGCAAACCGGTCTGATCATGTATGCCGCTGCGCAAATCCTTGACGACACCCTGCCCCGCCGGCAAGGCCGTCGCCAAACGCGCGTTATCCACGTCAATGACGATGCGGTTGGGACTGCCGAGGGTGAAAATGCGGTGCTCTACCGGCCCGGAAAAGTCGAAGATCAAGGCCGCATGCCCCCCAACGGGGGCGAAATGCACCCCCAGCAGATTTGCGGGAGCAGCTAGTGCCGCCACCGGCCAGAGCAGTGCTAGCGTCAGCAATACCTTCATGCCCATGCTGCGGTCTGGGGACATTCAGGTAGTTATACATGATCTTCGCTGAATTTCAAGTTTTTACTAATGAATTTATAGAGATACACAAGAATCTTAGAGCGAGATCTTAGAAGAGACCTTAATCCAGGCCCGCCAAGCCTGGTGCCGTTGCGGTTTTGACCAAGGTCCGCCAAGTCTCGGCCAGCTTTCGGCCCTGTTCGCTGCGGGCACTTAACCCTATCCGGCGCCCCGGATCCCGCAACTCAAATTTCAATTCCAGATCCGGTGGCGGCAGCTCACTTACGCCCCGTTCGGGCCACTCGACGAACACCCAGCGGTCCGCAGCATCCAGTTCACGCACCCCCAAGAACTCAAGTTCGCCGGCATCGTGGATACGATAAAGGTCAAGATGATGGAATACCCGTCCTGGGAATTCGTAGCCTTCCATCAGTGTGTAAGTCGGACTGCGCACGCGCCCGGTAAACCCCAGACCGCGCAATACACCTCGCACCAAGGTAGTCTTGCCAGCACCCAGTTCACCCGTGAGGTACACCACCGCCGCGGCACTTAAGGCACACCCCAGTTGTACACCCAGGGCATCCATGGCCGCGGCATCTGCCACCGCAAATTGACTCACAGATTCATCACTTGGCGCAAAGCACTGATGAGATCACGCGCCATGAGACCGCGCTCCCCGGATTGCGCCGCCCGGTCTCCCGCCAGCGCGTGCAATGCAACGCCGATACGGGCTGCTTCAGGCAACGCAAAACCCTGGGCAATCAGTGCAGCGATGACGCCGGTAAGCACATCGCCCATGCCGGGCGCCGCCATCCCCGGATTACCGTGGGTACACACCGCCGGCGTTTCATCCGTCGCCGCAACAATGCTGCCGGCACCCTTGAGTACCACCACGGCGCGAAATTGTTCAACCAGTTGCAGTGCCGCCCGGTAGCGATCTTCCTGGATCGCGCTGATGGTCTGCTTGAGCAGACGGCTCGCTTCCCCCGGATGGGGAGTCAGCACCCACTGACCGCGCACTATCGGATGGGCGGCCAGCAGGCTGAGTGCGTCGGCATCCACCACCAGCGGCAACTGCGTATCCAATGCCATAGCCAGCAACATGCGGCCCCAGTCACCCTGACCGAGACCCGGGCCAATAGCGATCACCGTGGCACGCCCTATGAGCGGCAGCACCTCGGCAGCGGTTTCCAGCCCGTGCACCATGGCTTCCGGCAAGCCCGCCAAAAATGAGGCCACGTATGCCGGGCGGGTAGCGACAGTTACCAGTCCCGCGCCGCTGCGCAGCGCCGCTTCCGCCGTAAGATGCACGGCCCCGCCCATCCCGTGGTCACCGCCGATCACCAGCACATGACCGAACCGGCCTTTGTGCGCCGAGCGCGCACGGCGCGGCAAACGCATTTCTGCTTCACTGATGCAGCGCGCTGCCGGTATGATATCCGCGTCAAACTGTGTAAATACGCCCAGCGCCGCCAACACAATCTCGCCCACACAAACAGGTCCTTCTCCGGTGACCATACCCGCCTTCATGCCGATGAAGGTCACGGTTACAGTCGCTTGCACGGCAACCCCCATGACGGCGCCGGTATCAGAATTCAACCCCGAAGGAATATCCAATGCCAACACCGGCTTGCCACCGGTGTTTATAAGTTGTACTGCCTGCGCCCACTGATCCCGCAAAGAACGATCCAGGCCCGTGCCCAGTAAGGCATCCACGATCACATCCGCGTCATCCGGCAATACGCCTGAAAATCGCCGTTCCTGACCCTCCACAGCCAGGTACTTTGCTCGCGCTGCAGCCGCCGCATCAGACAGCTTGGCGGTATCGCCGACATTGATTAACGTCACTCGCCGCTTAGCTTGCAGTGCTTCCTTAGCCAGCACATAGCCGTCACCGGCGTTGTTACCTGCTCCGGCAAACACGACAATATGTTGTGCCGCCGGCCAGTGGCTTGCGAGCGTTTGCCAGGCCGCCGTACCGGCGCGCCGCATGAGTTCTTCTGCAGGGATGCCCTGGGCAATGGCGCGCCGATCCAGTTCCCGCACCTGGGCAGCCGTGTACAGCGCTTGGGAAAATGCCGGCATGGCAGCATTATATACAGCACGCCAACGCCAGCAGCCCATGCAGCCACAAGCCACTGATATCCGTGATTTAAATGCACTCGCCGAACGCATCCGCGGCTGTGCACGGGCGCTGGGCTTCCAGCAAACCGGCATCAGCGGCGTGCAATTGCCGGAGGACGAACAACACCTGCTGGAATGGCTCAGACAGCAGCGCCACGGCGAGATGAATTACATGCAGCATCATGGCACTCGCCGCAGCCGGCCGGCGGACTTGGTGCCGGGCACTTTGCGAGTGATTTCCGTGCGTATGGATTACTGGCCAGAGGACGCCGCGGACGCGCACGCTCTATTGGAAGAAAAGCATCGTGCCTATATCGCCCGCTATGCCCTGGGCCGCGATTACCACAAAGTCCTGCGCGGCCGATTGCAACAGCTCGCTGAATCCATCGAACAGGAAATCGGTAAGTTTGGTTACCGTGCCTTCACTGACAGTGCGCCGGTGCTGGAAAAAGCGCTGGCGCGCAATGCCGGCCTGGGCTGGATCGGCAAGCACACCAATCTGATCAATAAAGACGCCGGTTCCTGGTTTTTCCTGGGTGAGTTGTTCACCGACCTGCCCTTGCCGTTAGACGCGCCCGCCGACAATCATTGCGGCACTTGCCATATCTGCATGGATATCTGCCCGACCCAGGCCATCGTCTCGCCCTATCAGCTCGACGCGCGCCGCTGCATCGCCTACCTGACCATCGAGCACAAGGGTTCCATCCCGGTGGAATTCCGCAAGGCCATCGGCAACCGCGTATTCGGTTGCGATGATTGCCAGCTTTTCTGCCCCTGGAACAAATTCGCCAAACCCACGGATGAAAAAGATTTCAAGCCGCGCCATGGTCTTGACGATGCAGCGCTGCTGGAGTTGTTCAACTGGACCGAAGAGGAATTCCTGGAGCACACCAAAGGCAGCGCGCTACGGCGCGTGGGTTATGAATGCTGGTTGAGGAATATCGCCGTGGCGTTGGGCAACGCGCCCACATCATCAGAAACTGTCGCATCTCTACAAATGCACGTCGGCCATCCTTCAGAACTCGTGCGTGAACATGTGCAATGGGCGCTTGAACAGCACGGCACTGGGGGTGACGCAGAATTGTCGGCGGCGCCACCAGATGAAACACCACCAGACCGATGAGTGCCAGCGGCACCGCCACGATATGCAGCGCGAAAAAACGGTTCAAGGTAGTGCCGGAAACTGCAATGGCGCCGCGGAGCCACTGCTCAAATCCATAATTGATACCAGGAATGACGTCCAACAACGAAATGATTACTTGCGCCCCCAAGTAGGCCATCTGTCCCCAGGGCGGCAGGCAGCCGGTGAAGGCTTCGGCCATGAGTGCCACATAAATCAGCATGCCGAAAATTCACAACAGTTCCCGCGGCATTTTGTAGGAGCCCTACATCACCCCGCGGAACATGTGCAGGTACGCCACCACGAACAATAGGGAGGTGCATACAACATGCATGTAGCGGATTAACCACCCTCATTCCACATCGCGCATGATGTACTGCACTGAGGCAAACGCCTTCGTGGCTGAGGGCTGGTAGTTCATGGTATGCAAGATGCCCGTGACCACCTGATTGACCAGGATCAACAGCCCGATAGAGCCGAAGAAATACCAGAAGTTCAAGTTCTTGGGGGCATCGTATTGAGCGACCTGCCCGTTCCAGAATTTGCTCATGGGGACGCGTGCATCAATCCAGCCGCGCAGCATGTGCAGCCACCCGCTGGTGACGCCGATAAAATCGCGCCTCTTTATTTCGTTCTCCATCGTGCTGCCCTCTTCTTGTTTTCCTTGCGGTTGACAAGCTCATGGAAGTTTTCATCTTCGGGTGGACGCAGAGGTTTAAGAGCGGAGTCATCGGCTAATGTTGTGCTCAATATAAATCCGCCCGATTTAAGAGAGCATCGTCACTGAGCCTAAACTCAAAGCATTGTACGAATTATAGTAAGTGCCGATTGGCTGAATAATATCCAATCGAAGAATTGATTCGTCTAGTCCGCCGGAAATCGGCAAGCAATCTCAAACACACCGGGGACGTTCTCAATGTCGAACGTGCTCCACGAACTCGTGCCTATAACCTTCGCGCGCGTCTCCCGCCGCCAGCAACGCTGGACGCCCGTGGTGTGGCAGCGATCACGCACACCAGAAGCTTTCTGAATGAATCAGAACAGAAATCCCGCACCCACGCCAAAATAGTGTGACCAGCCGCCCAAGTTGCCCGAGATCCGTTGGCCGATCTCCGCATCCACCTCAAAACGGGGAGTGATGAGATATTGGACGCCCCCATCGGCGTCGTACCCCGCGCCCTGGCCCGGGCCCGTGTGATTCTGTCCGTAGGCTTCCAGGTAAAATTGAAAGTTCTGGGTGGTCTCCCAGGTGAGCACTAGGTCCGGATTCACGCTCCAGTAGTACGCGCCCCCTTGCAGGTTGGCGGGCTGGGCCAAGTGCGTCACTCCGAGCATCAGGGTCAAGGCGACCGAGGAAGTGAGGCTGTAGCCGACGATGCCATTGACCGCATAACCCGTGGCGGCCGAGCCGTATGTCGGACTGCCGGAGGGCAGCGTAAAGAGGGTCTCGCCCGCCCAGATCCAGCGGGCGTTGTAGCCGAATTCGTGCTTGATCCCCACGACCGAAGCACTTCCCCCCGCGATGGTCTGACTGCCTCCGCCGGGCATGGGTGTCACCTGACGGCTGAGGTTGGGAGGAAGAAATACAAATTCATTCTGCTCAGGCAGGCCGAACCGCAGTTCTCCTTGCGGGTATCCCAACGCATGTCCGCTCTGGCCAAAGAGCGTGTACCGGGCCCATCCGGTCTCCAGGACCGCATAACCGGGCTTCACCACGCAGGCACTGTCTCCCACGGTGGGGCGATCCAGCAGGTCCAGGAGCGCATCGGGCCCCGCGCACGGATCGGAGGCGCCCAACTGCGAGCCCTTGGCCCAGACGGGGACCATCATGCCCATACTCAGAACCAGCAACAGCAGAAGCCATAACGCAGGAGTGCTACCAGGGCCTCCGGTGTTCGATGGTATAACTTTGTCGTCTGGTGCTTGAGGCAAGGCAGCAAGTTTCTTTTTCATTTGAACGTTACTCTGTTTGGGACCGGCTTGGGCTCATTCAGCGCGGGAAAAGCTGCCGGCAACAATAAGAAGACGATGCAATAGGCTGCCGGTATGATCCAGCTCACCGACTTGAGGGCGGCCTCAGCGGGAACCCACGTGAGTATATCGGAGAGACTGATGATAGCCACGATTACGCCGAAGGCCATTGCAAGATAATTGTATGTTGCCAGCGAGAGTGGGATTGTCTCAGTGTTTCATATCACCAAGGATGGATTGCGCAAGCTGGGGCAGGAATATGTCGGTGATGATGCCCATTCCATTGCGGTCGACCCAGCGACGGGACTGGTTTATCTTCCCATTGAAGATTTTCATGGCAAACCTATCCTGAAAATCATGCGCTATCAGATCACCGGCGGCGCTGGGGGTAGGTGACATTAGGGACTGGTCGCCATGAATTCGGTGGTGCCGTACAGCGATATGTAATGCGGATTTCACACGGGCGCAATCGTCAACCTCTACAGCATAAACACATTCAAATGGCACGGGAACCCCGGTGGTGTACAACTGAATCCATGCGAAGCTTCACATCGGTTTGGGTGGTTTGCCCGATCTTCGCAAGTCCCGGCATTGCCGGATTTGTTAAATCGCATACGATTTTTTTTCGGCCATGAAATCCCTAAACACCTGAATTCAAACCTTGCGTCCGTGACAATCCCGGAATCGCAGACCGCTGCCACAGGGGCAGGGCGCATCCGGGCCCACAGTCGCTGGCTTGTCATACTGCCCCAGACTTGCGGGCCGCTGGAATTTCCGTTGCATGCTGAGTTTATCGAAGGGGCCGATGCGCTCACGCCCATCGAATTTGAAATCGGTGAACTGTCCATGGGCATCCACGTAATGCAGAAAGGTCTGCACCCAGTATTCACCGCTAAACGTTTCGCGCCAATGGGGTACATCCGCGCCGCGATAAATGAGCATATCGCCGGGCATCAGCGACAGCGGCTTGTCCACACCGTCCGCATGCACGCACAGAGGCCACGCAGCCGACGCCTTGAACCCCAGTGTCAACGAGGTGCTAATTTCGCAGGAGGGCCGATCCAGATGCTTTGGCAATATCGCGCCGTTGCCGTAGATGCGCAGGTAGGAATAACAGGGTAGCAATTCAAGGCCCGTGGCCTGCTCTACCACTGGTTTCAATTCCAGTAACAGCGCTTCGCTGAGGGCATCGGCGTAACGGCCAAGCGCCACCCGGAACATTTCCTCGGACTGGTAGTAACCCGGCCATTTCTGCTGCAGCAGTGCATAAGTGGCTACCAACCGGGCGCTTTCGGGGCTGACAACCTGAGGCAGCAGCGTATAACCGCTGCGCCGGAATTGATCCGCGCTGGCGCCAGAAGACGGAGATTGGGTGATGGAGGCACTCATGGATAATTAGACTGCGAGGGATGAATGCAGCTTAACCCTTTGGGCTTTGCAGTCAACCGCGACGTGCGCCCCACCCTCCCGCAAGAATTGCGGGCTCAAGCGGCCTGGATGGGGATGGCGTTGGCAGTGCGCGTGATCTGGTTGAGCGCGTCGAGATAAACAAGCCGCGGCCTGTAGTTGATGGCTTCGGCGGCGTTTAATTGCGCATAAACGCAGATAATGACGCGATCGCCGGGTACGGCGCGATGCGCGGCGGCGCCATTCACTGAAATGATGCCGCTACCATCTTCCGCACGAATGGCGTAGGTGGTGAAGCGTTCACCGTTGCTGACATTATAAATGTGGAGCTGCTCGTAATCGAGGATGCCGGCGGCATCCAGCAGATTGCCGTCAATGGCACAGGAGCCTTCATAATCGACTTCCGCATGGGTTACGCGGGCGCGGTGCAGTTTGGCTTTGAGCAGGGTGAGTTGCATGCGGATCAGGAGAGCCTGTGTAACGGAGCGATATTTTACCTTGCTCCTATTCAGGCGCTCAAGTGCTGATATGTCCCGCTGCGACCGTAGTATGCACTTCGACATTGTCGATGAGGCGTGCTTTGCCTAACCAGGCTGCGGCCAGCACCACGAAATTTACCGTTACCTCATCCGGCGTTGCCAGCGTGCCGGGGGCACGGATAGCCACATAGTCAGGGCGCATGCCAACCGCGGAAAGTTTGCGTACGGCTTCGGATTCGAGCCGCTGAAAATCACGTCTGCCATCGTTCAGCGCTTGCGCCAATTCACCGAGCGTACGAAACAACAGCGGCGCCAGTTCACGTTCCGAGGCGGTCAGGTATTGATTGCGTGAGCTCATGGCCAGACCGTTGGCCTCGCGCACCGTGGGAACGCCGACGATTTTCACCGGTATGCACAAATCCGCCACCACCCGGCGGACTACTGCCAATTGCTGATAATCCTTTTCACCGAATAACGCCACATCCGGTTGCACCATATTAAATAATTTGACAACTATCGTGGCCATACCAGCGAAATGCCCGGGCCGGAATTTACCGTCCAGTATTGAGGCGAGTTCCGGAACCTCGATGCGTGTGACCTGCTCCCGGTCACAGGCGTACATCTCATCCAACGATGGCGCGAACAGCAGATCTACCCCAGCCGCAGCCAGTTGGATTTTATCGGCCTCCAAGGTGCGCGGGTAATTCTTAAAATCCTCGTTGGGACCGAACTGCAAAGGATTCACAAAAATGCTTACTGCCACACGCTCGGCAAATTCATGGGCGCGTTCCACCAGGTGCAGATGCCCGGCATGTAGATTCCCCATGGTGGGCACAAACGCGATTCTCTGGCCGGTGATGCGCCAGTGTTTGACGTAGTCGCGAAGTTCAATAATGCCGTGTAATGTCAACATGGCTTGCGCTTGGCGGAATGCAGGATCATCCGAATTCAGTCGAAACTGTGCTCAAGCGCAGGGTAACTGCCATCCCGCACCGCCTTCACATACGCCTCCACAGCGGTGCGTGGACCCCCGGCACCTGCCATGAAATTACGCGCGAACCTGGGGCGTCGCCCCGGAGTGATATCCAGCATGTCGTACAGCACCAGTATCTGACCGTCCACCTCGGCCCCCGCACCGATACCGATGACTGGCACTTTCACCTTGGCGGTGATTTCGGCAGCCAGCTTCCGCGGGACCAGCTCCAGCAGGATGATGTCAGCCCCTGCCTTTTCCAGCAGCAGCGCGTCTTCCAGCATCTTACGTGCCGCCGGTTTGCCGCGTCCCTGTACCTTGAAGCCGCCTAACTTGTGCACATTCTGGGGCCGCAGGCCCAGATGCGCGCATACCGGTACCCCGTTTTCGTTGAGGTAGCGCACAATTTCCGCCTGGTGACCGCTGCCTTCCAGCTTGACCATCTGCGCGCCACCCTCCTGCATGAGGCGCGCCGCATTGCTAAGCGCGATCTCCGGGGTCGGATAGCTCATGAACGGCATATCCACCATGAAGAATGCACGCTTGAGGCCGCGTTCCACCAGCCGGCTGTGATACACCATGTCATCCATGGTCACGGGCACAGTGGTGGCATGACCCTGGATGACGTTGCCCAGGGAGTCACCGACCAGCACCACGTCCACGCCGGCATTGTCCAGCAACGCCCCGAAACTCGCGTCATAGGCGGTGAGACAGGCGATTTTTTCGCCTGTTGCCTTCATTTTCGCCAGCGTCGCCAGTGTGAACTTTTCGGTCTGGCTGCGGTTTTCAGGTTGGGTGTACATGCAAACTCCGTCTCGCCTGGCATCAGCATGGCGGGCAGCCGCTTAAACATCAAGCTCCAGCAGATTCTTGGAACAGGCCAGCATGGCCTGTTACACCCCCCCAACTGAAAATGTGATTTCCGGTTTTCTCCATTTTTCAATCAGTTAGCCCGATCGAAAAGCATGAGCACCTGCATGTGCCCTTCCCGCGGGCTGTCATTTAATTAGTTGTTAGCCCTTGCCGGGATTGAAATAGTGGCGGCCGCTCTTGACGCGGCTGATTTCCTTTACCAACAACCCATAGTCCTCTTCGCTGTCCACAGGATTTATGTCAGCAGCATTCACGATCAACAGGGGTGAGCGGTTGTAATAGTGAAAGAAATGCGCGTACGCACCGGCGACGCGCGCAAGATAATCCCGCTGGATGAATTGTTCATAGCCAACACCCCGGTGGACGATGCGCCGCATGAGAACTTCAACCGGTGCCTGCAGATACACCACCATATCCGGCAGCGGCGAATCCAGTGTCAGATGCACATAGACCTGTTCATAGAGCCCTAATTCATCATCATCGAGATTGAGTTGCGCGAATAACCGATCCTTCTCGAGCATGAAATCCGCCACTCGCAGGGGTGTGAAAATGTCGCCTTGACGCAGCCGCTGCAATTGACGTGCGCGCTGGAACAGGAATGACAACTGCGTCGGCAGCGCGGCATTCCTGGGGTCGCGGTAAAAGCGTTCCAGAAACGGGTTATCCTCAGCGCTTTCCAGTAACGGCTCGCCGCCGAAGGTTTGAGCCAGGCGCTGGGCAAGACTGGTCTTGCCAACGCCGATGGGGCCTTCCACCACCAGATAGCGGGGCTGGAGTTCACTCATTCGCAGCTTCCTCGTAGCGCTCGATGGGTGGTGTATGACAACGATCGCGCAACGCCTGTACCGGACCGTGACCGGGAATCATCAGTGCCGGCACCAACTCTGCGAGAGGATACAGGACGAAACTGCGCAGATGCACACCCGGATGCGGAAGTGTCAATTCCGGTGACTGCAGATGGATATCCCCATAAACAAGAATATCCAGATCCAGACTGCGCGCACCCCAGCGGCGTTCGCTTATGCGCCGGCGCCCATGCCCCTCCTCCAGTTTCCGCAAAGAGTGCAGCAATTCCAATGGTGCAAGTTCGGTTGCCAGCGTCGCTACCGCGTTGATGTAATCCGGTTGATTCTGTGGCCCGAGCGGCCGGCTCTTATAAAGGTGTGAGTGCGCCAGCAGACGGCTCCGGGGCAGGGCACCCAATTCCATGAAGGCGCGCTGTATCTGCCCGGATGGTCCGTCCAGGTTGCTGCCAAGACCGATATACACGGAAACTCCGGCGCTCACGGTATTACGCTGACGGAGAGGTCTCACGGCGCCGCCGTCGGCGTCGCGAACGGCCTCGCTGTCCAGTCGGTGTCGCGTTTAACAGACTGCTTTGACCGGCAGCATCGACGTTCTGGAATTCCGTCCACCAGCGGGCCAGCTCCGTATCCACTTCGCCGGCTGCGGCACGCAACATCAGAAAATCATAGGCGGCCCGGAAACGTGGATGCGCCAGCAGCCGTAACGGTCGTTTGCCGTCGCGTTGTGCAAAACGCGGCTGCAGCTGGTAAATCTCGATCATGGGCGTTGCGAAGCGGCGCGGTAGCGCCACATGACTGATCTGTTCGGGGAGAATCTCATCGGCGGCATGCCGCAAGGCCTCACCCGAATGCATGCCCTGCGCTTCCAGAACCAGCGCCTGCTGGCGTACCGGTTCCCACAACAGTGCTGCGAACAGGAACGCAGGTGTAACTGACTTATCCGCATTCACTCGCACATCAGTGCTGGCGAGCGCTTCAGCAATGAAGGTGTGAGGGAAGCCCTGCTCTTCAGTATCCAAAATCGCATCTGTGCGCGGAAACAGGCGGGCGAACAGGCCGTAATGACGCAAATTCTCGAAAGATTGCCGGCCAAAACCGTACAGAAATAATTTAAGAATTTCCTCAAACAAGCGCGCCGGCGGGATGTCGTCCAGCAGCGCTGAGAGCGCAGCGATCGGCGCTGCCGTGTCCGGGTGGATGCGGAAACCGAGTTTGGCGGCGAACCGCACTGCCCGCAGCATGCGTACCGGATCCTCGCGATAGCGGATTTGCGGGTCGCCGATGAGCCGCAAAGTACCGGCGCGTAAATCCGCAATGCCGTTGACATAATCCTTAAGGGAGAAATCACGGATGTCGTAATACAACGCGTTGACGGTAAAATCGCGCCGGAAGGCGTCCTGTTCCAGCGTGCCATAGGTGTTGTCACGCAGGATGCGGCCGCTATCGTTATGAGCATCGTCAACGTCCGCCTGGCGGGCCACATCCTGATTGGCCCGGAAAGTAGCCACCTCGATGATCTCGCCGCCAAATTGCACATGCGCGAGCCGGAAGCGCCGGCCAATGATGCGGCAATTACGGAACAGCGCATGCACCTGTTCCGGACGCGCGTCAGTGGCGATATCAAAATCCTTGGGTTCACGGCCCAGCAGCAAGTCGCGCACACCACCGCCAACCAGATACGACTCATAGCCCGCAGTTTTCAGGCGATACAGCACTTTAAGTGCGTTTTCGGAAATCTGGGTCCGCGAGATGTTGTGGTCGGCGCGGGCAACGATATTGGGAGACAGGGTGGAGGTTTCCTGGAAATTCACGTGTGATTGTTTGCGGAGGCGCTTCTTGATGGCGAGCTTGAGCTAATCCGGTGCGTCCGTATAATACCACTCCCTTTGTAACCAAGCTCCCTTCGTCTAGAGGCCTAGGACGGAGCCCTCTCAAGGCTTAAACACCGGTTCGAATCCGGTAGGGAGCGCCAGTTTGCGGGAATGCCCTCTGTCATGAGCACGCCGCATACCCCTGAACCAATTTTGGATTCCCTGGCTCTGACATCGCCGGGAGTGCTCCGGCGGCTGGCATCGGGTTTCTATGATGTGCTCATCGTCCTTGCCCTCTGCATGGTGGCGACCCTGCTCATCGTGCCGTTTGCGCCTGGTCACACATTGGAAGCTTTTTATGCCCATCACACCGGCGTGAAGCTGATGTACCAAATGGGGCTGCTGGCCCTGGGCTATGCCTTCTTCGCAGGCTTCTGGACCCACGGCGGCCAGACCCTCGGCATGCGCACTTGGAGCCTGCAGTTGGTGCGCATGGATGGCACGCACCTGGGCTGGTACCGGGCGCTGATCCGCTATCTCACCCTGCTGATCCCCTGGCTGCTGCTGCTGCTGGGTTGTGAATTTCTAATCAACGCCGGCAGACAGCCGCACAGAAGTGTTTATACCCTGGCTGCCATCGGGATATTCATGCTAGTGATCGCGGCTTTCGTCTGGCCAGCCTTCGATCCGCATCATCTTGCCTGGAATGACCGCCTCTCGGGTACGCGCATGGTGCTCTTGCGCAGGTCCCGCAAACCCAGGCAAACTTAATCACGGGGCGCTCACACCTCCAGCCGCGTCTGGCCGCAGGATGGAGACTAATTCGCCTCGCGCGTATGATTCATGGGCAATACCTAATGTTGCACTGCGCCAGGCGCAGCTCAATTCTGATGCGCGGGCGCATACAACTATGATCAAATGTTCCAATCGGAGGAATTATTTATGAATAAACGCATTTTGCCTTTTGCCCTCGCGGCCCTCATGCTATTGGCGACACCCCTGATTGGTTTTGCCGCCGGCAAGGCCAGCCAGGAAATCGCCACCGCTACAACACACGCGCAAATGGCCGCGGCCGCTGCTGATACTGCAACGGCTGTTATGCATTTCCATCATGTCATCAATTGTCTGGTGGGTGTGAAAAGCAAGCACTTCGACGCTAACGTGGGAAATCCATGTAAAGATATGGGGAATGGCGCATTGAACGACGTCAAGAAAACATCACCGGAACATGCCAAGTTGATGCACGCGCTAGTTCTCGCGGAACAGGCTTTGCATGCTGACACCCTCAAGGCCACCCGGCAGTACGCTGCGCGTATCACCAAGGCACTCACAAGCACCGATCCTGATATGTAATTGATGACTATCCGGCGGGGGTAGAGATGTAGGCTCTGCCCCCGCCGGTATTATTTATCTGCAATCAACGCTTAGGCATTCGAAATTGCGGGCCTAAGTCCGGGTAAATTTTACCGAGTTCCTGATTCCCGACTTCTTGACGATCAGCGGATGCGACTAACTGCAATGCCGCTGATAATAGCCAGCAACGCCGTCGGCAGCCACGCCGTGAGTACTGGATTCAGGCCGAATACCACGCCGCTCTGGGTAAAGATGCTGTTGAACACGAAGAAGCCGATGCCGATGAGCATGCCGGTCACCAGCCGTTGACCGGTGGTCGCGGAACGCAACGGTCCGAATACGAATGGCAACGCCAAAAGCAACATCACCATCAGCGACAAAGGTTGCGCAATCCGGCCCCAGAAAGCGGCGACATAGCGGTTGGCATTGATGCCGTTAGTGTGCAGGTATTCGATATATTGGTAGAGTCCATGGGCTGAAAGGCTGTCGCTGTCCACCACAAACAGGCTCAACAACCCCGGGCCCAGAAAGGTGCGCCATTCGAGGCTTGGGAGATTCTGGGTGGTGGCCCCTGCCGGTGTCAGCTTTGTCTCATGCAGATCTTTAAGCAACCAAGTGCCGTGGTGGAATACCGCCGAATCAGCCTGGGCCAAGCTCAGCAAATGGTGCTCACTGTCAACACGGTAAATAGAGATGTCTTGAGCGCTATTGCGCTCAGTCATCTGCCTGACATTTATGAATCTATCGCCATCCTTGGCCCAAATGCCGCCGGCCCCCAGCATATTGGTCTGGTTGTACAACAACTGCGAACGCCGGTTTTCGGCATAGCGTTGCGCCGGCGGTGCAATGAATTCCCCCAGCACTACGCACAACACCAGCAGCACGATGCCGCCGGCCATGGCGGAAAGCCCCAAGCGCGCCACCGACAGGCCCGCGGTACGCATTACCATAAGCTCGTGGTGAGTGGCGAGATCGCCGAGACCCAGCATGGCGCCCAGCAACACCGCCACCACAAACATATTGTAGGCCTGCGAAGGGATGTAAAGCAGCGTGTAAAGCCCCGCATCCATCAGCGAGTAATGGCCCCGCCCCACGCTATTGAATTCGCCCACGAAAGTGATAAGACTGGCGAGAGCGGTAAGTACCAGCAGCACCAGCAAGGTGCTAACGATTACCTGCACGGCGATGTGACGGTCAATCACCCGCATGAGCAGCCCCCCGTTGCTGGAAAAACAGGCCGCGCCAGCCATATTGCTGATAAAGCAGCACGAGTGTCGCCAATAACAGTAGCACCGGCACCCACCAGATGCCGATGCTCCTGGGTAGAATATTCCTTTCCAACCACA
Organism: Gammaproteobacteria bacterium; assembly: GCA_027315405.1. GTDB lineage: Bacteria > Pseudomonadota > Gammaproteobacteria > Natronospirales > REEB76 > REEB76. The sequence goes on along the minus strand of DAHUYB010000043.1, from coordinate 5,302 downwards.
CCCGTGCGATACCCACCAGGTTTGAATAAATCATATAGGCGAGAATGGCGGCGAACAATTTGCCATAGCGACCCTGGCGCGGCGAAGTGCGCGCCAACGGCACCGCCAGCAGGGTGAGCAACAGCGCGGATAGCGGTACCGACAGACGCCACTGAAATTCGGAAGCCGCGGCTAGATCGGGGTTGTTCAACAACAGTTGTGTGGGCATTGCGGCGTAGCCTTCCGGACCCAGGCTGGGCTCGGCAGGCGAAATGCGGATGCCATGCTCGGCGAACTGCACGATACGGAAATCCGCCTGACCCGGTGTGCCGTCGTAACGATAACCGTCATGTAACACCAGCATGCCAGCGCCACTATCGCCGCTTACTTGGCGGGTACCGCTGCTGGCCGAGATCACGTCCTGACGCTCACCGTTTGGCCCTTCCATGAACACATTCTGCAATTCATGCCCGTCGCGGCTCACGGCCGCCGCATACAACACGCCGCGGCCGTTTTGATCCACCTTGAAGCGCCCGGATTCGAAACTGCCCACCTGGGCATTATGCTGGCCGTAAGTTTTGACAATGGTGGAAAGCCGCACCGCCCAGGGCGCCACTTCCAACGACAGACCGGCAAGAATGACGGCAAGAATCAGGGCAATGACCATCAGCGGCCGGTAAACCTGTCCCGGGCTCACGCCGCAAGCCAGGAGCGTGGTCATCTCGCTGTCGCGGTACAGACGCCCCAGAGCCAGCATCACTCCCAGAAACAACGCGACCGGTATGACTACGATGAAATAGCTGACTGAAGCGAGCCCCAGCAGCTCGAATACCGTGTCCCGCGGCAGTTGGCCGGCGGCCGCATCCCCCAGCAGCAGCGCGAAGCGGTTGCTCAGCAGGATCAGCATGAGGATGACGGTCACCGCTGCCCAAGTGAGCACGGTCTCGCGGACCAGATAACGGTCAATAATGCGTGTCAATGTCGCCCTCGGTGATGCCGGCGTTGCACATGATGCGTTAAACTAACGCCCGCGTTATTGCCGGTCGTGTGATCGGAAATAAGCAGCGGCGCAAAAACCATCTCAGAAACATCACCAACGCAGACAGAGCTTCAACGAACGTATGCCAAGGGTAACAGTTTCCGACATGGCTTTTAAGCCTACGCCAACCAGCCATGATCCTGGCTGCCGCAAAGGAAGACACGCATGCAATTTTCAGTAGCAGACGCCAAACCCGATCGGTTGCAGTCCGCTTGTCTGGTCGCCGGGGTGTTTGCCGGCGGTAAACTGACGGCGGCGGCCCAGACCGTCGACAAAGCCAGCCACGGCTATCTCAGCAAGCTCATCAAAGGCGGCACTTTCGAGGGCCGCAGCGGCCAGACCCTGCTTTTGTTCCAGGTGCCGGGAATAGCCGCTGAACGCCTGCTATTGGTGGGACTCGGCATGGAAAAGGATTTCAAGCTGCCAACCTACCGTAAAGTCATATACCAAGCGGTGCGCGCACTCAACGATAACGGCGTGAAGCAAGCAACCAGCACACTGTCGTTGCTTGCGGTGCGCGACACCGATGCCTATCAACGCGCCCGGCATGCGGTGGAAATTGCCGAGGAGGCCAATTACCGTTTTGACCGGTGCAAGGGCAAGAAGGACAACCATAAACCGACACTGCAAAAACTGACTCTGCTGGTGACCAGTCGCGAAGAATTGCGCGCCGCGGAACGCGGATTACGCGACGGCATCGCCATCGCCGCCGGTGTGTCGCTGGCAAAAGACCTGGGCAACCTACCGCCGAATATCTGCACGCCCAGTTACCTGGCCGATGAGGCGCGCAAACTCGGCAAGGGTGGCAAGTTGAAAGTCACGGTGCTGGAAGAAGCGCAGATGGAAAAACTCGGCATGGGCGCATTACTGGCGGTATCGCGCGGCAGCCGCCAACCCGCAAAACTCATCATCATGGAATACCGCGGCGGCGCCAAGAACGCGAAACCTCAAGTGCTCGTCGGCAAGGGCATCACCTTCGATTCCGGCGGAATCTCGATCAAACCATCCGCCGCCATGGACGAAATGAAGTTCGATATGTGCGGCGCCGCCAGCGTGTTCGGCGCCCTCAAGGCGGTCATGCAGTTGGGTCTCAAAATCAATCTGGTGGGCGTGGTGCCTAGTTCGGAAAATCTGCCGGACGGCGATGCCATCAAGCCAGCGGACATCGTCAAAACCATGTCCGGTCAGACGGTGGAAATCCTTAACACCGACGCGGAAGGACGGCTGATTCTGTGCGATGCACTCACCTATGCGCAACGCTTCAAACCCGCCGCCATCGTGGACATGGCCACCCTCACGGGTGCCTGTGTGATCGCCTTGGGCAATGTAGTCTCTGGCCTGTTCGGCAATGACGATAGCTTGGTGAAGGAATTATGGAACGCCGGCGAGAAATCCGCCGACCGCGCCTGGCAATTGCCTTTATACGATGATTATCAGGACGGCTTGAAGAGTAATTTCGCGGATTTTGCCAACGTGGCGGGCCGCGAGGGCGGCGCCATCACTGCCGCCTGCTATTTGTCGCGTTTCACCAAAGACATGCGCTGGGCGCACCTGGACATCGCAGGTACCGCCTGGAAGAGCGGCGCGGAAAAAGGCGCCACTGGCCGGCCAGTACCGTTGCTGGTGCAGTATTTATTGGACCGTGCATAGCCAAAGCTACGCATTCCATGTCCCCTCTCCCCTTGCGGGGTGAGGCGAACAGCCGAAACATTGTTTCGGTCGCCGAACCGGTGGCCATGGACGGCCACCCTGGACTTTCGGGCGAAGCAGGGAAGCGCAGCCCTAAAGGCAAGGGTGAGGGAGTCATGACGCAAGTTGATTTCTACGTGCTTCCCGAAAGCACTCCCCGCGGTCGCGCGCTGTTCACCTGCAAGCTGGCGGAGAAAGCTTTCGGCCTGGGGCATCGCAGCTTCGTGCACCTGGCTTCGGAAGCCGAAGCCCAGGAACTGGATAATCTCATGTGGACTTTCCGCGACCGCAGTTTTCTGCCCCATTGTCTCGCCGGCGAGGATGCCCAGGCACCGGTACACCTGGGGTTCGGCCAGGAACCGGCCGAGGACTTCCATCTGCTCATAAACCTCGGCAACGAAGTACCGCGTTTCTTCAGCCGCTTTGAACGGGTGGCGGAAGTGGTGGATGCCAGCAGCCAGATCCGGGAACAGGGCCGGGAGCGCTTCCGCTTCTACAAGGATCGGGGCTATCCTCTGGAAACCCACAAGCTCTGAACGCCCATGCCGCCCATTCGACCCTTTGAGACCCCGCCGGCGCCGGACATACCGGTGCTGGAAGACGTGGTGACGCCCGGTGACGGCAATCCCGTGCCCCCCAAACCTCCGGCAGCAGCGCCCGCGATGCAAAAAACGGCGGCGGCCGTCATTCCCCAGGAAATCCTGAGCGGCATGCTCACGGAACGCATCGCCGCCCTCACCGACCGGCTGCTGCGCGATGCCTCGGCGGAAGTTCAGGCCCTGCTTATGGACAAGGTCTGGGAAAAGCTGCGCCAGGAAATTCCCGCGATCGTCGCCGCCGCACTCAAGGAAAACGGCCACGACAGTTGACCACCGGTCCCGCCTGAAGCCGCTGATATAATCCCTTACTCGCCGTCTCCACGCCGGCCGGCATTGTTCACGCACAAGAATTATGGATAAGACCTACGACCCGCAGGCTATCGAACACCGCTGGTACGACACCTGGGAGCAGCACGGTTGGTTCGCCCCCGAGGGCGATAAAGACCCTTACTGCATACTGCTGCCGCCGCCCAACGTCACCGGCACCCTGCATATGGGCCATGCTTTCCAGCAGACCCTCATGGATATCCTGATCCGCTACCACCGCATGCGCGGCGAATGCGTGCTGTGGCAGGGCGGCACCGACCACGCCGGCATCGCCACTCAGAAAATCGTCGAGAACCAGTTGGCGGCCGAAGGCAAGACCCGCCACGACCTCAGCCGTGAACAGTTCATCGCGCGCGTGTGGCAATGGAAGCAGGAATCCGGTTCCACCATCAGCCGCCAGATGCGGCGCCTCGGGGCCTCGATTGACTGGTCACGCGAGCGCTTCACCATGGACGAAGGACTATCGGCTGCGGTGCGCAAGGTGTTCATCGAGTGGTACCGCGCGGGGTTGCTGTATCGGGGTAAGCGCCTGGTGCATTGGGACCCGGTGCTGCAAACCGCCGTCTCCGACCTCGAAGTCAACAACGAGGAGCGCGACGGCCACCTGTGGTTCATCCGTTATCCATTCTCTGACCCCAATTTAACGGACAGCCATGGCGGTCGTGGCATAACCATTGCTACGACACGACCGGAAACCATGTTGGGCGATGTGGCTGTGGCGGTACATCCCGAGGACGAACGTTACAAAAAACTGATCGGCAAGAAACTCACGCTGCCACTCACCAAACGTGAAATTCCAGTGATTGCCGATGAGACCGTGGATAAAGAATTCGGTACAGGTGCAGTGAAAATTACTCCGGCTCATGATTTTAATGACGATAAAATCGCTCGCAGGCACAACCTGCCTTATTTCAACATCTTTACACTCGATGCCAGGGTAATTGGGCAAACTGGCGCGGGCATGACCTGGGAACAGAGGGAGCATGATTACCGTGCACCATTGGAAACTGGGGGCACATTAATTGATCGTTCATACCCTCAATTTAGTGATGAAGCTATACCACATGCTTATCGCGGCTTGGACCGCTTTGAAGCTCGCAAATGCATCGTTGCCGATCTCACACAACAGAATCTTTTGTTAGAAACCAGGAAACATAAACTCACAGTACCTATAAGCCAGCGCTCCGACGCGATCATCGAGCCCATGCTCACGGATCAATGGTTTCTGGACCTTACCAGCGACAAGGGCCGCAAAGCCATCACCGAACCAGCACTTGAAGCAGTGCGCTCGGGCACCATCAAATTCGTGCCGGAGAACTGGGCGACCACCTACACCCAATGGCTGGAGAACATCCAGGACTGGTGCGTGAGCCGCCAGCTCTGGTGGGGCCATCGTATCCCCGCCTGGTATGACACAGCCGGCAATATTTTCGTGGGCGAAGACGAGGCCGACGCAATCAAGGATAGCGACACAAAACCCGCCGGTAAACTGAAACAAGATGAAGACGTACTGGACACCTGGTTCAGTTCGGCACTCTGGCCGTTCTCCACACTTGGCTGGCCGGAAAACGATGCAGTCAAAATTGACGGAAAAGCTGTTGCCGACTGGTCAAAGGACCAGCAATTCCTGCCGTCTTCGGTGCTGGTCACCGGCTTCGACATCATTTTC
>DAHUYB010000033.1 GCA_027315405.1 Gammaproteobacteria bacterium | reverse complement strand
CAGATCTATCAGAACATCATCTTCAATAATCTGACGGCGGCGTTGCGCACGGACTATCCCGCGGTACTGAAGCTGGTGGGTGAGGATTTCTTCGAGAGTGCGGCTGCGCGCTATATCCGCGGTTACCCCTCCCGCAGCGGCAATCTGCAGGACTACGGTGCAGCCTTTGCAGAATTCCTCGCCGCCATGCCCGAAGCGGCAAGCGTGCCCTATCTGGCCGACGTGGCACGGCTGGAATGGGCACGCCAGGAAAGTTATCTGGCCGCGGATGCCGCTCCGCTGGATACGGCGGCGCTTGCAGGTTTGCCGGAAGATCAGCATGCGAGGCTGTGCCTCACACTGCATCCCAGCCTGCGGCTGGTGGAATCCGCCCACCCCATCTGGGACATCTGGAAATTCTGCCAGCAGACCGCACCCCGGCGGCTCAATCTCTCGGGTGAAGGCCAAGCGCTCATGGTGTGGCGCGAGGCCAGTCAACTGGCCATGCAACCCGTGGCGGGCGGTCAGCGGAAATTCATAGCCGCGCTGTTATGTGGCACGCCGCTGGCTGCGGCCCATAAAAGTGCAGTTGATGCCGACCTGGACTTCGATCTCACCGCCTGCCTGCACTGGCTGTTCTCAATCCAGCTGGTCACGGGCTGCTCTTTCGCGTAACAGCAACACAGGAAAAATCCGCATGAACATCTTCAAACGCACCTGCAGCCTGTACGGCAAGGCCGTCTGCGGCCTCTTCTGGCTCTCGCCCCTCAGCCTGCTGCTCTTCCGGCTGTGGGTGGCGGTGGATTTTTGGCGCGCCGGCGTGGTCAAGATCAGCGACATGCAGAGCACCGTTTCCCTGTTCCAATACATTTACCATGTGCCGCTGCTACCGCCGGTGGCTGCCGCCTATATCGGTACCGCCATCGAACTGATCCTGCCCTGGTTCCTGGGCTTGGGTCTGGTGGGCCGGCTGACCGCGGCGTTCCTGTTCGTGTACAACATCATTGCAGTAATCTCCTATCCGAGCCTGTGGCCGCATGGGTTATGGGCGGGGTTCTGGGGCAGCGATTTCACCGATCACAAGGTCTGGGGGCTCATGCTGCTGGCCATCGTGTTCTTCGGACCCGGCAAGCTGTCACTGGATCATTTATTGAAAAAATGGGTGCTGCCGCGCTTCGGCTGTGCACCAGGAACAGATTCCACTGCAAAATGAATGACTGCTACGAGGCCCGAGAATACCGGGCCTCGAGCGTCCATACGGCCCCTTTAAGCCGGTTTTCGAATCTGTGGGTAAACCTTAAAGTTTATTGGTAGACTCTCACCCGCGATACCTACAGGGAAAAGCGTACTGCGCCAGGATGGGCATAACTGACGAAGTGGAGCTGATGAAGGGACCCACGTCTTCTTGCTTGACTCGAATACCGGTGCATCTGCGCTTCGTGCTTGTAGTGCTTGCAGTTCTGTTACTCGCAGCCTGCGGAGGTGGCGGATCTAATCAGAGCAATAACTCCGGTGTAACTATGCTTTTTCAGGTGCGCCGACGGCTGCTGATGGGATGGTGTACGCTGCAGGGGCGGGCTCAGGAGGCACGCTGTATGCGGTGGATGAAGCCACTGGCGCACTACTATGGACACAGGGCGTGATGAACGGCGATAACAGTACACCGGCGGTGACTGCGGATGGGGTATATGTGACGTACCCATGCACGACCTACGACATTCGCCCCGCGACCGGCGAATTGATCTGGAATAACAACGCTGGTTGCGAGGGCGGTGGTGGCGAAACACCAGTGGTCGCCAACCAACTCGACTATTCACCCATTGATTTTCCCAGCTATAACGGCGACATCTTCAATGCGGAAACTGGTACCAATGACGGCAGTTACGTTGCGAGTACGCCGCCGGCGTTTACCACGACCATGGACTATTTTCTGCAGAGCGGCACGCTGCAAGGAATCTTGCTCTCGAACAACACAGTGCAATGGAGCTTTTCCGGCGACGGGCAGCTGGCAGGGGCCCCCATCGTGGTCAATCAATACGTATTCATCGGCTCCAGTTCCGGGAATCTGTATGCGCTAGACGGTACCACAGGAACCCAGGTCTGGAACGTCAACCTGGGCGCGCCAATCGATTACAGCGTTACCGAACTTCCGTTTACAGGTCTTGCCGCCGGCGACGGGCTGCTGGTGGTGCCTGCGGGCACAAAGGTCACGGCGTACACATTATCCACGAATCCCTAGTGCTGCCGCGCTTTGGCTGTGCTCCGGCAACCGCCTCCACCGCCAAATTACGGCATCCGATATGAGCGGCGGTTTGATGTACAGGGAGGTACGAATGCTGCGGGAGGCAGGGATGCCGAGAGCAGCCCCGCTGCGATACCTCTCTCCTGTAGGAGCGTCGGTCTCCGCCGCGATTCTTGATCTTGGACAAAGGGTGAACCCATCATGAAAGCAACCTGGAATGGAAAAGTCCTGGCGGAAAGCGACGCCACCGTAGTGGTAGAAGGCAATCACTACTTCCCGCCGGAATCCATACACAAACAATACTTCCAGCCCAGCGATAAACATACGACCTGCCCCTGGAAAGGACTGGCCAGCTACTACACCGTGGTGGTGGATGGAAATGTGAACAGGGAGGCCGCCTGGTACTACCCGGACCCGAAGCCCGCGGCGAAACAGATCAAGGATCGTGTGGCGTTTTGGCGCGGAGTAGAGGTGAAGTGATGTTCACTTGTCGTGGTTGACTATTTGGAGCGTCTGACTGAATGACTCGGAAACTTGTCGTTCATCGGCCTTGTGAGAGCACCGACTTGGCGTGACGATGCTAGAGTCGCGGCCGGAACCAGCACAACACTTTAGGTATTTCGGCCTGTTAGACGCTCTGAAACCATCTCAACCCCCCCCCTGAGGAGAGGGCGCCCACAGGGCGGGTGAGGATGCGGATTCGATGCCAGGTTTCCGCGCTCACTAACCCTCACCCCCTTCTCCCGGAGGGCGAGGGGAATTAAGCCGCCATTCAGATCTTTTTAAGATCGCTTGTAGTCAGATTCATACTTTAAAGCAGGGCGCATGACGCTATTTCCACATTATATAAACCCGGTCCCCGGATAGATTCTTTAAAAGCTTGCCTTGTATTTTTCAAAAACTTGCGCTATAAGATTACAAAGACAGGTATGGATACCTGTAGGTATGGTGGAATATGTATTCACCATACCTATGGAGAAAGTAAGTAATCAAAGGATTGAATATGACAGGAAGTTCGAGCTGGTCTGCGGCCCTAAGATGCTTCGTTTTCTCACTGCTTACAATTCTATCCCTTCCTGCTCTTGCTGGGGCAGCATCCGACGGCAATACCCAGGTACTTTGGGTGGCGACTGGTGGAAGCGTTTTCAAAATTTCGCCCTTGGACAGCATGCCGTCGCTTGAGCTTGCTGCGCCGCCACATATCCAAGCTTTGACGATTGATCAGGCGAACAATCACGTTTGGTTATACAGCCATAAACACCTATGGGCCTACGATGCTCAAGGCAACCTACTCCTTAATTTGGACATACCGCGAAATTTTCATGGCGGTAACCCCGTGGGTATGGCCGTGGATAGCGTCGCTGGAAACATTTGGATAGGTATCCAGAAAAAGCTATATCGCTTGGACTTAAACGGAAACCTAACTGCCACACTGGATATGGGGCGCAATATCAGAGGGCTGGCATTTGATAGTACACGCTCACATTTATGGATTGCCGAAGATCAAGATTTGATCATATTAGACAAGACGGGCGCTACCCTCTTTACCGTGAATCTCGACCGCAAAGGCAAACCGATTATGGTTACTTATGATGCCTACCTGCGTCAGGTATGGATCGCATCACAACATGGGTTGTCGCGCTACGATGAGGAAGGTGCCCTGGTATTCGACACCCAGATCAGCAATGAGGTTGATCTGGATGATTTCCTGGTTGCAGATGGCCAAGGAGGCCTCTGGGGAGCAAGCAAATTGACGCTGGTGCATTTTGATCAGAACGGACTTCTTGAATTCACGCTCCAGCCGTTTGTTACGGATCCTGATGAAGACGATATACGTAAAATTACAGGTCTAGTGGCCGACCCCCATTCCCATACTGTCTGGGTGGCGAACCATCGTTACCTCAAGCAGTACGAAGTCAATGGCAATTTTTTTAAAATCATAGACAGCCGCGCCTGGATGGCAGATTCAAAGAAATCCAATAAGGATGACGATAATGCCCGCGGTGATATTTATCGTGTAGCCTTTTATGCGGGAACCAACGCCCCAAAAATATCCATTACTGAACCTAGAGACCTCAGTTACATCAAATACGTCCAACCGGTAATTTCAATAACTTACGTTGAGACAGGTTCCGGTGTCGATCCTGCAACTATCGCAGTTAAATCTAATGGCATACCTGTGCAGATAACCTGTCAGACAAGTGCAGACGGTGCTCAATGCATACCCATTGAGGCATTGCCGGATGGAAATTATACGTTTTCGGCGACTATCGCAGACTATATGGGGCAAGTATCAGAACCAGCGATGGTTACGTTCGTTGTTGATACCGTTCCACCTCCCCTTCCCATCGGCAGCCTTCTGGGTTTTGAAGTTGGTTCCGGAGACGCCTTAATCTTGGCGGGCCAGGTCGGAAGCATTGTTTCGGATGCGATAAACGTGGCTGTCTCCAACATCCGGACCGGTGAAACTGTGACTGGCACGGTCAATGCTAACGGTAGCTTCTCGATCCAGGTACCAGGGAGGAACTCTGATGCATTTACTATTGTGCTGAAAGATATGGCTGGCAATGAGGCCCCCCCACTTTACATGCACGGCAGTGACATACCGCTGCAACTGTCAATCACTTCGCCTGTAGCAGAGTCTACTGTTACCGGTAATATGGTGAATGTCACCGGTACATTCCATGGCGCTTTGAATTCCGGTATTACGGTAAATGGAATCCCGGCAGTCCTGATCAATGACGAATGGGCGGCAAACAACATCCCGCTCACAGTAGGGGTCAATGCACTCACCGCCATTGCCACTACGGCAGGCGGGTTAACAGTCACACAGACATTGGAAGTAACAAGTGTCGGCACTACCCCATTGATTCTCAATGTTACCCCGGCATCAAGCGGGATCGCGCCATTCCCTGTCACATTCCAGTACCAGTTCCTGGGTGAGGTCACACCGCAAGATATCCGGATTGATTACACCGGAAACGGGAATTATGTTTCCATGTCTGATCCCACCGCGACCCTGAGCTATACCTATCCTACTCCTGGTGTTTACCCAGTCACGCTTATCCTGACCGATGCGAGTAATGCCGAATACCAGGCTCACTTACTGGTCGTTGTTCAGGAGCCTAGCCAGATGGACGCTCTGTTCCAGAGCATCTGGAGTGACTTAACCACCGCGCTCGCCAGCAGCAACAAGGCAGCGGCCATGCATGTGCTCGATGGTACAGCACAACGCAACTATGGATCCGCATTTGATACGCTCATTCCGCATATGCAAGATATAGTTAATACGTTCTCACCGCTACTGCGTTCTTCTATTTCCGGTTCAATCGGAGAATACGCTATCGTGCGGCCATGGGATGGGCACCAAAGCCTGTTCTTTATTTACTTTCTCAAAGATCAGGATGGAATCTGGCGTTTGGATGCCATGTAACTCATGAAACACTCAGCCATTCGACTCACCTTTGGATTTCTACTTGCCACGATATTGTATGGCTGTGCCCCAGAGCAGCACGTCTATTCAGCCGACCCTGTTTACGCGCGGGTAGTCGACGCTGATACAAACAAACCACTTGAGGGAGTAGCCGTGGTGGCCTACTGGGAGCTGTATCAGGGCAGCATCACCGGCGACGGCATGCCTTGCGGTGCGGCTAATGTGGAGGAAGCGGTGACCGACAAGGACGGATGGTTTCATATTCCTGGATGGGGGCCTATTAATGGCCCTTGCGGAATTATGCGTAACGGTAATCCCTTGGTGTATTTATTTAAATCTGGGTATGTATATCAGCGTAAAGCAGGTGGGGTTGGTTTTAATACAAACAAACCGGTTTCTGTGGCGCAAGTTTGGTGGAATGGGCAAACGATCAAGCTGAGTATATTTACCGATATTAATTACCATGATATTGGACCAGGTACCTATTGGACAAATTTTAGTGCCATTAATACAGATCTGGGATTATTTATTACCTATATGCCAACTCAATGCAATTGGAAAATGATACCAAATATGCTCCGTGCTCTTGAATTAGAGAGAAGAACGTTTAGCAAAGCTGTTGGTTATCCTATTGATGGAATTACTGGGGAGCTTGTCTATCAAGATCAGTGGTTTCTGAAGATTGCCACACAGTGCGGCTCACCAAAAGCATTTATTGAAGGGTTGCTAAAATGAAAACTACGGTTATTATGACGATTGGCCTCTGTATTTTCATTTATTCAAGAATTTGCTTGGCCTACGAGCCTGGGACACATCAATCACTGTCTGATGTCGCAGCATCAGCATCCGTGCTTGTCCAAAGTTCACCAGCAACGCATACGAATATTCTCGAAGACTTAGGGCTCAAGGAATATGCAGATTTAACTCAACTATTCCCCAATAGCCAGCATGGAGAATCCGTTTATTTAGATCCATGGCAACAAGTTTTGTTTATAGCGGCCTCAGCTGGCAACATCCAATATTTGATCAAGTGTGGCGCTGCACTTGAAGACGAATTCCCTCGCTCCTTGTTTCATTTCTATGACCCCGTCCCGGGTCATCTCGGTCCGCTGAGTATCAACGGCATTCCCACTCTCTACACTGCGCCAGACTGGGCAGTAGAAGACTCCCTCCTACCAGTGGTTGGCCAATCTTATGCGCTCAAGGATGCCAGGGAGTCTCTCTACAAGGCATTGACTTCCGCGGATCAGGGGGACCGGAATCAGGCATTCGGCGACCTATTTCTGAGCATCGGGCACGCTATCCATCTGGTGCAAGACTCGGCTCAACCACAGCATGTACGCAATGATATGCACTGCGACGCGGATATTTGTAAAGAAGGTGAATCTATTCTTAAAGCAACTTTTGGCTCCGATGCAAAACTCTATAACCCCAGTCTTTATGAAAGCTACACATACGAAAATGCAAACGTTACCGATTACAGCGGATTGTTGCCCGTGGATTTGCCAACGGCAAGAAGTTATTGGAAAAGCTTGGATAACAAGGGTTTGGCGCAATTCACCAACGAGAATTTTATAAGCGCCGGTACAAATTTTCATTTGGGCACTGATGGCAGCATCTCAAGCGACGTGAATTATGCCCTGCCCTCCCCGACGAACCTGTCTGGTACTGAGCCGATTGATCAGGCATATGCAGAACTGAATCGGCCCGTACCTGCCCAGATTGCGCAGTTTTGCGGACAACCCCAATCATCTTGCGATATCAGCTTTGTTTCCACAGATGTTATTGATAGCTACTTAGTTACGTCTGAAACCAATAGCAGGGCTTCAAGTTATTCCATCCTTGATCAGGATCTTGAGGTCTATGGATCACAAAAACTTTTTACGCTCAACGCCTTGAATTTCCGGATGGATTGGAAATATTTGCTCCCCCGGGCAATAAGTTATAGCTCTGGTCTCATCAACTACTTTTTCCGCGGCAGGTTGGATATTCAGCCAGATTCCGACAATCCCGGCGGCTATCTCATCACCAACAAAAGCCGCTACCCCATGTCAGATGGCACGCTTGAATTGTTTTACGACGCCACAGATGGCAATCGCTATCCGGTTTCCGGAGCAAGTTGGTCAAATGTGAGCATGGCTCCTGCTGGCGGAGATACCACTAGTCAGTACCCAATCCAGTTCAATGCGCCAGTTAATCCGGTACCAGCAAATTCCGGCCAGTACATGCTGGTGTTTAAAGGAAAAATCGGTTCTGAGGATGGCATAGCTGGAAAGATATTCGGGAATAACTTTTCATTATACACAACTGTTGATAGTTATTGTCGCTCTGTATATCCCTGCTCATCAACATGGAAGTTTTCGAATGACTTTAATTTCGATTCTTTGCGTACAACAAGTACCCACGATAAATGGATAATCTCGATGGCGGTTTATGATGGAATTGACTATACAACAGACTTGTATGTGAATTATCCCACTCCAGGGAAAGCCGGCTGCCCTGCAACTATTGGTAAAATAAATAATAAAGAATTTATAAGTTTCCCACACCTGTGTGATGAGCCGGCAACATTAATTGAAGCAATAGATGTCAATTCAAAATTCGTATACTTATTTGCACCAACGTTTTATTATTCTGCTACGAGTAATATCTATATATATGACCATGTTGGCAACTACGTTGGGCTCATGAACGACATGCCTGTACAAACATTAGGTGGCGGGTTCGCGGTTAACGACACCCGAATATGCATGTCGGGCTTCGCTGATGGCAACGTGAATGCAGCGACAATATTAACCGATTTGGGTGGTGATTTCATCGCAAGGTGGCCAGGTGATCCGGATATCGGGGCTGGCCCATGTGCGTTAACAAAAGATAGACTTTACGTGCTCGCCTGGTCTCTCGAAGGTGAATCATTTTTAAATGTATATGATATGAACGGTGGACTAATTGCTTCTGTTGACTTGCCCAATTCGAATATGGTGTCATCAGCTCCGATATCAAATGTTTCGGCATCTGATAACCAGATATATTTATCAGTTGGATGTGTTGGCAATAATTGTGATGGTGACAAAATCGTAATATACGATCGGATACTTAAACTTAATCCAGACGGAACAATTGCCTCTGAGGAGTTTATAAGAGGACAAGACGTCATGGTGCCTTGGTACACTAATCCATATTGGGGTGATAATGTGGTAGTGGACAAGAAAGATGTACTGGGAAAATCAGATAGCTGATACTTTTCACGACTCGCGATACGCCAAAATAGCATACGAACGTTATTCAGCAGGACTACATGGAAATTTGGTTCTTTTATGATGTTTGCAACAAACACCACCGCGCTCCACAAGCCATTTCTAAGCTCATGACGCCATTAGGTAAATCCTGCCCAATAGCGTATACTTCGCGCCGAGTTTGAGGTGACGCGATCCGGTCCTTGTCCCACAAACCCATCGCGGCCTACCTTTTAGAGCGTATTCCCCGATCCCCTTAAAATAAAATCACTGCCTGGACCGGCATGGCGCGAATGTGCGTCAGCAGGCGGCTCCAGGAGTATTTATGTCGTTTTCTTCCCTCGGCCTGTCGGCCGAGTTGCTGCGTGCCGTGGCCGATCAGGGCTACACCGAACCCACCCCCGTGCAGTCCCGCGCCATCCCCGTGGTGCTGGCCGGCCGCGACCTCATGGCCGCCGCCCAGACGGGCACCGGCAAAACCGCCGGCTTCACCCTGCCCTTGCTGCAGCGTCTGCTGAAAAATCCGCTCGAAGCCGGGCGCAGGAAACCGGTGCGCGCGCTGGTGCTTACGCCCACCCGCGAACTGGCAGCCCAAGTGGCCGACAGCGTGCAGACCTATGGCAAGTATCTGCCTTTCACCACCGCCGTGATCTTCGGCGGCGTCAATATCAATCCGCAAATAGACAAGCTGCGCCGCGGCGTGGATATCGTGGTGGCCACACCCGGCCGGCTGCTGGATCATGTGCAGCAGAAAACCATCGATCTCTCCAAGGTAGAGGTCCTGGTGCTGGACGAGGGTGACCGCATGCTCGATATGGGTTTCATCCGCGACATCCGCCGCATCCTAGCGCTCCTGCCGCAGCGCCGCCAGAACCTGCTGTTCTCCGCGACCTTCTCCGAGGATATCCGCAAACTGGCCGCCGGCCTGCTGAAGAACCCGGAAACCATTGATGTGGCGCCGCGCAACAGCACCGTGGACCTCATCAGCCAGCGCGTCTATCAGGTAGACAAAGGCCACAAGCGTGAGCTGCTGTCGCACCTCATCGGTGCAGGCAACTGGCAGCAGGTGCTGGTGTTCACCCGCACCAAGCACGGAGCCAACCGCCTGTCCGAGCAATTGCAGCGGGACGGCATCCAGTCCACCGCCATCCACGGCAACAAGACCCAGGGTGCGCGCACCCGAGCGCTGGCGGACTTCAAGCAAAACCGTGTGCGCGTGCTGGTGGCCACCGACATCGCGGCCCGCGGTCTCGACATTGACCAGTTGCCGCACGTGGTGAATTACGAACTGCCGCATGTGCCGGAAGATTACGTGCACCGCATCGGCCGCACCGGCCGCGCCGGCAGCTCCGGCGAAGCCGTGTCGCTGGTGTGCGGCGAGGAACGTGGACTGCTCAAGGACATCGAGCGCCTGCTGCGTCAGGATCTTCCGCGGGCGACGGCGGAAGGCTTCAAACCGAATCCCAACGCCCGGCCGGAGCAGGCTGAAAAATCCAACCATGGCGCACATGCCCCACGACATGCGCACAAACCGCAGCCCGGCTGGCACAGCCGGCCCGGTTCCCGCAGCCGCGGACCGCGCTTCGCCGCCAGCCGCAGCGGCAATCGCTAGTCACTTGCGCTTATAATCGAACCCGGAGGACACATCAGCATGAAAAAGATGTTTGTTGGCAGCCTGCCGCCCGATGCCACTGAAGACGAGATCCGCGCCTTGTTCGCCCAGCACGGCAAGGTATTTTCCATCTCGCTGGCGCACGATATTTTCAAAGGCACTTGCAAGGGATTCGGCTTCGTGGAAATGGAAGGCCATGAAGCGCGCGCCGCCATCGCCGCCCTCAATGGCCATACGTTGCGCGGCCAGATGCTCAAGGTGAATGAAGAGGATCCGAAGCATGCACGCGGGCGTGGCCGCGGACGGCGCTGATCTCTCCCTGCATGGAATAAAAAAGAGCAGAAATAGCCGCTCTTTTTTTACGCTACGATAATTTCTCAGTCCACTGCCATTTCTTCAGGCTGGGAAACACAGAACCCCAGATCGTGCAGCAAGCCATCCTGCAGGCCATATACCCAGCCGTGCACCGTCAGGGGCTGGCCGCGGGCCCAGGCGTCCTGCACGATGGTGGAACGGCATACATGCTTGGCCTGCTCCAGCACATTCAATTCACACAACTTGTCCAGTTGCTGCCCTTCCGCCTGCAGCTCGGTCAGTTCGTCATGGCGCAGTTTGCTTACGTCCTGGACATGGCGCAACCAGTTGTCTATCAGGCCCAGGTTTTGGCCGCGCCACGCGGCCTGCACGCCGCCGCAGCCGTAGTGCCCGCAGACGATGATGTGCCCAACCTTGAGCACGTCCACCGCATACTGGATAACCGACAGGCAATTGAGATCGGTGTGCACCACGATATTGGCCACATTACGGTGCACGAACACCTCGCCCGGCATCAGTCCCATGATCTCATTGGCAGGCACGCGGCTGTCCGAACAGCCGATCCAAAGGTATTTCGGATTTTGCTGCTCAGCCAGTCGCTTGAAGAAATCCGGTCGCTCGCGGGTCACATCCGCCGCCCAGGTACGGTTGTTGGCGAATATTTCCGGCAGTTTTTTCACTGTTGCACCCCCCGCTGCTGGCTCAGGCTTCCAATTTTGCTTGCAATGCAGTCTTAACGGAAGGCCATTCATCGTCCAGAATACTGAAATACACGGTATCCCGCAGGCGCCCGCTGTAAGTGACCATGTGCTTGCGCAGGACGCCCTCCTCCTTGGCCCCCAGGCGCCGAATGGCGTTGCGCGAACGCTCGTTTAACGCGTCGGTCTTGAGTTCCACCCGCACGCAACGCAGCGTCTCGAAGGCGTGGCGCAACATAAGAAATTTCGCTTCCGTGTTCACGGCAGTGCGCTGCCAGGGCACACCGATCCAGGTCCAGCCGATCTCCACACGTCGGTTTTTCAGGTCCATATTGGCAAAGCGCGTGGAACCCACTGTCTGGCCTGTCCCTACCAGAACCGTAGCGAAAGGCAGCGACACCCCACGTTGTTGCTCAGCCAGCGCCGTCCCGATGTAGTCCCGCATCTCCTCACGGTCCCGAAGGCGATTCGTAGTCCACTGCCACAGGGATGCATCCAGGCCGATGGCGCACAGTCCGTCGAGATGCTTCAGGGACAAAGGTTCCAGCCGGACCTGCCGGCCTTCGAGAATCATGTTCGCCACACTCATGAAAGCAGTTATGGGATATCTGAAAACCGGTTTTGCCTGGCAAGCAAGATGGCATGGTACAGTGTCGGCACATCATGCCGCCACCGCCTGAGCACGATGGATGCCAACAGACCTTCAATCTCCGTAAAGATACCGACTGCAACAGCGGCCTCGAACAATACCCCGACCTTACCGGTAAGGAAAAATTCGCCGAAACCTGCCAGGAGTGTTACTCCCCAGAGTTTCGCAGACCACATATGGTATGCGGCTTCCTGTCTGAATTTCCAGTAATCGAATCCATATCGAACCAGTTCCAGAAGCACAATGACGGCTATGCCGGGCCAGTAAGCCGTCATCTCTTTGGGATTCAGCATAAATGCGGCGATACAGATGCCAATATAAAAAACCGTATCAGCGAGACTATCCGCACGCCGCAAGTCCGGTGTCGCGATACCCAGCTGGCGAGCGATCACTCCGTCAAGAATATCGGACAGGAAACCAATAACCAAAATGCAGAAGAAAAACACGGACGGAAAGTGATAATGAGCGGCAATAACGGCGACTGGGCCAAGCAATGCTCGCGCAAGAGTGAGCAACGCAGGTATGGATGTCATCTGCGGGACAATTGAGTCCGGCCCACAAAATCAGCGCACCCGGAGTTATATACACGCTTGCTAGATGCCGGATATTTTGCCAGCAGCCGCCGTTCGCGGATCGGGCGCCGGGTGAATTCCCCGCCACAGTTGGGACACACGCCATAAAAACGCTTCTCAGCGCAATCCCGGCAAAATGTGCATTCGAACGTGCAGATCATGGCCTCATTCGAATCCGGCGGCAGGTCCAGGTCGCAGCATTCGCAGTTCGGGCGCATTTCGAGCATGGACACTCCCACTAAGCAGGTATCAGCACAGCGGTTACCACCACGAATGTCCCGCAAACGAACAAAGCAATGGAAACAAGATCGAACAGTGCTTCCAGCCACACTGCATTGGATAACCATTCAGCGATTTTCACGCGCCACGTCCCGTTCAGCTCGGGTTCCACCTCGGCGCTGTACAGATACGCCATGGAGTATTTGTACAGCAGCGCCGCCAGTACCTGGATGGCGACGCCGATCAAAAACAGCCAGGTAACCCACCCGCCGGTGCCCGCCTTGATGATGGCCTTGGCGATGAATTCCTGGCTGACCAAGAGCACCGGCACGCCGACGCCGTAAGCCACCAGCCAGGCACGCAGGGTGCGAGAAAAGTGTGAATAGGGTTCGTAGAAACCCGAATCAATATTCTTCCTTTGTATACCGTTCATAAGCATGCAACTAATTACTGTTATTTTTTATCCCTTTTTTCAATTGCTTTTCGTGCGCCTTCAGGGAGATTACCAAACAATTCTTGCAGTTTTTTCGGCCTGGAAATCTTCTCTTCTACAATCTGATTAACCAATTCAAATAAACTTGCAGATACTGCAGCAACATCATTCTCGCTCAGTTCTCCAGGGTGAACAGCATTATTCCCCACAACTCGTACAATATCCAGAGCTTGTTGAATTTCAACAGGCAAGCCCTTTCTTACCAACGATGCAATGTCATCATTTACGTTCTCACCTTTTTGCCCAAGAAATACACATAGTTTTTGGATGGCGAGACGCAACAATGCCGAGGAGCCACGAGGCGAATTTGCGCTGATTGTCCTTGCCTCTTCATAATCTAATCGTACTTTATCTGGCATATCAGGATGCGGCATCGGCGCTAATGCACCATCAGGAACAAGCATCCTGATATGCTCTTTTTCAAAATCTTCGGAGTCAGGCTCTGCTATCCAATAAGCGTTCTTCTTACAATGATTGCAGTAACACATATGCAACGGTGTGTCACCAAGCCTGTTATTGCTGCAAGACTGCAATTTCAGCCACACCATATTGGCGTATGCTCCGCAATATGGGCAATTGAATGCTGAGGCTTTAAATACAGGTGGCGTATAAGGGGTATGGGTTTGCATAAATAACCCTCAAATACTGAAAAGAGCCGCTAAATTCTTCATTTCGTTACCTTCTTCGGAATATATAGATCCGTCAACGTACCTTCAAACGCCTCAGCCGAGAACATCACGGTTTCGGAAAGGGTCGGATGCGGATGGACAGTTAGGCCGATGTCCTCGGCATCGCAGCCCATCTCGATGGCGAGCGTGAGTTCCGCGATCAGATCGCCGGCGTTGGTGCCAACAATGCCGGCGCCGAGAAGGCGATTGGTTTTGGGATCGAACAGCAGCTTGGTCATGCCGTCATCGCGGCCCAGGGACAGGTTGCGGCCGCTGGCGCTCCAGGGGAACGTGCCCTTGCCCACTTCGATGCCCTGTTCTTTGGCCTGCTTCTCCGTAAGTCCCACCCAGGCCACTTCGGGATCGGTGTAGGCCACGGAAGGAATGGCACGCACATCGTTGGCGCCCTTCAAACCCGCCGCCACCTCCGCCGCCACCTTGCCTTCGTGACTGGCCTTGTGGGCCAGCATGGGATTGCCGGCGATGTCGCCGATGGCGAAGATGTGCGGCACGTTGGTGCGTTGCTGCCGGTCCGCGGGAATGAACCCATGTGCGTCCACTGTAACGCCCGCTTTGTCCGCAGCAATCAACGTGCCATTGGGCCGGCGGCCCACCGCCACCAGCACACGGCCGTAGGTTTGCGGTGCCGGAGCATCCTTCCCGTCAAAGCTTGCCTTGATGCCCTGTTTGGTGGCTTCCAGTTTCGCCACCTTTACGCCCAACAAAATCTTTTCGTAGCGCTTCTCGATGCGTTTCTGCAGCACGCGCACCAGATCCCGGTCCGCCTCGGGGATAAGCGTATCGGTAAGTTCCACCACGGTGATCTTCACACCCAGGGCGTCATACACACAGGCCATCTCCAGGCCGATGATG
>DAHUYB010000001.1 GCA_027315405.1 Gammaproteobacteria bacterium | reverse complement strand
CCCGTCACCTCGATCTTGCCGAGCTGCGCGGTGTTGTTCTGGTTCTGGTTAGTGGTGCTTTGGGTCGCGTCCTGGGCGAAAACCGCCGGGGCCGCCAAGGCACTCGCCGCGCCCGCCACCAGGGCATAACGCACGGCTTTGCTGATTAGGTTGCTGTTCATCCGAGACTCCTACATAGTTTCGAAGAGTTGGGAACTTTGGACCCCCCTTGAACGCGGACCGCCACGTCGTTGAGGATCGAAATATCAGTCTCATTTGGCGGCTGGGCATCAGCCCGCCCGATTCAGACTTAATGAAATATAGCACAGGAAAATCAAATTGGAAGGGGTTTGTTGTAAATCGAGTACATTTTATAACAATGAAAGCCCACTGGTTATCTGAGCTTTAAGACCACATAAGGATTCATGATAGCGATATGTTGTATGCAGGCAACATTAGACACAGACTAAATTGGGTTTTCAGGCCCCATAATTCAGGAAGGGTATGCCCTTCTGGAACGCCTAGACATACCTGTTCCTAATTCTGCGTCTTCGATGTTAACCAATTGAAAAATATAGGAATTAAAAAATACACTATGCCTCCCCGTGAACCAGGTTCCCAGCAGGCCGATGCTCGCCGTCATTATGAGGATGGGATGGCTCAACTCAGCGCCGGCAATGAGCCGGCTGCCCGCACGGCCTTTTACCAGGCCGTGGCTCTGAATGATTCCCTGGCAACCGCCCATTACCAGTTGGGCAATTGTCTGCGCCGCAGTGGAGAGCTGGCGGCTGCCGAACAGGCGCTCAAAACCGCCATCAGCCGGGATATCGCTCTCAGCGAAGCCTATATCAGCTTGGCGTATCTCTATCGCAGTCAAGGCCAACGCGAGGCGGCGGCCGCCACCCTCCAGGCTTTGGTGACGGCACAGCCGGACCCTTCGGCCCTGCATCAGCAGATCGCAGAATTTCTCATGGAGATGGGCTGCCACACACAAGCCGCTCCTTTATTTGAGGACTACTTGCGCCGACAGCCCCATGACGGTCAAACCTACCTCAAACTGGGGCAGTGTTATCAGAAACTTGGTCGTTTTGAAGACGCGGCACAGGCTTTTCAGTCGGCTATAGAAGAAGATCCCGACAGCGATGCCGCCTACCTGCTGTTGGCGCATACACGGCGCATGTCTGCGCAGGATACCTGTCTGGTTAACCGCTTTGAGGCCGCCCTCGGCAAACCGTCATTAAGCGAAGAAACAAAAAAATGCCTGCATTTCGGTCTTGGCAAGCTATATGACGACCTGGGTTCCTATGCGCAGGCTTTTGAGCATTTCCGCACCGCCAATAGCCTGCAACATGCGAAGGTCCGATTCGATCGGCCAGCCCTGATAGATTATGTGGAATCGGTAAAAAAAACCTTTACCCGGGAGTTGCTCCGGAACCGTACTGCGCCGGAGGCTGTCGGCCCCATGCCGGTTTTTATCGTGGGTATGCTGCGCAGTGGCACCACCCTGGTGGAACGTATTCTCGCCAGCCACCCCCGGGGGTTCGGCCTGGGCGAGACCGAACTGGTGGATAGGCTGGCCCAGCACCTGTCTGCGCGTATGCAGATGCCCTACCCAGCCTGCGCGGCCAACATGGACGTCGCCACGGCGCAACGTTTAGGTTTTGAACTCCGCCACCAATGGCCTGTGAAAGCGCAATCCAGTATTCGGGTGGTGGATAAAAATCCACTCAATTTCCTGCACTTGGGGTTGATTGCCTTGCTGTTTCCCGGCGCTCCCATTCTGCACTGCATGCGGGATCCGATGGATACCTGCCTATCCATCTATTTCCAGTATTTCGCCCATACCCGCAACAGCTATGCATACGACCTGGAGGACATCGCCTTCTTTTATAAGCAATATGCACTGCTGATGGCCCATTGGCGCGCGGTTCTGCCCGCTCCGCCGCATGATATCCACTACGAGGAATTGACACTGGCGCCTGAAAAAACCAGCCGTGCGTTAGTCGCCGCTGCCGGCCTGGAATGGCACCCTGACTGTCTGGAACCGCACAAGCATGCGGCCGGCATCTCCACCGCCAGTCTGTGGCAGGCGCGCCAACCCATCTATCGGGATTCCGTGGGCCGCTGGCGCCACTATGCACGGCAGCTTGATGCTTTGCGCAAAGCCCTGGAGCTGTGAATTGCATCGTTGCGAGCCTGCATATCTTTGGGTTTCTCCAGCTACGCTGGCCGCAAGCGGCGTGCAGCAGCCACAACCCATCATCCAGCACGTCATTTATAATGACCTTCCACAGACAACCTCGAATCAACCACACGCATGACCGAAAATACCGATAGCAATCCATTGGAACAAGCACTCAGCGCCGCCAAGGACAATGACCAGCAAAGCATCCGCAGGGCGCTGCGGGCTTTTGTGCAGTCCCGGGTATTCGTGAAGCTGGATCAACCTTGGGATGGCAAGAGCTTCCCCCGCAGCGACATGCGTCTGCTGTTCGTCAGCGACGGCGACAACCGGGAACGCCCGATGCTGGCGGTTTTCACCTCCAAAGCCTTCTGCGATATCTACGCACAGGCAGCGGCGCCATTCGATTATGTGGCGGAGGTGGATGCGGCATGGGCCTGTCTGGGGGTGCCCGGCGATGCCGGTATCATGGTCAACCCCAATTCCGTGCCCAGTTTCCGCATCGGACCGGAAGTGGCGGGCATCCTGCGGGAGGCTGCGGAAAAAGACGTGGCCGAAAAAAGCACGCCTCGAAATGTAAACACGGCTCAAGACTGAATTTACGCGATGCTGAATCAGCAGACCGTGACTGACAAACCAGGCACTCATACAAGCCTGATGCAGCAGGCGTTAGCTCACTATGACGCCGGCGATTACCCACAGGCATGCACTGCCTGTGATGAGTTATTGCAGTTGCTGCCCCAGGAATATACCGCGCTGCATCTGGCGGGCCTCATCGCCACCGCTCAAAAGCGGCTGCCGGCGGCCGCGGAATTCCTGAAACAGGCCATCAGACAGGCACCCGATGCGCAAACTGCGGCGGCCTGCTGGTGCGCACTCGGTAAGGCCCTGCGGGCGGCGGGTGATTTACGCCAAGCCGAGGAAGCCTTGCGGCGCGCTGTTCAAAGCGATCCCCGAATGTGCAGCTACGCAATCGAACTGGCCGATATTTACGCGGAAGGCTGGAAATTAAACCTCGCCGTCAAAACCCTCAAAACAGCCGCCAACCGATTTTTTAACGACCCGGTACCATGCGCGGCGCTCGGAAACCTCCTGAACAAATACAGCAGACAGTCCGATGCGCTCACGGCATATGAAATGGCGATCAAGCGAAAACCCGATTATGCGCAAGCCCATCTGGCTCTGGGCAGCACGCTGATAATGCTCGGCAAGTTTGCCGAGGCTGAAACCGCACTGCGCGAAGCGCTGCGCCTGGATCCGATGATCAAGGCTTACTATCAGCTAGCGCAAGTCAAGAAATTCAAGCTTGATGCCAGAGATATGGAAGCAGTCAAACAGCGCTTGGATCCACAACTGAACGCCACCAAGGACGCACGAGTTGATGCCTTGTTTGCGCTTTCAAAAATCTACGATCATTCAAAGGACTACAGCGCGGCATTCCGCTGCCTCGATGAGGCCAGCCGGCTGCACCGTTCGATGGTTAAATTTTCAAGCGCCGAATATGAGGCCATGGCTGAACGCATTATTGCGCTCTTCACCCCGGAATTCCTGGCCCGCTATGCCGGCAAAAGCACCTCAGATCTGGCGCCCATTTTCATCCTCGGAATGTTCCGCTCCGGCACAACCCTCACGGAGCAGATACTGGCGTCCCACTCCCAGGTGCGGGGCGGTGGAGAGTTGCTGTGCATGGTCCATATCGCCAAACAACTGGGAGAAACCTGGGAGAATCGCGGGAATGCCGCACTGGGTGACGATGCTGCCGTTATCAGTGACCTGATGCAGGCGGCCGCACGCTACCAGAAGATGAGCGCGCATGTGGCGGGCAATGCTTCGCGTTTTACTGATAAATTGCCCACCAACTTCTTTTATATCGGCATCATCCACTTATTGTTTCCCAAGGCCAGCATCATCTACTGTCATCGCAACCCGGTGGCCACCTGTTTCAGCTGTTTTCAAAATAACATCCTGATGCCTGCCAATGGTTCATTCAGTCACGACTTAACCGATCTCGGACGTTTCTATAAACTGCATGAGCGCATGATGGCGCATTGGCGGAAAGCGCTGCCCGGACGTATCCTGGAGGTAGAATATGAGAATCTGGTTGAAGATCCCGAGTCTGGAATCAGACGTCTGCTGGATTTCTGCGGACTGGAGTTCGAGCAGCAGTGCTTGGATTTCCATTCGTTGAAGCGCCCGGTCGCGACTGCCAGTGTCATGCAGGTGCGCAAACCCCTGTACAAAGGCGCCATTGCTCACTGGAAAAATTACGAGGCGTTCCTCGGACCGCTATTTGAGGCATTACGGGCTGATACGCCCAAATCTGATATCGTATAAGCAGGATTACGGGAACTCTATGCTTATCAAACTGGATAAAGTGCTCGCTGCCGATGAATTACAGAAAGTGCATCAGCAGGCGCAACAGGCCCACTATGCGCCTGGTAGCACCACCGCCGGTGAAAGCTCGCGCAGCCGCAAGCATAATCTGCAGATTGCAGAAAATGACCCGATGCTTCCCGAGTTGCAGAAGATAGTGCTGGCGGCGCTTCGCCGTCACCCGGTCCTGCAGTTTCTGGCCGTGCCCAAACACATCATGCCGCCCATGTTCAATCGCTACGATACCGGCATGCACTACCAGGATCATGTGGATTTTTCACTGGTGGGTGCGAGCGACAAGATACGCACCGATCTTTCGGTCACCCTGTTTCTCAGCGGCCGGGGTGAATATGATGGCGGCGAGCTGATCGTGAGTTCTACGGATGGAGAACAGGCCATAAAATTGGACCGCAATGAAGCGATCATCTATCCTTCAGGCCAGTTGCACCGTGTCGAAACGGTACGCCGCGGTTCACGGCTTGCCGCCATCACCACGATCCAGAGCTTCATCCGTCACGAATCGCAGCGCGAGCTGCTGGCGGATTTGATGCGCTTGGCGCGCGCCATCCAGGACCGCGCACCCCAATCGGACGAAGCACGGCTCGCCAACAAAATCCATGCCAACCTGCTGCGGCTCTGGGCCGACTGAAACTGCTTTAATTCAATACTGACGCCCCATGGAACAGCAATCCGCCACCTCCACAAAATCCGACACCTACCCCTATCAGGACATGCTGGACAAAGCCCTGACCTATTACTATGCGGATGATCTCGACCAGGCGCGCGCCCTCTCTGACGAGCTGCTGCGGATAGCCCCCCAGGAGCACATGCCGCTGCAGCTTGCCGGAGTCATCGCCCGATCACAGAAGCGCCTGCCCGAATCCGCTGAACTCCTGAAGCAGGCTCTGCGCTACGCCCCCGACGCCCAAAGTGCAGCCGCCTGTTGGTTTAGTCTTGGCAAGACGTTGCGGGAAGCCGGTGACCTTCACCAAGCTGAGGAGGCACTGCGACGCGCGCTCCATATCAATCCGAGTGTCTGTGATTACGCTACGGAACTTGCCCAGATCTACGCCGACGGCTGGAAACTGGATCTCGCAATCGAGACACTCAAGAAGGCAATTAACCGCCATCCGGGGGATTCCGCACCGTGCGCGATCCTTGCAAGCATCCTCGTAACATACGGCCGGCATCAAGATGCACTCATTGTTTTTGATCTGGCACTCGCCCGAAATCCTAGCGATCCTTATATTCATTTGAGCCGAGGAACCACGTTGAAAGTATTGGGGCGCTTTTCTGAAGCACAGCACGAGTTCACTGAGGCCTTGCGGCTCAAACCTATGATCGAGGCTTACAGCCACTTAGCTCAATTAAAGAAGTTCAATGTCGATTCGCCCGAAACACAGACAATTCTTAAACAATGGGACCCCGAGGGCACTGCGCCATTAAAGGTGCGTATTGATGCTGGTTTCGCCTTGGCGAGGATTTACGACAAAGCCGGAGGCTACCCTACCGCCTTTCAATATCTTCAGGACGCCAATCGTCTGAAGAGAGCAGATATCGAATTTTCAATCAAAGATTATCAGGACATGTCGGATGGAATCATGGCGCTATTCACACCGGACTTTCTGGCCCGCTTCTCAGGTAAAAGCAACTCCAATCTGGCGCCGATCTTCGTTCTGGGCATGCCGCGCTCCGGCACTACTTTGACGGAACAGATGCTTGCATCCCATTCCCAGGTGCAAGGCGGCGGCGAACTGCCCAGCATCACTCGAGTGGCCAAGGATCTGGGAAACACCTGGGAGAGCCGGGGCAACCTAGCGCCGGGCAGCGATGAAATGGTCGCCCAGGACCTTCAGCAGGCCGCTGCGCGTTACACGGACATGGCCTCTCACCTCTGGCGCAAACGCCCCCGCTTTACCGATAAGATGCCGATGAATTTTCTATACATAGGCATCATCCATCTACTGTTTCCAAATGCCAGAATTATCTTTTGTCACCGCAATCCCGTAGCCACCTGTCTCAGCTGTTATCAGATTCTTTTCGGCGCTGGAAATGTATTGTATAGCTATGATTTAGCGGAATTGGGTCAAGTTTATAAAATTCACGAACGCATCATGGCCCACTGGCGGAAAGTGCTTCCGGGGCGCGTCCTGGAGGTGGAGTATGAACACCTGGTGGGGCACCCGGAAACTGGAATCAGGCGCATGCTGGAGTTCTGCGATCTGGAATTCGAATCCGCCTGCCTCGATTTCCACACTTTGAATCGTCCAATTGCGACCGCCAGCCTCGTCCAGGTACGCAAACCCATCTATAAGGAAGCCATCAATCATTGGGAAAATTATCAGCCGTTCCTGGGGCCGCTGTTTGATGGGCTGGGAATCAATCCGGCGTCGAATGAATCGCCTTGATTTATCCGTCAAACAACCGCATCATCAAATCTCCGTGATGCGCAATGCCGCCTTTCTCGCCATCAGCGTAAACCCAGTGTACTCGTAGGCCAGCCCGAACTTTTTGGCGAATTCGTGCCAGGCGCGGAACTCATGGTGTTCATAACCCGGGTAACCAAGAAATTCGTCAAACACCAGAATGCTTCCAGCCTGCAATAGCGGATACATCTCATTCAGTATGGTCCGTGTCGAACTGTACAGATCGCAGTCGATGTGAACAAGCCGTACTTTTTCCGTCTGTTCGGCCACGAAAGCCGGCAAAGTATCCTTGAACCAGCCGGGATGCAGCACCACCTGCGGCGGCATGCCCGGCAAGCGGCCAGCGGCGCTGTAACTGCCGGCGGGTTCGCCGGCTTTCCATGCCTCCGGCAAACCCTCAAAGCTATCGAAGCCGTGCACGGGCCCGGTGACTCTCCGTGCCAGCTGCCGGAGCGACAGTCCATGGTAAACGCCAAACTCCAACACCAGTCCGCTGCTGGGCGCGCTGGTCAGTGCAGAATCCAGCAGACTGGTGCCCAGGCCGTGAAAGGAGATATTTCCGCTTCTCCCGTATGCAAACTGGAAGCTGGTCCATAGTACGTGGATGTCCCCGGTTTGCTGGAATCGCGCAATATGCGCTTGTGCCTTATCCAGTTCGCCTGCGAGCGTGAGCAAAACGGCGTATAAGTAATTGAGGGTCGGATGCTCGGCCTGTATCTGCAACCCGGTTTGAACCGCCGACAGTGCAGGCTCAATGCCATGCAGGTCGAATTCGCACACGGCCAGCACTGCCATCATCCCCGCAGTCACTCCCCAGTCACGCCGCGACTGCACGAATTCCATAGCTTTCTCGACGTCGCCCAGGCTCACATAGGCTTGCGCCACGCGGGTAGCGGTTTTTTGATCACCGGGATTCCGCTCGAGCGCCTTCTTGAAAGCTTTTAAGGCCTGATCGTAGTCGCCCTCGATCCACAGCAGTCGGCCATAATTCGCGGTGAACTCAGGGTATTCGTCCGGGAAGTTGCCCAGCGCCTCCAGTAACGGGCGTGCAGACACCGGATCCCTCAGCAGCAGATAGACATTCGCCAGGTCTCCCATCAGTGTCACGTGCGACGGCAGATGCTTGAGCCCTTGTTTCAACAACTCGATCGCATCGCTATTGCGCTGGTTCTGTAACGCGATGCGCGCACGCATCCGCCAGGCGTTAGGCTGCTGGGGGTTGGCTTCTAGCAGACGGGCGTATTCCGCATCGGTGGCGTCAATAGCTTGCATAACTATCCAAGGCCTAGCGCATTCAAAAAATACGCGTCAAAATGAGAATGACTGAAAAGTATCTGGTGCCGACATCAACATGGCGCCCCGGGGCGGAGTTGAACCGCCGACCTTCCCCTTAGGAGGGGGATGCTCTATCCAACTGAGCTACCGGGGCTTGGGTTCATCATAATATCAGCGGAGTAAACCGTCCCTGGTGTCCCCGCCGGCCCTGCCATCCATGGCAGGGCGTTCGCCGGCGCGAAGCGATGCTTCGCGTGTTTCCGGCTCACCCAACTGAGCTACCGGGGCTTGGGTTCATCATAATATCAGCGGAGTAAACCGTCCCTGGTATGCCCACCAGCCCGTACTTCCACGTATGGGCGTTCGGCCCCATCCAACTGGGTTAGCGGGGTAAAAACGAAAAAAGCCGGGCGCACCGGCTTCCTGCTGAAATTCTGGTGGAGCGGAAGGGGATCGAACCCTCGACCTTCGCATTGCGAACGCGACGCTCTCCCAACTGAGCTACCGCCCCTACGGCGCGGCATTCTAGCATCGCGCCCCCCGGCCCTGCTATCCAGGGTTACCCGTCGGTGAACCAAGGATTATCCAGCCCGTTACTGGACCTATGGTAATCTTTTGGCATTGCCAACCAACACAGTTAAGCCAAGCTGCCCCGCACGGCGCGGACTTCCAGCGCTGCCCCTGGGAGCCGCCAAATTTCCCCGGCTCCGGCTCGATAATTACCATCGCCAAGATACAGCAGTCGGAAGTCTCCGCTGGTCACAAACCACAAGTATTATAGTAGGGTAAATGCGGTGTTTACCCAGCGGTAAAGCCGTTCCCCGCCATGCTGGCGCGGCGCGATTCAAGAGAGCATGGGATTTTTAACTTGCATGCGTATATCGTCACTCACTGATTCAGTAGTTGCTCGCATTTCACCGGCCGGTTACAGCTTGCTGCTGGCTGTTCTGCTGGCAGCCGGCTGCGCCGGCAACGTTCATGCGGGCGACACGGCAAGCATCGCCACTTCGATAAAAATTTCACCACTGCTGGCGGTAGCCGCGCGCGAGCTGCAATCCGGCGCTGGTGCAAATCCACTAAACGGACTTGTGCGCAGCGATGCCCGGGGCCGTATCCAGGTATATGTATACGTGGACGACACCTCAGCCGGCGCAGTCTCGACACTCGGCGCCAACGGCTTGCAGAATATGCTGGTGAATCCCGCCATGCATATAGCCCAGGGCTGGGTAAAGCCACAGAACCTGGACAAACTCGCCGCCTTGTCTTTCGTCACCCGCATCACTCCACCCCACTACGCGCGATCGCGCTGACAGGATTAGCATCATGGAAACCATCTCTATGCGACATGTATGTCTGATTGCGAGCGCTTTGATCCTGGCAATGCCGCTGGCGGGAAGGGCCAATGTACCTTCTCAGGGTATCCACAAGCTCGATGCGCGGCTCGCCCTCATCGCTGCTGCCGCAGCTGAAAAGCGCCTTGAACCGCTCATGTCCACGGCGCTCACCCGGGAAATTTACCGCCGCAATTCACCGCTGGCGGCGCGCTGGAATGCCGCTGGCCAGGTGCAGGTGTACCTGCACTATGACCGCAACGGCAATCCGCCCGACAGGGCCGAGCTTGCGGCGATGGGCGCCAGCGGCATCCTCAACAGCCCAGCGCTGGGCGTGGTGCAGGCCTGGATACCGGCGGATAAACTCGAGAGCGCCGCGGCGCTCACCGGAGTCGCGCGCGTCACGGTGCCGCGCTATGCCTTGGTGCACCGCTCACCGCCGCTCGGCGCAATCCCGCGTACCGGTTCTGTCGATACACAAGGCGATCAGATTCTGGGTGCCTCTCAGTTCCGCGCCACTACCGGTTATACAGGCCAGGGCATGGTGGTGGGCGTGATTTCCAATGGCGACAGCGGGGTGTCCACCGACCAGGGCACCGGCGACCTGCCGTCCAATATCTGGAACGACCCCAATAACTCCACCTGGAAGAGTTCGGGTGCCGAAGGCACGGCCATGATGGAGATCGTCTATGACCTTGCTCCGGGAGTGAAGCAACTGGGTTTCGCCGGCCCGGCCACCACCGCGGAATTTCTCACTGCACTGAATGATTTCAGCAGCACCATCAACGCCAATGTGATCGTGGACGACCTGGGGTTCCCGGGAGAAGCCATGTTTACAAACGGCGATTTCGCCAACGGTGTGCAGCAATTCGCCACGGCCCATCCGAACGTCCGTCTGGTGACCGCCGCCGGCAATGACGGCACCGCATTCTGGGCAGGCTCCTGGAACCCCTATACTTTGCCCAGTCCGGTGACGATTAACGGAGTGCGATACACGATGGCTATGAATTGGGGTACGGCTCTCATCCCCAATTACAAGTTGCAGATACAGGATCCGCAGGCCGGTGATGCCATCGCCTACCTGCTGGAATGGGACGATCCCTGGGACGACACCAGCACCACCAACGATCCCAACGATTACGACGTGGTGTTATTCGATAGCAGCGGTAATCCTATCGCCTGCAATCAAGGGATCAATATCGGACCTGTGGCGCCGGCAACCAGCGGCTGCACCCAATCCAATACCCAGCCGCTGAACACGCCGGGTCCGCTGCCGGTACAGGGAAGCGGCGCGACACTGGCTTCTACCGCGACCACTGCATATCTGGAAGTTTTCTTCGGTACTGGCGTTCCAAATAATCCGGGTTCGAATCTCAAGATTCTGGTGTATTCCACCAATTCCAACGTGATTCAGATAACCCCCCTCACCTCGGGAGGCATTTATGGACAATCCGCCGTGGGCGTTCCGGTGGGCAGCGCGCTAATTCCCGGCGAAATCAGCGTGGGCGCGGTGCCCGCCAACAATCCGAGTCATATCGAGTCGTACAGCTCCAAAGGCCCGGTGCAATTCGGAATTCCCGGTAGTGGCACGGGTACGCAAGCTTCTGTGACAATACAAGAACCTAGTTTCGTGGCGCCTGATTGTGTGGATGTAACCGGCGTCGGCGGATTTGGCTCGCCCTTCTGCGGTACCTCCGCGGCCGCGCCGCACATCGCCGGCCTTCTGGCCTTGTTGATGTCCGCCTACCCCAGCAGCGATGATCCCTATACGCTGCTCCAGAACAGCGCTTCGCAACCTGGCGGTGGCCTGAATCCAAACGGCATCTACGGTTTTGGATTGCCGAATCTGGACACGCTGTTGACATCCGGCACCTATCCAAGCACCGCAGCCGTGATCACCAGCCCGGCTAGCGGCAGCACTATCCCGGGAGGACAAAGCACCACCTTCCAAGGCAGCTGTCTGGGCTACGATGGTACCGGAACGTTCACTTACCATTGGGATTTCGGCACCAGCGCCATCGCGGACTCCGGCTCCCAGAATCCGAGTGTGACGTACAATAATGCCGGCACCTACACCGTGACGCTGACCTGCTCCAATACGGTGGGCTCCGGTAGCACCACCAGCTCCGTCACTGTGACTGCCCCACGCTTCGGCGGTGGCGGCAGTATCGGTCTGCTGGCATTGGTCACGCTTGTGTTTATGCAGCTCTTATCTGCGCGTCGTCGCAAACAGCTACAAAACTAATCCAGCGCGGTGCCGTGCCGCTCAGCGGTTCACCGGCGAGCGCCCGATGGAATATAAAATAAATCCGGCGGCGCGCACTTCCTCCGGCTTATAGACATTGCGGCCGTCAAAAATCAGCGGCTGCTTGAGACGGCGCTTGAGCGCGTCAAAATCCGGGCTGCGGAACTGGCTCCATTCGGTCACCACCACCAGCGCATCGGCCCCGTCCAGGCATTCCATCTGTGAACGGCAGAGTGTCAGCAGCGACTGCTGGCCGTAAAGCCGCCGGGCTTCCTGCAGGGCGGCCGGATCATAGGCACGTACCCGTGCGCCGGCTTTCCACAAGGCTTCCATCAGCACGCGGCTGGGGGCCTCGCGCATGTCGTCGGTATTGGGCTTGAAGGCCAGACCCCACAGGGCAAACGTGCGGCCCTGGAGCTGGCCGCCAAAATATCCGTGGATCTTCTCGAACAAGGTATTTTTCTGGCGGCGATTCACTTCTTCCACCGCCTGCAGCAGCAGCGGCTGGTAACCGGATTTCACCGCGGTGCGCGTCAGCGCCGACACATCCTTGGGAAAACAGGAACCGCCGTAACCGACGCCGGCATACAGGAAGCCGTAACCGATGCGCGGGTCGGAACCGATGCCCTTGCGCACCTGCTCGATGTCCACGTCCAGGCGTTCGGCGATGTTGGCGAACTCGTTCATCATGCTGATGCGTGATGCCAGCATGGCGTTGGCGGCGTACTTGGTGAACTCGGCGTCGCGCACCGCCATGATCATCAAGCGCTCGTGATGGCGGGTGAACGGTGCATACAGGCTGCGCATCACCTCGATGCTGCGGGGCTGATTGACGCCCACCACGATGCGGTCCGGGTGGGCAAAATCCTCCACCGCGCTGCCTTCCTTGAGAAATTCCGGGTTGGAAACCACGTCGAAGGGCAACTGACTGCCGCGCTGTTTGAGTTCCGCGGCGATAACCGCGCGCACCTGGTCGGCAGTGCCCACCGGCACCGTGGATTTGTCCACCACGATTTTTTCAGAGGTCATGTGCTCGCCAACGGTGCGCGCCACTTGCAGCACGTATTTCAAATCCGCGGAACCGTCTTCGTCCGGCGGCGTACCCACGGCGATGAACTGCAGCAAGCCGAATGCCACACCTTCCGCCGGCACATCGGTGAATTTGAGGCGGCCGCTTTCCAGGCCTTCCGCCAGCAGCCGATCCAATCCCGGTTCCACGATGGGCACCTCGCCCCGCTTGAGCCGCGCCACCCGCGCCTTGTCCACGTCCACGCACAACACTTCGTTACCCATGTTGGCGAAACAAGCGGCGCTCACCAGGCCCACATAGCCGCTGCCGTGTACGGTGATTTTCATGTTGCTCCCGGGAATCGCTTGTCGGCACGGTAAAGGTGCATTATATCAGTGGCCTGCCGTGGATCGGCCCGCGCCACTGGAGTACGCAGCATGCTGAAAATCGGCGATGCCGCACCGGATTTCGAATTGCCTGACCAGGATGGCCGGCCTCTGCGCTTGTCCACGCTGCTGGCCCAAGGTCCGTTGCTGCTATATTTCTACCCGGCGGATTTCACGCCGGTATGCACCCGCGAGGCCTGTGCTTTTCGCGATCTGCAACCCGCGCTCACTGCCAACGGTATGACGGTCATCGGCATCAGCCCCCAGGACAGCGCCAGCCATGCCCGCTTCCGCGAAAAGCATGGCCTCCGCTTTGCGCTGCTGGCGGATCCCGAGAAGCGCGTTATCTGCGCCTACGGCTGCGACGGCCTGCTGGGCTTCGGTGTCAAGCGCGTCAGCTATCTCATCGGCCGAGACGGCCGCATTATGGAAATCGCCCGTGCCGCATTTCGGGTGGCGCCGCACACTGCCCTGGCACAACACCCGCTGACCACCAAAAACTCCCGCTGACACCGGGGAATGACCTCGCCACCGACATCAAACCTGGCTCCCTCAAGAACGGCCAGCGGACACCCGCTGGACTGACATCCGTCACTTGCCCCCCTATATCGGCCCGAGATATCATGCGCGTCCTTTCGATTTCGCTTTCCACAAGGATTCCGGAGTGGGTGTCAAAGACCTGTGTCTGGGTGTTCTCACCTTTGGCAACGCCAACGGCTATGACATCAAGAAGTTCTTCCCACAGAGCTTCGGCCACTTTTATGCCGCTGGCCATGGTTCGATTTATCCGGAGCTGGCGGAACTGACCGCGGCCCGCACCCTTGATTACCCAGCCGTTAAATCCGCACGCCGGAACCGCCTCAGCCGTACCGGTCTTCAATCCTATTGAAACGAGGATAGTTTCATGGCTAAACGCATCGTTATCACCCTTGCCATCATGGTCGGCATCATGGTCGGCATCTATGGCGCCTGGGGTGTCAAACTGTATGCAGCCATCCAAGGCTTCAAGCATATGAAGCAGCAAGTGGTGGTATCCGATGCACCGGCACAGCAACAAATCTGGAAGCCGTATTTCACCTCGATCGGCAATCTCACCCCGGTGCAGGGTGTGGAGGTGAGCAACCAGCTCGCCGGCAACGTCACTGGCATCTATTTCCAGTCCGGTACCGGAGTGAAGAAAGGCCAGCTACTGGTGCAACTGGACGACAGTAGCCAGCGTGCCCAGTTGATCGGCCTGAAAGCCCAAGTGCAACTGGCCGAGGTGAACTACCAGCGCGCCCAGGAACTCATCAAACAACACCTGATCGCCAAGTCCGACCTGGACACTGCGGAAAACAATCTCAAGCAGGCGCAATCCAACCTGCAAAATGACTTAAGCGCGATAGACAAGCTTGCCATGCGCGCGCCGTTCTCGGGGCAAATCGGCATCCGCAATGTGAACCTCGGCCAGTATCTGGCGGTCGGCACCAGTATCGCCAGCCTGCAATCGCTGGGCACGCTGTACGTGCAATTCGGCCTGCCGGAGCAGGACCTAGCGACACTCGCCAGAGGCCAGCACGTGGAAGTCACCGTGGATACTTATCCGGGCAAAGTCTTCAGCGGCGAGCTCACCGCCATCAATTCGGCCGTGGACCCCAATACCCACAATGTGACGCTGCAGGCCACCATCCACAACCCGGAACACCTGTTGCGCGCCGGCATGTTCGCCAACGTGCGGGTGTACGCGGGCAAGTCCCAAACCGTGGTGACCGTGCCCACCAGCGCCGTGGACTACTCGCTGTATGGCAGCTCGGTGTTCATCGTCAGCCAGGGCGGCAAGGACGCTGCCGGCAAGCCGGTGACCAAGGTCACGCAGCAGTTCGTGACCACCGGGGAAGAGCGCGACGGCCGCGTGGCCATCACCCAGGGTCTGAAGCCCGGAGATGTCGTGGTCACGGCCGGCCAGCAGAAATTGCAGAATGGCATGCAGGTGGAAATCAACAACAGCGTGAAGCTCGACTGAGCCACCGGAGCCGCTCCCCCCATGAATTTCACCGACATCTTCATCCGCCGCCCGGTGCTGGCGACGGTCATCAGCCTCGTCATCCTGCTGCTGGGCCTGAACTCCATCAACAAGTTGGAGCTGCGCCAATATCCCAAGATCGAAACCGGTCAGGTCACGATCACTACCGCTTATCCCGGCGCCAGCGCCGATGTAATCCAGGGTTTCATCACCCAGCCCATTCAGCAATCGGTGGCCGGAGCGGAGGGTATTGATTACATGACCTCCTCCAGCACCCAGGGCATGAGCACCATCACGGTGTACCTCAAGCTCAATTACGACATCCACAAGGCACTCACCGACATCATGTCCAAGGTGGATCAGGTCAAGAACGTACTGCCGCCGCAATCGCAGGCGCCCGTGATTCAGTCGTCGGACGTACGCAACACCGCCATCATGTTCATCAGCTTTTATTCCGACAAGATGTCGCTGGGCCAGATCACCGATTATGTGACGCGCGTGGTGGAACCCAAGGTGCAGACCCTGGACGGCGTCGCCCAGGCGCAGGTGTTCGGCTTCCCGTACGCCATGCGCATCTGGCTGGACCCCAAGAAGATGGCGGCCTTCAGCGTCACCGCCAGCGACGTAGCCAATGCGCTCCTGCAGAACAACTACCTGTCGGCGCCCGGCACCACCCGCGGCAGCCTGGTGTCCATGAATATCGCTACCACCACCGACCTGCAAACCCCCCAAGGTTTCGCCAATATCGTGTTGCGCAGCCAGAACGGCAATCTGGTGCGTATCAAGGATGTGGCGCAGGTGGAGCTCGGCTCGCAGGTGCGCGATCTGTCGGTGAATTTCAGCGGCATCCCCTCGGTATTCATGGCTATCAATCCCACGCCCGATGCCAACCCGCTGAGCGTGGTGAAGCTGGTGCGCCGACAACTCGCGGACATCGAACCGCAGTTACCGCCATCGCTACACATCAAGGTGGCTTATGACGCCACCAAATTCATCAGCGCCTCCATCTACGAGGTTATCAAAACCATCGTGGAAGCGGCCCTGATCGTGATCGTGATTATTTTCCTGTTCCTGGGCGCGGTGCGTCCGGTGATTATCCCGGTGATCACCATCCCGTTGTCGCTCATCGGCGTAACCTTTTTCATGCTGCTCCTGGGCTACTCGCTCAATCTGTTAACACTCTTGGCGATGGTATTGGCCATCGGGCTGGTGGTGGACGACGCCATCGTGGTGGTGGAGAACACCCACCGCCATATCGAGGAAGGCAAAACGCCGTTCCAGGCGGCCATGATCGGCGCACGCGAGATCGCCACGCCGGTCATAGCCATGACCCTCACGCTGGCGGCGGTGTTTGCACCCATCGGCTTCATTGGCGGCCTGACCGGCACGCTGTTCCAGGAATTTGCCTTTACCCTAGCCGCGGCGGTGATTCTCTCGGGCATCATCGCACTCACACTTTCGCCCATGATGTGCTCCAAGTTTCTCGCGCCCGTCGGCAAAACCGCGCGCCTGGAAGACTGGCTGAATCGCCAGTTCGACAACCTTAAAGTGCGTTACCAGCAACTCTTGCATAACGCTCTCAACTGGCGGCCGGTGACCGTGGTCGTGGCCATTGTGGTGATATTGAACGTAGTAGCGTTCTACATGATGTCGCCGAGCGAATTGGCGCCCACCGAAGATCAGGGTTTCGTGTTCGTACAGACCACCGGGCCGTTGGACGCCACACATGCCTACATGAAAAAATTCGGTCAGCAAGTCGAGCAGATATTCAAGGGTGTCAAACAACGAGATGCCTACGCGCTCATCAATGGCGGTGGCATGTTTGGCGGTACCAACAGCCTGATTGCCTTCCTGATTCTCAAGCCCTGGAACGAGCGCTCCGTAAAACAGGCTACGGTCACCAACGAAGTACAGCAGAAGCTCAGCCAGATCGCAGGGTTGCGCGGATTTGCCGTCAACTTCCCCTCGCTGCCCGGTTCCACCGGCACGCCGGTGCAATTCGTGGTGAGTTCTACCGCGCCTTACTCACAGCTCTATGCGGTGCAGGAAAAACTCATGGACGCGGCCCGCAAAAGTGGCATGTTCTATTACGTGGACAGCGACCTGAAATTCGACAACCCGCAGCTCAGCATTGACATCAACCGCAACAAGGCGCAGCAACTCGGCATTAGCATGCAGGATCTGGGGGCGTCGCTGAGCACTTTCCTGGGTGGCGGCTATCTCAACTTCTTCAACCTGCAGGGCTACAGCTACCAGGTGATTCCGCAGGTGGCCGACCGGTTTCGCCGCAATGGTCAGGAACTCATGAACTACTACGTGCGCACCGGCGATGGATCCATGATCCCGTTATCCACCGTGGCGAAGATGAACTTCAGCGTACAGCCCGACCAGTTGAACCAGTTCCAGCAGTTGAACGCAGCCACGATCTCCGCGATTCCGGGTGTGCCATTGGGCAAAGCGCTGGATTTCCTGAAGACTGAGGCCCAGAAGATCTTCCCCAAGGGCTATTTCATCAATTATGCGGGTGAGTCGCGCCAATACGTGCAATCCGGCAACACCCTGCTGCTGGCGATTTTCTTCGCGCTGATCGTAATTTTCCTGGTGCTGGCCGCGCAGTTTGAAAGCTGGCGGGATCCGCTGGTGATCCTGGTCAGCGTGCCGCTGGCCTTCTGCGGGGCGCTTATCCCGATCTTCCTGGGTGCGGCCACCATCAATATATATACCCAGGTCGGCCTGCTGACGCTCATCGGCCTGATCACCAAGCACGGCATCCTGATGGTGGACTTTGCCAACAAATGGCAGCGGCAGACCGGTTGCTCCAAGCGCGAAGCCATCGAGCATGCGGCCGCCGTGCGCCTACGGCCGATCCTCATGACCACCGCTGCCATGGTGCTGGGGGTGGTACCCTTGCTGATCGCCACCGGCGCCGGCGCCGTGAGCCGTTTCGATATCGGCTTGGTGATTGCCTGCGGCATGACGCTGGGCACTTGCTTCACCCTGTTTGTAGTGCCAACCATGTATACCTTCTTCGCCCGGCAGCACCGCCCGGACACGGAGCCTGCGGCGTGACAAACCGCGGAAACCTGAGAGCGAACAGACCACTGAGCGCAAAACTCCGGGCATCCAGCGCCGCTGTCTTTACAAAGATTCCGCGAAAGCGTATAAAACGCGCCGCGTTTGACCATTGTTACGGCTGAGGAAGAAATATGCACATTTCCAAATCATCCGGCATTGAGGAATTGATCCAGAAAACCGATGATGCCGCCGTCGAACCGGTGTACGAACCTTCAGCGCCCGGCAGGAAACGTGACCGCAAGCCGGTAAAAGCACAGACTTCCCAGGCTTGGCGCGCGCTGGAAGACCGCTTGAACGAGCGCAATCTGCGCCACAAGCTCAAGGAAATCTACGACGATTGATGCGGTCAGCAGGCAACTGCGGATCAGCACA
Organism: Gammaproteobacteria bacterium; assembly: GCA_027315405.1. GTDB lineage: Bacteria > Pseudomonadota > Gammaproteobacteria > Natronospirales > REEB76 > REEB76. The sequence goes on along the minus strand of DAHUYB010000001.1, from coordinate 111,930 downwards.
CATCCCCAATCAGACTGAACGCGGTTTAACGCGCCGCGTGGGAACCGCCGACAATGGATCGTCCGGCCAGTGATGCCTGGGGTAGCGTCCCTTCATGTCCTTCCTGACATCCTGATAACTGCTGCGCCAGAATCCCGCCAGATCTCGGGTTATCTGCACCGGACGCTGGGCCGGCGACAGTAGATGCAACAGCAAAGGAAAGCCGCCGCCGGCGACGGCCGGCGTCTTCGCCAAGCCGAATAATTCCTGCAGGCGCACCGCCAGCACCGGAATCTCGCCCGCGGTGTAATCAATCGGGACGCGCGAACCCGTGGGCGCGGTGAAATGGGTCGGCGCCAGGCTTTCAAGCTGCTGGTGCTGCGGGTAGTCCAGCAATGCGGACAGCGCCTCCCGCAAAGGCAGATCCGCAAGATGGGTGAAACGCGAGCGGCCGGTCATGAACGGTGCCAGCCAATTCTCCAGGGTCGCCAGCAACTGCCCGTCCGAGACATCCGGCCAGTTATTTTCATGCAATCGCCGCAGGAACATCACGCGCGCCTGCCAATTCCTGAGTGCCGGGTCCCAGGGCAGGCATGCCAGTCCGCGGCGGCGGATGGCCGCGAGCATCAACGCCGTCACCTGCCCGGGGTCCGGTGCGTCCAGGGTGCGCGCCTCCAGCCGGATGGCGCCCAAGCGTTGTTCGGAGAGCGCCCGCACCGAACTGCTGGCCTCGTCCCAATCCAGCAAGGAATGCCGTGTGATTTGCGCCGCGCACACTTCACGCACTTCGGTTTCACTCAGCGCCGCAGCCAGATAGACACGCGCTTCCTGGGTCGCGCCATCCAGTTCCGCCACCGCCAGCCACTCGCAGGCGACCAAGGGATCCGCATCCGGCAGAAAAGCACCGCGGCCGCCGCTCAATAAATAGCGCCCCGGACTGTTTGAGCGCCGCCGGGCAATGCGATCCGGGTAGGCCAACGCCAACACCACACCCGCCTGCTCCCTGCGCAGATCATGGTTTGAAATCCCCGCCTGACGGGCAATATCCTGAGCCACCGCCCGCACTCGCCGTAGTCCTTGCTGGTCTACTCCTTGCCGCGGACCGCTTCCGGAATCCAGCGTCTGCAAACGCAGGTTGATATCCGCCGGCTGCCCCCCTGAGGGCAGAATGTCTCTTTCACTGACCAGCGCCGCCATCAGGCAGGCCAGCCAACCGTCGCCCCGCGGCATGCTTTTCACCACCATATGCGCCAGACGCGGGTGCAGCGGAAGTTCCAGCAACCGGCGTCCGTGGGCGGTGATGCTTCCCTGGTCATCCAAGGCTTCCAGACCTTGCAGCAACTCCCGGGCTTGAGACAGTGCCGCGGCCGGCGGCGGATCCAGCCAGGAAAGTTTTGTGGCATCGCCGCTCCCCCATTGCGCCAGTTCCAGTACCAGCGGCGCCAGATCCGCCTGCAGAATTTCCGGGCTGCTCTGGGCCTGCAGACGTTCGCCTTCGCTCCATAAGCGATAACACACGCCGGGCTCCAGCCGGCCGGCGCGCCCGCGCCGCTGATCCGCGGAGGCCTGGGACACGCGCAGCGTCGTCAGCCTGGTCATGCCACTCACCGGATCGAAGCGCGGCACCCGCATCAAGCCCGCGTCCACCACCACGCGCACGCCTTCGATAGTGAGACTGGTTTCGGCAATGGCAGTGGCCAGCACCACTTTGCGCTGGCCGGGGGCGGTGGGAAGAATAGCCGCCTCCTGTTGCGCCTGGGAAAGATCGCCATAGAGTGGCGTTACCGTCACATCGGCGGGGATTTGCCTTTCCAGCATGTTTGCGACGCGGCGGATTTCGCCGCTACCCGGCAGAAACACCAGCACGCTGCCACTGTCCTCCGCCAGCACCCGCCGCACGCTATTCGCCACCTGCGCTTCGATGCGCTCACGCGCCGCGGGTGCCCGATACACAGTCGTGACTGGAAACGTGCGCCCTTCCGAGGTCAACAACGGGGCATTACCCAACAGCTCCGCCACCGGACCAGCATCCAGAGTGGCCGACATGACCGCCAGACGGAGATCGGGCCACAATGCCTGGCGGGCTTCCAGGCACAAGGCCAATGACAGATCCGCCTGCAGGCTGCGCTCGTGAAATTCATCGAAGATCACTAGTCCGTAGCCGCTGAGTGCGGCATCGGATTGCAGCAGACGCGTCAGGATGCCCTCGGTCACCACTTCGATGCGGGTGCGGGACCCGACGCGTGTATCCATGCGTATCCGGTAACCGACCGTTGCCCCGACCGTTTCGCCCAGCAACTTGGCCATGTAATGGGCAGCGGCACATGCGGCCAAGCGCCGCGGTTCCAGCATGATGATCTTGCGTTGCTTGAGCCAGGGCGCATCCAGCAGCGCCAACGGCACGCGCGTGGTCTTGCCAGCCCCCGGCGGCGCCTGGATCACGGCCACGCCACGGCCCGCCAGTGCTGCGCGTATGGCGGGTAATAACTCTTCAATTGGGAGCGCAGACATGCGGATATTCTACGGGCCAAAAGCGCATTATTTGACCCGGATGCGTGCCGCCCGTAAAATTCGCCTCCCTCGAATTGCAATCTCGGGCGGTTAGCTCAGCGGTAGAGCACTGCTTTCACACGGCAGGGGTCGCAGGTTCAATCCCTGCACCGCCCACCATCTTTATTGCTCCAGTTCCTTATTCAACCAGCCGGCAGATATTTTCAGAGTAATACCGCCAGGTGTCACAAGCTGGCGCAGCCACCGCATAGTAGCCTTGTCTTGACACGATGCAGCTGGGATTCTGCTAGTAATCGGGACTAGGCAATCATCCAGGTGGCTGGAACAGTAAAAACCGCACCAAAATCCAACCGGACGCGGGAAACGAAAAGGGGGATATTCCCGGTTAGGGTGGAGACTGGATCACGGTTCCGGCGCGATTACACACAGCTGTTTTCGGGCCCGCGTTCCCTCAAGACCGGAGGGCATGGCATAATTCATACGGGATCAAGATTATTGACTCACACAGCACCCGCTATGAAACCATCGCAAGCACTCAACCGCCACCGGGCCGAAATCCGGTCCATTGTAGCTAGTCACCGCGCATGTAACGCGCGCGTGTTTGGCTCAATCCTGAGCGGTGAAGACACGGACACCAGCGATCTCGATCTGCTGGTGGATCCGACACCTGAAACGACATTAATGGATATTGCCCGGATACAAAACCGTCTTCAGAAACTCCTAGGCATTTCGGTTGATGTGCTGACACCGAGAGCCCTGCCAGAGCGTTTCCGAGCCCGCGTGCTTTCGGAAGCCAAACGCGTATGAATCGCCATACACAGCGGCTCCCGAATTACCTGGAACACATCCTTCAAGCCATCCAGCGAATACGGCGTTTCACCAAGGACATGGACGAGTCAGCATTCCTCAGAAACGAGCTGGTGCAGGATGCTGTCATCCGTAACATCGAAATCCTTGGCGAGGCGGCCAGGAACATCGCGCGCGATCACCAGAATTTTGCCGAGCAACACTCCGAAGTTCAATGGGAAAACATCTATCTGATGCGCAACCGGGTTGTCCATGGTTACTTTACGGTTGACCTGGAAATCGTTTGGAAAACCTTGCAGGAAGATCTCCCAACGTTAGAACGCCAAGTATCCAATCTCCTGAAAACACTCCCGCCCAGTTCTTAATCTGCCACCCTCCAACCCGCTAGTTGTTATCCGGTGCGTGAGAAAAATCTTGGGCGGCTCGCACCAGATTAGACCGTCTCACTCACCGCTTATACTGCTGGCAAAAACAATGCTGTCCAGTCACGGATTGATGGTGATGGCCGTATTATATCCTGAGTAGGTAATCATAACCTTGCCATTACTGGTATGGACGATGGACACTGCCGGCAAGTGATCGCTGCTGAGGTAAAGCGTCACGGAATTTCCATCGGCGGAGTATGAGTACGCATGCAGCACGGTCCCATTCATCTTTTGCATCCCGAGATCGCGCAACGTGCGTTTGATTTCGGGAGTAATGGTGAGCCAGTTCTGATTGACCATCTGCTGAATCTGCGGCATGACCATGGGCAGGCGCATGCTCTGGCCGTTTCTGACCATGTACATGTTGTTTCCGATCATGATCTCACTCATGCCGGGCATCATTTGTATCCGCCAGCGGTCCGGCGCCACGTGGTCCAGGGTTACCGTATGCCCATTGGTCATCAGTTCAACCGCGTGCCAGGAATGCACCGCATTGAATGCATCCCTGGCCTGCTGGAGATCGGCGTAAGCGTCGGCATGCACAGCCAGCGGTGCGAGCAGCGTGCCGATGATAAACATGAACTGGAAAGCAGATTGTTTCGGCATAAAAGCTCCTTGTATACCAGCGAAGAGCGTGGCTATTGACTGCAGATATTAAATGACAGGCCAGCGCCTCCAGTGTCACCCAGACCATCGGTTACCCGGATAGTGGTGTCGTACGTCCAGTGATCAGGAGTGCATGCGGCGGTTTCGGTTCCACTGACAAGACCGCTCGCAGAAATACTGATCCCGGGCGGTAAGCTAGTTGAATTGCTGACCGTCCAGACATAGGCCGGACACCCGCCTTGTGCTACCAATTGATACGAAGCCGCTTGACCGGTGGGGGTTGGGATCAGGGTCGGGTTAGCGACGGTGAGCGCGCCATGGGTACAGCCTACTCCGAAGACAGTCTTTGCGTTGAGCGTATAGCATTGCGTCACCGTGACGCGGTTGTAGCTGACATTGCAGGCCACGGGCGAGTTGCCGGGGGCCGTATAAAACGCCGGCCAGGCAACCAATGCGGTCACCGATAGTGAGTGTGCCCCGGGCGCGAACGTCCGGCTGAGACTGCAGTTCGAGCGTGAGCCGCATACAAGATTGACCTGGGTGCCATCCAGAATGGCAGAAAGCGACGTAGCCGTGCCGTTATTGGTATTATTTACAAATGCAGTGTCGGTGATCACTCCAATGGACAAAGCCGCGGGCGATGGAGACAGCCCCATGCTTCCGTCGGACGGGGACGGCGTGAGTGTGAGCGCGCAGCCGACCAATGCCAGCGCGGGCATTAGTACAGCCATCGCTACAACAATTTCAGACTTCGACGTTGAGTTCATCATGTTGTTCCTCCCTGCCGTGACCAAAAACCACGGATTACAGTTGTTTGCGTAGGCGTCGGCGCACACACCACGCCAAACCAAATAACAAGGCAATTTCTAATGGACTTACCGACCCAGAGTTAGTGCGGGTGCTGACCACGGTCGTGGGTGTGCCCACGGTCAAGTTATACGGTTGGCTCACGGAGCCCATGTTAGTGGCGGCCGCCGTGGCCTCACTGTTTTCAGCTTGGCCGTTTGTATCCGAACTGTTGACCAAATAGTAGTACCAAACCACCCATACGCTTTTAGGTGCAAGGGTCCCGAGACCGCACCACAGGCTGCCGCCAGATCCTGATCCGGCAAAAATGAAACAGGAACCTTGTCCGGCATTGACATTGCTGACTGTCATTCCGGCAGGAATCGTAATAACCAGCCCAACGTTGTCGGCAGGCGTGCTGCTGTTGTTGCGAACCTCTATCAGCATCGGGCAGTTCGATCCTGGGGCGTTTGTACACACGGTTTCGCTGCTACAATCAATGTATTGACCATTGACGAAAGAGCAGCCACCAGATAATCCGGCGATAAGGCCTGAAAATAACGGTTGATAGTAGAGACTCAGCGTCGTGGCCGTACTGGAAACAGTGACAATCTCTGTGGCCGATGGGCTGTTGCCGCCATTCTTGGCCGTCACCGTCAAGGAAGCTACAGTTATAATTATCCCGGAATCGGAACTGGCAATGGACAAAGTGATGGTGGGTTGCCAACTCGCTCCGGCCGCCAGCGATGCAATCGTGCAGGAATAGGTGTTTCCCTTTGCGGTACAGACTGCGCCGCCGGAAGTATCTCCAACTAGATTGACCCCGGGGGCCAGCGTTGCCGTCAGCGTCACGTCGAGTGCTGCAGCTGAACTGCTGGTGTTGGTGATGGTCAGCGCATAATCCAGGAACTCGCCGGGACTGACGCTCACGTTATTCGGCCCAATGACACTCAAGGACAGCGCAACCGGTGTTTGCCCTGCGGGCACACCGTATACATATGCTGTGCCATTATTCCTCGTGCCGCCGTTGGCACTGGAGCTTGCCTGCGGTGCGCCGGCAAGCAGTACACCGGCATCCTGCGACAGGGCCACGGCCGCACCGAAAAAGTCAATGGTCAATGTGGCTGGATTCTGTGCGACCGGAGGGTCCACCAGTACGTTACTGGGAATGTTGCTACAGGCCGGCGAACAGGAATATTCATCCACTTCACCACTGCCGCCGTACCCCCCATTATTACTACCTTCGGCAGCTTCGGGTGTGCCGACTGCCAGAGCCGTACCATTATTCGACAATGCCAATGAAGATCCAAACCCACCGGAACCAGTGTAGATCGTGTTCATTTGAGTATTGGGATTAGTGAAGGTGAAAACCGGCGTGCTGACACCGCTCCAACTTGCGCCGGATTGAGTGTAAAGATTGGCAACCCCGGCTTCGCCAAAAACCGGTGTGGCGGATGGAACCGCATTGGGCGCGCCCACCAGGGCGGTACTACCGTCGGCGGATAAGGCCAAGGCCCAACCGAATTCGTCGCAGCCTAAATGCACCACGTCACTGCAGGCAACGATATTTGGATCAGTCAACACGGCCGTTGCCGCGGTCGGCCAAGAACTGCCGCCTTGGTTGAAAATGAAGGCCTGGCCTTCGGCTGGCTCGCTCGCACGGTTCGCACCGGGAGCACCGATCAGGGCTATCAGGCTGCCACTGCTCCCGGACAAGGACACCGCATGACCGAATTCATCACATATGGTTTGTTGATTCGGTGGTGTACCGAAGATGGCGCAGGTGGGCGCAGGATCAAGAAGGGTGGCGGCGGGTGGCGTATTCCAGGTACCGCTGCTCGCCGTATAGACATACACCGCACCTTCGTTGGCTTGGTTGCCTGTTACACCCGGCCCACCGGGCTCCTTTGCGCCCCAAGCACCCACCAGCAGCGTGCCGCCATCCTGCGCGATAGCCAGCGCGCTGCCAAATTGATCAGCACCCAAAAGCCCCGGATCCGCCAAGGCTACCGGCGACGTGCAACTGGGCGTTGTGCCGAGCGCGCATTGATAGATATAAACCACGCCATAGCTGACCGGGCTGCCGTTGACCATCCCGCCACCGGGTGAACCCACCGCTACCGTAAAGCTGTTGTTGTTGACGGCCGTGACTGCCACCGCCGATCCGAATGAGCTGACCGGCACAGCATCACCTTGGCATCCAGAGGCCGCGGCGGGATCACACAGACTGATGATGGGTGTGCTACCCCAAACGCCATTGGTATTTTCGAACAGATACACCGCTGGCGGCGTATCCAATCCGTAGCCTCCGGCATTTGCACCCACGATGGCGATACTGCCATCCGGGGTGATCGCCGTGCTGGTTCCGTAGTAGTAATTGAAGGCACTGGGATGGGGATTGGTCAATACAGTCGGTACGGAACCGGCGATTGCCATTTGACTCATACCCAGAAATGTCAGACTGCAAATCAGCCCGAATAAACTGGCTGAATTAATAAAGCATCGCATTGCCTTCTCCTCTGTGCAGCAATATCTACCGCCAATTGCCATGGCGCGTAAGTAGACGTGGGTTGACTCGACTGACACGCGCTTGAAGTAACAGCTGCTCGATCTCGCGACGCCCCAACTGGCGCGCCAAGTCCAGCGCGGTGTCACCGCGCAAATTCCTGATGCCCATACTGGCGCCTGCGTCCAACAGCACGCGCGCCACCGCTGGGTTGTTGCCAATCACGGCCTCCATCAACGGCGTTACGCCGAAGCGGTCCTGCGCATTGACATGCGCCCCGCGCTCAATCAGTTTTTTCACTTCCTCAGCCGGAGCGTCGGCGGCGTGCGCCAGTAACTGTTGATCAAGCACCGCAGTACCGGGAACAGATGGCGGCGCCGCCATGCTAGCGTTGGCCATCAACGGCCAATACACTGGCATGGCCACGACCAACCAAAGCATCTGGCTTACGGCTAACTCCCTCCAGCTTCTGCGCTGCAAACCATTCCAGCAGTTCATTCGGTTACTCCGGCCAGGTATGGTGCGGCTTCTTCACTACCGATCGCTCAGTCATAAGGAAAACCAAGGCGCCAGCACTAAACCCAACACCAATATCCACTCGGATTGCTATCGCAGTTTCACCGCATCCTCACTCTCTTCCCAAACCCAAGTGTTGTGTCAATCGTATCGCTCCACTTGGTTCTTTACTTCTCCTGACCCCCTGGGCAGACCGCTTAAGCGGTCTGCCCAGGTTGTGGGTGTGCTCACGGATTGACGACTTGTGTCAACACGGGCGAGGTGCTGCCGTTAAAGTTGGCGGTGCCCGCGTAGACCGCCGTGATTGAATGATTGCCAGCCGCAAGTTTAGAGGTCGAGAACTTGGCCTTGCCGCCACTTAGCGAGGCGCTGCCCAATGTCGTCGAGCCATCCTTGAAGGACACGCTTCCGGTGGGCGTAGCCGTACTCGAGCTGACGGTGGCGGTGAACGTCACCGTCTGGCCGACAATGGACGGATTCAGCGAGGACGCGACCGCGGTTAAGGTATTGGCCTTGTTCACCGTCTGGGTCACCGCGGGAGAGGTACTGGCATTGAAGTTGATGTTGCCGGCGTACACCGCGGTGATGGAATGACTGCCGGCCAAGAGTTTCGAGGTCGAGAACTTGGCCTTGCCGCCGCTCAGCGAGGCGCTGCCCAGCGTCGTCGCGCCGTTCTTGAAGGTCACCGTGCCGGTGGGCGTAGCCGTACTCGAGCTGACCGTGGCGGTGAAGGTCACCGTCTGACCATAGGTAGAGGGGTCAAGCGAGGAGCTGAGTACGGTGGTGGTGGCAGCCTTGTTCACTGTTTGTGTCAATGGCGATGAGGTGCTGCCGGCGAAATTGCCGCCGCCGGCATATACTGCGGTAATCGAGTGGCTACCGCCGGTCAGCGCCGAGGTCGCCAGCGTCGCTTTACCGCCGCTTAACGTGCGGCTGCCGAGGGTGGCGCTGCCATTCTTGAAGATCACCGTGCCGGTGGGGGTGCCGCCGCCCGAGGTCACGGTCGCCGTAAACGTGACCGACTGGCCGTAAGTGGATGGATTCAGCGAGGAGGCGAGCGAAGTGCTGGTGGCCAGGTCAATGGTGAAGCTCACGGATTTGGAGCTTTCCACGTTACCGGCATTGTCGGTGCTGTGGAATGCGACCGTGTGATGACCCAGCGCCGAAACCGTAAATGGCCCGGTGTAAGTAATCTGCGCACCGCTATCCACCTTGTATACGGTGCTGGCGACGCCGCTGGCGTTGTCCGTGGCAGTGAGCGTGACCTGAACCGGCGAGATGTACACGCTACCTTGCTGGGTGCCACTCAAGCTCGCCACGGTCACCGGCGGAATGGTGTCGTAGCCGATCGGGCCGTAAGTGTAATCCGCGCTGAAGCCGGTGTTGTCCCACACCCGCACATTCACCGTGTGCATGCCCTGACTGACCACGCTGGTTGCGCAGGATGCCCCCGTGAAGTCCAGGCAACCGTTGGTATAGTTGGGATATTGCGGTCCGCTGTAAAACGAATTGCCCGAACCCGGCGTGGGTTCGCTGTAAGCATCGCCGGGGTCACCGTCCCAAAGCTGGCTGAAACCCGCAACTCCGGTGGGCGGCAGGCCATCTCCGGAGGTATCGGTAACGGTCCAGCTCACCACTTGGTCGCTGTTGTACCACAGGCCTGTCGCCGGTCCGGAGAACGTCACGGTGGGCGCGCTGAAATCACCCGCTTGGTAGGTATTGATGGCCCAGGCCAATTGGAACATGTTGACCGAGCCCCAGCCCGTGACCTCGTCGTAACCGGTTCCTGCGCAGAAGTAATTCAAATTGTACAGTGCGGTTATGTCATTGTTGTTGCAATTCACCGTGATGTCATAGAAGGGATAATGAGGCGCATAGGATGGGTTTTCCCCAAAATAATACAGATAGACATTTGCATTTCCGATCGGCGCGCATGCGTGACCATTGCAGAGACCGCCGGTAACGGTGCTGAGGTAATCAAGATAGGCGTTCTCATTAGCGAAGAAGCCGGCCATTTCAGGCGCGACGATGCTGGTCCCGCCATTCCCCTGCAGCACGCCATTGTAGAAAATGTTTTGCGGCGTGTTGTACCAGTCGGCGTTGAGCGCGACATCAGGAACCCCCCGGCTGCTGAGCCCCAGGCTGCTCTGATACCCCGGGGTTGCGTAATAGGCACTGAGGCCGCCGGTGCTGCCGCCGTCATTGTTCGCGCAACCATCCGGACCACCTGTCCAACCCCATTCGCTGACGTAAAGCGGGCCGGCAGTCAGATACAGACTGGTGCCGCCCGCGCCGACCACGTTGGGGTCAGACGCCGGAAATTGCACTGCATCGGCGATGTTATACACGGCGCATCCCGCAGTTGCGCCCTGGTCGCCCGAAGCCGCCACCAGGGTCCAGCCCTGGCCGATCATCGAATTAAAGATGGCGTGATCCGTGTCCATCGCGGCTGTAGGAGTGCAGTAAATTTCTTCGCAGCCCCAACTGGTGCTGAAGACGCGTGCGTTGCCGTCCGTCAGCATCTGATTGTAGATGTCGGTAAACGTCGAGAAATTGGCGTTGACACCGTCGTACATGAACACTTCGGCGGTATTGACAGAACTGCCGAAGCTGTTGGACATGGCGGTGGACCACTCAAAATCCATGGTGCCTTCTATATCGCAGCACGTCGGCGTGCCGTCAATGTAAATCAGCTGGTAATGCCAGGCGAGATAAGGGTACTGATTGTGAAAGCCAGTAAAGTCGTTAGTGTTCTGAGTTCCGGCCGTGGCAATCGCGATGGACTCATTCGGCGGGGTACCGCCGGGATTGTTCAGCGGGTTGCAGCAGTGACCCTGGTTGTACAACGCGTTGGTATCGTAGGCTTCTGAACTGTACAGATCCGTGGGGTCGTAGGCGCCATTGGTGATATTGGGCGCGGGGCCGCCGGCCTTGGAGCCTTTCAGTCCGAAAGGTTTGGTGCCGTTTCCATCGCGCTCCGATGACGGCCCTTGGGCGACGACCGGACCGGCTACGTAGTCGGCAAACGCCGGTTCCTGGCTGTGGCTGCCCTCCGGATGCAGCACCTGAATGTTATTGAGTCCGCCGACCGAATGCAGGATGCCATTCAGGTTGGCGGGAATTGTCGGGTCCCGGTCATTCGAATAATACAAGTTGGCGCCGATCTGATAACGGTTGATGGTGACGTGGAAGGCACTCTCAATGACGCCCGAAGGCGCCTCGATATCCACCAGCAATCGGTTGGGATAGTGGTGCGTGACCGTCAGCCCCTGGGACTGCGCCCAGTCCACCACTGCCTGCTCGGCCTGGGCTGATGGCGCGAAACGCGCATTCCATTGTTCGGCCGTGAGGAAATGATGGAACTGCGGCGAACCCCGTGTCTGCAGTTCCTGCAAAAACTGTTCCTCTTGCGCCATGTGCGGTGGCTGCAAACCCAGAACCAGCCGCAACACTTGACCGGGATTGTAATGCCCGACCAGTGTGGCGCTGCCGTTCAACACGGCGGGCGGCGTTTGCCCGCCGGATGAGCGCACCTGGGAGACTTGCGCGACCGCCGGTGAGTAAACCACCATTAGCACCCATGCCAACAGCGCGAAACCCGCACTTAAAGCCAACTTATTACCGGTAACCATCTGACTACCCTCCGTTGCAAATTTAGATTCCTCTTGCAGCCGCGACTTCCTCCATACCATCATGCAGAACCGCTGGACCTCAAGAACGTCTTCCGAGCGGTGCGCGTATAACTAAAGCCCACGCAATAGCCGTTTTCTATGCCAAGAACCGTTCAATTTATGCCCGGTGCCGCGCCGTTGCCGGCGGTTAGGCCGGTGACGCTGGGTTTACACGCGCCAGTAGCTGTTGATCGAGCGCTGTACCGCCGGGAACAGGCGCTAGTACAGCCAACCAAAGCATCTGGCATACGGCTATCTCCCTCCAGCTTCTGCGCTGCAAACTATTCCGGCAGTTCATTCGGTATCTCCGGCTATCTGCTGTGCGGCCTGCTCCAGTGCGATGGCCTGGTCATGCAGTGCGCCGCGCGCCTGATCCAATTCCGGAATTGCCGCGCCGAGACACTGAATCAACGCCCGATCCTGACAACTTGTCTGCTGGGCTGTGTTCACACATTCCTTCGGCGGCTGGTACTGACAGTGATGCAGTTGCGTGACATACCTCTGCCAGGCGTGCTGGTACTCGCGGTAACGCGCGCCGAACTTCGCATAACTCTGCTGCATGGCCGCCACCTTGGCTGGCGGTACCGGCGCATAGCGCCAGCGCGCCGTGGCCTCGGGCGATGCGGAGGAAACCGGCACCGCCTGCACACCGCCAGCGCTGCCTTTCAGCCAAGGCAGCCAGACCACGCTCGCCACCAGCACCAGCGCTACCATCACAGCTTGTCCTGGCCCCTGTCGCCGCACCGTTCTCTCCCGCCTCCCGGTATTCCGGTTTTTGCCCCATGGCCACGACTTTGCCCCCGCAGCGCCAGTAACTACAGCCGGTTTTTGGGCCGATTTCTGCCCCAAAAAATGTTCAACTACTGCTCAGTGCGCGGCCCGCCGGGCACCCGGAAAACACCAGCAGACCTACAGGCGCAAGGGGTAAACTCTTGGCGGGCGAATGCGCCGACCGGAGCCACCGACAAACACGGGAAGGACTATGTGAGTAACCAGGAATCCCCCTCGAACCCCGCTACCGGCAAATTCTGGCAGCCGGCGGCGGACAACGCGGACAATTCGATGCGGCCAGATCCCATAGATATCGAGCACGGATTTGCACTCGCGGTGCATCAAGCACTGCGCGACTATCAGCGTCCAGATCACCTGCGCAGCAACCCCCTGCTCGGCTCGCGCCTGGTGTCGGCGGCGTTGGTGCAATCCCCAGCCACGCCACCTACGCAGGCGCTGCGCGAACTGCTGCGCCGGCATTGCGAAGCCCTCGGTCAGAATCCCAAAACCAGCCGTTTCCAGCAGGTGTTGCAGCATACCTACTTGGTGCCGCTGCGCAGCCAGCAGGCCGCGGCCGACGCGCTGCACATGAGTTGGAGCACCTACCGGCGCTGCCTCGCGGATGCCGTGCGCATGCTTGGCGCTGCACTGTGGGAGGCGGAATCCGCGCTGCGCCCCGTACAGGCGAACACCAATTTGGCGCGCCGCCCAGTGTGGGGTTGGTATGCCATGACCGCCATGCTACTGGTGACCGTGGGCATTGCCGGCAGCGTCTATTGGCAAAGTCACCGGCGGCGGCGCGAATCCGAGATGCTGAATACCGGACCTGTTACGCTGGCGGTCCTGCCATTCATGGACCTGGACCCGAAATCCGGCAGCCATTATCTGAGCGATGGCATCACCGATGAACTGATCACGCGCCTCGGGCGTAATCCGCAGCTGCGCGTGGTGGCGCACACCTCGTCATTCAGTCTGCGCGGCAAGCCTTTGGATGTGCGCGACGTGGGCCGCATTCTGGGCGTCAACCACGTGATCGAGGGCAGCGTACAGCAAACCAGCGATAGCCTGCTCATTCACGTAGCACTGGTTAACACGGCCAATGGCTATGAATCGTGGTCCGATGAACTGACCGCGTCCCGCCGTGATATCTTCAAGACCGAGCAGGCGATTGCCGATGCGGTCATCCAACAACTACATCTTCCTGCCGATCCTGCGCACACAGCACACACCAACAATTACCCTGCGGTAAATCCCGAAGCGCGGGATGCCTATCTGGTCGGCATGGAATATCTGAACAGCCGGACCGTGCCGGACATCCAGCAGGCCATTACTTATTTCCAGAAGTCCATTCACGAAGACCCCAATTACGCCGATTCGTGGGCGGCACTCTCCATGGCCTACGCAGTCTGGCGCGACTATACGGACGATGAACGGCCGGACTCCCACTATGGCGATGCACTGCGGGCGGTCAACAAGGCCCTGGCGCTCGACCCTTCCCTTTCCATGGCGCATGCGGTACGCGGACTGCTATACGAACAGCACTGGGACTGGCTGCGGGCCAAACGGCAATTCCAGTTTGCCTTGAAACTGGATCCCAGCAACGCCACCGCGCAGCAGTGGTACGCAATATACTTTTGGTTTACCGGAGACCCTCGCCAATCCGTAAAACTCATGCAGGTGGCCCGCGATTTGGATCCACTCTCGCCCATCATCAACGTTGATCTGGGCCGCGCGTTGAGTTACGCCGGCGCCTCACAGCAGGCGGCGGCCCAATTCCGCACCAGCGCGGCGCTGGCGCCGCAGTTTGGCCTGACCTTCGACTTCATGGCTGAAAACGACATCACCACGGGCAACTACGCACATGCCCTGGCCGATATTCACACAGCGGAAATCGTGTGGGGAAAACCTGCGGACTCATCGCTGGTGATGGAAACAGGTGTGGCTGAGGCCGGCCTGGGGCAGAAAGCCCTGGCGCGTGAAGCGCTCGCCGAATTGCAAGGACGCGCCGCCAAACATTATCTCTCGGGCGTGACGCTCGCCGAGGTGTATTGGAGCCTGGATGAACAGGATCAGGCCTTTGCCGAGCTGCAGCGCGCGGCGCGTGACCACGACCACCTGCTGATGGTCGTGGCCGGACCGATCTGGGCCGGAATGCGAACCGACCCACGTTTCGCGCACATTCGCAAGCTTATGAATCTGCCGGCTGCCGACACGCCATAATAAAACGTCACGGGTGCGCAAGTCTCAACCGTAACGGCCGGTGATGTAATCCTCGGTCTGTTTGCGGGCGGGGTTGGTGAACAGCGTGCTGGTGTCGGCGTATTCCACCAGGCTGCCCAGGTACATGAAGGCGGTGTAGTCGGAAACCCGCGCCGCCTGTTGCATGTTGTGGGTAACGATAACAATGGTGTAATCGGTCTTTAATTCAGCAATCAATTCCTCAATTTTCAGGGTCGAGAGCGGATCCAGGGCCGAAGCCGGCTCGTCCAGCAGCATGATTTCCGGTTTTACCGCGATGGCGCGGGCAATGCACAGGCGTTGCTGCTGGCCGCCGGATAGACGCGTGCCGCCCTGATGCAATTTATCCTTCACTTCCTCCCATAGGGCTGCCTTGCGCAACGCCCATTCCACCCGCTCCTGCATCTTCATGCGCGACAAACGTTCATAAAGGCGCACGCCGAAGGCGATATTCTCGAATACCGACATGGGGAATGGCGTGGGTTTCTGAAACACCATACCGATCTTGGCGCGTAGATAATTCAGGTCTTGGTCCCGGTCCAAGATATTGCGGCCGTCGAGCATGATCGCGCCGGTGGCGCGCTGATCCGGGTACAGACCGTAGATGCGATTCAGGGCGCGCAGTAAAGTGGACTTTCCGCATCCGGAGGGACCTATGAAGGCCGTCACCTGACGTTCGGCAATGTCCATGTTGATGTCGCGCAGAGCCTGGAAGCGCCCGTAATAGAAATTGAGCTGATTAATGCTCAGCTTCGGATTTTCGATGGCGGATTTTCCGCCCGGAGAACGCACTGGGATCTCCAGCGAGATGGCGTGAGTTTTTGTTGGATCCGATTTGCTCATGATTATTTCACAAACGCATTGGCACGAATCAGGATTCGTGCAATCAAGCTCAGTGCCAGAATCGCAAGCGTGATAAGCAAGGCCGCCGCCCAGGCCAGATGCTGCCAGTTGTCATAGGGGCTCATGGCAAACTGGAAGATCATTACCGGCAGGTTGGCCATCGGCCGGCTCATATCCGAGCTCCAGAACTGGTTGTTGAGCGCGGTGAACAGCAGCGGCGCGGTCTCGCCGCTGATGCGCGCGATACCCAGCATCACGCCGGTGAGGATGCCGCCCAGGGAAGCACGGTATACCACCGTCACCACCACCCGCCACTGGGGCGCTCCCAGGGCGGCGGCGGCTTCGCGCAGCTGGTCCGGCACCAATATAAGCATGTCCTCGGTGGTGCGTAATACCACCGGCAACATGATGATGGCCAAAGCCAGGCCGCCCGACCAGCCGGAGAAGTGACCGAAGCGCGCGACCACCACTGCGTAGACGAATACGCCGATGACGATGGACGGTGCGCTCAGCAGGATGTCGTTCACGAAACGTATCACCGCCGCAATGCGCGAATGCCGGCCGAATTCCGCCAGCCAGGTGGCGGCCAGGATGCCGATGGGTGTACCCACGACCACACCCACCAGGGTAATCAGCAGCGACCCGACGATGGCGTTGGCAATGCCGCCGCCGGCGGCCGCCGGCGGCGGCGTGCTCTGAGTGAACAGACTGGGACCAATCCACCGCAGACCGCGGCTGACGAGTGTCCACATCAGCCAGCCCAGCCAGAACAGACCGAACACAGTGGCCAGCACCGACACGCCGAGATTAAAACCGTTCAGCAGCCGGCGGCGCAAATAGCGGGCGGAAAAAGCCATCAGCTCTTGCGCCCCTCGCGCGTCCCCATACGCAACAGCATAAGTTTGGCCAGCCCCAGCACCACGAAGGTGATGAAGAACAGTATTAGCCCCAGGGCGATCAGCGATGAAGTATAAATCGGACCCACCGCTTCCGTGAATTCATTGGCAAGGGTCGAGGAAATGGTGTTGCCCGCCATGAACAATGAGCGGCTGATATCGTGACTATTGCCGATGATAAAAGTCACGGCCATGGTCTCGCCCAGGGCACGGCCCAAACCCAGCATAATACCGCCGACAACGCCCACGCGGGTATAGGGCAGCACCACGTTCCACACGACTTCCCAGGTGGTGCAGCCGACACCGTAAGCCGATTCCTTGAGTACCGTGGGAACCAGGTCAAACACATCGCGCATCACCGCACTGATGAACGGAATCACCATGATGGCGAGGATCAAACCGGCGGTGAAGACGCCAATGCCCATGGGCGGACCCTGGAAAAGCACACCCACCAGCGGCCAGTTGCCGATGTGATCGGTGATCCACGGCTGGGCATATTCGCTGAATACCGGCGCAAATACGAACAACCCCCACATGCCATAGATGATGCTGGGTATGGCCGCCAGCAGTTCAATAGCGGTGCTCACGGGACGGCGCAGCCAGGCAGGCGCCAGTTCCGTGATAAAAAGTGCGATGCCGAAACTCACCGGTACCGCGATGATGATCGCGATCAAGGAGGTCACCAGGGTGCCGAAGATCGAAGCCAGCGCCGAAAACTGATTGGTAACCGGATCCCATTGAGTGCCGGAAAAGAAATGCCAGCCGAAACGATGAAAGGCGGGCCAGGCCTGGACCAGCAGCACCAGCAGAATGCCCGCCATCAGCGCCAACACCAACAGCGCCGCCAAGCGCGTGATGCCACGGAAAAAACTATCCGCCATGGCACTGCGCCCGTGGCGTCGGTGTGGAACCATGCGTGTGACCGGGGTACGTGGGATGCTGTTCAAAGCCATAGTTCCTTCAGCTGATTATGCTTAATTCGCTGCATCGCCGGCGGGGTCACAGAATTTGGTCCGATCGCCTCGCGCCATCGGATTGCCCTCCGGCCCTGAGGACACTGCCGGGGCCGTGGCACTCTGGAAATTACGCCAGCCCGGGCGGGGCTTGTCTTTGCTGATCAACGCTCACCTGCTAGAAATCCGGTGAGTCTAGGGGCGGAATGTGACAGAAATATGACAGCCCTTTCCAAGCCTACCCCCCCGGATTACGCAGATCCGAGCGCCGCACCAGGCCGGGCGGCCAGCGGATCAAATCCGGATGCTGTAGGCATCGTTCATTGACTGCGCCCGAATGCGGCGGTGGCTACGCAAGAAAACTAGGCCGGCGAGCGGCGGCGTCTGCGATATTCGATCCAGATGAGATACAGCGTCAGTACATCAAAAAGCATGAAGAACAGGAGAACCAGTGAATGCGTATGACTGAACCGGTATAACTGGTAACCGATAAAGATCGCTATAAAACCCAATGCCATCCGGTAAGACCAGAGTTTGCCGCGCAGTATGCCGATCATCAGCAATACCTTGACCACGCCATTGAACAACAGGTAAATACTGGCAAGATATTTTGTATTGGCTGACAGATTAAGTACCACATGGCGTAAATAATTGGCGACCAGATCCCCGGGATCTTCGGATAACTCGGGTGCCGTAAGAAAAATGACGACGTTGGTCAGATCGACGCGGCTTGCCAGCAGGACGAGAATACCGCCGATGGTTTCCAGCACGCCGTCCAGGCCCTTGACAAAGATGCTGACCCAGAAGAGACGATGCAAATACCGCGTGTACAGGCTGCCATCCATGGGTTTAGATCCATCCCCATTCTGCCCAGCGGAGTCGGTCATCGCGGGGAGTACGCATACAGACTCCTCTGTGCTTGCGGGAGCAATAAGCAATCATTCCATCCGGACAAACTCAAATTGATTCCCGATTTTCATGCTTGATCGGGTTCCGGTTCACGCCTGCAAATCGGTCTGCGCGGTGATTTTATCAAAGCGCCCGAACTTGAGGGCGATGGCCGGGAGTATCAACAGGTTTAGGAGCGTGGAGGTCATCAATCCGCCAAGAATCACCACGGCCATGGGACCCTCGATTTCCTGGCCGGGCACATTACTGCCGATGGCCAGCGGCAGCAGGGCCAGAGCCGTGACCAAGGCGGTCATGAGGATGGGCAGGAGCCGCTCACTCGCACCTCGCAGGGCCGCTTCCGGTCCCCAAGTCATGCCCTCTGCCTGCACCAGATGCTGGTAGTGCGAGATCAGCATGATGGAGTTGCGCAAGGTGATGCCGAACAAGGTCACGAACCCTACCAGGGATCCGATGGACACCACGCCGCCCATAAGCAGTACGGCGGCGACGCCGCCCACCAGGGCAAAGGGCAGGTTCACCAACACCAGCAACAGCAAGCGCAGGGACCGCAACGCCAGGAACAGCAGCATCAAGATGGCCGCGATGGCCACCGCGGTCTTGAGCAGCAGTTCATGGGTGGCCTGCGCGCGTGCCTGGGCTGCCCCGCTGAATACCGCATAGGTGCCTGGCGGCAGGTTTGCCGCATGCAATCTTGCCTCGGCCTCCCGCACGAATCCCGTCAGGGAGCGTCCGCTCAGGTACGCCGTCACCGTCTGCACCCGTTGCGCGGCTTCGTGCAGAACCATGAAACGTCCGGAGGTTAGGCGGATATCTGCCACCGCTTTCAAGGGCACCAGCACGCCCTGGGGGTTTTTCAGCAGCAGGGAGCCTACCGCCATGGGATTACGGCGCGCCGCCGGCGGAAAAATAACGCTCACATCGAAGACCCGCGTGCCAAGATATACCTGCCCGACGCGCATGCCCTGATAGGCGGTGGCAATGGCGTCCAGGGCGTCCAGCGGCGCGATGCCCCAGCGGGCCAGCGCCCGTTCCCGCAGACGGATCGCAAGCTGCGGGCTGCCCTGAGGCGCTTGCACCTGCACGTCTCGCGCCCCGTGTATTTTCGACAAGATGCCTGCCACTTGCTGCGCGGCGCGGTCCAGAGTGTCCAGACTGTTGCCGAAGATATTTACCACCACCGGCGCATAGTAGCCGCTGAGGGTCTCATGGATACGCTCGGTCAGGAAAGTGTTGACGCTGAATTTCGCGCCGCTGAACCCGCGCAATAATGCATCAAACTGTTTGAGTATTTTTGCCTGTGCATTACCCGACAATGATTTCTTCAAGTTCACCTGGATTTCACTTTTGTAGCTGGGCGCGGGCCCGCTCAAAAGATTCGCACGCCCCACCCGCTGGGCGACGGATTCCACTCCCGGCACTGAGGCGATGGCGGCCGTAACACGATTTCCCATGCGCAAGCCTTCGTCCAGGGAGGCACCGGGATCCAGTTGCATGTGCACGATAAAATGCCCCTCGCGCATCTCCGGCAGGTACTGGCCCTTGAAAAACGGAAGGGCGGCAAGCGCGGCTATACAAAGCACCGCCGCCGCCAATATCACCAAGCCCGCATGTTTCTGTATTCCCGTCAGCCAGTTGTGGTAATGCCGTTTCAGCCAACGGATGTAACGCGGTTCCTCCTTATCGAGCGGCTGACGGGCCAGCAGCAGGCAAGAAAGTGCCGGGGTCACGGTAAGCGCCACCAGCAAGGAGGCAAGAATGGCCGTGATATAAGCAAGCGCCAGCGGGCTGAACAGCCGGCCGGTCACACCCGTCAGCGTGAGCACGGGGAAAAAGATCAGCACCACCGTGAAAGTCGCATACACCACGGCACTGCGCACCTCCAGGGAAGCGTCAAATACCACACGCAGGAGTGGCCGCGGCACGGAGCGCGTGCGGTTTTCGCGCAGCCGCCGGAAGATGTTCTCCACGTCAATAATGGCGTCATCCACCACCTCGCCCAGGGCGATGGCCAGTCCGGCGAGCGTCATGATATTGATGCCGTCGCCCAGCCAGTTCAGGAAGATGACGGCGGTGAGCAGTGACAGCGGAATGGCGACCACGGAAATGACGGTAGTACGCGCGTTGAACAGAAACAGGAAAAGAACTGTTACCACCAGCACCGCACCGATTGCCAGTGAACGCTCGATGTTACCGAGAGCGGTATGCACGAAACTCGCGGGCTCGAACAGATCCGGATAAACATGCACGCCATCTTTTTCCAGAACCGGAGTCAGTTGCTTAAGCCGCTGATTGACTGCGCGGGTCACGGTGACGGTATTGGCGCCATACTGCATGGCGATCTTGATCATCACCCCCGGCTTGCCGTCAATCATGGCCGCGCCGATGGGTGGTGCCGGTGCGTACCGGACCCGGGCCACATTCCCCAGATGCAGGGTCTCGCCGTGCGCGTGGCGCAGCACCACTTGCGCGAGTTCGGCGGGAGTCACGGCCTGGCCGTGGGGCGCCAGCAGGATGTACTGATTGCGGGTCTCGATAAAGCCGCCGCCGCGCACGCCCGTGGCCCGCCGCGCGGCCCGCACGATGTCATTCAGGGAGAGCCCATATTGGACCAGCGCATGCGCACGCACCTGGATCTGCAATTGCTGCTTGTCTTTGCTGAAAATAGCCGTGCCCGCCACGCCCGGCACGCTCAGCAATTGTGGTTTGAGCACCCAGTCCGCCAGAGTACGCAAATACATCAGCGAGCGGGTTTGGGAGGTGAGTCCAATGATCGCCACCAGTTTGGTGGCTGAGATGAGCGGCAGCATCACCGGCGGTTTCACACCGACAGGCAGCACGGCCGCCACCGCTCCCAGGCGCTCACTGACCGCCTGCCGATCCCGGTAGATATTGCTGCTGCTGGCGAACGTCAGGGTGAGGTAGGACAAACCCTGGATGGACTGCGAGCGCAGATTGCGCAGGCCGCTAGCGCCGTTGAGCGCATCCTCCAGCGGTTGGGTCACCAGGGCTTCCACCTGCTTGGGGGAAAGTCCGGGGGCCGAGGTCTCGATCGTGATGATGGGTGGCGCAAATTCCGGGAAGACATCGAGACGGGTGTGAAATACCGTCCACAGACCGTAGCCGGCAACCACACAGGCGAGGGCAATCACCACTCCCCGAAAGCGCACCGCAAAACGCACGATGCTGCTCAGCATTGGGCAGGACCTGTACTGGTGCGAGCAAACAGGGCGCGGTTAATCATCACCGCCTCCCGCGCCTCCTGAAGAATGGCTGGCGAATTCATCCGCGAACAGTAGTTCCGCGCCCTGTGTCACCAGTTCCTCTCCGGGATGAACGCCCGCGGAAACAAACCAACCGCCCTCTTCGGGATATTCAGTAGTGATCAGCCGGCGCTCAAATTCCGTGGCTGACGTGCGCACATAGACCCAGGCGGTGCCGGCATACCAGATCACGGCGGCTCCCGGTATCTGCACACCCGCGAATGCTTTCTCCGAAATTGGAAAGCCGGCCGTGAACTGAAAGCCAACCGGCATGGCGGATTCAGCCAAATAAAAATAAGTCGGCGCCTGGATTTCCGGGTTAATCCGGGGTGAGGCGGAAACCAGTATGGCGCGTGACTCAGCGCTGATCTCAATGTGCGCTGGCGGCTTCACCTGGTAGCTCGCCTGCGGCGCGCTGATACGCAGGAGCTGCCGCCTGCCGTCCGCCAATCCATCCAGCTCGGGGTTGCCGCGACCCTCCAGCCAATGGGTAAGCGTGCTTCCCCAATGCTGGAGCGCTCGTGCCCGCAGCATGGCCATCTGGGCGCGAGCGCTCTGCCAAACTGCACGCGTCGCCTGCAGGCGTTTTGCCGAGATGTTCTGAGCGTGCCGGTTCAACCCCTTGAGCCGCAGGTACTCCTGCTGAGCGGCCGAAAGCGCCGCCTCGGCCGCCTGCAATTGGGCATGCAGTGTCAGCAGCGGCGTCAGATCCATGACCTGTCCGTATCCGGTCACCTGGGGACGATAGTGCAGCGAGGTAATCCGCGTGACCTCGATGCCGCTGGCGCGCTGAGCTGCCTCGGCAACCGTCACTTGCATGGCGGCAGGCGCGGCAGAAAAAGATTCGGCAGCGGAAACCCCGAGCGGCATGCCTAGGACACCTGTCAACAGGATGGCCAGCCAGGAAGAGCGAAAGTGATGATTCATGAGTGCTCCTTTGGCAGCACACCGCGCGGCACGTGTGTGCTATTTAAGGGTTGTTGCAGGGCATTTTCCAACCGGGTGAGGGCGGTTTGCGCGCTGATGAGCGCCTTGAGATGAGCGAGCGCGCTGCGCAGCGCGGTTTGTCTGGCGAAAAACAGAGCAAGTGCATCGCTTTCCCCGGCCTTGAATTGCGCCGTTACCGCCTGCGCCGCTTGTGCGGCGCTCTCCGCCGCCTGCGTGGCCAACGACAGGCTGTCACGTGCGCCACCATAGGCAGCCATGGCCTGGGTCACCTGGGAGATGACCCGGTTCTGTACTACCTCGAACTGCGCGGCGGCTTCGTGGCGGCGCGCCTCAGCGGCGGCCACCGCTCCCTGATTGTGGTTGAAAACAGGCAGCGAAATACTAATGCCCAACGACCATTTATCCTGACCCTGATCCCAGCGGAAGCCGGGACCTATCTGCAGGCTGGGATATTGGCGGGCAATTTCCCTTTGCAGGGCATACTGACTTGCCGCATAACGCGCCAGGGCGGCGAGGATATCCGCACGGTTCAGCAGCGCATTGCGCTGCACCGCGGCTTTGGGCGCCACGCCCAGCGGCCGGGTGAATTCATTGAATACGAAATGCATGCCTTGCAGCGCTGCCGCCGGCATACCCAGCGCCGCGGCCAGAGCGGCATGCGCGGTGGTTTCCCGGGTTTTGGCACTCGCTAGGGCATACTGAATCGCTTGATAGGCACTGCGCGCCTCCAGCCAGGCAGGCGCGGAAATCTCCCCGGAAGCATAGCGTGCCTGCAGCAGATTCGACGTTTCTCGTTGATCGGCGGCTTGTTGCCGCAGCAATGCCACTTGCTGTCCGGCCGCATACAGATCAAGCAAGCGGCTGCGCAGACGATTGCGCACCTGCCAGGCGGTCCCTGCCACGTCGAAGTCAGCCGCGGTGCTGAGTGCCCGCGCCTGTCCGATGGCCGCCGCGCGGCGCCCGGCGGTGGGAATGGGAAAGCTCAGCGCGTAATCAAAAATCCAGGGGGATTCGCCGGCGGGGCTGCTGATGTTGTAACCCGGTGCGAAACTGAATTGCGGATTGGGATATTCACTGGCAACCCGGATACCGGCGCTGACGGCGCGGGCATGCGCCTCAGCCGCCGCCAGCACCGCACTGTAATGCAACGCCACCGGTGTCAGCAGTATGAGAGTCCAGCGTCGTGGCGGCCAGGGCGCGATGCGTTGCCGCAGGCTTGCCTCTACGACGCGACGCGTCTTGGCGCTGTCGAGGCGTCGGGCTTCGAACGCCGCCAGGGTGTTCTTGGGGGCCAGGGGCCGGTTGTGAAAAGTGGCGCAGCCGGCCAGCACCGCGATTATCAGCAGCAATAATGAAACACGCCTGCATTGCATCTTGGCAGTGTACAAGCCATAGCGTGAAAAATGCCGCTCAGACAGATGACAGTTCTGTCATCTCCGTGCCGGACATCTTGCCTGGGAAACGCAGGCGCGCCACGCTGCCCTCGCCCGGCCGGCTGTCGAGACTCGCCTCGCCGCCGTGCAGTTCCATGATGGAACGCACGATGGCGAGCCCCAGTCCCGTGCCTTGGCCGCGCTGGGTCCGTGCCGGGTCGGCTCGATAGAAGCGGTCGAACACATACGGTAAATGTTCCGGCGCAATACCTTCACCCTGATCGCGCACTTCGATTTCAACGCCGCCGGCTGCAAGCCCACGCACCAGCACGCGCACTTCGCTGTCGGCTGGCGCGTACCGGATGGCATTGGCAAGCAGATTGCCAAGCGCCTGACGGAAGAGCAGCGGATCAGCATTGATCCAGGCATCGCCTTCACACACCAGGCGCACACCGCGCCCGGCGGCGGACGCCGTATGGTAGGTCAATACATACTCACAGGCCTCGCGAGCATCAAATCGTTCGGTACCCACGGATTTTTCCGCGTTCTCCGCGCGCGCGATGAACAGCAGGTTCTCAATAAGCGCCGCGAGCCGGCGGCATTCTTCCAAACCTGAAATCAGAGTGGTGCGGTATTCCTCAGCGCTGCGCTGTCGCGTCAAGCATACCTCCAGTTCCCCCATGAGATTGTTGAGGGGATTGCGCAATTCATGAGCGAGGTCCGCTGAGAAGCGCGCAAGACGTGCAAAGGCCTCATCCAGTCGTTCCATCATTTCATTGAATACCCTCACCAGCTCTGCCAGCTCCGGAGGCCAGGGCGGGTCAAGCGCTATGCGGTCGGCAAGATTCGCTGGAGTCACGGCATTCGCGGCCCGGGTGATGCGTGCCAACGGCCGCAATCCGCGTTTTGTGGTAAAGCCACCGGCGAGCACCAATACCGGCAGAAGTAATAACAGAAATATCAGTAAACCTCGCCGGTAATCGGCGAGCAAGGCATCATCACGCGATACATCCAGGGCGAGTTGCACCGTGTAGGCGCTTCCCGAGATACCCGGTGCCT
Organism: Gammaproteobacteria bacterium; assembly: GCA_027315405.1. Classification (GTDB taxonomy): domain Bacteria; phylum Pseudomonadota; class Gammaproteobacteria; order Natronospirales; family REEB76; genus REEB76. The sequence continues at coordinate 86,870 of DAHUYB010000001.1, read as the reverse complement.
GGGTGTTGAATGCCACCAACACATAGTGCTGCCCACCCGAGTACCAGTCGCGGGTGGCGGTGCGGTTGATGGCAGCCGGTGCCACCGGCATGGGAAACACCGTTGCGGGCAGAGACGCGTTCATCCCCGGAGTCTCGCCAAGCACGGCATTCTGCAAAGCCAATACGCGCGCCTCATATTGTCGCAGCAGGGTACCGGCGGTTTCCTTGTCGATTTCACCCAACAAGGCGTTGGGCTGGTCACCACCGTCCTGGAAATCCTCCACTAACTCCTGGGCTTTCGCACGCAGGAAATGCAAATGTTCAACGTCAAAATTCGCCGTCATTTTCCAGTAGAGAACCGCGGTGAATGCGGTCACCGCGATCAATGTTGTCAAGGTATAAAATAATGTCAGACGCGCAGTGATGGAGCGCAGCGCCTGACGGATGTGAAGCTCAGCGTTTTTCGAGGACATAGCCCATGCCACGCATGGTATGAATCAAGGGACAATCAAAAGGCGCATCCACTTTGGCGCGCAAGCGACGTATCACCACATCCACGACGTTCGTCTGGGTATCGAAATCCACACCCCAAACACTTTCGGCAATCTCAACGCGTGCCAGCACCCGGCCAGGCTTGCGCGCCAGCAACGCCAGCAATGCGAACTCCTTAGGTGTGAGGTGCAGCTTCTGTCCGGCACGTTCAACCTGATGCCGCACCGGGTCAATTGCCAGATCTGCAACCCGCAGCACCTCGGATTGGAATTGCGATCCGCGCCGCAGCAATGAGCGCAGGCGCGCCAGCAGTTCGGAAAACGCGAATGGCTTTACCAGGTAATCGTCACCGCCGAGTTCCAGACCACGCACCCGATCCTCGACGCGGTCGCGTGCCGTCAAAAACAGTACCGGGGTGCGGTTGCCGGCGGCACGCAGTGCCTGTACCACCGACCAGCCATCCAGCAGCGGCAACATCACATCCATCACCAGCGCATCATAGACATGCTCTTGGGCAAGACGCAGGGCGCCACGCCCGTCCGCGGCGGTATCCACCGTATAGCCGTTTTCAGTCAGCCCCTTCACTAGGTAGGCGCTGGTCTTGGCTTCGTCTTCGGCGATCAGAATGTGCATCTGCGGATATCATGCCGGGTAATTTCAATCCACGCCATCATACGACGCAACCCCTTGTTCGGTAGCCTGGGGCGGCTGATGATCCTTGCGCCAGCCGCCCATCAACAGATAGTAAATCACTGGCATGACGATGAGCACCAGCGGCAATTGCACCGCTTCGCCGGCGATGATAGCCACCGCCAGCGGCTGCTGCATGGCCGCACCCTGGCCGAGATCCAGTGCCAGCGGCAGCAACGCCAGGATGGTGGTCAGGGTAGTCAAGGCGATGGGCCGCATTCGGTTGAGGCCGGCTTCCACCAGCGCCCGCGCGAAATTTTCCGCGTGCTTCAGCTCCACGAACTCCGAGAAATAGAAGATCGCTACTTCGGTGACGATGCCTATGATCATGGTCATGCCCATCATGGCGGTGATGTTGAGCTCAATGCCCGTGAGCCACAGGGCAAAAAACACAATGCCCACCGCCAGCAATGGCGCAGTCATGATGGAAATCACAATGCGGAAGCCTTCATACAGGAACAACAGCAAAACGAAAATCAAAGCCACGGCGGCCGCAAACACAATCGCCAAACCACGAAATGCGATCTGCTGCTGTTTATAGAGGCCACCCAACTGCACTTCCACGTTTTGCGGGATCAATTCCGGTTTGGCCAGCGCCGATTTCACATCGGCAATGGTGGCGCCGAGACTCCGGCCACTGATGCGTGCGGTCACCGCAAACATGCGTTTCAGATTGTCGCTGTCAATCTCCGGCTGACCGGTAATAGTGGTAATAGTGGCAACCTGCCCGAGGGGAAACACTTTGCCGTTTGCCGCACGGATGGGTAACTTTTCCAACTGGCCGGTGCGCAACCGCAGGTTCCGCGATGTCCAAACACGGATGCCCACAAATTTGACCCCCTGCTGCACCTGGGTCGCCACCGTGCCCTGCAAGTAGGTATCCAGTTGCTGCGTAATGCTGCCCGCGTCAAGACCCAGCAAACCAGCCTTGATGGCATTCACATGGATATCCAGGGCATCACCGGCGTACACCACCCCATCGTTGACATCCACGATACCCGGCACCTTGCTGATGGCATCCGCCACTTTGGGTGCGAGCTTCAGGATTTCATCGGTATCGGTGCTGAAAAGCTTAATCTCCACCGGCTGGGGAACGGAGGTCATGTCGCCAATCATGTCTTCCAGGAGCTGCGACAGATCAATCTGCAAACCAGGCACCCGCTGGTTGATGGCCGTGCGCACCTCGCTCATTACTTTTTCAATGGGTTCTCGCGGCAAGGGTTTGAGACGCACGAAAAAATCGCCGGTATTGGCCTCGGTGACGCCGCCACCCAGTTGCGCACCGGTGCGCCGCGAGTAACTCTCCACGTTGGGATTGCGCTGCAGGATTTGTTCCACTTGACGCAGCAGGCGATCGGTTTCCGTGAGCGAGGTGCCGGACGGTGCCAGGTAATCCAAGGTGAAGCCGCCCTGATCCATATGCGGCAGGAACCCGGTGCCGACCTCGTGGTAACCGATGTATCCCAGGAGCATGAATGGGATCAGCCCCACCAGCAGCCAGGCGGGCCGGCGCAGCAGGTGCGGCATCAGCCAGGCGTAAAACCGGTGCGCGTGGCTGGCCAGCCAGCCGAAATGCTCTGCCTTTCCATCCTTGTCCTTGAGAAACCAGCCCGCAAGCACCGGCACCACCAGCCACGCCAGCAGAAAGGAAATGATGAGTGTGCTGGCCATGGTAAGCGAAAGGTATTTGAAGAATGCGCCGGTGATACCGCCGAGAAACGCCAATGGCAGAAAGATGATGATGGTGGACGCGGAGGAACCCATCAGCGGCCGGGTGAATTCCTTGGCCGCCCACAAGACGCGTTCATGTGGCGGTTGATGGCGAACCTCGCGTATACGCCGCACGATGTGCTCACACATGACCACCACGTCGTCTATGACCAGGCCCACGGCGGCGGCAATGCCGCCCAAGGTCATGATATTGAAGCTCATATGCAACGCATAGAGCAGCAGTATGGTAATAGCGATGGCAGATGGCACGATCAGAATACTGATAATGGTGATCTTGTAGCTGCGCAGAAATACCAGCAACACCAGTGCCGCCAGGATGATGCCGATGAAAATGGCGTCGCGTACGCTGTGCGCAGAAGCAATGATCAGACTGCTCTGGTCATACCACTTGCTGATGTGCACATCCGCCGGCAGTTTGGCGCGGTAATCCTGGAGCTGCTGCTCGATGTCATGGTCAATCTGCACGGTATTAGCGCCAGGTTGCTGGAAGATGTTAAGCAGTACCGCATTGCGCCCGTTGGCCGTTACCCGGATCCATTGTGGCACCGTGGACAGACTCACCTGCGCCACCTCACCCACGGTGACCACGCCATCAGGCCCGTGGCGTAACACCACCTCCTGGATGCGTTTTATATCGCTGAGTTGCGCTTTTGAAACCAGCAGATAGAGCTTGTAATGATCTTCCAAACGGCCCACGGCGGTCAGTGTGTTGCCCGCAGAAATGGCATTGACGACATCGGCAAGCGACAGATTCAGCGCACGCAGTCTGGCCGGCTCCACGTCCACATGATATTCCGCCTGCTCTCCGCCCTGTACCCCCACGCGCGCGACCCCCGGCACACGCGACAGCAGCGGCTGCAATTGATAAAGACCGATATCCCGCAATTGCACCAGGCTTTCTGTATTGGAAGTCAGACTGTAGGCAATCACCGGAAAGACCGTGGGATCGCGCCGTTCCACGGTGAAGCGCGTATTCGCCGGCAGATCCGGCAGCATCAGGCTGATCTTGGACGACACCTCCAGCAGTGCCCGTGCCATGTCCTGACCCCAGGCGAAATTCACGGAAATCTGGGCGCTGCCGCGACTGGTGATGGAACGCACCGATAATACGCCCGGAATATCACGTACCGCGATTTCCACCGGGCGCGTTACCGCAAGCTCCATCTGCGAAGCAGGCCGGGCGCCTGCGTCCAGCATCACCACGATGCGCGGAGGCTGTACATACGGCAGCATGGCCACCGGCAGTTTGAAGGCGCCGAATACGCCACCGATAACAAGCACCGCCGCCAGGAACACCAATGAGCGGCGATGGCGTTGCAGGAACGCCGCAAAATTCAAGGCGTCTGCTCCCGTACCGCCATGCCGTCCTGAAGTTCGTAATTGCCGAGCGTAACCACCGGCTCACCGGCCTTGAGGTCGCCGCTGACCGCGAGCCAAGTGCCGTCATCGGCGCTGACCTTCACATTGACGCGGTGCGCCGTGTGCTTGGTGACAATGAATACATAGGCACCTTGAGCATCGCGCAACACCGCGGAACGCGGTACCGCCAAACCGTGAGTGCTTGTGAGTGTGATTTGACCCTGAACGGCGGTGCCTGGTAAGAAACCCCGCGCTTTGCGCGGCAGTGGCACGAACACATCCACCAGACCGGTAATGCTATCCAGCATCCCGCCGACACTGGCGATCTTGCTGGCGGCAATGACCTGCGGATTGAAGACCGCAGCCAAGCTCACCGGCAGGCCGGCATGCACCGCCGCGGCGTGTTCAGGCGCGACCCCGAGGCGTACCTGCAGGCCGCCATCAGCTGCCAGGGTGAGCAAGGCGCTGTTGGCCGCCACCCGCTCGCCGGTATTGACCATCACACTGGTCACCACCGCATCCGCGGATGCACGCATCGGCAGCGGCCCGCCGCCGCCGGCCTGTTGCGCCACTGTCAGCGTGGCTTGAGCGTCGCCCAGGGCTTTCTCGGCGGCGGCCAGCTGATCGCGGGTCGCCAGATGTTCCTTATATAAAGAGCGGGTACGCCTGAGCGAAGTCTGGGTAAATGCCAAACCTGATTTGGCCTGGGTCCAGGCAACACGGCTCTGGGGCGTAGGTGATAGTGTGATCAGGAGCTGGCCCTTGTGTACGCGCTCACCGCGGTTGACCGCTACGCCGGCAATGATGCTGTCGCGGGTTGCCGCCAGCGTCAGATTCTCCCGCGGCGTCGGCTCCACCGTACCGTACACCGACAGATTCTCAGCCACGCGGCGCGCGGTGATCGGCGTGGTCTTCACCAACGCCGTCGCCGCCTGCGGGGATGCAGTCGGTGCCTCTGCATCGGCCTGGGCCAGGGACGCTGCCAGGACGGTAAAAAAGCCCATATATAAGAGTGCGCGTTTCATGGCTGCTTCTCATCGGTCGGAACAGGGTGTTGCAAGTCCTGCGGGGGCAGACCCAGTAGGGTTTCCAACGCTATCTGAAGTTGTTGCCGCTGGGCCTGGATATCCATATAGGCAAGCTGACTGTTGAGCGCCGCGATGCTGAGGTCGTAATAGGCGGGCGCGGTGAGATCACCGCGCGCATAGGCGGCCTGGGCGCCTGTCAGCATCTGTTTCGCATCCGGCGCGGTGCGCTTGGCACTGGTAAGCTCCTTATTCAGCACCCCGATATCCGCCTGCACCAGCCGCACTTCGCTCAAAGCTTCATCCAGACGCTGCTGATATTGCCGCCAGAGCGCGTCGCGGGTGGCTGCCGCCGCGTGCACCGCCGCGGCACCTCCGCTCAAGAACGGAAAGTTAATGCTCACACTGAAACCAGTGGTGTGCACATCACTGGTGTCCTGGCCGCGGTTGATACCGAAGTTGATGCCCGGAAACTGCGCCAGGACCGCACGCCAGACTTCCTCATCCTGACTCTTATAACCGTATTGCAACGCCAACAGATCGGGGCGGCGGTGCGGAAGTTCCGTCAAGGCATGTTCCAGCGTGGTGGCATCGGGCGTAATGTCAGATTCATTGCCGGGCACCAGATTGAGTGCGACCTGCGGTTGCAAACCGAGTATTTCATTCAGGGAACGGCAACTGACGTTCTTGGCGGTGGCAATACTGCCGGTCAATAATTCCACGTTCTGCAACGCAGCGAGATCAAGTCCGAGACTGTCCAGCGCCAGATTGCCCGCTGCATAGGCACGCTGCTCCGTCTGATAACGCTGCTGCATCCCAGTACGCAGACGGGTGAGCAGTACCAGTTTGCGGTTGTTCGTCAGGCAATTCACATACAGTAGCCGCGCTTGTTGCGCCACTTGCCATTCCTGCCACAGCAGGTCCATATCCACCTGCTTGGCGGTAGCGCGTGATGCGGCACGCGCCGTGCCATGTGTCAGCAGCGCGGTGAGTTCATACGCGAGACCGGCGCTGTAGGCATTGACGTATTGCGGCGCTTGGTGAGTCGGATGATCCAGGCTGTAATTGAGCTGCGGCCCGGGCAGCAGGCCGGCCACAAAGGCCTGTGCCTCACCGGCATGGGCCTGGGCGCGGGCAGTGCGCAGGGCTGGATTGTTCACCACCGCGAGTATCGCCACGTCGGTCATGTCGAGACCCTTGACGGGGTCAAAAGGATGCGGTTTGAGTCCGGGCAGGTGTATGTCGCGCACCTGCATGTGCAAGGGGCGGATACTCGCCCCCAGATCCGGCTGCTGTGGCAGTGGCCGGGCATGATATAGCGCGCAACTCGCCAGGCCGCTCACCAGCAGACAGGCAGTCAGAAACCGGCTTGTTGGCCAGATGAGGTACATGGGTAGTCGGAATGTCATTCCGTCATCAGAAATGGAAGGGCTCATTTTATGGTTTATGAGATTGCTTGTCCCCGGTGGAGCATTAACTGTTGTTAATCTTAGCCCCAGTTTAGTGGCCTACAGGCAGTCATTTGCCCTATGCTGTTGCCATGCAACTGCTCATCATCGAAGACGATGCCGAAACCGCCGCTTACCTAGTGAAGGGTTTGCAGGAAAGCGGCCATGTGGCGGAGCACGCCGCCACCGGGCCGGATGGCCTGCAACAGGCCCAGGCCTTCGGCTATGACGCGCTCATCGTGGACCGCATGCTGCCTGGGCTGGACGGCCTGAGCCTGGTGCGCGAATTGCGCCGCACTGGAAATACCACTCCCGTCCTGTTCCTCACGGCGCTCGCCGACGTGGATGACCGGGTCATCGGGCTGCAGAACGGCGGCGACGACTATCTCGCCAAACCCTTTGCTTTTGCCGAATTGCTGGCGCGCCTCCAAGTAATTGCTCGCCACCGCGCCGCCCCAGCTCCCGAAATGACGCTGAGGGTGGCGGACCTCGAGATGGATCGCCTCAAGCGCAGCGTCAAACGCGCAGATCAACCCATTGCCTTGCAGGCGCGCGAATTCCGACTGCTGGAATACCTGATGCTGCACGTGGACCAGGTGGTCACACGCACCATGCTGCTGGAGCAAGTTTGGGGTTATCACTTCGATCCCCAGACCAACGTGATTGATGTGCACATGAGCCGTCTGCGCTCCAAAATCGACAAGCATTCGGCGCAGCCATTGATCCACACCATCCGTGGCGCTGGCTACTGCCTGCGCGAACCCTGACAGTGAACCAACTCAGGCTGGTAGACACCACCGCGTTTCGGCTGGCCATGCGCTATGCGGGCTTTGTGTGCCTGCTCACCATTGTCTGTTTCGCCGTCATCTACTGGGTGACCATCTCTCAGTTGCAAACACAGATTGATGCCGGCCTGCGCGCGGAAACCGCTGCCCTCACCCGCCTCTATGGGCTTCGAGGTATCAGCGGATTGCAACAGACCATCGCCGCCCTCAGCACCACCAAGGGCCTGGCCGCGAGCGACAGCGGCGATGCCGGTCCGCGGCAGTATCTGCTCACGAACAGCCACTATGCGAGTCTGGCCGGTACACTCACAAAGTGGCCAGTGGACATCAGCGGTGTTGGGATGGTTTGGGCCACGCTGCGGATCAGGGTGCAACACAACCAACCCGGTCTGGACCCCGAGCAACATCACTTCGAACTGCGCGCCGTGGCCGTCGCACTGCCCGCCGGTTATCACCTGCTGATTGGCCAGTCGTTGGATGAACTTATCGAGCTGCGCGAAACCATCCTGAGCCTGACTATCGCAGCCGTATTGCTGGTGCTGATCGTGGGTTCCTTGGGCGGCGCGCTGGTGGGGCGCAGCGTGGTGCGGCGCCTGCAGGCCGTGATGCACACCGCCGATACCATCATGGCCGGCGATCTGACGCAGCGTATTCCAGAGGAACACCGCCGCGATGAATTTGATGCGCTCGCCAGCAAGCTTAACGCCATGCTGACACGCATCGAGCAACTCATGAAGAGCACGCGCGAAGTCACGGAAAATGTCGCCCATGATTTGCGCAGCCCCCTCACCCGCCTGCGCGGCCGCGCAGAAATGGCGCTCATGAAAACCACGGATGTGGTCCGGCAGAGAGAAGCGCTGCAAAAGGCCATCGAAGAAACTGACGGCATTGTCGCCACCTTGAACGCCATTCTCAGCATCGCCCAAATTGAATCCGGCGCACGCCGCGAATGGACTGCGGTGGATATGACAGCCGTATGCCGCGACGCCGCGGATCTCTACGAAGCCCTGGCCGAGGAAAAGGACATCCATTTCACCACCGAGATCAGCGAGGCGGTGAGCATCCGGGGCAATCGCCAACTGATCGCTCAGGCCATTGGCAACCTGCTGGATAACGCCATTAAATATACGCCGGTAGGGGGCGCTGTCTCCCTCACGCTCGTAAAGCAGGACCAGGGCGCGGTGGTGAACGTGAGTGATAACGGCTCCGGCATCCCCGCAGAGCTGCGTGAAAAAGCCCTGCAACGTTTTGTACGCCTGGATGCCAGCCGCAGCCAACCGGGGAACGGTTTGGGCCTATCCTTGGTCAAAGCCGTGGCCGAACAACACAATGCCGTGCTCAGCCTCGGCGATAACCGGCCGGGATTGCGCGTCAGCTTGAGCTTCCCGCCCATCGCAATTTAGCAGCGGAGAACACAGCAGATCGTGGTGATCATCTGGCTCGGATTGCACGTTGGTATTCACACTGCTCGGCAGAGCGTTGCCGGTCAACAGGCAGGATTGCATCAAGCCAGAGGGGATATAAAGACCGGTGCAGCCCGGGCTTGAGGCTCAACAGCAAAGGAACGCCGGAACACACCGACAGCACGCGCTGGCAGGGTGGGTTACGAACTTCAATTGAGACCAAAACGCCGCACCAGCCGGCCCTTGGCCCATTGGGTGAGCGCAATGTAGGCCACCATGATGAACGGCATGAGTAGCAGGAACGACGCCGGCACCGGCACCATCTGGAAGGCGTGCGCCGCGAAACTGAATGGCAGCCACAAACCGATTAGACATATGAGCGTGGTAGTTCCGAGCAGTGCCAAGCTCGGACGGCTCTGGATGAACGGCACCTTGGCGGTGCGGATAACGTGCACAATGAGCGTCTGGGTGAGGATTGACTCCACGAACCAGCCGGTTTGGAACAATGCCGGGTTGTGCCAGCCGTGAAAGAAATAAATCAGAATGCCGAAGGTAATGTAATCAAACACTGAACTCAACGGTCCGATGACCACCATGTACCAACCGATATTGCGCAGATCCCACTGGCGAGGCTTTTCCAGGTATTCCACGTCCACGTTGTCGGTGGGGATAGCGGTTTGGGAAAAATCGTACAGCAGATTGTTCACCAGAATCTGGACTGGCGCCATGGGCAGAAACGGCAGGAAAATGCTCGCGCCCAGGACACTGAACATGTTGCCGAAGTTGGAACTGGCGCCCATCTTGATGTATTTGACGATGTTGCCGAACACCTTGCGCCCCTCGATGACACCCTCTTCCAGCACCATCAGGCTCTTTTCCAGCAGAATGATGTCGGCGGATTCCTTGGCGATGTCCACGGCGGTATCCACGGAAATACCCACGTCGGCGGTCTTGAGCGCCGGACCATCGTTGATGCCGTCGCCCAGGAAACCCACCACGTGGCCCCTGACGTGCAGCGCGCGGATCACCCGCGCCTTCTGTTCCGGCGAGAGTTTCGCGAATACCGCCGCTTCCTCCGCGATGTCCGCCAGGCCTTCGTCAGTCATGCTCTCGATATCGCTGCCGAGCACGATGTGCTCGACTTCCAGCCCAACCTGCGAGCAGATCTTGCGGGTCACCGCATCGTTGTCACCGGTGAGCACCTTGACCTGGATACCATGCCCGCGCAGTTTGGTGATGGCCTGACCGGCACTTTCCTTGGGTGGGTCCAGAAACGCGATGTAACCCAGCAGCACCATGCCGGCCTCATCTTCCCTGGAATAAATCCGCTTGGGATCGATGATTTCCTTGTAGGCCACGGCGATCACCCGGAAGCCGTCATTATTGAGCGCCAGGGTGACTTCCTGCAGCCGCAGCAAATCCTCCGGCACCAACGGCTTGCGATGGCCGTCCACTTCCGCCTGGGAGCAGATACTGAAGATTTCCTCCACCGCACCCTTGCAGATCAGCAGGTGCCGCTCATACTCCTCCTCCACCACCACCGACATACGGCGGCGCTGGAAATCGAAGGGAATCTCGTCCACTTTGCGGTAGTTGCGCTCCGGATGCAGATCCGCATACATATCCACCTTTTCCAGCACCGCCACATCCAGCAGATTGCGCAATCCCGATTGGTAATAGCTGTTGAGGAAAGCGAGCTCCAGCACCCGTTCATTGTCATTGCCGTTGATGTCCACGTGCTTTTCCAGGAACACCTTGTCCTGGGTAAGCGTGCCAGTCTTGTCGGTGCACAGGATGTCTATGGCGCCGAAGTTCTGGATGGAATTGAGACGCTTGACGATGACCTTCTTGTGCGACATGGCAATCGCACCCTTGGAGAGATTCATGGTGACGATCACAGGCAACATTTCCGGCGTCAACCCAACGGCTACCGACAATGCGAACATAAACGATTGTAGCCAGTCCCCCTTAAACAGCCCGTTGATCAAAAACACCATCGGCACCATCACCAGCATGAAGCGGATCATCAGCCAGGTAAAACGGTGGATGCCGCGATCGAAGCTGGTTTGCACGCGCTCGCCCACCATCGTGTCGGCCAACGAGCCGAAATAGGTGTTGGCGCCGGTCATGACCACCAAAGCGATGGCGGTGCCGCTCACCACGTTGGTGCCCATGAAACACAGATTGTTGAGTTCCAGTGCGCTGCCGCCGGCCTGTTCAATGGCGGTGGCGAATTTCTCCACCGGCAGTGATTCACCGGTGAGCGCGGACTGATTGATGAACAGATCCTTGGTAGACAGCAGGCGCACATCCGCGGGAATCATGTCACCGGCGGACAATTGCACCAGGTCGCCGGGAACCAGCTCGTCAATGGGAACCTGCCTGCGCACCGGCTTGAACATCGCTTCCGGCTGCGCGCCGGTATCGTCATTGCCCTCAGCCGCGGCCGGCGCGGTATCGTCGCTATCCTCCTGGCGCAATACCGTGGCGGTGGTCTTGACCATAGCGCGCAATTTTTCTGCGGCTCGATTGGAACTCGCCTCGTTTATCCAGGCGAGAGCCACTGCCACTACCACCATGAAGCCGATGATGCCGGCGCCGATGGCATCACCGGTAACCAGCGATGTCACCGACAGGATGATTAGCAACACATTCACGGGGTTGCGCAGACGGATAATCAACTGGGTAAGCCAGTTCTTCTTCTTTTCCCGCGCCACCGTATTGTGGCCGTACTCGCCCAGACGCTCTCCAGCCTCAGCCTCGGTCAGGCCCTGAATACTGGTGCGAAAATCATCCAGGGCGTCCTGCGCCCCCATGCGGCTGACTTCCAGCAGGCGCGCCTGTACCCGGCCGGTATGACGACCGCCGTTCTGACCGGCCGGACGCCCGCTGCCGCGCAAGAGATTATTGACCACCCTCAATTCCATGCTTGCACCTGTTCTGATGTTGAGGCGCGCTGCAAGCGGTAAATCCTGATTCAGCGGTTATGCATGCACAAAACGCCCGTGGCCCTGCGGTACAGTGGTTGCTTGTTCAAGCTTTGACTGAACATAGGCGCATGGATGTCCGTGTGTTGCCTGGCGGCAGAAACACCCACGCGGGAAGGGAATCAGACGCGGGAGGCAATGCCTGTCAGGTGGATTTTCCGTTTACAGTGACTACTACAACTGCCCATGCGGGCGCCTCCGGGAAACCAGGACGGCGCGGATGCTAGCCCCCGACTTTTACAGTGTCAACGGATTTGCACGAACTTTATGAAATTTTTTGCCCTGAATATGGGCACGCCTGGACTGCACATGAAACATCTCAAAACAGGCGATATGAAGGTACACTCTCGGTAACAAAAAAGACCGGCAATGAGCCGGCCTTTCCCACGCTATGCTGTCCTGCATTTGCCCCTCACCCCTTACTTGGGCTCCGGACCCTTGACCACTTCCACCAGATCGTCCGGCCGCAGCCATCGCTTGTAGGCCGCCTGGACTTGGGGAGCGGTGAGCGCGAGGTAATGGCGTGCCTCCACCCGAAGTTCGTCCAGCGGCAAGCCTTCAGTGGCATAGGTCAGCCAGTTGTCGGCGATGCTAGCCACGCTTGCCTGCTTCCATGCAATAGCGCGCAGATTCATAGTCTTGGCACGGCGCAGCTCCACGGCTGTGACCGGAGCATTTTGCATCTCGGTCAGATCGCGCACGATTAAGTTGCGGGCTTCCCTGACCTTGTCGGGATCACAGCCATATTCAACCGTAAATGTCCCGCGGGCATGTGTAAATGTAAAATTCGTCCCCACACTGTAAACAAGTCCCCTTTTCTCACGTAGGTCGCGACCCAATCGCGATGCATAAAAACCGCGGCCCAGCACAATATTCCCTAGCTCCAAAGCGTAGCGGTCGGGGCTGAACAGGTTCACGCCCAGGGTTTCGCTAAGCGCCACCGTGTCTTGCACACTAGTCTTGTCTGGTACTACTGTGCGAGGCGCAGGCTTACTAAGCACAATGGGCGGCAAATCCGTATCAGGCTTCGGCCCATGGCCTTTCCAGCTATCGAAGTACTTCTCGACGACCGACTTGGCTTCGGCTGGCGCGATTTTGCCGATCACTACGATAGTAGTGAGGTCCGGTCGGAACGCCTGGTCGTAGTAGCCGCGCACGTCCGCGAGATTCAGGCCCATGATGCCCTGCGGTGTAGCTTCCCGCAGCGTGGGGTCACCCACCGGCACCAGTGCCTTGATAATGGCGCGCCGGAACAGGTAGGTCGGGCTCTGCAATTGACCGGCCTGCAGTTGCGCAGTTTGCTGTTGCACCACCGGGAAATACTCTGCCGGCAGGGCTGGATGCAGCTCGTTATCGGCCAGGAGCTGTACTGCACGTTCAAATTGTGCCGCGGGTGCCTGGATAGAGAAGTCGGTGCCCGCGGTTTCTTGGGCAGCGATGTCATCGAGTGCCTTTTGGAACGCCAACCGGTCCAGCGTGGTGGTGCCGTAGCTGAACAGGCTGTCGAGTATGCCGGCTACGCCGTCTTGGCCCTTGGGCTGCTGCAGGTCCGGCTGGCTCTCGATGCGACCATAGACCGATACTGTGTCGCTTATGTCGGTCGGCTGAACGATTAGCCGGATGCCGTTCGGCAGTGTGCTGATAATGGGATGGAGTGTGCGCCTGGGCAGTTTGAGGCGCGTCAGCGCCGTCTCCGCCCACTTCGGCAAGAGCACGGCCTTCTCGGGCACGGCATTAAACGATTCCGCGCCGCCATAGCCCTTGGCCGCCAGCGGTTTACCAGAAAACTCCGGTGTCAGAATGGCGGTGAACGCGCGTTCCTGATTGAGGTACTCGCGCGCCATGCGGTTAACGTCCGCGGCCGTGACCTTGCGGAAGGCAGCGATCATGTCATCAGGTGACTTGAGCCCCTGAACCGCGAGCGCGTTCGACCATGCGAAGGCCAAGCCATCCACGGAATTCTTCTGGAATTCAAGCTGCGCGATTTCCTGGCGCTTGGCGGCGGTCACCAGATCCGCGGGTACGCCGGCCTTCGCGGTCTGCGCCAGCACCTGGCTGATCTCTTTGGTGAGCCTCACAGAGTCGCCGCCCTTAGGAAAAACCCCGATGCCGATGCCGAGACCGGCGTCCGGCATGGGGAAACCGACAAAGCCAGCGTATAGCGCCTTGCCCTGCGGCACCAGCGCGTACAGGCTGCCGCGCTGGCTGGCGAGTACGTCGCCGAGTATGTCGGCTGCGGCGTAATCGGGACTGTGGTAACCCGGCATGCGGAAGGTGATTACCGCCAAGCCGTAAGGTGTATCGGTCGGCAGGTGCAGGGTTTGAGGCTGCACGGGCTCAAACTTCACCACCGGCCGCGGCGGCAACCTCTTGGTCGGGATATCCCCAAATAAGTTTTTAACCATGGTGAGCGTGGCTTGTGGATTCACATCGCCCACGATCACCAGAATGGCGTTGTTAGGCGCATACCAGCTCTCGTAGAACTTGCGCAGCATGGCAGTGGTGGTCTTGTTGAAGGACAGACGCGTGCCAAGCGCATCGTGAGCGTAGGGCGTGCCCTTGAACAACACCGCCTGCAACCGCTTGAACATCAGGTACTGGGGGTTCGACAGATCGCGCGACACTTCCTGCTCGATGGCGCTGCGCTCCTTTTCCCATTGCGTCTGGCTGAGATCGAGGCCGCGCATGCGTATGGCGGCAATGTGCAGCGCCACGTCCAGATCATCGGCTGGCACGGTAAAGAAATACTGGGTTACCGTGTCCTGGGTGTCGGCATCGAAGTTACCGCCCATGGCGGCGGTGATTTCCGCGAGCTGGTCCTTGGAAAGTCCCGGGCTGCCGCGGAACATCATGTGTTCCAGCGCGTGCGCCGTACCCGGAAAGCCGGTGGGCGCCTCGTTGGAACCCACCAGGTAATTCATCATGGTGGTCACCACCGGTGCCAGGTTGTTCCTGACCACCACCACCCGCAGCCCGTTTTTAAGGGTAGCGCGCAGCACCTCCTGTCTGGCGCTCCGGGCCAATGCAGGCAACGGCAAGCTGATGCTCAGCAGCAAAAACACGCAGACAATGCGGGTCACGGCACGCGACATGAGAACTCCCGGATAACTGGCGAGGCCGACGGGTCAGCCCGGCGGCAACACTATCCCAGAATCAGCCATGGGTCACAAGCCGATTACCGCGGCAGCACTCTGTGAGACTTGCTGACGTGGAATGCAGGCTTAATTATTGGTAATGTTCCTTCGCCAGCACCGCCGCCTGCCGCTCGCGCCCAGGTAACAAAGCGTTAATGGACCTCAGCCGCGTACACCGGGTATTCTGTGGAACGTTCTATTCAGTGGAACCTTACTGTTGTGCAGGGGACAAGCTTCATGAAACGTAACATCCCGGTATTAGTGTTGGTCGCGCTGCTCGGCAGTGTGCCGGTATTTTCGAATGCCTGGGCCGACGGCCATGACGGCCGTGGCGGTTTCGGTTGGGGACATCGCGACGATCGCGGCGGACGCGATGGGCACTGGGAGCACGGCTGGCACGGTGGACCTCTCGGATGGTTGTGGGTGGTGGGCAACGCCTTTCTGCTTTATAACGTGGCACGCACCGCGGCTGTGCCGCAACCGCCCGCGGTCATCGTACCAACACCGGCGTCTGTGGCGACCCCCACCTCTTATTGGTATTACTGTTCGTCCTCCGGCACCTACTATCCGTATGTGCAAACCTGTCCCGAAGGCTGGCAAACGGTAGCGGCCGCGCCGCCGCCCCCGAACTAAGGGTGCGCGGCTCGCGAGCGATGTCCAGCGCCCGCCGCCAGGTTCCGCTTGATTTTCTGGGCTTTGACATAAGTGTTGCAGGCAAAGGGGAACTTCATCGCAACCCGAATTACGGAGACCACCGGACACATCGTGCTGCAACCGATGACGACCCTTGCGGCGATGGAATGCAATAAGCGCTTCGCCGCCCCCACCCGCAAATCAGCTGCGCCATTCCCCATCCCAACCGCCAGGCATTCGCATCCCTGCGCCGAATGCCCCTCTATTACCTTCCACTCGTGTATACAGCAATCGTACTTTTCTGCGATCAGGGTATGGTGTGAATGGCGGCCGGTCCCGCCAAACTCGCGACGCCTTCAGTGGCAGGTGGCGGCCCTGTGCAGTGCTACGGGTTTCGCGTAGGATTCAACCTATATTCGGCGGAAAATTCGCCCGCCGGTGAGTTAGAATCCGGCGATGCATATATTTATCCCGGCGATCTGGATTACAGCGGGCGTCTCGCTATTTTCGGGAGTGCTCTTTACGCTCGTCGGACTGCCACGCCAGCGGGAACCGGCATTCCTGCCGTTCGGCCTGCTGTGCCTGTTGCTTAGCGTCTACCTGATACTGACCGCGGAAATTTACCTGCTGAAGTCCGCTTTCACCTTAGGTCAGGTTGAGCGCTACCGGATCACGCTTCTTTGCATTATCTATCCTCTCGCAGTATGGTTCTTCGGCGAATTCACCCATCTGCAGAAACTCAAACTTTGGCTAATCGCATTCACTCTGGTATTTGGTACCTTTCTGATTCTGGATACATTTTCCATCGGAAACCTATTATATTTCGACTTTACACTGGGAAATCCAATCGTATTGCCCTGGGGCGAAACCCTCACCAATCTTAACGCTAAGTCCGGATCGCTAATCAGTGTGTTCTATGCCATCAGTTATACCTTCTTCCTATGGGCACTCTGGCGCTCCGTGGTCATGTGGCGCGTAGGATTTAAGCGAAAAGCCATGCCGGTTGCTGCCTTTTTAGTCATCCAGGTTGTCGCTGTGGTACGCGATCAAATACTCGCAGCAATGCATACCCCTACAGTATCGCTTGGTCAATTTGTATTCCTGGCAATGATAGTGGTTATGAGTTTTGCACTGCTCCGGGAAATGCAGCAACACAACAAGGAACTGACGCAAAGCTTGAGCGACCTGCAAACGGAAACCGAGCGGCGTCGGCATGTCGAAAACCGGCTGCACCACATGGCCTATCACGATTACCTCACGGATCTGCCGAACCGGCGATTGCTGCGTGAAATTCTCAACGGTGCGCTGCGGCACCACCACACCACCGGCCAACTGGGCGCCATCGTGTTTTTGGACTTGGATCATTTCAAGACCATCAACGACTCCCTCGGTCACCAAGTGGGTGACTTGCTCCTCCAGCAGATCGCCGAACGTCTGCGCCGCGCCTTGCCCGAAAGCCGATGCGTGAGCCGTCTGGGAGGCGACGAGTTCGCAGTGGTCATGGGCAATCTGGGGAGCGACCGCCACCAGGCGGAAATCAGCGCCTTGCAGGCGGCGGAAGCATTACGCGACAGCCTGACTCAGCCGTTCCTCATCAACCACCATGAGTTGATCGTAGGGACCAGCATCGGGGTCACACTCTTTCCCAACGAAACCGCCGATGTCACCGGCCTGTTTCGCCAAGCGGACCTGGCGCTGTACAGCGCCAAGGCAGCCGGGCGCAACACCGCCGCGCTCTATGCCGCGCAGATGCAGGAAGATGCCACGCTCCGGCTGGTGGTCGAGAAAGGTCTGCGCACCGCCCTGGACAAACACGAGCTCCAACTCTACTTCCAGCCGCAGTTGAACATGAGCGGCGATCTCATCGGCGCCGAAGCCCTGTTGCGCTGGCATCATCCCGAGCAGGGCTTGATTGAGCCGCGGCATTTCATTGACGTGGCGGAAGAAACCGGGCTGATCCACATCATCGGTGATTACGTGCTCACCAGCGTCTGCGCCTACATCCGCAAATGGAGCCAGGCGAAACTGCCCAGCCCGCCGCGCCTGGCGATCAACGTCAGTCCCTGGCAGCTGGCTACGACGGGTTTTGCCGCCAAAGTACAGCACGCCATCGAACAGGCCGGCGTAGACCCAGCGCGTCTGACGCTTGAGATTACCGAGAATGCGGTGCTGCAGGACATGGAGGAAGTGGCGCATACCATCCGCCAGTTGAGCGCAATCGGCGTGCGTTTCTCCATCGACGATTTCGGTTCCGGCTATTCAGCGCTGGTTTCGCTCAAGAAACTGCCACTGCACGAACTCAAGATAGACAGAATCTTCATCAGCGAGATGCGTCTTGAGCCCCCCGACCAGTTCATAAGCACCATCATCGCCATGGCGCATCATATGGGGCTGTATGTCATCGCCGAAGGCGTGGAAACCGAAGCGCAGCGGCTGGCGCTGGCTGCCCTAGGCTGCCATGGTTTCCAGGGTTATCTTACCAGCCGGCCTCTGCCGCTGCGCGAATTTGAGCGCTGGCTCAAGACCCCGCGGCCGCTGCTGGAACCGGCCACCCAAACTCAATTGCGGCTCGAAAGGGGCAAATCCTGATCCGCGACGCCAATATCACGTGCCATCGCTAACCCTGAGATTTTCGCCGACATCCATACCGCCTCTGTCATCATAAAACTGCACGTGCACTGACAGCTACCTGGATGGCGGGTTAATTCACTCGCCCTCCGGGAGAGGCGCGGGAACGAGGGTTGATGTTCGCGGACCCCCCCCTTATCGAATCCGCACCCTCGCCCGCCCTGCGAAACTCTCTCCCAAGGGCAGAGGGTTTTGAGGCGATATGGAGACCCACTCCTCTCAATTCAGTATCGTCCTGTGGCAGGGTGGAGAAGTGGTAATTCCACATCACAGGAGCGCAGGCGCCCACGTGAGAATTAGCACTGTTGGATTAGACATTGCCAAACAGATATCCAGGTACGCGGGCTGGATGATTGCGGTCACCGGATATTGCAGGCAGCTGCTAAGGGTTTTCGCCCAATGCCCACGCCACTGCCGCGCGTGCATGGATTTCGGTGGTGTCGAACAGCGGGATAGCGGATTTCTCCGCAACGCCGAACAACGTGAATTCGGTGCATCCGAGGATGGCGCCTTCGGCGCCGGCGGCGCCGAGACGCGCAATGATCCCATAGAAAATTTCCCGGGAGTCCGGCCGCACCTCGCCTTTGCACAGTTCCTCAAAAATGATGCGATGCAGCGCCCGACGTTCGGCCTCATCCGGGATGCTCACCCGCAAACCGTGGCGGTGCTGCAACCGCTCCCGGTAAAAATCATTCTCCATGGTGAAGCGCGTGCCCAGCAGGGCTACCGTCTGCAGGCCTTTGTGTTTTATCGCCTGGGCCGTGGCATCGGTGACGTGAATCAGTGGCAGCTGCACAGCTGCTTCGATCTCGGGCGCCACCCGATGCATGGTGTTGGCGCAAATGACGAGACCGTCGGCGCCGGCGCTCGCCAGACGCCGGGCGGCATCCACCAGTAATCGCGCCGCGCCCTGCCAGTCGTCGGCATGCTGCAATTTCTGCAGCGCGTCGAATTCGATGCTGTAGAGCAACAATTGGGCGGAATGCAGCCCGCCGAGCCGCTGCACCACCAACTGGTTGATGCGCGTGTAATAATGCGCGGTGGATTGCCAGCTCATGCCGCCAATGAGACCGAGGGTTTTCATGGACGTGTTCCGGCCGGGGAGCGCCTGCGGATCATATCCGCAGCTTTCTCGGCAATCATGATGGTGGGGGCGTTGGTGTTGCCGCCGATGAGTGTCGGCATCACCGAGGCATCCACCACCCGCAGCCCGTCCACACCTCGCACCCTGAGCGCCGCATCTACCACCGCTCCCTCGTCCCGGCCCATGCGGCAGGTGCCCACGGGGTGATAAATAGTCTCCACCCGGGCGCGGATCAATGCCCAGATGTCCGCATCACTTTGCGCATCGGCACTGAACAGTTCCCGGATGCGATAGGGCGCGAAGGCCGGGGCTGCGAGGATGTGCCGCGCGAGCTTGAAGCCGCGCACCAGAACCTCGAGATCGCGGGGATCGCTGAGATAAGCAGGATCAATCAGCGGCGCCGCCCCGGGGGCCGCGCTTGCGAGCATCACCCGCCCGCGGCTCCGGGGCCGGAGTACGCAGACGTGCAGCGAATAGCCGTGCCACAGATGCCGCAGGCTGCGCCCGTGATTGTGCACGATGGCCACACAGAAATGCAGTTGCACATCGGGTCGTGGCAGCGTCATATCGGTCTTTAGAAAACCGCCGGCCTCCGCTACATTGGTACACAGCATGCCGCGCCGCTGGCGGCGGTAACGGCGAATCTCGCGGGCGAAACGCAGGATGCCCCGGGGCGAAGCACCCATCAGATCGAGGCTGCGCGCCCGATAAATCAAGGTGTAATCCGGGTGGTCCTGCAAATTCGCGCCCACGCCCGGCAGATGCTGCACCACCGGGAGGCCATGTGTTCGCAAGCTCTCGGCGTCGCCGATGCCGGACAGCATCAGCAATTGTGGTGATTGAAAGGTGCCAGCGCTGAGGATGACTTCCCGGCGGGCACCCACGCTCCCAAGGCGCCCGCCACCGCGGTATTGCACCCCATTCGCCCGCCGGCCCGCGAATAGCAGCCGCTGGGCGCGGGCGCCGGTCAATACCGTGAGATTCGGCCGGGATAAATTCGGTTCAAGATAGGCCCGCGCCGCGCTCCAGCGCTCGCCATCCCGCTGCGTTACCTGATAAACACCGACGCCATCCTGCGGCTCAGCGTTGAAATCGGTTGCCACCGCAAATCCCGCCTGCCGTCCCGCCTCCAGGAACACTCCATGCATGGGGTTGCCGGTAAACGTATCGCTGACCGGCAATGGACCATCCGCGCCATGGTAGCCGTCATGAAAGCGCGCGTTGTTTTCCGCGCGTTTGAAATAAGGCAGTATTTCTGCGTAGGACCAGCCGGGATTGCCGGCCGCTGCCCAAGCGTCGTAATCGGACGGATGGCCGCGCGTGTAGATCATGGCGTTTAGGGCGCTGGAACCGCCGAGCACGCGGCCGCGGGGCTGATAGAGACGCCGGCCGTTAAGCTGCGGCTGCGGCACGCTCTTGAAGCACCAGTTGATGAAGGGCAGGGGCACCGTCAGCACCATGCCGAAAGGTACCTGCACCATCCAGCCGCGGCCGGCGTCACCGGCCTCCAATAGACAGACACTCACATCCGGGTCTTCCGACAGCCGGCTCGCCAGCACGCAACCCGCCGAGCCACCGCCCACGATCACGTAGTCGAAATTTTGCATACCGGTCATTTCACGTCAGTCAAATCCGCGTCTCGTTCGTGCCCCAAGCGGTAAGTTCCCGGTGTTCGAAACACCGCAAGGAACCAGGGGCTCATATCATTGACTGACGACAGACAGCATTCCCATGGACACCAATTGCGTGACAATGTTACGTTGCTCCTGCGCGGCATCGGCAGAGGGCGCCACCGCCGGTTCCCGATAGGCTTCGAGAATGTCGGTTATGTTTTGCGGCAATGACAGTAATTTATAGCTGTCCTTGTCCAGCAGGGCACGGCCATCCTCCTGGATAATGAAGCCGAAGCGCTCACGATTGAACACCAGCTTGCTGTCGGCGATGTCCTCCGCCGGTGACGCCGTTTCTACAGAGCCTTCGTCAGTACCCTCGCTATCGGCAATCCCATCCACGTCGAGATACTTCTGCATGTCCAGCCAGCCTTCCCATTGAGCCGGTTTTTTCCTTAGGTAATCGCCAAGTACGGAATACACTTTTTCGGTTGCCATCCGGCAATAGGCTTCTCTATCTTCCGAAGCAACTGATGGATCAATCCTTTCGTGAAACGTCATGCTGCGCTCCATGGGGCCGGTTATCTCGCAGATCACCGGCACAATCGGCAGCTTCAAGAAGTGGGAGAGAAAGGCGATGCCCTTCCTTGCATAAATCGGCTTGCCGAGCAGTGAGATCCGCAGCATCTTGGCATCACGCCGGCCGGCTCCCTGCACGCCGGTATTGCCGTCAATATAGGCCAGTAACGACCATCCGGCCCGGGTCTTGCGCGCCAGCGTCAGGGCCGAGGTGGGTTCCTCCGCATTCACAACCATCAATTGCGAATCAGATTTGAAATAAGCCTGTAACACTTTCAAACCGTCTTCGTAGCGCTTCTTTTGAGCCGCATAAATATCGCTGGATACCGGAAGAATATAGTTCAAGCCACGATTGACCAATACCTGATTGATAAGACGGTATGAGCCAAAATGAAACGTGCAGAAAATGACGGGGTTCTCTTTTGCGGTCAATAACATTGAACCCGGGTCGGATATTTTTGTGCTCTCCAGCAAAAAGCAACTGTCTTCATCCAAAACCGCGCAGACCTGGGTAAAGAGTATTTCATTTATGATTTGGGCATGTCTGGTTATGGGAATCGCCGGCAGCAAGTGGCGCAGATTCGCGGAGGCGAATTCCGTACAATTTTCCTCATTCTGATCAATATTTTTTCGATGCGAACGATCGGCAATCGTTCGCTCTGTGTACTCCCTCTGCAAACTCGTTATTTTTCCCAGAAATTCGTGCTGTTCAAGCATTGAGAGTCTCGTAAAAATTCGGCGGCTTGTAAGTATTAAAAAAATGGGCCTGCTTCGGACTGGCTATCAGCACGTCGCAGGCCCTATTATCTATTCATCCTGATGCTGCAGTGCATACACCGCTAGGCATCATTCATTTCCAAACGCTAATCACGCCGGTGTAAAAACAACCCGGCAGACCATCTGATTTGGAATGAAGAACTTCATCTTGTTTGCATCCTTGATTTCCGCAATGCCAAGACCCTGTTTTTGTACAGGTTCTTTTTTCCTAAATACAACATTATTTCTGTTCATTGGTAACCCTCCTTACCAAATTACAAAACTGACAATCAAAAATATGTGCTGGGCGATAAGCCCTCCTGAGTTAGTAATTAGCTTGGAACGGCCCAAGCCCATCACACAGCTATAGCTGCTGATTTTTATCATCAACATCGCGGCTAGTTATAGCACAAGCCGCTGATATTACAAGCGCAGAGCCTGCTGCGGGCCGGATTCACCTTTATATAATATATTGCACGTGTAACAGGATATTTTCCGGGTTTTGGCCTGCCGATGCTCTGGAGTCATGGAGTTCAGCGGTGGAATGGCCCGGTTTTATGAAAAATCCAATGCCCATTCCCTGATAGCAAGGAGCGCTTCCCCCGATAGTTACCTGCTACATAAGGGATAGGTCACTAGCACCGGGAGTACTATTAAGCTCGCCAGCCCGTCAGGGGGCCGGACCGGCTTGTGCAATCCAGGCGGTAGCAGGGAACATTACCTCAAGCGCACGGGTCCAATCATTGCGGCAGCTGTCGACAGGCCCCAGCGTCCGGCTTACTGCCCGGTGCTATAATTCAACGGCCCTTGCAAAATCCAGGTGCGCCAGTGCTCAAAGGGTTTCTGTTAGGTATCCTCGTAACGATCGTGGTCGCCGCCGCCGCCGGATACGCCACGCTGCGATTCGGCTTGATTCCGGCTAATGCCGATGCCAAACCCGGCCGCCTGGAAAGGTGGGTAGCCGGCACCTCGCTGCGTGCAACCTTACGCCGCGAGGCGCCGCCGGGACCGGGTCCGGTTCCGTTGAGCGATCAGAACCTCATCGACGGTGTGCATCTGTACGCGAAAAACTGCGCGATCTGCCACGGTACTTCACAGGGCGATGCTTCGGCATCGCCTATTGCAAAAGGGGAATATCCGGCGCCGCCGCAACTCGCGACCGACGGCGTCGAGGACGATCCACCGGGCTACTCGTTCTGGAAAATCCAACACGGCATCCGTTGGACGGCTATGCCGGCGTGGAAAGATACCCTCACCGATCAGCAGATGTGGACCTTGGCCGTGTTTCTGGAGCACATGGACAAGCTCCCGCCCGCCGCCGAACAAGCCTGGCAGCAAGTCAAAAACTAGCGCATCGAACTTTTAGGCATCTGTCGTACGCCACGGCTGGCCGTGAATATCCACGGCAGCGAAGTCGCCCTTTGAATGACTGTCCATGCTCACAGCGTTGCGGCCGTGGACACTGTTTCCCGTGGTGGATGCTCATCGGCCCAGTGCAGTTTTTGCGGGCGACGTAATTTTTTCAGCGCGGCTTCCAGTTTGAGCGCCGCGGGACGGCCGGCAACCTGACGGACCGCCAGCAATCTTGCCGGCGGATTGGCGCGGGTGAAACGCGCGCCAATCCGGCCCTCGTGATGTTCCATCATCCGCCGCCGGATATCCGTGGTTATACCTATATATAGGCGTCCGCCACGGCACTCCAGCATATAAACGTAATAGGATTTGGTCACCCAGCACCCCCCCCCCGCGATCAATCTCATCGGAAGCTAAGCGCAGGCACAGTTTTAATTCTGGAAATCTTGGATGCGGATAATACTCCGCGGGCATCCCATGCGCTCCCGGCTGCGATGCTGTATCGCGGCGAAGGCAGGTTTTTGCTCCTGCATTGCTGCATTTCCACCTTTCAAACTCCGCTTCCTGCTCCACTTGAAAGCCCAGGGCGGCTTCCTGCCTGCCCGTTCGCGGCTGTCGCCGCTCACCCCTGGTGGTCATCGCCGCTCCCACCAAAGGCAGGCGGCTGCGGTAACCTATTTAAGTAGCGGGTGATCCTTCGGCAGTTGCTTGGAATACCAGATGGCCAGTTTGTGGCGCATGGACTGCTGCGAGACCTGATCTTCCGGCAGCGGCTGGATGAGTTGGTCATGCACCAGCAGCCGGTAGATATAGAGAATTTTCTCGCTGGCGGAATCCGTGGGTTCGAAGATCGCGGCACCGCGTTTTTCCGCGTATTCCACCCCTGCCAATATGGCTGCATGAACCAATTCCGTTTCGTGTTTCAGTTTCTTCATGGCAGCCTGCACGCTTCGCCGGGCCCCGGAAACGTGGGCGGGCCGCGCCGGTGCGCATGGCGGCGGCGCGGCCCGCGGTGTTTCACAACAGTTTATTGCCGTCGGCGATGGCGGCCCGTAGCCGCTGTTCGCCGGCCTGGGCTCGCGCGTCCAAATATCTGAACACCGCGTACTGCCCGGCCGTGGGTTGTTCGTAAGCCAAATCCACATCCGCCGCCAGATATGCCAGATGGCTGCGCAGCTTGGTCTCATGTAGCAGGCTGCCTTCGCTGGACTGGATTTTGAGCTGCACCAGGCCGCCGATGGTCTGCTGCAACTGCGCCAGGGCCTTGCCCGCCTGCGCATCCGTGAGTGCGTGCTTATCCAGCGCCGCCGTCAGCCGGTCGCGCACCGCGATTGCCTGGTTGAGGGTCCGGTCGAGGGAGTCGAGCGTGTCATGGATCTTCATTTCCAGCGCCAGACGCGCGGCCAGCGCACCACGGGCCGGATGCAGACGCGGATCCAGCGCGATTGCAAACACCTGCTGGGATTTCCGGCCGCCGTAATCCAGCACCACGCGGTAGCGACCGGGCAACGCCACCGGACCACCAACCTCGTCGGATTCACCGCCGGCCGCGATCGGTGGCTGGAAGCCATGCACCTCGATGGCATCGGGATAGCGCAGGTTCCACTGAAAGCGGTTCATGCCGGGCGTAATCGCCGTGAGCTTGTCCAAGGCCATCTGTTCCACCTGCGTGGGTTTGAGGTTGTCGCGCACACTGGCGGACTGTTCCGGCATTTTGGTTTTCAGGTGCAGATCGAAACGCCGCACCAGCCTGCCCTGGTCATCCACGAAGCTGAGGCTCACCGGGGTCTTGCCGTCGTAAGCGGCTGGAATCCGGAAGAACACACTGGCGCCGAAGGGCGGATTGCTGCCGGCGTCGTGCAGGAAACGAACATCGCCGCTGGCGCCATAGGCGTGGGTGAGCCAGGCGGTCTGGGGCGCATATACCTGAGCCACATCCGGGCCAGGTGCCGGCTGCTTCGTCATCTGCTCCAGCAGCGCGAGATTGTCCAGCACCCAGAAGGAGCGTCCGTGGGTGGCAACGACGATATCGCCCTGGCGCGTATTGATGGCCAAATCACGCACCTGTACCTTGGGCAGATTCAGCGACAAGCGCTGCCAGTGTCCACCGCCGTCGAAGCTGGTGAATACCGTGTTCTTGGTGCCCAGGAACAGGAGCTTGTCGTCGGACGGATCCTGACGCACCACGAACGCGTATTGGTCATCGGGCAGTCCGGTGGTCAGGGATTGCCAGTGCCGGCCATAATCACTGGTTTCGAACACGTAGGGATGGAAGTCATCCCACATGTAGCGCGAGGCAGTGAGATACGCCGTGTCCTTGGCCACATGCGAGGGCTCGATGGAGGTGATCTGCGCCCATTCCGGTAAACCCTTGGGAGTGATTTCCGCCCAATGCCGCCCGCCATCGGTGGTGACATGTACCAGGCCGTCGGCGGATCCGGCCCAGATCACCTGGCCGTTCAGCGGCGAGACCGCCAACGCCGAAATGTCCGGGAAGATTTCCGCGCCCGACTGGTCTATATCCACCGGTCCGCCGCTGGGCATTTCCGTGGACTTATCGTTACGCGTCAGGTCCGGGCTGATGCGCGTCCAGGTGGCGCCCTCGTCGGTGCTCTTGAGCACATACTGCGAAGCCACCAGCAGTTCCTTGGGATTGACCGCCGGGAACAGGATCGGATGGGTCCAGCCGAAACGGTACTTCAACTCACCGGAGGAGGCGCCTTCCTGGTAATCGGGCCAGGGGCTGATACCGCGATACTGGCCGGTGGCCATGTCGTAGCGCATCAGGATGCTGAAGTAGCCGCTGCCGAAGGTGACGTTGGGATCGCCGGGCTTGGGCGCCACGAAGGTGCTCTCGCCGTAGGCCACTCTCTGCCAATCGCCGAGCGGAATCATGCCATCGGGGGTGGCACTCGGACCCTCGAACGAGCCTTCATCCTGCTGTGCGCCGTAGATATGGAAGGGAAATTGGTTATCCAGGGCCACGTGATAAAACTGCCCGGTGGGCTGATTGTGATCGGTGCTCCAGGTCTGGCCGCCGTCGGTGGAGACCGTGGCGCCGCCGTCGTTGCCCTCCAGCAGGATTTTCGGGTCCTTGGGATTGATCCACACGATGTGATTGTCGCCGTGGGGGGTGTGCAGCTTGGAGAAATCCTTGCCGCCGTCGCGGGACACCCACAGGGCGTCCACTTCCGGCACGTACACCACGTCCGGATTGGTGGGGTCGGCGTAGATGCTCATATAGTAGAAGGCGCGTTGGCGCAGACTCCAGTTGTCATTCACCCGCGTCCAGTGGGCACCGCCGTCGTCGGAGCGGAACACGCCGCCGTCCTTGGACTGCACGATGCTGTACACCACCTGCGGATCGCTGGCGGCCACGCTCACGCCGATGCGTCCGAGTATGCCCTGGGGGAACCCGGGGTTACTGGAGATTTCGTTCCAGTGGACGCCGCCGTCGCTGCTCTTATAGAGGCCGCTGCCGGGGCCGCCGTCATCGAGTTTCCAGGGCGTGCGATACGCCTGCCATAGGGCCGCATACAGCACCTGGGAATTTTTTGGGTCCATCACCACATCGATGGCGCCGGTGTCGGCGTTCACAAACAACACCTTGCTCCAGGTCTGGCCGCCGTCCACCGACTTGAACACGCCGCGCTCGGCGTTGGACTTGAACACATGGCCCATGGACGAGGCATACACGATATCGGGATTCTGTGGATCCACCGCCAAGCTGCTGATGGTATGGGTGTCGGCAAGGCCAGCTGCTTTCCAGGTCTTGCCGGCATCGTCGGAGCGGAACACACCGTCGCCGGTGATCACGTCGCCGCGGATGTCGCTCTCGCCGGTACCCACGTAGATGATTTTAGGATTCGAGGGCGCCACCGCGATGGCGCCGATGCTGTTGCTGGAACCCGGCAGCGTACCGTCGGAGATATTGCTCCAGCTGATGCCGTAGTTGCTGCTTTTCCATACGCCGCCGTCCACACCGCCCATATAAAAAAGGTTTGGCTCGCTGGCGACGCCGGCGACCGCCACCACGCGCCCGCCGATGTAAGGACCGACGCTGCGCCACTCGAGTTTATTCAAGGGCGAGGCATCCGGTGCGGTTGCCGCCGAGACCGCGGCGGCGATGGTCAAGACGGCCGCGAACAGACCGGCGCCTAAAAACTGGATACTGAATGGGCGGGTAAAACGCTGCATGACTCGACCTCCTGCAGGATGGGTAGACGGAGCTATGGCATGGGGAGCGCCGATTATGGACCAATCGCCGGCAATTTTCCCGGCTGGTGAATTTCTGCCCAGCGGCGGCCGATGGAGTTCAGCCATCGGATGCGGATTTGTCATAAACCAAAGCTATCATCCAGACCGTCAAGCGCTCACAGGTCCGGATCAGGCGCTGATTTTTCCCCATGCCGCCCCACACGGAAATCCACCAGGGAAAGTTCTTGAAACCGCGGGACTGAGTGAGCCAGCGCGGATCCGAATAGAACTGCAGCAAGATGTCGCGAGCTTCCGGCATACGCAGCGCCGGAGCAAACACGCGGATAAAAACCACATGGATGACGGCCGCCAGCAGCATGGCGACATACCCCAACGCGACAAACAGCAGCACCAGGGGCGCCAGGATCAGGAGCTTCAGCACCACCATCGACGAGCGTTGCGGACCGGAGCCCATAAAGGATGCGAACTTGGGAATCAGGACGATAGCCAGGAGCAGACACGGGAGGGTGCAAAACAGCAGAAAACATCCCTGGAACACGTGCCACTGATGCCAGTACACCTTCTCAGCCAGCTCACTGGTATTTCCAGGCGCTTTTGACGAGGACCGGGACATAGGCCCTGCCTTTATCCGGAAATGATAATCACGGGTATTGAGCCCCAACTGCGCAACGCAGTTTACCCCTGTCTCTCAGATCGAACAGCACCCTCCTCCGTTGAGGAGCAAGGCAATGCATTGTAGGCGTGCTCGCCCGAGGTGTCTGCGCGGGTAGGAGCGATCTCCGATGTACAGGGACATGGATGTACGAGTGCCGCGAACGCAGGATGCGTGTGAGCGGCCGAGTGCTGCGCGACCCTTGGAAGTCCCCGACGGGGGAATAGGCATGGATGCCGCGAGCGGCCCGGCCGCGATGCTCATTTCCATGGGTCGGCAGGTTCTTCCGATGTTATAACATCGGTTATAATGACACCATGAGGTCCCGCCATGAAACTCAAGATCACCGCCATCGGCAATTCCGCCGGCGTCATCCTGCCCAAGGAACTGCTGGCGCGGCTGCGCCTGGAAAAAGGCGATGAACTGTATGCCGCCGAACTACCGGACGGCATCAAGCTCATGCTCTTCGATCCCAAGCTCGCCGAACAGATGAAAGTGGCCGAGCGTGTGATGCGCAAAGACCGAAGCGTACTGCGCAAACTCGCCGAGAACTGATGATCGTCTGGCTTGAAAAGGCGCTGGTGCTCGCCATGCACGACCGCCAGCTCGCAGAACACGGCGGCAGCGCTGGCGTGCGCGATGCGACCCTGCTGGAATCCGCCCTCGTCCGGCCACAGCAGCGTTACGCCTACGGCGAGCCCGCGCCGGATCTCGCCTCTCTGGCCGCGAGCCTGGCCTTCGGCCTGACCCGCAACCATCCATTCGTGGACGGCAACGAGCGCACCGCGTTTGTGTCGTATCGAACTTTCCTCGCGCTCAATGGCGCCGATCTTGACGCCACGGACGAGGACAAATACCTCACGATGCTGGCGCTCGCCGAAGGCAAACTCAGCGAAAAAAACTTTGCGGTCTGGTTGTGCGCGCGCCTGCGGGCGGACACCCAGGGCAAAGTGCATGAAGCGCGCGCCGCTTACCAACCGAAACCCCGTGTCCGCCAACCGTCAGGCAAGCGCTCACGCCGCGCGCGCAGTTAGATGTCAGAATCCTGTCGCTTACGCCGCCTTTTGCCACGCAATCGTAAGTTTGAGTCCGAGGGCACACAGCAGCTCCATGATTGTTTCGATCTTGGGATTGCCGCGGCGCGAAAGCGTCCAATAGAGGCGTTCACGGCTCATACCCGTGGCCTTCGCGAGCGCGCCCATACCGCCCTTGGCTTGCGCTACATTGCGCAGTGCTTCGAGGAGTACCGCCGGTTCGCCGTCCTCGAGCGCAGCACTCAAATAGGTCACCACATCCGCTTGGGTCTTCAAGTAGTCCGAGGTATTGAATGCGGTGCTTCTCATCTTCGTCTCCGATATTCCCGCCAACACGACTTCGCCAACTGAATGTCGCGGGCTTGCGAGTCTTGTCACGCAGGAGCCCGTCCACGCTCTCGCGCATGAACCGCTTCGGTCCATCAGGGAATCCTCTGAGTGGCCTGCGCACTAGCTAAAATCGCTCTGACCCTGACCTATTTTCCTTTCAGCTCCCGCTTCCACGTATCCTTACGCAACCGGCTGATCTTGATCAAGTGCTCCAGGTGCGCGGAGCTTTCCGCATCGTGTGCCTGCCACTGGCAGCCGATGACCCCGTTCTTGACGCGTATGACGTCAGCCTGCATATCAAGCTTTATGATGTCCGCCACGCGCCATTCCACCGTAAAGTGGGCGCCGCTAGGCGGCCGCCAGCCGCTCGGACAACGTGCTCGAAAGCCGCGTAACGACAGGTCGATGATCTTGCAATCGTGCAGGTGTTCGCCTTCGCGGATGCGGATGATTGAGGTGAAACGGAATCGCCGGGACTGGCGTCGCTCAGGGTCGTGCTTGGTTGGCATAAACCGCTCATTGTTCAACCGACATAGGTTGCGGGTGCTGGCCAATTCCAGGGTACAAGCCCCGCATAAGCAACGGCAATTATAGTCGCAACTCTTTTTCGGGTGGGTCCGTCATTTGGCCATGGCTCGCACCTGACTGGTGACCGCCCGGGTGCCAGGGTCGGCGCCCAGACGCTGTGACACCGCGGTATCGGGGGCACCAAAACAATATCGGCGTTCCCAGCCGTGGGCATACCAAGCCTTGTTCAAGACTTGAGGGTGGGGATGTTGAATGTCCTTTTGGAGATTTCCACGGTGTCAGCCGTGATCAGTGCGGATACTGATATTTCAAGACCCTAGAGATCTGACTGGCCCCGTCATTCCGGCCATCGCACCGGAATCCAGTGTTTATTTCGCGGCACCCCAATACGACTGCCATGCGTTGAATGGCTCTGGGTGACCCACTAATGGAATTCTGCGGCCTGCTATAATTCCCACCATGGAAAGAAAGCCGCTTGCCGAGACCAACCCGTATTTGCGCGACCCGGAGAAATTCCGCAAGGCGCTGATTACGAGCGTTGCCAGTTCCACCGCCATTGAAACCGGCGTCCCAATCTCATCAATCGTGCGCATGCTGGAAGAAGGCGAAGCAACAAAGCCGTTCACGACGACGCAAGGCTCCGCTCGATAATCTCAGCGAACAGCTGCGCCATCGGGGCATAGTTCTTATCCAGCCCCGCCTGTACCGCAGCGAAATAGTCCTATCCGTCCAATCCACTATTTAGGTGTACGGGCGTAGCCGCGTAATGCGCGCAGATTCCCCGGACAAGCACCTCCGGTGCCGGCAGATGGTTTGTGAAGCGATTCCGTGATGTGTAGAGTTTGATCCTTGCTCTACGGAATCTAAAGGTCATCTGGTGTAAAGCCCGTATGTCGGGCAATGCGCGCCAACATGCGCGGGCCGATCTCTTCGCTGTTGTGAAAGGCAAACACGAAGTCCGGCCAGCCTGGCCGCGTCAGCACCTTGTGAGATCCGGTTTCCCGTTTTACTCGCCACCCGAGACGCAACAAGGCAGCCAATAGGCGCTTGGCCTTGATCGCCGGCCACTGGCTCATGCCGCGGCGACGGAAATCCGTATCGATTGCGGGCCGTTCTCGCCGTGTTCCAGTCGGTCCGCCAAGACTCGCAACGCGAGAATTTCCGCTTTGGACATGGCCTCATCGGGACTGCTCCCGTACGCCAGCACGCCGGGGAGTTCCAGCACCTCAGCCAGCCAGCGTCCGTCCGCTTCCTGCTCATGTTCTATCCTGAATTCCATGGGGCGTCTCCCGATGCACAAATCACAGTGACAATACTATACCAGCTCCTGCTATTCGAATAGCGCGGCGCAACGCGACCCTTGGGAATCCCCGGCGTGGGATGAACCTTGGAAATCCCGGAAGCGGGACGCCCCGGCTATTTGATGCCGGCAACATATGCGTTTGCGGATTTTTGTGAAGCGATTTCGTGATTTGTCGAGTCTGACCCGACTTCCCAGTGCCATGGGGTGCGAGTTCCTGCGCACATGGCTGAGTGCTCTATGCCTTGTGCGAGACCGATCCTGTTCATTGGCAACTTGATATTTATATCGTTTTTGATATACTTGTCGACATGAAACCCATAGCCTTTCTGGGCAACTCATTGGACGAGTTACGGGCGTTTCCGGATGCAGCCCGCCACCAGGCCGGTTTTCAACTGTATAAGGTTCAGCGCGGCCTGATGCCGGACGATTTCAAGCCGCTATCCACCGTCGGCACTGGAGTCCAGGAAATACGCGTCAGAGATGCAGGCGGCGCCTATCGGGTCATCTATATCGCCAAACTCGAAGACGCCGTGTATGTATTGCATGCTTTCAAGCAGAAAACACAGCGCGCATCCAAGGCGAACATCGAGCTGGCTAAACGGCGATTAGCCGAACTCGTGAGGAAATGAACATGCCAGCAAAGAAATTCAACAGTGTTTGGGATGCCCTGGAGAACACCCGTGGCGCGGCCGCCAATATGAAGGTACGCGCGGAAATCATGCTCGCACTCCAGGAGCGTGTAAAACGTCAACCCGGCACCCAGGGTGAGAAAGCCAGACAGCTTGGTATCACCCAGCCCCGGCTCAACGACCTGCTGCGCGGTCGCATCGATAAATTCAGCCTGGATGCCCTGGTGAACCTGGCAAGCCTGGCTGGCCTGCAGGTGGATCTGCGGGTGCGGCGGGCTGCTTAGACAGCTGTGCCATTTCCTGGATAAACCCAACAGTGGATGACCCTTGGAAATCCCAGACGTGGGACTTCCCGGCGATTTGACGCTGGCGATGATGTACAGGGAAGTACAAATGCTGCGGGAGGTATGGATGCGGGAGCAGCGATGGCTTATGGACGACTTGAGTTTCGTGTTTGAGATTTCCACGGCGTCAGCCGTGATCAGTGCGGATACTGATATTTCAGGATCCCAGAGCGCTTCCCTTCCCCGTCATTCCGGTCGAGCCGGAATCCAGTGCTTATCTCGCGTCACTCCGGTGCGGCCGCATGGGTTTAATGGCTCTGACCCTTAAACGCTTCGTTGCACCGCCCCGATATCGGCACCGGCGAAGCGCACGATTTCATTGGCATAGTAGCTGCGGTTCGGATTGCCGAACAGCAACCCGAGCACCCGGCGCTGGGTCTTGGTAAACAGCGCCGCTGCCAGACCCGTTTTTTTCTTCGTTCCCATTTTGGGAATGATAGTTCCCTTATTGGTATAGGCAATAGCCCGAGTTACAAGTGAAATTTTCATCATGTGAAATTATCCGACCGGGACTTCGCCGTCAAATCCCGCCCCGTTCAATGGAAAAACTCGGCGGCATGATCCATGATGGCCGGGCACGGCACCTCGTTCAGCCTGGGTTCCGGCAGACCATGGCGGCTGGCATCGCGGCAGCGCTGCTCCCAATCCAGGTGCCAACGATACAGCGTGGCTGTAAATAGTTGCTCCATCAGTATGGTGAAACTCCAGGCAAACCCGCAGTAGATGATCACGCCCAGCCACACGCTGTCCGGAAGCGTGGTATGGGTTTTGTCCGTGACATAAAACAGAATGGAGGGTGGCAAGAACACAAGCCCGGCGGCAGCCGTGATCAGCAGGACACCGGCACCCAGTTCGCCTTTGTGGGCTTCGGCGATGCTTAGGCCGCGCTTTAGGGCCTTGATGGTGTTGTCATGCTCCCAGGCGATGGCCGGGAAAATCAGGAATGCCAGCATGCGCACGCCGCGATTCAGGGCCTCGAAGAACGCGGCACTCAGGGAAAACGACTGATAGCCCGACAGAGTTTTGGCAGCGCCCTCCATTGAGAATGACTGTCTCCGGCCGCTGTTTCGGGTCACGCTACTGATCGCCACTTCGATCAGCGTCAGCCCCAGCCAGATGGCTGCCCAAATGGCAGCAACGGGCACCGATGGCAGGAAATCGTTCCAGATGACGCGGCCGATGGCACTCGCCACCCGCACCCGGCCCGTTGTTTCAATCTGCTCGATGAACTCCAGCAAGAGCAGGCATGTCAGCGAGATGATCAGAGAGAAGCCGACAAAAACCAGGACGATGATGCCGGCAATTTGCCAGCCACTTAAAGCCCCATAGGACAGAAAGTATTTCAGATAAATCGCCGTGGGGGCATATACCAGCCAGCAAATCAGCAATGGCACATTGAAGGCCGGATATTTGCTAAAGGTTTTCAGGGTTGCGACAAAAATATCCCAGCCATTCCAAATACCCATTTTGTAACCCCCTGCTCCTTGCAGAGCCCTGCGGTCACGGTTTTAATTCTTGATGCGTTTGCTGGAGATTCCAGTGAAGCGATACCGGACTATTGATGTACGGATGTGATATGTCGAGTCTGACCCTGCTTGCCCCGATTTAGCGTATCACGCTACCTTGAAATCGAGATGCTTAAGGTCGGCGTAAGGCACGCGTTCCTTGACGCGCAGGATTTCGACGCCGACCACCTGATTTTTGGCGTCGTAATCCAGAACGATGCCCGGTTGGACCTCTTCGGATTCGATGATCTTTGATTCATCGAGGCGCAGGTACAGCGCATCTGTTTTTTCATCGTAATGCATTTTCATGATTTAGCCCTCTGGCCTCGATCAAAATAGGCAGTAACAATCCGCCAAGGTTTCACGGTCATATTGTAAACTACCCGCAACATCCGGTCATCACGCTCGCTGATTCGACCGAGAGCATGGTGTAATTCCGGATCATTATCGTCCGGTTTTGTTCGCTCGGGGTTCTGCAACACCCGCTCTACCCAAGCTGTTGATATATTGCGCTCGGCCATCACCGTTGCCGCATGGGCTGTCAGCTGGTAGCGGATTTTATCTTGCATGGCGCACTCTCAGCCCCGCTTTCGGCCGCTAGCTTAGCATTTTCCAGCATCCTGTAGATTGGACAGCGGAGCGCTGCCGCTCATAAAGCAAAATCCAGCGTCCCCCCAAAAACGTCAGGCAAACGGGCACGAGGCGTGCGTATTTAGATATTCGCTGGCGGAGTCCGTGGGCTTGAACGCAGAGCCCTGCGGTCACGGTTTTGATTCTTGATGCGTTTGTTGGAGATTCCAGTGAAGCGATACCGGACGATTGATGTACAGATTTAAGATGTCGAGTCAGACCCTGCCTTCCATATGTCCCGATTGTACTCGCCAGGATAAATAAGGGTACCAGACCTTTTCGCTCATTAGGACTCGAATCACGATCAAGCCCAATTAATCGCCACTTTCTTGCCTGCTTGGGCACACTCACGCAGATAGAGATTGATCAGATTCTGGTACGGTATGCCGTTCTGCTTCGACAAGGCTTTGAAGTAGGCAATGGTTTCCTCATCGAGCCGGATTGTGACCTGCTTTTTGGGCTTGCGCAGATATGGGTTCTTCACTGATTTGGAAAAGTCATACTGTTTTCTCATGCCATCCACCTCATATATTGATTACGT
This sequence comes from Gammaproteobacteria bacterium, assembly GCA_027315405.1. GTDB lineage: Bacteria > Pseudomonadota > Gammaproteobacteria > Natronospirales > REEB76 > REEB76. Next base: position 51,478 of record DAHUYB010000001.1, on the reverse strand, counting down.
TCAGCCGCTGTCGCCTTGCGCGCCGATATGATCCGGATCACATCTTCGTTCTCTCGGTAACAGTGGCAAACCACCACCACACGCAAACGAATACTCAAGCCCAACAGAATGAACCGATCTTCGTCCGCAGAGTGGTCCGGATCGGGCATCACCCGGGCATTTTCATCGAGAAACGCCGTTCTGGCTTCATCGAACGAGACGCCATGTTTCTTCAGGTTGATACGGCTCTTGCCTTCATCCCATTCGAAGCGCTGGTCGTCCATATCTACAGTATACCTACAATGTAAGGCATCGCAATACCGCATGGATAGGCAGCAACCCGAGAGGCGGGCGCTGAAAACCTGGGTACCGCAAAACAGTCAGAGATGGAGAAACGGCTTGTGGATAAAAAGGGTAGCGTCCCCTTTTCTGGACGCGCCCCCTTGACCACGGACGACTTATGGGTGATCCCTTAACGCGTTCCGGCCGTCGAGCCGGAATCCAGTCCTTATTCCACACGACTGCCATGGGTTTAATGGCTCTGACCCTTTAACGCTTGCCGGGACCGGATTCTGCACGACGGTCCTCCCGTTCAGATTTGGCCCTGGCTCTCATTCTCCGTGATGACCTGAAGTCCTGAAATGCCGAGGAAGTCAAGATCGTGGGTAACGAGCGGCAAGTTATGCCAAAGTGCGGTTGCCGCAATCCATGCATCTGGAAAACTTATTGATCGGCCGTTGCGCTCGCACTCTATTACAACGCGGGCATAAACCCTGGCGATTTCGTTGTTGTAAGGAAGCACGACGAAATTCTTGAGATGCTCTTCCAGTTGCTTGCGCCGCTTTTCACCCCAGTTGTTGCGTTCGGCGCCGTAATACAGTTCCGCCACGGTCACGAAGACGATGCCGACCACCTTGCCCGCAAGGTGGCGTTTGTAGGACTGCCCCAAGGGGGCTCCTTTCATCAGATACGAAACCACATTCGTATCCGCAATCACCTTCCCTGTGTGCATTTTTATCAGCCCTTCCCTGTTTCAGCCTGTCTCAATCTGTGCACAGCTTCCTCAAAACCGTCATTCACGTCTCCCGGCCAGGTGCCGATCACGGTGTCAACATCAGTCATGGGCCTCACACCCTGCGCCGCCGCCAATTCATCGAAGCTCATCGCGTGCCAGAAATCACCCGGCAATGGAGCGCCGCTGGGCAGAATTTCCGTAACCTGATCTTCCTTGGCATCAATCCGCTCGATATCCGAAATCGTAATGCTCACAATCCGTTTGGACACAGAATCCTCCTTGGCTTCACCGGTAATGCGCACAAAATACAGAATGTTGCGATAGACCTCATCACGCAGCGACTCATCGAACAGGCAGATAACGGGTTCACCGCTGGACGGGTGCACGCGTAACCGTGAGCCACGCTCCTTGAAATCAGCCATGAGCAACCGTCCTTCGACGCTGCGCTTGTTCATTTGCGGCCCGGTAATGCGTTTCTGCACCCGGGTATAGCCTTCGCGGTTATAAAGGACGTTCACAGGCAGAGCGAGCCGGTGCATTGAAAACTCTATGCGATCCACGCCACGGTCAAATACCCGGCCAAGATCACGGACTGCCAACAATACTCCCGTGTCGTAACCCGGCGGATAGGGTTCGTTCCCTGAGGTCACGGCGTTCAAGCCATATAGGAATTTCTCGAACGCCTGCTGGCCAAGATCGGCATCCGGAATGGACATTTGGGTGTCGCTGCGCTCGAAACGGATGACCGCCGCCGGACTGCCGTGAGTGATTGCGACAACATCAAGCGAGATAGCTGCACGAATATCCTGCGGCCGGCGGCCGGGATGCTGGCTGTCTGCGGCGCCCTGTAATACCATGGCTACGCGCTCGACCGCGCGCAGCATCTCCTGTCCGAGCCGGATTAAATCCTCCAGCCGCACACGCCCAGGCTTTATGTCCGGGCCTTCCAGCTTCATGGAGAAAAATGCGTTCTGGCTGTTCACGGCACCCTCCCGGAACGGCGATTGGGACAGCGGGCTTCTACCCACCGTAAATGCGGGATTTCCGTCATTCCGCCGTCAATTGTATACGAATCCAGAAGCGCAGGATGCGTGAACAGGCAGGCGGATTTCTGCTCCTGCAAAACCTGTATTTCCAATGCCACGGTAGTCAGAGGTCAGAGATGGCGCTGACTTCGCGAACCAAAGTGATTCCTTGATTCAATTTCTTCGGGATATGGCAATCGTGCCTGCCTCCACAATTCCGGGTAATGAATGCCGATGGATTTGGGTTTTTACAGGCGCTTTTTGGCGGGTTCATAGTTGCCGTCGAGATACAGCGCCGTCGCATGGTCAGTAATCATCATGCGGGATTCATACAGGCCGCGCAGAAGCGCAAGGTCGTGGGAACTGTTCCGGCGCCGCTTCCAGGCCGGTCACGATTTCCCGGCTAAGCACCTCCGGTTCCGGCAGATTGTTTGTGAAGCGATTCCGTGATGTGTAGAGTCTCGCCCTTGCTCTACACTCGAATGACTGCCAGGCGTTTAATGGCTCTGACCCCTTAACGCAGTCATCTGGACGCGCCCCCTTGACCACGGACGATTTATGGGTGACCCCTTAACGCAGTTCAGTTTCGTGTTTGAGTTTTTTCATAACGATGGTATTTTCTATCTACAAATGGCTTGAGATAACTCATTCTTCTCTTAATCCGCTAAGTCATTCCTAACTATCTTTAGCTTTGAGACCTGATACCCAAGCCCTTGGCATCTCCTAGCCGCGTGATACATGGAAACCTTGCTGAAGAAAGGAATCTCCAACGGCAGGTGCGGATGCTTAGTCGCAATACCAAATACGATTTCATACGCTCCTGCTTGTTCTGATCCGAATTCCAGAGGTATGTGGAATTCTTCAGGAATATGCAGTTCGCGTAACTTTGCGTTCACTTTCTCTCTGAACGCCAGATCTTGTCGAGTATACTCAGCCGAATTAACTCCTTGTTCACAGAGATGGCTTAAGCCACTCGAAGATGTAAACTTCTTAATGTGAACTAAATGCCGATCTCTGGATAGCAGGTCGCAGAATTCGACTTTATTGTGTCCGCCTGGATATTGCACGGTTTTCTTATCTAAAAGCTGGAAATACCCATTAGATGTTTCTGCGACGTGCTGGTTGTACTCATCCTCGCGGCGCTGAGCCCAGACGGGCAATTGTAAGTCGCTATCTAGTATCGACTCAAAACTCTCGTTTATTTTTTTAGCGAAATTGGTATCGACCCTATACCATTTGCCTTCAGTCAGAACGTAAACTTCTTCATGATACGGAAGTTCTGCGTAGAGACACTTGTATGCGAGCCATTGATTAGCTGGCTCGCCATTCACATCGCAGACATAGATATGCTTAGTCCTGAGCATATCCCATGTAATATCCCCTCCAACCGCACAATATATTCTGAAACTGTTGAGATCTATGTCGAGCCTCGGTTCCTCATTCTGATCTTTCGTATACCTGAAACCCATAATATTTTCCAAGTCGACTATATCTGGTGGCGCCATCCAAACATTTGTTGATTGATTATCGTTAATTTGTTCCGACAACAGCTCATTCAATTCGGCGCACTGGGAATCGCTGGTCACTTCCTCAATGTTGTCTATAAATTCAAAATTTTCTTTGTAGGTATCCTCTTTGCTTTTGGCAAGATATCTACCAAGATAATCTCCTATATTGCGTGTAGAAGCCGGAATTGCCACATGCAGTGAATCGCGCCCAGATAACTGAAGACCCAATGATGGATCAATTGGCCGCGCGGTTACCCTCCTGACCAAGTCTTGCTCAATATCAAGGCCAAATTGCCTGATCGGAATCTCTTGACCAGCCTGTTCAAAAGCAATTCTGCCAGTGGAATCGAGGCGTCTTAGGTCAAGCTGCCTCACTGCATCAGGATTTATGGAATTCAGGGTAGCTTTAAGTCCAAAATCACTAACTAGAGCTTCTTCATACAAGAGTTGGTGGCCATGACCAAAACATATGGCGAACACACGATCGTCATGTGGGACCAACAATACAGCGGATACATTTTTGATCTTAAATTGCTGGAGAGCTACTTGATCAATATGTTCCGAGATGAAGCCGAACCACGTTGGATAATGATTTGGCATGTGTTTGGCGTATAAAGTCCCCAACCGTCTTCTTCCAACGTGTATAGGGTGCTGATTCAATTTACTGACATTTGTGATAATTTCTTGCGGATCGGTGACCCCTTCCTTGATCAGATATATAGAGAGTGGATGGTGGCGTGGTTTCTTTTTTGCCATTTTAACTTAATATATGCTACCAAACGACTTTAGAAAGTCGTTATACAATATTAACCGGCACAAGAATCATCGTGTCATTTCCAAAAATGTCAATTACCTTTACAGCGACCGTATAGCGGCCTTTTTGAGGGTAAGTATGCGGCGCTGAAATTAGCTCCAGATCGCGGTTCTTCCGAGTACGGAAACTCTGCCATTCGTTCTCAAAGATGTAGCCGCCCGTCCATTTTTCCTCGAATTCCATCTTGGAAGGATCAGTTCCAAGTTCCTCGTTTTCGACTGGGACACGGATGATTTCTTTGCGGCTTTCGTAGTCAAAGTCCACGGCCCAGTAGTCCACCCAGTCGGTCCATTCTTTCGTCAAGGTCTCGCGGGTGACAATGCCGTCCTTGTCTTTGGTAATCTTGATGAGCTGGCCCTGCTCGCAAACGACCTGGGTTTTGCCGTTTTTGAGATCGGCAGCGGCAGCTTCCGCTGCGCCCTGAGTGTAATAGACGGAAAAATCTGTTAGCTCGATGCTTAGGGTGAGTTTGTCTTTCTTGTCGTAACGCGGAGTCGCTTCGACAAAGCTGATGTCATGGAAAACTACCTGCCCCTTGTCCACAGCGCGTTTGTCAAAGACTTCAGCCGGGATATATTTTGGTGCGAGGTCGATGCCTTTGCGTTTGGCCTCATCCAACACAGCCGGAAAGAGTCCCATCTCGAACTCGAACGCGAGTATGTCAGCACGAGTGGCGCCACGCTTGCGACATTCTGTTATGACTTCCTCCACAAACAGGCGGCCTACCGGCAGATTTATAGGCCCCACCACCACGAGCCGCCCGGCGTTCTTGCCGTGGAAAAAACCATCGTCTTCCAGCGGCTGGGCCTTATAGGCGCGCAGGATGAGATCGCGAAAGTCGCGCTCCTTGGCAGCCAGCGCCTCTTCTTTCTGTTTGCCGCTCAGCCGTCCGCCGACGTTGAGATAGGCTTGGCGTTCGTAGCGGCCGAGGTTCAGCACCTCGAAGGCGCGGAACGGCTTGCCCCCATCCTTCAGCCCGCGCTGCACCTGGATCAGGCGCTTGCGCGTGGTGTGAACAGCGAACTTGCCGAGATCAGTGCAAATCCACTTGCGGCCGAGCTTTTCCGCCACCGCCGCCGCAGTGCCGGAGCCGCAAAAGAAATCGGCGACGAGGTCATCTTCTTTGCTGCTAGCGCGAAGAATGCGTTTTACCAAAGCCTCGGGCTTCTGTGTGCGGTAAGCCAAATACTCGGTTTTATCAGCTGGCTGCAACATTGACATGCGCCAAACATCATCCAGCCGCTTTTTGTCCAGCTCGATGTATTGGACGTTGCCATTTTCATCGCGCACGTTGATTGCACGACCACCTACAAACTGTCGTTTGAGTCTTTTTACTGGTTGATCGAGCTTTTCATATTGTTGCTCGAAGAAATACGAGCCTCGCGTCTTGCAGTAGGACAGGATCCGGTCAGATGCCCGGGGGAAGCATGCGCTTTCCGGCGCCATCTTGTTGTAGTAGTGCCACGTTATCTCGTTGACGAAATTTTCACTTCCAAATATCTCATTCATTACGCTGCGAAGGGCAAACCCGACATGCCAATCACAATGCACGTAAATCATCCCATCTGGCGCCAGCAAATCCCGCATCAAAATCAGCCGCTCGTAGATCATCGAGATGAATGAATCCGCCCCGCGCCCCCAGGTGTCGCGGTAGGCGATCTGTTCCAGCAGGTTCGGTTCCTTGTGGAAAGTCTCACCGCCAATCTCAATGTCCATACTGAAATCCGCGCCCACATCGAAGGGCGGGTCGATGTAGATCAGCTTGAGCCCGCCCGCGTCCTCGATCTGGCGGCGCAGCGCACCGCTCTTGAGGCTGGAGAGAATCAGCTTGTTGTCGCCCCAGATGAGCTTGTTGGTCCAGCCTTTTAATTGGCGACCTCTTGGGTCGATCCAATCATCCGTCATAGTCAATGGGGCTGCTTTGCGTGGCTCATCAACATGTTCCAGTGTCTGGAACGGCAGCACCGTGGTGCAGACTTCGCGAGTCTTGCCATTCCAGACCAACTCTACCTCGTGCTTGTCCTCGAACAGGATGAAGCGGTATTTCTCCGGCAACGCCTTCCCTTGCTGAATGAGTTGGATCAGATCGCGCTTCTCTGCGTCCGTCAGATCGTAGATTTGCTTAGGCTGACGGGCCATGCTCAGGTCTCCTGAAATTCTCTAAAGCTTGCGACAAGCGCGGCAAAGGTCTTGGGTGGATCGCGCTCGTAGCTTTTCTGGTCCACGTACACGAAGCTATAAACGACACGGCCATCAGCTTTGCTCGCTTCGGTAGCATCCTCGCACCATTGGCGCAGGCGGGTCATTTTCTGGGGCAAGTCGATTTCTTCACGACCTTTTGTTTCCACAATCCATACGTTCCCATCCGTCGTTCTGACCATAAAGTCCGGCGTGTAATTTGAAAGGTCACCATCAGCTTTAACGTAGTCGAGCTTGAAGCCGACAGCCAGATAGTTCTTGGCAAAGGCCGCCACATCGGACGCGTTGTCCAGGAAGGTTGCGAACGTCAGCTCGAAGCCTCCCGAGTGCGGTTCGCCGACGATCTTGCTGAAAATGGATTTCCGCGCCGCCAGATAAGGACGATTCTCGGTACGGAACGGACGGGTGTCCCTGAGCCGAATATGGTCTTCGATGCGGGAGGTGCCGGCATCCTGCACTGTCAGTGCATTTATGGCCCGTTTGAAGGAATCATAGAGAATCTTGCCCGCCTCCGGTTCCGAGAGATTCCGAAGCACCACGGGATCGTCCAGATTCACGGCGTCGCCCTCAAACAGATAGTTCGCCATGAACTCCCGGACCCTGGGATAAAGCACGTCATACCAACCGACCAGGCGCAGATCCTTCAGCAGCTGCCGGGCGAAGAAGCCCACCACTGGGCGATGATCGGCACTCCGGTTTCCCTCAAGCTGAATGGTGTGGTGAACCTCGCCATCCAGCATCAGCTTGAAGACGATTTCCCGTGTTTCTTCTGCAGTGAAAGGTTTGAGCGGTAGTCTTGGATTCTTGAAGCTGGCCGGATCAAGCGCTTCCAAATTCTTGTATTCCCGGTTGTACCGGCGGGTGAGCCGGGGAATGGGAATATCCAGTTCGTCGAGGTTCTTGTCTTCGTTGCCGGCATCCACTTCCACCACCAGTGAATCCGGACGCCCGGGTCCACCGCCCATCGGGCGGTATTCGAGTTGCACACCTTCGCTCTGGATCGACTCAACAAATTCCATGAATGCCGGCGTGCCCATGACGGAAACTGTCTCCGGGATATCCGTCCCAAAATACATGCGGCGCAGGCCACGTCCCAGGGTCTGTTCTGGCAGAATATTGGCCACGGCCACATACGCTCGAAGGCCGACAATGGTGGTGACGTTGCGTACGTCCCAGCCTTCCTTGAGCATCATGACGGAGACAATAGCTTTATAGGGACCGGCCAAAGAATCAATTTCATTCGCCTGTTTGCGCAACAGTTCCAGTTCTTCTTTGTTCTTGCCGGAGGCCGCCTCGGAGATTTCGCCGTTATTCTTGGTATGGATGACCAGCACCGCATCCTGAAACTCTGGCGCGATTTTTTGCAGATGCTCACCCACTTCATCGCAATTCCGGGTGTCATCCACCATGACAAACAGTACCGCCTTCTTGCCAAAAACCTCGTGTTCTTTATAGCTCTTGCGCCATTCCTCTACGCCGAGCTGGAGATAATCGGCGTAGCGCTCCGTGAACAGTGCACTCTTCTGTTCCGCCAAGCGGGTACGGCTGGCCGCGTCCGGCAGTACAGGGTGCTTGACGACATTCTGGTGAATGGCTTCCACCAAAGGGTAATCCGAAACCGTTTGCACAAAGATGGCACCATTTGTGTGCTTCGGCGTCGCAGTAACATCTACCTGTAAGGCCAGGCGCATGTCCTTCTGCAGCATGCGATGGTGGATATCCTGAATGCTTCTGAACCATGCCATGCGCGGATCGTGGATATGATGTGCTTCGTCATTGAACACGGCGAGTTCATCGATTTCACGGACGATTTCGCCCAAATCAGCCCGGCTATCCGTAGTCTTGCCCACCGGCTTGGGACCGAATGGTGACAGAAAATAATCGCGGAGATCATCGTCTTCCAAAGACGGTTCAGGGATATCGCCTAGATAAACGCGGTGAATGTTGGTGAGAAATATATTGCCAGTTTCGCGCACGACACGGACATCGTCCTGTATGTGCAGCGTGATCTGGAAATCATCGCGCCAGTTACGGCCCTCATAGCCGTTGTCGGGAAGTATTGGGTCATTAAAGAAGATGCGCAGGCCATCGAAATCAGACCGTAGCCGGTCAAGCACGATAATGTTCGGAGCAATCAATAGAAAGTTGCGGGCTAATTCCGAGTCTGACTCATAGAGCTTATGGAAAAAACTCCATGCCATCAGCAGTGACAAGACTTTGGTCTTGCCGGCGCCGGTGGCCATCTTAACCACGTATCGCGTCCATTCCTCATCGAACATACCGGCAGAAACAGCACCAGAGGCGTCGAAGCGCATCAAATCATATTTATCCCGCGCGTTACTAACGTCGTAAAGCCATATAACAGTTTCGACCGCTTCACGTTGGGCGAAGTAATAGCGGAAAGGAGATAGAGTGCCGTCTGCTTGTTCCGTCAAGTGTTCCTGCTCAAACCACCAATTCAGTAACGCTCTGGAAGTTCCTGATGCGCCTTTATATGAGGTATCGCGCCAAGCTTTGACTTCGTCGCGAATCTTCGCAACCAGCGGTGGAAGTAGCTTTTCATAAGCTGTTTCCCGCAGTGCTTCGTCAGCCGGGAACCATCGGGTATCCGGCTCAAGAACAGCATACGGCGATTTTGGGAAGTCTGGATGTAGTGCCATTGTTCGTGGGCCGCTATCTTTGATTCAGTTGATTTGGGCGGCATCCCTGACTTCATGGCGCCATCCTCTCTGGCGGCAAGCAACATAATACGCCCATGAAAAACCGGTTCCATCGCCGCTGGCGGCCCCTCACTCGGTCGCATCCATCACAACCAGACGGGCTTGGCCGGATAATGCATTCTCCATGCGCGGCCGATGATTTCCCTGAGCAGTCCGGCCTTTTCCAGCGCCGCTACGGTCTGGCGCGCGTGACCCGGTGGGTGTCCGCCTCGTTCACGGCGATCCCTGCCGGGGCCGGCTGCCCGGAAACGGCCATCTCGCGCAGCAGGCGATTCTGCCGCTCGGTGGCCTTTTTGAGGACGCGTTCGTACACGCGCTTCTTCTCGGCGGAAGAGGCGTTGCGGATGAACTCGGAAAACGGCGTGGAAGTCGTCATCTTGATTCTGGACCTGAACAGCATGGTTTCAATCCCCGGCCTCGCGCAGAGCCGCGCCCAGCACTTTGTCGGAAACGCCCCGCTTTTTGAGCGCGCGCGTCAGCCGCTCAACCGCGTCCGCGCTGTACCTTGCCTCGTCGCGGCGCAAGCCTTCACTGATATAGGACTTCAACAGCGTCTGGTAGCCGCTGAACCCCTTGTGCGGAGCAATCGCCTTCAGGCTGTCCACCACGTCCACCGGAATGCGCAAGGTGATGCTGGTGACCGGCCGGTCGCGGCGGAGACGTTTCTTCAAGGTTTCATTGAGCATACAAGGCCTCCTCATGAGGTTCGGCGGGTCGCGCCGAAATGATGCGTATGTGTTGGTCCTCGAACTCAACATGCACCACGTACAGCAAGCGGCCCAACTGGTCGAAACCAATCACCGCATCCCGCGCTTCGTCGTGGCGCGAGGCATCGGTGAGCACCAGCAGCGGATCCATGAATACCGTGGCCGCGTCCTCGAAACGGATACCGCGTCGGCGCCAGGTGCCGGCCGCCTTGGCGGCATCCCACACGAAGTCGTTGCCGCCGATGTGGTGGTGCACGTCCATGCAGGCTCAGTATCCCTATCAGTATTTACATTGTCAATACATGGAGCGTATGCGACCGGCGGGCGCTTGCCGGCATTGCCGCCGGCGGGCCGACATTCGGTTCCACGTAGCGGTCCGCCGATTTAAGCAGGCGGTTAATGGATTCACGCGCTTCGGCTTCGGGATTGGGTGGGGACACGGCAGCCCTTTGTTTTCATGGCCAGAATTTCTTGGCCCCCGGTCCCTGGCGGAGCGCTACATAATACGCCCATGAAAACCGGTTCAATCGCCGCTGGCGGTGGATCAGCCGGCTAAAGGGTGACGGCTCAATGGAATCGGTACGAGAACCGGTAATAAAAAGCATACGCACCCTGTGGATCCGCCGGCGCGATTTGCATGATGATCCGGGCCTGATGGGGCGCGAGTTTGAAATCGGGATGGGTGGTCGTGCACGCCGGCTTGATGTTGGCGCAGTCGTACAGCTCGAACAGATAGATCACCAGCGACCACTGGGTGTTGTTGCGCACGTACACGGAGTCTTCCAGCGGATTCTTCTCGTGCTTGATCCAGGTGGACACCTGGCCGTTGCTGGACCTCGGTGACGCCGCCGGCGTCGGCGCGACCGCGGTGGGGGGCGCAGGCTCCGATCTCAGGAACTGCGCCGCAATGCGCGGATAGTCCCGCTCCAGTTCCGCACTTTCCTTGGCCACGTCCAGATCCTGGCCGGTGACAATCTGTCCGTGTTCTGCGCGCGGGGAGTAAATGCCGCTGAACCCCACCTTCCCGGCTGGTACCACGAAGCAGCCCTCATACTGGCCTTCGTGATAAATGAGGACGCTCTCGACCCTGAAGCGCTGCAGGCAATAACGGCCCGCCGGAACCTCGAACAGGAAAGTGCTTTTCCCCACCGGGACGCTGGGTATGTTCATGGTCTCGCCGCCCGAGTGCGCGGAGACGATCTGGACTTGGGATATTTGATCCAGCGCGTTGAACTGCACGACGGCAAGCCCGTCGCCGGCCGCCAGCATGAGCGGCTGGTCCTGCTGGATAGGTTTCACGCTGGAGCAAGCCGCGAGCACTGCTGAGCCGATTGCACCCAAGACGAACAGTCTCCACATATCACACCCCCTCCATGACGATGGTTGCCAACTCGATTATGGGCAGGTGCAGGGCCACCGTCGAGTGGCCGGCCCCACAAGGGCGGCGGGGTGCGCCGCTCCCGCTGTTTCACGCCGCCAGGGTGGTCGGGCTGTCCGCCGGCTTGAGGAATTCCCTGCGGATGTTTTCCGACAAAAGCTTCTTCAGTATCCAGCCGAACAGCACCATGAATGCAAGGGTCAGGAGCGTGAACACACCCATGAAGATCTGCATGAACGGCGCGACCATGGACAGCTCGGGCGTGGCCGGAATGAAATGAACCCCGACCATGGCCAGCAGCCCGCAGATCACGCTGATACCTTCCCAGACCAGCACCAGAATCAGATACACGATGAAGGAGATGCGCGCCCAGTTCTTGCGCAGCAACAGCCCGATCGAGGAGACCAGCACCCAGACCTGGAACAGAAGGGTCGCGAGGATCACCCAGCCGAAGACGGCCTTGAAGAACGCCGGGGAAATGGGCGGCGGATTACCACCCCGCACCGCGCTTTCCGCCATGATCTTGTCGAACGGAACCATCGAGAACATGGCGCCTTCCATGGCCATGACCAACAAGCCGATGGCGCTGAAGATGATGAAGATCCACGCCACCACCGTCACGAATTCGGATTTCTGTTCCATGCTCCGCCTCCCGGTTAATGCCTAAAAACCGCAGCTCCGCGAACCAGGTCCCGGAGCTGTCCGCCCCGGGGCACGCGATCATTCAGGCCTCAGTCGCGGCGCCTGAGAATTTTATCCAGCGACCAGGCGCCGCCGCCGGCGGCGGCGAAATACAGGAACACGAAGCAGTAGAACACCGCGGCTTCGCCGCCGTTCGCCAGTGGATACAGGCTGTGGGGCGCATGTGCCATGAAATACGCGAAGGCCATCTCGCCGGAGAGGATGAAGGCCACTGGCCGGGTGAACAGGCCGAAAACATCAGCGTGCTGCCGCCGATCTCCAGCACGCCGGCCAGGCCGAAGAGCGAGAACAACGGCACATGACCCATGGAGGCAGGGAAGCCGAAGAACTTGGAAGTACCGTGCTCGATGAACAGCAGCGCCACCACCATGCGCAGCACGCTCAGGAGGCGCGGGGACCAGGCATCGAGAAACTGTTTGTTGATCATTGGGGACTCCTCGGGATTGTTGCTGTTGGTATTGCTTGGGCAGCGCCCTGTCGGGCCTGTACCGGCTGCCCCGGCCGGGTCTCATGATACGACAGCTTTCAGGGCTTGGCGGCCCCGGGAAATGTTTCACCCGCCCAGGGATAACCCTGATCGCCCGGGCACGTCAGCTGTGGCTGCGGTGCACAGAACGGCGCAAATTCGCGCCAGCGCTTGCGGGCATCGGCATCCTGGGGTTTGTAGAGCAGATAGCGTTGGTAATACACGTAGGCCACACGGTATTGATTGATGCCGCGTGCCGATTCGGCCGCCCATTCCATCCAGCTCGGATAATCGGCGTACTCGATGGCCTGGGTATAGAGCCTGAATGCGGTGGCATAATCTTTGCCGTTATACGCCAGATTCGCCTGATCGGCCGCTACGTATCCGCCCAAGTCATAGAAGCGCGGATTCTTGTCCACATATTTGCGCATCTCATTGGCAAACCGGTACATGAGCGTGTAATCACCGTGCCAGCGGGGCTTGAGTGCGTTCATGTAATCGGCTGCCAGCAGATAGCTATTGGGCAGGTGCAGGCGCGACTGTTTATAAATCGCGGTTATCTGTTGCAGGGATCCAAGCTGATTGGCTATTGCCAGCAGCTCGTCGTAAACCGGAAATAGATTGGGATTGATGGCCAGGGCTTGCCGGTATTCGATATAGGCGCGGCGGTCGAAATTCTCCAGGCTATTCACCTGATCGCTGCTTAAATCCCTGGCCCAGCCGGTGCCGCGGGCGTTGCAGGCCATGGCCTCGTAATAATGCGCCAGCAGCACGTGGCTCCACACGCTGGTGGGCATGGCGTCCTGCATAGTCAGCAGCGGGCGCTCCATGGAATCATCCGGTGAGTTGCAGGAAACGATGGCGTCGAGTGCGTCGCGATACACAAACTCATAACGCGGATCGGCGCGGTCGGTCTGATTGAGGGCATCGAGCGCCGCTATCAGGGCGGAGTAGCGGCTGGCATCGAGATCGGCTTTCAGGCTCGGGCCTAGGCCGGCTTGTTCGATGCGCAGTTGTTCCGATCGCAGCAGGAAACGATCCGCGGCTTGCCGCAAGGCCGGCGACAAGGGTGGTGGGCGGTCATCAAGCTGTGCTTGCCGGCAAGCGCTTAATGCCGCCATCAGCAGCGCGGTGCCGATGACGATCCAGGATGTGGTGCTGCGATTAGGCATGGCTGCTCCCGTTTCAAGCCTCAGTCAACTATACGACTACATCGCCTGCATTGCGGTCCGCAAATGCTGGAATCCACCCGCGCCATCCCCGCCTCACAGGGTCAGTGCTCTAACCTGCTGCCGCGACTCAGGATTGCACCGCCTCGAGGATCGCCCCGGCCAGGTAAAGTTTGCCCCAGGCACGGCCGCTGACTTCCTTCAGCACCCCGGTTTTTTCCAGCATGACCACCGCTTGGCGGGCAGTGGGATTGGACACCCCCAGAATTTTCTCGGCACGCGCCACGCTGATGTAGGGATTGATGAACAGCTGGTCCAGCAGTGCCAGTATCTTGGGTTTGCCGGCAAAACGCGTGCGGATTTTTTCGCGCAGATCCATGAGGCGCCGGGCGCGCAGCACCGCATCTTTGGCGGTCGTCTCGACGCCCGCCAGGAAAAACCGCAGCCAGGCATTCCAGTCGCAATCCGTGCGTACGCGCTGCAACAATTCGTAATAATCCCGCCGGTGTTCCTCTATGTAAACGGACAGATACAAGAGCGGCTGCGGGAGGCGCGCCCTTTCCATGAGAAACAAGGTGATCAACAACCGCCCCACGCGGCCGTTGCCGTCGAGAAACGGATGGATGGCTTCGAACTGTTCATGCAGCAACGCGCATTGCACCAGATCCGGCATGGCATCGTGCTGGTGAATGAATTTCTCCCACTCGCCCAGCGCCGCCTGCATCGCCGGTGGGGGCGGCGGCACATAAGCCGCGGTTGCCAGGGTGCTGCCGGCGGGGCCGATCCAGTTCTGGGAGCGGCGGAATTCGCCGGCTGCGGCATGTTCGCCGCGCACGCCTTGCATGAGCCGCGCGTGCAGCTCGCGCACCAGCCGCAGTGACAAGGGCAGTGACTTGAGGCGCTGGATGCCGTATTCCAGTGCGCTGACGTAGTTGCGTACCTCGCGCAGGTCCGCCGCCTGGCCATTGGGGACCTCCGCGCCGGCTTCATCCCGCAGGATATCGGAGAGGCTCGAACGGGTGCCTTCGATGCGTGACGACAGCACCGCCTCGCGGCGGATGTAAGACGCGATCAGCAGATGCGGATTGGGCAGCACCCGGCCGAGACCGGCGAGTTCCGAAAGGGCTGCATCCGCCCGCGATAGCGCAAGCGTGAGAGTCGTGTCATAACCAAGTTCGGCGGGCAGGGGTGCCGGCACAAATGCCCATTGCCCGCCGGCGATGGGTACCAAGTTACCGGCTTCCGGACAGCGGAAATCCTTTGAATTCATGGGATTGAGGGCCTCCAGGTCGGCCGCAGGGACTTTCAAAGCTCCGGTAGCTTTGAAAGCTTATAGCATAAAATTTACAAAGCGTCACGGAGGTTGAAAATGCCGCTGCCATCCGGATGCCTGCAGAAGCACCGTGATGAGGCGCACTGCTCCCACAACCATCGGGAACATGGGTTTGGCTATACTCTGGCGGCCCACCTCTATCCAAAACCAGAATCAGGAAAGCCCGTCATGAGATACGCCATCGCAGCCCTGTTGCTTGCCCTGTCCTCTCCGTTTGCCGCCGCGGCCAATCCGCCGCTGCTGCTCCAGACCCCGACGCTCTCGCGCACGCAGATCGCCTTCGCCTACGGCGACGAAATCTGGATCGCGCCGCGGGCCGGCGGCGATGCGCACGTGCTGGTAGGCGGCAACGGCCTCGCCAGCGGCCCGGTGTTTTCACCCGACGGCCGGATGCTCGCCTACACCGGCGACACCGACGGCAACCCCGACGTGTATGTGGTGCCGGCCGCGGGCGGTGAACCGAAAAGGCTCACTTGGCATCCGGGACTCAACCGGGCGGTGGGCTGGACGCCCGACGGCAAAAGCGTGCTGTTCGTTTCCAACCGCGACAACACCAACGACTCCGACCAGCTATTCACCGTGCCGTTGAGCGGCGGGCTGCCCTCGCCGCTGCCGCTGTCCATGGCCGAGGACGGCAGTTATTCTCCCGACGGCTCGCATATCGCCTACAGTCCGGTGTTCCAGTGGGAGCCGGACTGGAAAGGCTATCGCGGCGGTCAGACCACGCCCATCTGGATCGCGCGGCTGTCGGATTCCAGCGTGGTGAAAATCCCGCGCGACAATTCCAACGACCGCAACCCCATGTGGGTAGGCAAGCAGGTATATTTCCTTTCCGACCGTGACGGGCCGGTGACGCTGTTCGCTTACGACACCCAATCCGGCCGCGTCACCAAGCTGCTGAATAATGACGGCTTCGACATTGATTCGGCCGCCGCCGGCCCCGGTGCCATCGTGTATTCGCAAATGGGGGTGCTGCATCTGTTTGACCTGGCCACCCACGCCGATACCGTGGTGCAGGTGCGTGTGGCCGGCGACATGCCGCAACTCGCCCCGCATTTCGTGAAGGTGGTCAAGCAGATTCTCAATGCCGGCATCTCGCCGACCGGCGCACGCGCGGTATTCGAAGCCCACGCCGACATCCTCACGGTACCGGCGAAGAAGGGCGACATCCGCGACATCACTTCCACCCCGGGGGCCGCGGAGCGCAGCCCGGCATGGTCGCCGGACGGTAAATGGATCGCGTATTTCTCCGACGCTTCCGGCGAATATGAACTGTATATCCGCGATCAGCGCGGCCTGAAGCCGCCGCGCGTCATCAACCTCGGCAATCCGCCGTCGTTCTTCTATGCGCCGGTATGGTCGCCGGACAGCAAGAGGATCGCTTACAGCGACAAACGCCTGAACCTGTGGGTTGTGGATCTCGAGCACCCGTTACCGGTGAAAGTGGATACCGACCGCTTCGACACGCCGCTGCACGAGTTCGATCAGTCCTGGTCGCCGGACGGCCAATGGCTGGCCTACACCAAGCAACTGTCCAACCATCTGCGTGCGGTGTTCGTGTATTCGCTCGCCGACGGCAAAGTCCATCAGGTGACCGACGGCATGAGCGATTGCCTGTATCCGGTGTGGGACAAGAACGGCAAGTACCTGTACTTTACCGCCAGCACCGACATGGGGCTCACCACCGGCTGGCTGGACATGACCAGCGAGGCGCATCCGGTGACCCGCAGTGTGTATGTGGCGGTGCTGCGCCGTGACCTGCCCTCGCCGCTGGCGCCGCAAAGCGACGACGAGAACGCCGCGCCGGAAAAACCAGCCAACGGCAAGGCAAAGGAAAACGGCAAGAACAAGCCGGTGGAAAAGCCAATCACGGTGCGCATCGATTTCGACGGCCTGTTGCAACGCACCCTGGCGCTGCCGATTCCCGCCGCCGATTACGTAGGCCTGTCCGCCGGCAAATCTGGCGAGCTGTTCCTGCAGGAAGCACCGCTGGTGATGATGGGCAATGGCCCGACGCCCCTGAGCGTGGTTAAGTTCGACCTGGAGAAACGCAAGACCGAGCCACTGCTGCACGGTGTCAATGATTTCGCCCTATCCTTCAACGGCGAGAAGATGCTGTATCAGATCAAGCACGACTGGTTCATCGCCAAGACTGCGGCCGCGCCGAAACCCGGCGCCGGCAAACTCAAGATCGCGGACATGCAGGTGTGGGTGGTGCCGCGGGAGGAATGGAACCAGATGTACCACGAGGTTTGGCGCATCGAGCGCGATTTCTTTTACAACCCGCACTTCAATGGTCTCAACCTGCCGCTCGCCGAGCAGCGCTTCGCGGTGTATCTGCCGGGCATCGCCAGCCGCGACGATCTCAACTTCCTGTTCCGCAAGATGCTGTCCTACCTGTCCGTGGGCCACATGTTCGTGCGCGGCGGCGCCGAACCGCAGATGCAGAAAGTGTCGGTGGGCTTGCTGGGCGCCGATTACACCATCGCCCATGGGCGCTACCGCTTTAGCAAAATCTACAGCGGCGAGAACTGGAACCCGCAGTTGCAGGCGCCGCTCACCCAGCCGGGCGTGAACGTCAAGGCCGGCGAATACCTGCTGGCGGTGAACGGCCGGGAACTCACCTCCCGCGACAACATTTACCGCTACTTCGTGGGCACCGCCGGCCAGCAGACCGTGCTACGCGTCGGTCCCAATGCGGACGGCCGGGGCGCCCGCAACGTCACGGTGGTGCCGATCGCCAACGAGTTCGCGCTGCGCAACCTCGACTGGATCGAGCATAACCGTCGGCTGGTGGACCGCCTCTCCGGCGGCAAGCTCGCCTATGTGTACCTGCCGGACACCGCCGGCGGCGGCTTCCGCAACTTCAATCGCTATTACTTCGCCCAGACCGACAAGCAGGGCGCGGTAATTGATGAGCGCTACAACCACGGCGGCCAGTTGGCGGACTACATCGTGGATTACCTCATGCGCCGGCCCATGAGCCGGGTGATGACCCGCGAGGGCCAGGACTACACCGAGCCCACCCAGGCGATCTTCGGTCCCAAGGCCATGCTCATCAACCAGTTCTCGGGCTCCGGCGGCGACGCGCTGCCCTGGTATTTCAAGCGCATGCACATCGGGCCGCTGATCGGCACGCGCACCTGGGGCGGGCTGGTGGGCATCGGCTTGTATCCGCGGCTCATGGACGGCGGCCGCATCACCGCGCCGCGCTGGGCCATCTACGGCCTGCACGGGCATTGGGAGGTGGAAAACCACGGCATTGCGCCCAACATCGAAGTCTGGCAGGACCCGAAACGGGTGCGCGAAGGCCACGACCCGCAGCTCGAAAAAGCGGTCGAGGTGCTGCTGCAGGAACTCAAGCAACATCCGGCGCCGGTGTTCCCGCGTCCGCCCTACCCCAACCACCACCCGCACCTGCCGCCGTTGCATTGACGCCGCAGCGCGTGCAAATCAAAAGGCCGCTCCATGATGGAGCGGCCTTTTTTAGGGCCTCGTGATCGCAGCGAACCAGGATCTTGTTTCCACAAATACTGCGTCTCTATTCTTACCGGCGGTCATCGCTGCGTGCACAAAAGGGCGGCGATGCCCCGGGCTCTAGACCGGAGCATCACCCTTGGCGAAGCGCTTGTGCCGGTTCGATGCAGGCCGCGATTCTGGCTGGCCACCAAGCTGAAATGGCGCCAAGAATGAGCCCAAATGCGGAGGGCGCCAGCAGCGAGAAAGCACTGAGTTTTGCAGGCAAGGGCAAAGGCCCTGCCAGTTTCAATATCAGCGCTGCAGCAAGCGTGCCCGCAAAGCTGGCGGTGCCGGTGACCACCAACGCCTCAAGTACAAATATTCTGGCTATGTCTGCCCTTTGGGCACCAAATGCGCGTCTCAGGCCGATTTCAACAATCCGATCCTGAACATTGGCCAGCATCAGGCTGGCGAGCGTCACGCCGCCGAGAATCAACGCCAGGAATGCAATCCCTCCGGCTGTCGACTGCACCATGCGCTTCAACCTATTTAGCCCACTCGACAAAGCCGCGGGCGTGATCCATTGCAGGCGGCGCACTCTTAGTCCCGCCTGCCTCAAGAGATTGGCCACAGCGGATATCGCCTGGGGTATCGCACGCGCAGTTGGTGCCTGCACGTAAATTGCATCGACACCACTAACCCTCAGACCAGAATCTGTCATCCACGCGGGCGCGACCGTGTAGGGTACGAATACGCTTCTGTCCGGCACCACGATGGTTCGGGCGAACACCTGTGCTTCAAGACTGCTGGGTGGCGTCTTCACTACGCCTACCACCGAAAAGGCCGTTTGCTTAAGAATCACGATCTCGCCCACATGCCAACCCCATTCGGAAGCTAGTCCCTGTGTAACCACAAGCTCTCGTTGAGTCTGGGCCACGTCACTTGCATCCAGAAATCTTCCATTCAGTAACGTCCAGCCTCGAACTGCAGCGAGATGACTGTCCGTTGCAATCACGTGGAGCCAGTCGGCATGATCCTGCAGCGGCGCCGTATCGTTGCGTACCACGCTCACCGTAAGCGCGGGCAGATTTGATGTAATCAGGCGCGCATCACGTGCCCTGAGCCGCAGTCCGGAGCCGGAAGGTGGAAATGAGCTGCCGAGCACCGCGAACGTGCGGTTTCCTAATTGACGCACCAATGCATCAGTACGCTCCGTCAATCCATGGGACACTGAGAGCAACACCGTCAGAGCGAATGCGCCGAGTGCAACCGCTCCAAAAATCAGGAGGGCGCGACCCATATGAGACTGAATGCTCTCGTTAATGTCGCCCAGCACCTCACTCCGCAGATTCAACCCCGATCCTCCAACGTACCGTGGTGGCACCGCAGACAGCGCTGGGCGTAACAAAGCAACGCATCATTATGCGTTACCAGCAGGATTGCGGTGCCCAGGGCCTTCAGCCTTGCGAGACACTCCATGACCGCGCGCGCGGCATCCGCATCGAGGTTTCCCGTGGGCTCATCGGCCGCGAGCAGTTTCGGCCCGACCGCGATGGCGCGAGCGATTGCGACGCGCTGCATCTCGCCTCCGGACAACAGTCCGGCCGGACGGTCGGCAAAACCCCGTAACCCGACCATGTCCAAAGCCTGCAATGCAGTCGCCCGCGGCTCCTGCGGTGGATTCGGAAGGTAGCGGAACCGAAACAGCACGTTTTGCAAAACCGTGCGCCGCGGTAAAAGATAATAATTCTGAAAAATCATGCCGATGGAACGAGCGCGCAGGGCGCTTCGCTCAATCTCGCTTAAGCTGGAAGTCTCACGGCCGTCGAAGACAATATTGCCCGCGGACGGCCGGTCCAGCAGCGCAGCCAGCATGAGCAAGGTCGTTTTGCCTGATCCAGACGGGCCGGACAAAGCAACGAACTCCCCGGCAGACACTGTCATGTCTACGTTATTCAGCGCATCGACCGTCCCCGATTGGAGTCGAAAGCGCTTTGACACCGAGCGGAATTTGAGAAGTTCAGCTGCGTTCATTGCGTCAGCACTGCCACACCCGGCTTGATGCCGCTTAGGGCTTCGTAATAACTCATGTCTGCACGTCCCAATTGCAGTTCAACCCTGCGGTTTCCGAGCACACCATGCTCAACAACGTAAGGGCGGCCGTCGGCCCAGCGGATCGCGGCCCGCGGCACCAGTACGGCGTGCTTCTTTTCATAAGTCAGCACACTGACCGACACGGACATGCCTGGATACAGCCCAGTATTCCCAACACCGAGAAGAATCACGGTGTGAAAAAACCGCTGCCACGAAGGCTCATCCGGCGCCGTACCCGCGATGAGATCCACCCGCAGCACCGTTCCATCGAACTGCATCTGCGGATGGGAAACGGGACTGACCGTGGCGGCCATGCCAGCCTGGAGTTCGCCAAAATCAGACTCCGGCACATAGCATTCCACCACCATCCGACTTGTATTCGGCAAAGTCATGAAGACTTGGTTTTTATAGACGGTGTCGCCGACACGTACCGTACGATACCCGCCTCCGACGTTGATCGGCTTGTAGATTACGACGCCGGAAACCGGAGCACGGATTACTGAATCCTTTAACTGCCGCCGCCCAAGCCGAAGCGCTTCCTGCGCTGCGACCAGTTTAGCTTTGGCCTGCGCCACCTTGGCCGGATCAATGTACTGCTCGGTGAGATTCACCTTTTGACGCAGCTGCAGCAATTTTTCCCGTTGCGTGGCTGCATCACTGCGTTCCTGCGAAAGCTCCTCCGCGGAAAGTAATCCCTGTTTCTGCAGCGCCTCGGAGTCGCTCAGAAACTTGTCCTCCATTTGCACTTTGTGTGTCTGCTCCGCGAGCTTCATCCGTATGCCCGCCAGATCAATTGGGAGCTCCGCATCCAACAGACTCCGCAACTCGGTTTCCGCCGTGATTTCATCCTGTTTCAGTTTGACCATATTGCGCTCGGTATCCGTCGAATCGAAACGCACAAGGATCTGTCCGCGCTTTACACTAGCACCTTCTGGAACGAGAAACGTAATCACGGCCTCCGCACCCATTCTGGAGAAGATCGAAACAGTATCTTCCGCGTTGACCCTTCCCATGTAGTGATTCCACACGATCAGGCGGCCAAGCCGTACGCGCAGCTCCTTTGATTGTGCGGCTGGTGCTGAAATCTCCGGAGGATCGTGCGCTGCCAGATAAAGTCCGCTTGACTCTAAGTGGATAAAATAGAATGCCAATGCTATCGCCACAAGAGTCACGAACCAGGAATAGAGTCTTTGCATGTTTATTGCAATCCGCTATTCGGCTTAAGTGATTTAGACGGCGGTAGAAGCGTCCCGAGCGTCGCAGACAACTTGTAGCCCACTTGTACCACCTCGACATCGGCATTCAGCGATGCGCTTTGTGCCGCGATCACCGCAGCAGCGGCATCGGTGACGGCGAAACTGTCTGCACGTCCCATGCGGAACAGCTCGCGAGCAAGTTGCAGTCTGGCACGCGCATCCGCTGCCGCGCGTTCTGCAATCGAATCGACGGTGCGAGCCTGCTGATAGGCGTAAATATTCTGCTCGACGTCGCGGGTAACCTGTTCCTTGACCAGCTCGACTTGTATGCGCGTTGCCTCCAATTGCGCTTCGGCTTTGCGAACCGCGGCTTTCTGCGCAGAATAGCTCACGCCGATCTCGCTTGAGATGCCGATCGTCGGCCCGCCGCCAGATGATACCGAGCTCCCAGGTAGCGGCGAGGAACTGAACCGCTGATATCCAAGCGTCAGATCAACTCCGGGCGACAGCTGATTCTGCGCCACATCTAGCTCACGCGTGGCGTCGCTGTAGTCCTGAAGTGCTTGCGCATAATCCAGCCTGTTTGAAAGCGCAACCCGTTCCGCCTCGTTCAAATCCAGGTTCTGGAAATCCGGCCACGGGACCGCCTGCGTTTCGATGCTGGCGTCCGAGTGCATGCCCATCAGCTCAGCCAAAGAGGATTGCGCCGCTTCATATTCCAGTTTATCGGCAGCCAAGCGGCTTTGTGCCTCATCAAGTTCGAAATTGGTTCTGAGGACATCCAGCGTCTTCGCCCGTCCGACCAGTACGTACTCTTCGGTGATCCGGGAAAGTTCGGAAATCTGCTCAATGGTGAGGCTATCGAGCTTCAGCTGCTCATCGAGCTTGTGCACTTGCGTATAAGCGTCCACCACCTGCAAGACCAGAGCCGCCCGCGCTTGAGCATACTTGCGCCGAGCCTGCAATAGCGCACTTTCCGCAGCGTGGATCGAGTTGAGAGCGACCTCCGGGCCGGCGTTCCTGAAGAGAGGCTGCTGTACGGATATGCTGAACGCCGGTTGTACGATGAGCACACCGTCTGGAAGGATCGTGTCCCCACGCGTGGCACCGATCGATATCTGGCCGCCCGTTGCCAACTTTTTGGAAAGTGTCAACCCGTAATTCTTCAGTACCGTACCCCCCACCCGTTGTTCGGTGAAGGTAGGTTGTATTTTAATATCAAAATCCGCGTCCGCAATATCAAGATCAGCTTGATTGCTGGTCAGAAGGATTCCCGTCTGCATCAGTTCCTTATTCTGGAGCAAAGCAAGATTGATTGCCGTTTGCAAGCTCATTGCGCCAACGGAATGGAACGCGAGTGAAAGAACAAGAAAAATGAATATGCGTCGGAGATACATTCTCAAACTGACTATTACCAGTGGTTAAGAGCCAGTGTCCCCGAAAGCAAGATTCTGCCTCAGCACACTGGAGCGAGCCGCCGACCTCAGCGAACTACCGATTCAAAGAGCGTGCGAGATTGTCATCTCTCGGATTAGCGGACTTGACAGACAGTCTGATTCGCTCCAAATCCTGGTTGCTGGGTAATCCCAATTTCGCATCAACCCCATCTCTGGTCTTATATAACAACACGGGAGTACCGTAGAATCCCGCCTCCCGCATTATTTTGTCGTTGGCGCGCACTTCTTTTACTGCGGCAGGTGGAATTTTGTCGTGGGCGAGAGAGAATCCCCCTTCCTCATGCACATGGTCAAAATCCGTCTCATCGACAGCCAGCGCCGCTACCGGATCGCGCGCCGCCAGGATGCCCGCAGCCTTATCCTCGCTGTCGCGCTTTATGATGCCAACGGGCACCCAGCGAATTTGCAGCCGCCCGTCCCGTACGAGACCACGCGTTTCGAGCCACAGTTTGTTGCAGAAAATGCAGTTTGCGTCGAAGAATGCGTAGATGAACGGGACACCAGATCGGCCTTCCTTAAAGTAGGTGCCGTGCGCCGCCGCCGTATACACTGCCGAATAATCGGTATGGGGCGCGTACTTTTCCAGAGCCAGGCGGGTCTGATTCCTGCCGTCCTTGTCGAAGATCCCCACGCCCGCCAGCACATACGAATTGGTCGGGTCTGTATATATAACTGAATACAACGGCGGCTTCAGGGGAGTTTGCGGCTGCGGCAGCTCAACCACGTAACCTGTGAGATTCAACGGACCATCGAAGCGTTTAATGATGATCACCTGCTCATGAAACTCAGCCTTAATCAGGGTGACGGCGCGATCGGCGCCATGCTTGATGCTGCCGGCATCCCTGACAGTGACGAGGCTGCCACCAGTTGCCGCAACCATGCACATTGACAGAGTCAGCCCAAGCGCCAAGCGTAGATTTACCGTCATGAAATTACTCCCAATTAAGGACATGCGAGCTATGTTTCGAACTACCTCTCGGTCAATTCGATTGCCATTCTTTACTCTGCCACTCCATAATTTTGCTCTGCGCTTTTTGCTCTTTGCTGCCATTGTGTGATTTCCCCTCAGAAGCATTTCGCTCACTTTCCCGACAGCATTGTCTTACGCACCATGCCTCGAAATAAATGCACCCTGAAATCCACCAACCAAAAATGCCAGCCTTTACCTTAAGATCTGGAAATCACGACCCCTAGTGTTGAAACGCATGTGACTGCCACTCGACAACCTGTTGTTCAGCAGACCCCTTATTGGCTGCATTCGGCGACAATATGAGATAGATGTTCATCTGTTCGACCGCGGCCGCATAGTCGTGGCGGTCGGCAAGCAGTTCGGCCAAGTTGTAATGGCCGACAGCCCAATCCGGATTCGCATTAACCGCCTTCTGGTATAAGCCGATGGCCTCGTCAATCTGCCCGCTCCGCACGGCTTCACGCGCCTGAACAGCATATTGCTGAACATCTGCTGTTTGCGTCAGCGGCGTTGCGCCATTTACGGAACCTCCTACAGGGTTAGCAGGAAGCAACTTGCTTGACATTACCACTTGGGCAAATCCAGGTCCGGCCGCAGTCTGGATAACCGACATAACGTTTACGAATTGGATTGCTTGCTTTTTGCTCGACCAACAGATGTAATTAAAGCGACAATCCGTAAAAAACGTGTGACTGATCACGCAATAATCGCTATCAGGAACGTTGCTCATCGTACTTGTTCCAACCTGAGTATGCACTTCTCCCGATGCGGCGCCCCAGTTGCCAAGCCAGTATTTTGTTGATGCCGTACATGACTGGGACTTTCCATCCATGGTGTAGTATGCCGTTGCTTCATCTCCATGCTTGCTGAGCACAAAGCGAGAAAATTGTGCGGGAGAGGCTATACCCATATATCCGAATGCTTGACCGCCGATCGTTGTCGCTTCTTGAAGGGCCATGTTCAAAGGGATGGCTTGAACTGTTTCCCGATTCGGCTGATACACGACAGGAGACGCGCACGCCGCCAGCAAACATAAAAACGAGAATATTTCCGCCCGTACAATCAGTAGCTGTATTGCGCTTTTTCTATATGATTCTATCGTCACCATATAATTCCTTTTGCGACTCTTTGGTACAGCACCCCCCCCCGCATAACGTATATACCCGCATCTTTTCATGGGGATTTATAAGGATTTATTCGCGCTGTCTCTATACGAATCTGCCCCCTTATGGGCCGGACGATTAACATAACTCAACTACATTGTGATGGAAAACTGGACTCACAGATGCCCGGAGAGCTGGTTCCATTTGCCTGATAGCACCAGTCATTCGGTTGACAGGCAATGGTATAACCATCGGAAGAATCTATTACACCACAACCGGTCTGACCAACACTCACTACATCTTGCGATAAACATTGTGTTTGTTCGTTGTTAACGGTGTGACCACAAGGCACACCTGGATTACAAAAACATAGGTTATATGAACAATTGACTGTTCCCGATGAGCTGGAGCTTGTTGACGACTTTGCCGCTGCTCCAGCCGCCACCGCAAGAGCCGCTGCACCTGCTACGAGGCCGCCAATTAACAGCGCATTACTGGAAGCATTACTACCAGAGGCCGAAGGTGCAGCAGGCTGAGTGCTGGGTGCAACCTGGGCAATCCGGGTAGCTTCCACGCTTTTCGTAAATGCTGTGCCGGTTGTCATGGCGCCGGGGGCCGTGCTGGCTTGCAGCACCAGTGGCTTGCGCGTTTTGACGCTTGGATCTTCCAGACAATGACCGACCAGTGCAGTGTTGCCAACAGGTCCGATGAAAATTACGTGATTTCCAATAAGCTTATTTACGTCATGGTAGCCGCTTTGATTCTCCCATACGGGCGTACAGCCCGGCGTATTCGTCGTTGGTGAAGTCACCCCTTTATAGCCCTTATAGATGGGATTTTCCCCCGTTATTAAATACGGGAAGATTACTCTCCCGACAAGCTGGACCGAGGATCTGGGGGTGAAAACAGTCGCGTGACAGGGTGCAAAGTCTCCGCACACGACAATCGGCTTAAGATAAGATCCTGGCGGGAAAGGTGCCTTCGGTGTCGCACCAAGAACGAGCTTTGGTGCGACAAGGAAGAGCGGACATGCCAAAAGCGCAACGGCAATTACGATTGAGATTTGGTTAACGGTATGTTTCATGGTATGTCTCCCGTGGATCGCTAGAGCAGTATTGATCTTTAAAGATCTCTAACTTGTTCGATCTTTAGCCTATTGAATCGCTCCACCGACCGGCAATCTAACAGCACCACTCCTAAAACAAACCACTACGATTAAGGGCCGGTGATTTGACAGCATTCGCATAGCTTTGCGTGTGTTACGGGCAGGAAGACTGGCACACGCCCACGCCAATTTGATTGGAGGAAACACATTCCAGCCCAGCCTGACAGTAAACCGGATTATTGACTGACCCGGCGGCCAGCGGACCGCACGCTTGCCCAGCTCCCGCGGGTGACGAACATTGGACGGTTGCACCCCCAGGACCCGTGTCATTAAGGCATTGTCCGGTTAAGTTATTGATAAAGACGCCACTGCAGGCCTGCCCCGATGAACTGGATTTGGCCGCTGCCCCGGCAGCGACTGCAAGAGCCGCTGCACCCGCAATGAGGCCACCAATTAACAGCGCATTACTGGAAGCATTACTACCAGAGGCCGAAGGCGCAGGCGGCTGGGCGGGGGGAGGAATCTGGGCAGTCCGGGTAGCCTCTAAACTTTTGGTAAACTCCGTACCGGTTGTTATGGCGTCCGGAGCGGTACTGGTATGCAACGTGAGCGGTGCGTTTTTTTGAGTTGTGACATTGGGGTCTTCAATGCAATGGCCGCCAATTCGCGAGTCCCCGAGGGCGGACGTAAATATCACGTGATTTGCCACGATTCTCACAGGCTCTTCCTCATAACGCAGCCCACCCTCCAGAGACCATACCGGTGTACATGCGAGCTGTACGCCCGGCGGCAATCCATGAGGCACAATTACCCTGGCCCGGAGTTCAATTGATGAATGCGGGGTAAATGCCGTAGTTGGACAAACAACTTTGTCGCACCAAGGAGTCACTTTTAGATAAGATCCTGGCGGGAAACCCGTGCTATTTGTACCCGCTCGCGCCAATGTTGGCACAAGAGTCGAAGGCAGAATGATAGCCAGCAGCAAATATAGTTTGGCCGCCATTTGCCGACCGGGACAGCGAAATACGACGTTGGTTGCTGTGTAACTGCGCATCATGGCTTGGACTCCTTCAGTTGCTCTACGTGTTTGCGGTGCAGCTATACGCATTCTTTGAACTCTGATCTATCCCAACGATACGCAAAAATTTATTCACGGGATCCAAGTACACAATGCCTTGATAAACATTTCCGCCGTATATCAATGTGATGTTGTAGGCATCAACATCGTTGCGAGCGGTGATTGTTCCCGAGTAATCATTGGTAATTCCCCCATAGATGTACTGACCCGTAAGGACGCCGCCAGGCTGTATAAGAAATGTATCCGCATTGCCTTGAGTACCCGGGGAGGTCATCGTGGCCTGGCAACCATAAGTGCCGTCCAATTGATTTACGTCTGCAGAACCGCTAATGCTTTGGTCATAACTGGCAGTGATGTTGATTATATTTGAGTTAATGATGATCTGGTCGGTAAACTGCGGGCCAGAGAAGTTGCCAAACATAGTCCCGGATGTAACGCTACCGGCTGTTACCGCAGTTGTTGGAAGCTGATAATCAGTAGTCAATTTGGAGTTGTAGGAACCATTGTCGTATTGCGCTGTACCGGTAAGTAGGTAGTCCAGATTGATGCCCGTAGCTGGTGACTCCATAATCCAATACGTGCCATCTGAGAGGCTCAAGACCGTAGCATCGTTTCCGTCACTTGACGTGCCGACGTAGAAGCCCACGGGTGGAGTGTTTGCATTGATGGGGCTGCCGCCAGATGGCGAACTGCTTCCGCCCCCTCCACCACAGGCGCACAGCGTCAAGGCTATCAAAAATGGCACAAATATATTGATTTTCATGTCACATCTCCATCAGAACTGTTGCCGCCAGTAGCACTTGTAGTTTGATGTTTCAGGGTTTTGCGATACAACCGCTTGCTCCAAGCTTGTAGCTTGTAGCTTCTAAATCTTTGCGTAAATCCCGTTCCTGTCGTCATCGCCTCAGGACCAGTGCTGGACTTCAGCACAATCGGTTTACGTGTGGTTTACGTGTGGCGACGTTAGGATACTCAAGACAATGGCCGCCCATTCCAAAGTCGCCTAACTGCATTTACAAAAATCACATGATTGCCGGCGATCCTGGTAGGCTCTTTCTTTTCCTTAATCAGGCCACCTAGGGATACGCGACCTCGCATGCATTTCATTGTCTTACACCGACTCCGATAGTCGGCGTCGAACCAGACTCGACGTCGCCGATAACGATCATGTCGCCACCTACAGCCACACCGCCCGTGGCGATGATGGTACCGCCAGAGTCCTCAATTGTCAGCGTGCCATCGGAAGCGACCGAGTAGCTACCGGAGCGCGAGCTGTTCGTGACAGACTGCTTGTTCTTCGAGGTATCCCACACGTTGTGCGTCTCCGACCCCGAGAACGAGCCCTTGCCGTCGAAGCTCAGTGTCACCAGGGAGCCCGCGTTGGCAACGTCACCGTTGAGCGTGCCGTTGTTGTCATAGGTGGTGACCACATAGGTGCCATTGAGGTCCGCGTTGGTCCCGCCCTGGTCGAGCTTGACCGCTGCGCCGATCTGCGGAATTTGACCCGAGGTAGTCTCGCCGATGATGATGCCGATACCACCTATGCCCACGTACCCGGTTGCAATCACATTGTTCGAAGCGTCCTTGAGCGTGAACGTGCCGCTGCCGGACACCGAGTAGGTACCCGACAGGTTGGCGCTCGACAGCGACTGGGTGTTGGTATCCGTCTGCCAGGCGTTTTTCACCTCGGATGCTGTGTAGTTCCCCGCTCCGTCGAGGGTGCCGGTGATGATGTCGCCTTCATCGTTGGGGAAGCCGTTGGTTACCCCGTTATCGTCATAGACGGAGAACAGGTAAGTACCGTTGAGGGAAACGTCGCTGCCGCCGCTGAGTGGCGTGACCCCGGCGGTGATGGAGGGTACGTTTCCGCTCGCTATGCTGGCGAGCACGATGGCGCTGGAATCAGCACTGATGCTGCCCGAACCCACGATCATGCCGCTCGAATCGGTCAAGGTGATGCTCCCATTGGATCCCAGATTGTAGGCGCCACTCCCAGTTTGCGATGTGATGGATTGGGCCGATGTGGACGGGTCCACAACGTTTTTGGTATCACTCGCGGTATAGCCGCCGGCGCCGTCAAGAGACGCGGTGCCGACACTGCTTTCGTTGGCAACGTCACCGTTCAGCGTGCCGTTTGAGTCATAGTTCACGAACCCGAAGGTCTCCTTTGTACCTACGGTGATGCTGAGTGCCTTGGTCGCAGTGGTATTGACTGAGTCGGTGACCTTGACTGTGAAGTTCGTCGTGCCGCCCGCGTCTGGCGTGCCGGTGATCGTGCCCGCGCTTGCGTCAAGTCTCGCCCAACCGGGAAGCGCGCCACTGGCTATAGACCAAGTGTAAGGAGTGGTGCCACCCGACGCCTTCAGCGTCGCGCTGTAGGCTGTACCTGTCGTACCCCCTGGTAGGCTCGTAGTGCTGATGCTGAGCGGGCTCGCGCCTCCCGAGGACCCGCCGTTGCCACAGGCGGAGAGCATGAACGCGAAGCCGGCAATGCACGTGAGGAAACACACCATCCTCGTGAGGCGGCGGAGACTTGATAAGCCGACATACCAGGCGGCGGATTGTGCTGACATCATCTTTTTCCTTATGTTTAAGGTTATTTATTTCCGACTATTGAATATTTATAGTTTTTCCCCCGGTTACAGCCTGCTGTACACATACCATAATTCGATCAATTGCCCACACGCCCGGCGGGAAATACCTCGTGTCATAAATCATACTTACAGAAATCGTCTGTGGCTTTGGATTATTGCGTGGAATTCGGGTTTTTTGACTTTCTGGAATAGCGGACAACCGGCTACGCCAAGCAGGAGAGACAGGCGAGTTTAAGTTACGGTCTATATATAGGGCCCGCCGCTCATCTGCCAATGGTGCGGCGATACTCGCTCGGCAGGCAACCGATAAATTTGCGGAATGCGGCGATGAACTGTGAATAGCTTTCGAACCCGCAGTCGCGTGCGATGTGGGCAAGAGGCAGTGCCCGGCGATTGCAGATCCTGCGCATCGCTTCACGCACACGGCATTCGAGTACGAACTGCCAGAGATTTTGCCCGGTCGTCGCGCGAAATGTCCGGCACAGCTGATACGGGTTCATCTCAACAACAGCCGCCGCATCGGCGAGTGTCAGTGGGTTGGCAAAATTCTCCCGGATGTACGTCTCAACGCGCACGCGCTTCCAGCGCGGCAACAATGTACCGCTCGCGTTACTGCGTCGTCCATTTCCGTAATTAAAGAGAAGCCGAGCAGCAATCGCAGCCAACAAAGAATTTTCAAAAATCTTGCCGGCGAGCCTGTCGGAGGCAAGATAAGACTGCATCGCAAGCGTAAGGTGCCTCAGTACCTGATCTTCGTGTGCCGCTATTCGCGAGATGAGCTCGGGGTAATGGCTATCCGGATCAGTGCTGAGTGCACGATGCAGTGTATGCGGATGAATAGTAACCAGAATACTATCCATCGGCGCCGCCCAGGATGTTGACAGGCTGTCACCCGCAGCCAGGAAACGGAATCGCCAGGGCTCTATGTAACCGCGAATCTGGTGGCCATTCAGGGCGCTTTTGAACGGAACGCCCTCGCCGCCTACTGGCAAGAGAAAGACATGTTCATCGAAGGTATGCGGAGGCAGGTAACTACCTATGGCGACACGTCGCTCGAATACATACGCGCCACGCTGCCCCGCCTCAAGTAAGGGCGGCTCTTGAAAATAGGGTACAGATTTATTCCCGCAGTGCATGAGAATGCGGGTCGCCGTTTGGTCGGGACGGCCAGGAAGCCCCTCTTTTATATTCATTGTGCCTCCTTTTACCAGCTTCACATGGCTGGACAGCCCTCACCGATTGCTTTGGTTCCAACCGATCCCGGATGCACAGCGGGAATAGCAATTGTTGAAGTAGCGAAGACAACTTGCCCAAGGAGACGATGAATTCGAGTGTTCATGTGGATCCCTATTTATTGCGCGGTTACATCGAGATACCTGCTCGACGGCCGCAGCGCCTGCTAACGACGCTCTTCTTAGGGACAATTATTAACGCAGTGGCTGCGTCTTGTCCAGATCGTTCCTTTTCAGATGATAAGAAGTTCAAGCACCGCAAGGCTTACGGCTGAATATGGACTGCGATCATTTGTACAGAAAAGGTCAAGAAACGGTTCGCTGTCACCCCAACCACCACCCGCACCTGCCGCCGTTGCACTGACGCCGCAGCGCGTGCAAATCAAAAGGCCGCTCCATGATGGAGCGGCCTTTTTTGTGGGTTGCAATCGCGGCTGGAAATCTACACTCCGAGGAAATCGCCCTTGCCGATCTCCACGCCGTTGTGCCGCAGGATGGCGTAGGCGGTGGTCACGTGGAAAAAGAAATTCGGGTAGACGCGCTCCAACAAATAATCCTGGCCCTTGAGCACCACGGTTTTGTCGTGCAATTTCAGTTCCACGCGCCGTTCCTCGGAGCCATCGATCTGCGCGGGCTTGACGCTCTTGAGATAGGCGATGGTCTTGTCGATGCGCGCGTACAGATCCGCGAAACTCTGTTCCTTGTCTTCGTAGGCCGGCGGCTCCAGGCCCGCGAGCCGCGCGGCGCAGCCCTTGACCTGGTCGCTGGCGATCTGGATCTGGCGCACCAGCGGCAGCATGTCGGGCGCCAGGCGCGCGCCGGTGAACACCGCGGGATCGATCTTTTTACCCTGGGCGTGGGCTTCGCCCTTCTTGAGGATCGCGGACAAATTGGTGAGCATGCGGATAAACACCGGCACCGAAGCCTGGTACATGGACAGGGACATAAACAAACCTCCTGAAAATGGCTGCGGCAGAATGCCGCGCGCGCAAGTTTACGCTTTTTTGTGGGTGCTCGCGGTCGCCGCTCAGGCTTTGAGCAGCGCGGAAAGATTTACCCCAGCGCCGAGTCCATCCGGAAACACCTGGGCGAGTCCAGCGTCCGCTAAGCGCAGATGGCGGCTGAGCAGCGTGCCGATCACCTGACGGAAATCCGTGGTCACCGCCAAGTCGCGGTTCTGGTAAAGCTGGTCGTCGGACAGGCCCGGCCAGTCGCCATAGACCTTGCCGCCGTTCACCTGGCCGCCCAACAGCCACATGACGTTGCCGTGACCATGGTCGGTGCCGGCATTGCCGTTCTCCCGGAAGGTGCGGCCAAATTCCGACATCACCAGGATCACGCTGTCCTGATACAGGCTGCCGAGTCCCTGGATGAGTGCCGCGAGTCCCTGGCCGAGTGCCTGCAGATGATTGGCGAGCTGGCCCTGGGCGGAGCCCTCGCTCACATGGGTATCCCAGCCGCCTACCGACAGAAACGCGAGACGGATGCTGGCGTCGCCCGCCATGAGTTTTGCCAACCGTTGGGTATCGTTGGCGAATCCAATGACCGAGGGTGCGCCGTTATAGGAATCGGCCATGTCTTGTTGCAAATCCATCATCAGTTCGCTGCGCGCCTGCTGGCCCTGATGAAAAACCTGGTCCACCATGGTATTGCCTTGATAAAGCGCGTCGAATGCATCG
Organism: Gammaproteobacteria bacterium; assembly: GCA_027315405.1. Lineage (GTDB taxonomy): Bacteria > Pseudomonadota > Gammaproteobacteria > Natronospirales > REEB76 > REEB76. The sequence goes on along the minus strand of DAHUYB010000001.1, from coordinate 18,496 downwards.
GCGACACGCGGCCGGTCGATGGGCATGGGATGACCGGCGTTGCGGCCCAGGGGCAGGTTCGAAACCGGGTTGGGGCCGGTGAAGATGCGCGGCAGCGCGGTGCCGAGACTCAGGGCCTCGGTGGGTGCATGCGGACCGGGCAGCGCGCCCAGCAGGCGGTTCATCCAGCCGCTGCTGACGGCGGTGTCGCCGGGCGCGCCGGTTTCCATATAGGCCTGGGCCTCGAAATGCGAGCGGTTGGGATCCGGCGAACCGCTGGCCTGAACGAAGGCCATGCTCTTGTTTTGCCATAGGGGTAGCACGGCTGCCAGCGCCGGATGCAGGCCGAAGTAGCCGTCCAGGTCCAGCGCACCGTTGTCTTGCCCGGACTTGGGAATGGCGATGGTAGGCCGGGCTTGGTAATAACGGTCGTCCGCATAAGGCACCACCACGTTCAGGCCATCCACCGCGCCACGCAGGAAAATCACGATTAGCCGGCGGTTGCCGGCGATGGCATCGGACAAGCGCGCAGCCCAGCCGCGAGTACCGAGAGCAACCAGGGTTGCGCCTGAAACCAGCGCGGCATGCTGAAGAAATTCACGGCGGTTCATGGTTTGCCTCCTTCACATTGAAAAAATCTTGAGCGTCTCTCGCACACAGAACCTTCCAGGGTGGGTTAACCGGCCCGAACATCCCTGTCCGGGCGTGAAGCCGGATCGAACAGCTAACGGTTGTTCGGTGAAAGTACCGGCCTCACGCTCACTTCCCACCCTTCACTGCTGAGGCCGCACGCCTCATTCCTCACGCCTCACCTCCTGATCAGCGGTACTGGAACTGTGGGCTGCCGAGAATCAGGCCGGCGCGCAATGGCAGCGGTTGCGAATCAATCTTCACGATTTCCTGGGGCGTGAACAAACCACGCAAGGTGTCAAATAATTGTGTGACACGCTGCTCGGGTTTTTCGGGGCGCATGCCATTGGAATCAAGCCGCAGGTTGCCGTAACCGAGTGCCGTGGCAAAGCTCAGGCGCATCATCATGGCATCGGGGTTGAGCCATACACCCCGGGTGTTTTTGTAGCCGTCGGGCGTGAGACAGCCGTACAGCGGCATGCCGAGGCGCGCCATCATCCCCAGCAACGGCTGCACGTTGGTGAGCGGCTGGCCGCTGGCGCGCACCATGGAAATCACGTATTCATAAGGTGTCTTGAACTTATTGCCGGTATAGTGCGCTGACCAGAATTCCGGGCTGTGGAACAGCGTGTCCAGCACCGCGGCGATATCGCCGTCACTGTGCAGCCATTGCTGCGTCAGACGCTCCACCAGCGCGCTGGGCGGATGGTCGGCCACGAAGTACTGCGCCAGTTCGTAACTCAGGTGCCGGGCGGTAACCGGACTGTCCGCCAGCATCGCCAAGGCCTGTTGTATTTCTCGTTGACCGCCGCCGGCGATCTCGCTGCCCAGAAAAACCTGGCTGTTGAAATCATGGCGCTGGGGATCGAAACAAAACCCGCTGGGTCTGGAAAAAAAACCGCGGGGCGGACACAATCCCCAGCCCGTCAGGATGTGCGCCAGGGTAGTGACATCGGTCTGGGTGTAACCGCCGTTCACGCCGAGGGTATGCAGTTCCATGATTTCGCGGCTGTAGTTCTCATTGATGCCCTGGAAACGGCCCTTGGCGTGCGGCGTGCCGGGCTGCGTGTCCAGCCAATTGTCCAGGTAGAACAGCATGGCCGGGCTTTTGGCGGTGGCGAACAAGAGATCCCGAAAATGGCCGAGGGCGTAGGGGCGGATGGCACGCTGCTCGTAGCTGCCGATCCACAGATAGTCGAGGCCTTTGCCGGCAAATACATTGAAATGGTTGAACCAGAACGCGGTCATGACTTCCTGCAACTGGCGCGGACTCTCGACGGCGCGCAGCAGGCGCGCCTCGGCGGCCTGCTGCAAAATCACCCGGGCGCGTTGGCGCAGCGCTTTGCGTTCCGCAGGCGTGGGTTTCTCACCGCGGGGGTGCGGCTGCGGGCCGTACTGCGCGAAGAGCTCCGTGGGCGAACGTTGCAGCGTAGCGAAGCTGGCGAGCTGCTGTTGCAGCGCCTCCGGCAACGGCATGGAATCCGGGTGTAGTTGCTGCTGGATGTACTGATCCACGCCCATGTTTGCGACGCGCTGCACATCCCCCGGCGCCGGACCAAACGCCAGACGATTCAGAACATGCAGCGCCTGGGCGTCGCTGGACGCCCAGGCGCTCACCGACAGCGGAAATAAAACCGCCGCCACCAGCACCGGCAGCCAAGCTCTACGCTTGTCTGGTCTGATGACAGCGGTCATGGCCTTCAGCCCGCGGATCAGCCGTGATCGTGATGGTTCTGATGATGGCGCACACGGCGCACATGCCGGCGATTTTTCTTGTCGTGACGGATGTCGCGCTTGTCCTTGCGCATATCCCTTACCTGGGCCCTGGCTTTTCTGAACTTGCCCTGGGCCACGTCACGGTTGATCTGGCGCTGGTCATGGCGCACATCGCGCCGGTCATGATGGATGTCGCGGGTATCCTTGCGGATATGACGGGTTTCCTTCTGCTGCGGGGTTGGGGCCGGGGCTTGCTGGGCATACACCAGCGAAGAGCCAGCGAGGGCCAAGAGCGCACCCGCAACCAGGGTGGTGGTCAGTTTCATGGTCTCTATCTCCTAAGGGTGTTGAAAATCGGCGGGTTGCCCCGCCTTAGGCCCAACAACGGGGCTCTCGGGGAGACGTTGACCGGGTGGGGATAGGAAAGAAATGTCACTCAGGCGTCAACGCCTTCAACCTTGCCCCTCTCACCCCTCACCTCGGTATTCAGGGCGTATAGCCCAGGTTCGGCGCCAGCCAGCGTTCCGCGGTGGCCAGCTCCATGCCTTTGCGTTGCGCATAATCCCGCACCTGGTCGCGGTTGATCTTGCCGACGGCAAAGTAACGGGACTGTGGATGCGAGAAATAGAAGCCGCTGACCGCCGCCGCCGGCCACATGGCGTAGTGTTCCGTGAGTTTGATGCCGGCACGGCGCTCCGCGTCCAGCAACTGCCAGAGGCCGCCTTTCTCGGTGTGTTCGGGGCAGGCGGGATAACCGGGCGCCGGGCGGATGCCGGTGTACTGTTCCTGGATGAGCGCCTCATTGCCAAGACGCTCATGCGCCGCGTATCCCCAGAATTCCCGGCGCACGCGCACGTGCAGCAGTTCCGCGAATGCTTCCGCCAGACGGTCCGCCAGGGACTTCAACAGGATGGCGCTGTAGTCATCGTTGTCCGCCGCGAAACGCTTTAGCGGTGTTTCGATACCGAGCCCCGCAGTCACCGCGAACGCGCCGAGGTAGTCGGCGATGCCACTGGCCTGGGGCGCGACGAAATCCACCAGCGACTGGTTGGGTTTGCCGGGCGGCCGGAGCTGTTGCTGGCGCAGAAAATGGAAATTGATGAGTTTCTCATCACGTTTGGCGTTGCGGAATACCGCCAGGTCATCGCCGTTCACCGCATTCGCGGCAAACAGTCCGTACACGCCGCTGGCCCGCAGCCATTTTTCCGCGACGATGCGGTCCAGCATATGGTTGGCTTCCGCGAACAGCTTGCGCGCCGTTTCGCCCTTTTCCGTATCCTCGAGAATGCGCGGATAACTGGCTTTCAACTGCCAGGTATGGAAGAACGGCGTCCAGTCTATGTAGGCGCGGATGGTTTCCAGGTCATAGTCATGGAAGACTTCCACGCCCAGCCCGCGGGGTTTAGGCGGCGAGTAGCCCCGCCACTCGATGGGCGTGGGGTTGGCGCGCGCCGCCGCCAGCGTCAGCCATTGGCTGTGATCTTCGCGGCCGGCGTGCTGGGCGCGCACCTGTGCATATTCTTGTTTGGTAGTATCCTCGAAGGCCTGTCGGCCTGCGCCCAGTAAACTGCTGGCCACGCTCACGGCCCGCGAGGCATCCTTCACGTAAGTCACCGATCCGGAATAATTGGGCGCGATCTTGACCGCCGTATGCGTGCGCGAGGTGGTGGCGCCGCCGATGAGCAGCGGCAGGCTGAAATTCTGGCGCTGCATTTCTTTCGCCACGTGTGCCATTTCCTCCAGTGACGGCGTGATCAGACCCGAGAGGCCGATGATGTCGACGTTCTCGGCGCGCGCTGTCTCGAGAATTTTCGCGGCCGGCACCATCACCCCCAGATCCAGCACCTCGTAGTTGTTGCACTGCAACACCACGCCCACGATATTCTTGCCGATGTCGTGTACATCACCCTTGACGGTGGCCATGAGAATTCGGCCCTGGGCGCGGCTGTTGGCGTCTTTCTGCGCTTCTATATAAGGTGTCAGGTAGGCCACGGCTTTTTTCATGACGCGCGCAGATTTCACCACCTGTGGCAGGAACATCTTGCCGGCGCCGAACAGATCGCCGACGATGTTCATGCCGCTCATGAGCGGCCCTTCGATGACCTCCAAAGGCCGCTTGGCCTGCCGGCGTGCTTCTTCAGTGTCCACTTCGATATAGTCGGTGATGCCCTGCACCAGGGCGTGCGCCAGGCGTTGATTCACCGACTGCTGCCGCCAGGCCAAGTCTTCCACCGGCTTGCTGCCGCCCCGCTCCAGAGTCGCGGCGAAGGCCACCAGCCGTTCGGCGGCATCGGGCCGGCGGTTGAAGAGCACGTCTTCCACCGGTTCCAGCAGCTCCTTGGGAATATCCGCATACACCGCCAGTTGGCCGGCGTTGACGATGCCCATATCCATGCCAGCCGCGATGGCGTGGTACAGAAACGCCGCGTGCATGGCCTCGCGCACTCGGTTATTGCCGCGGAACGCGAACGATACATTGCTGACACCGCCGCTGATGAGTACCTGCGGCAGCTTGTGCTTGATCTGTTGCACCGCCTGGATGTAGTCCACGGCGTAATTGGCGTGGATCTCGATGCCGGTGCCCACGGCGAAGATGTTGGGATCGAAGATGATGTCCTCGCCGGGAACACCGGCGGTCGCGGTGAGCAATGCGTAGGCGCGTGCACACACCGCCACCCGCCGTTCCAGGGTGTCGGCCTGCCCGTTTTCATCGAAGGCCATGACCACCACCGCGGCGCCGTAGCGGCGCGCGAGTCTGGCCTGCCGCAGGAATTTCTCCTCGCCTTCCTTTAGGCTGATGGAATTGATGACGCACTTGCCCTGCAGGCATTGCAAACTCGCCTCAATGATTTCCCAACGGGAGGAATCGATCATCACCGGCACCCGGCAGATATCCGGCTCCGAGGCCGCAAGCTTGAGAAAGCGGGTCATGGCGGCCACGCCGTCCAGCAGGCCTTCGTCCATGTTGACGTCGAGCATCTGCGCGCCGCTCTGCACCTGTTCCCGGGCCACCTCCAGGGCAGCTTCGTAATCGCCCGCGAGAATCAGTTTCTTGAACTTGGCGGAACCGGTGATGTTGGTGCGTTCGCCGACGTTCACGAACAGGCTCTCGGGGCCGATATTGAGGGCTTCAAGACCGCTCAGCCGGCATTGCGGTTCGACCACCGGGATGGCGCGCGGCGCCTGCCCAGCCACGGCCGACGCCAGCGCCCGGATATGCTCCGGGGTGGTGCCGCAGCAGCCGCCCACGATGTTGAGGAAACCGCTTTGGGCCCATTCGCCGATGAGTCCGGCCATGTGCTCCGGGGTTTCGTCGTAGCCGCCAAAGGCATTGGGCAGTCCGGCGTTTGGATGGGCGCTTACATAACAGTCGGCGATGCGCGCCAGTTCCTCCACGTAGGGGCGCAACTGCTCGGCGCCCAGGGCGCAATTCAAGCCGATGCTGAAGGGCCGCACGTGGCGCACGGAATTCCAGAAAGCCTCCGGCGTTTGGCCGGAAAGCGTGCGCCCGGAGAGATCGGTGATGGTGGCGGAAATCATCACCGGCAGGCGCACGCCGCGCTGTTCGAACTGTTCCTCGATGGCGAACAGCGCCGCCTTGCAGTTGAGGGTGTCGAACACGGTTTCCACCATCAGCAGATCTGCGCCGCCGTCCAGCAAGCCGCGGATGGCGTCCGCGTAGGTGGCGCGCAACTCCCCGAAGCTTACGTTGCGGAAACCGGGATCGTTCACATCCGGTGAAATGGAGGCGGTACGGCTGGTGGGTCCGAGTATCCCGGCCACGAACCGCGGCTTGCCGGGGGTGGCGCGGCTCATCTTTTCCGTGAGCCGCTGCGCCAGCCGCGCCGCCTCGCGATTCAATTCGTACACCAGCGCTTCGGTGCCGTAGTCCGCCTGGGAAATGGCGGTGGAATTGAAGGTGTTGGTCTCGAGGATGTCGGCGCCGGCATCCAGATACGCCTGATGGATTTCCTCGATCACGTGCGGCCGGCTCAGCACCAGCAGATCGTTATTGCCCTGAAGATCGCGGGCATGATTCTTGAAGCGCGCGCCGCGGAAATCCTGCTCCGAAAACCGGTAGCTCTGGATCATGGTGCCCATGGCGCCGTCCAGCAGCAGGATGCGTTGCTTGAGGATTTCGTCGAGGGTTGCTTGACAGGACATGCGCCGCCTCAATCGCCGGCCGGATTGCCGCCGGGCAGCGCAGCGCTTGTGGTGTGCGCGGCGGCGCGGATACCCAGCAGATGGCAAATAGCGCGCGTGAGTTCCGCGCGGTTGAGGGTATAAAAATGAAACTCGTTCACACCCTCGCTTTGCAGCCGGCGGCATAGCTCGCCGGCCACGTGCGCCGCCACCAGCTTGCGGGTTTCCGGATCAGCGTCGAGTCCTTCGAAAAAGCGCGCCAGGGACGCGGGCACGCTAGCGCCGCAGCGGGCGCTGAACTTCTGCACCTGCTGGAAATTGGTCACCGGCAGGATGCCGGGCACCAGCGGCATGCGCACGCCGGCCTTCACGGCGGCGTCGCGAAAACGCAGAAACACTTCCGCGTCGAAAAAAAACTGGGTGATGCCGCGGGCCGCGCCCGCGTCCTGCTTGCGCTTGAGATTTTCCAGGTCCGCTTGCGGTGAGAGCGCATCCGGGTGCGTCTCGGGATGGGCCGCCACGCTGATCTCGAAATCCGCCACGTGTTTCAGGCCCGCCACCAGATCGGCCGCACAGGAGTAGCCATGCGGATGAGGTGCAAACCGGCCGATGCCTTCCGCGGGATCGCCGCGCAGCGCCACCACATGCCGGATGCCGGCCTGCCAGTAGCGGCGTGCCACCGCTTCGATTTCGGTTTTGCCGGCGCCCACGCAGGTCAGATGCGCGGCCGGGCGCAGGCCCAATTGCCGTTCGATGGCGACCACGGTGTCATGGGTGCGCTCGCGGGTGGAACCGCCCGCGCCATAGGTTACCGACACGAAACGCGGAGACAAAAGCGCCAAACGCTCCAGCGCCTGCCAAAGATTCTGCTGCAGCTGCGGCGTGCTGGGCGGAAAAAACTCGAAGGACACGGCGGGATAGACCGGAAATGCCTGCTGGTCCCAGGCTGTGGAAAGCTGATTCATCTTGTGCCTGCCGATAAAAAACCCGCTCAGCGTTTTTCCCATAGGGCGCTAGAGCAGGTTCTTTCGGACCCCGCTTTAGCCGTATTTATAGAGCGCCCGCAAGCTGAGTATCAAATCGGCGCTGGCGGAATTATTAACTGATGCTGAGTGCGTGTCAACCGGAGGCCGGAGGCCGGCGCAGGTGCCGGAGATGCCGCCATACATACCCGGCGAAGACCAGCAGCGCCAGGGTCACGATGAGCGTGTCGAAACGATGGAACCAGGGGGACAGGCTGTCCCAGCGTGCGCCGAGGCGCACGCCCAACCACGCCAGACCCCAGCACCAAATATAGGAACCGATGAAGGTGTAGAGGATGAACTTGAATATCGGCATGCGCGCTATACCCGCGGGAAAGGCGATGAAAGTGCGCACCAGGGGCAGCAGCCGGCCGATGAGGATGATAATGTCGCCGCGGCGCTGGAACCAGCGGTCCGCGGTCTGCAAATCATGCGGCGATACCAATATATAGCGGCCGTATTTCTCCGCCAGCGGCCGCCCACCCCGGGCGCCTGCCCAGTAGGCCAGCAGCGAACCCAGCACACAGCCGAACGCGCCGGCCGCGGCCACCAGCCACAGTGTAAGTTCGCCGCGGTACACCAGATAGCCGGCGAACGGCATGATAATCTCGGATGGCAGCGGAATGCAGGCACTCTCGATAGCCATGAGCAGCACGATGCCGCCATAGCCCAGAGTGGAGATGGCGGCGATGATGAATCCGGCGAGCAGCGAAATCAGTTTGGCGAGCATCCGGGTTTCACAATCGCGAGGGTGGCGGCACCGGCGGCGGCGTGCGTGCAGGGCGGATCTCGGCAAACCGCAGACGCAAACCCAGTTCCACGGTGCGGTCCGGCGGGATCTGATAGAAATCCGTGGCGCGGATGGCATTGCGGGACATGAAGACGAATAATTTTTCACGCCACGCCATCATGGCCGGTCTGTTCTTTGTGGGCACCAGGGTTTCGCGGCCGATGTAATAGGTGACGGTCTCGGGATCGATCACCAGCCCAAAATCCTTGGTGCGCCGCAATGCCTGCGGCACATTCGGAATCTGCATGAACCCGTAATGCGCCTGTACCCGGTAAAACCCCTGATCGAGTTTTTCCACTTGCAGGCGTCGCTGCGGGTGCACAAACGGGATATCTTCCGTGAGCACCGTGAGCAGCACCACCTGCGCATGTAATACCTGATTGTGCTGCAAATGATGCTGCAGCATGGGCGGTGTGCCGAGATTGGGCGCGGTCATGAAAATTGCGGTACCCGGCACGCGTACCGGCCGGATGCTGCGGATGTGGTCCAGGAACACATCCAGCGGCTCGGTATTTTCACGCAGGCGGTTGATGAGGTTTAGCCGACCGGTGCTCCAGGTGGACATGATGGTGAAACCGATCAAGCCCACCAGCAACGGCAACCAGCCGCCGTCCCAGATCTTGAAAATATTGGCGGTGAAAAACATCAAGTCCACGAGCATGAAAGATCCCATGATCGGCACGATCACCGCCATGTGCCAGCGCCACACATCGCGCATGGCGAAGAACAGCAGCACGCTGGTGATTACCATGGTGGAGCTGACCGCCACGCCGTAGGCGGCCGCCAGATTATCCGAGGTCTTGAAACCCAGCACGATGGCGATGGTCGCCAGCATCAGGATCCAGTTGAGCGACGGGATGTAGATCTGACCTTCCTTGTCCGGGGAAGTGCGGATGATGGTGAGCCGCGGACTCTGGCCGAATTGGATCGCCTGGCTCATGAGCGAGAAGGCGCCGGAGATCACCGCTTGTGAGGCGATCACCGTGGCGACAGTCGCGAGAATCACCAGCGGATACAGAAACCAGCCGGAATTGGGCACCATGCTGTAAAACAACAGTTGCACTTTTTGGCCGGGATTCGCCAGTATCGTCGCGCCCTGGCCGAAATAATTGAGCATCAGCGCCGGCATCACATAGATGAACCACGACAGCCTGATCGGCAATACGCCGAAGTGCCCGATATCCGCATACAGCGCTTCGGCTCCGGTGACGCACAGGAACACCGCGCCCAAGACAATAATATCGGCAAAACCATGATGGAAAATGAAATGCAAGGCATAGATGGGATTGATGGCCACCAGCACCGCCGGGTAATGGATAATGGCCGCAAGCCCGAGCCACGCGATCACCAGGAACCACACCAGCATCACCGGGCCGAACACGAAGCCGACGCGTTTGGTGCCGCCTTTCTGGAATGCGAACAGCGCCACCAGCACCGTTACGGTGATGAGGATGATCACCGCATGCGGCAATGCCGGCGTCGCCACCTGCAGACCTTCCACCGCGCTCAACACCGAGATGGCCGGGGTGATCATGCCGTCGCCGTACAGCAAGGCAGCGCCGAAAATGCCCAGTGCAATCAGGATCCGGGAGCGCTGGCTGCCGCGTGCACGCCAGGGATCGAGCATGGCGAGCAGCGCCAGGATGCCGCCTTCGCCCTTGTTGTCGGCGCGCAGCACGAACATCTGGTATTTGATGCACACGATGATAATCAGCGACCAGAACACCAGCGAGATCACGCCGAGTACGTTGTCGGGTGTCGGCGTCAGGCCGTACCCGCCGGAAAACGGGCTGCTGATGGCATACAGAGGGCTGGTGCCGATGTCACCGAACACCACGCCCAAAGCGCCCAGACTCAGGATCAGGAGGCGCTTGCGATCGGCGGGAGCCGCCTCACCGTTGGCGGTGCGGGCTGCGGACGGTTGTGCTGACGTAGTTGTTTCCGGCTTGCTCACCCAACGCCTCCCTTGTCCAGGGATCCCAAAACACAACCGGCTGGTCTCGTTCCGAGCACCAGCCGGCGTGTGCTAAATCTGCGCTTCCTGAGGCGGGCAATTACCTGAATCCTGCCCGTACCGGGCGCGCATTATACCCCAAAGTCCCGTGTGTATAGCCGCGCCTGCGCGACTGCGGTTCCGCCAAGTCCCTGTCCTGATTGATTTTTTGCAGGCTCAGCTTCCATCCGCTTCCCGCGGTCCGCGCCGCGAGTCGCTCGCAGATAAGCGCGCATGCCGATAACACCCGGACAAATGCCGCAGCGCGCAGTGACGTGCCTGTCTGAACGATCGCTGATCCTGCGCGCGAAAAAAATGGCGTCCCCAAGGGGATCGGGGCACAGTCAACAGAATGTAGCAGTCCTCAGGACCGAAGTGCCCTGCGGCGTTTTAATCGGTCGGAGGCGCCGCGCCGCTCCCAGCCGATCGTGAGCAGTGGGCAGCATGGAGCGCGCACGCTGGATAAATACTTCAAGCCCTAGATTCCGCGCGGGGCGCCTACCCAAAAAAAAGCATAGAAACACCAGGGCATTTTTCCAATGCCGCGCGCTACTTTTGGTGCATGGTTACACCATGTAAAGGCACCAACCACCATGCATGATCTGCTCACGCAAGAGCGGGCCGCTGAAATTTTGCAAATTCGCCCCAACACGTTGTGTGCGTGGCGCACTCGCGGCGAGGGGCCTCCATTCGTGAAAGTTGGGCGCCTTGTCCGCTATAACAAATCAGCTTTGGAGCTGTGGCTAGCATCACGGTCGATTCTGCCAGGTGGCGCAAAGTGAGCACCGCGCCAACGCCGCTGTCCGTTGAAGATGGAGCCACCGTGGCGCTTTCGATAATTGACTACGCCGCGCGACTGACCGAACAGGAATATCTCAACGGGCGCCGGCAAATGGCGGCAAACGCCGGCCTGGAGCCCGCTGAATTTCAAGCTCGCGTTGAAACCGTGCGGACCCACCTGATGGCGCTTGCAGAGGCCCCTAGTCAACCACCCCACGCGCCGCAGAAATTTAGAAAAAAAGATCGGGACGAATCGGGACTGTCGGGACAGCGCGCCACGCCAGCGCCGGGGCGTCCCGACTCCCCGGCGCCAAGTCGGGACAGCTCGGGACAAACCGCAAATCCAGCACCACACTTCGAGCTTGTAGAGGCAGGCATAGGGCCCACGCCAGGTGTTTACTGGTGCGATGTGGTGCGTGATCGCGGCACGATTACCGGGCAGGCTTCGCCTGAATGGATATGCGGCCGGCTGCGCGTTACCGCCATGACGCGGGATGCGCAAAATGGTGAGTGGGGCAGGCTGTTAGTGTTTCAGGACGCGGACGCCAACGAACATCGGTGGACGTGCCCGCAGTCCATGCACGCCGGGAACGGCGATGAACTACGAAGCATGCTGTTACGTGAGGGACTCACAATCACAGCCAATCCGCGCCTGCGCCGGATGGTCGGCGATTACATACAGTCCGAAAGTCCTAATGTGCGCGCGCGCTGCGTGAGCCGCACAGGCTGGCATGGTGACGTTTATGTGCTGCCGCGCCAAACTTTCGGCGACACGGAAGCCGCACCCGTGCTGTTTCAGGCGGCCACCATTGACAGCATTTCATTGGCCCAGGGGGGAACGCTGGAAGGATGGTTGAATAATGTCTCGGCGCCTTGCGTCGGGAACTCGCGCTTGGTCTTCGTAATCTGCATGGGCTTCGCTGGGCCGTGCCTCGGTCTTGTGGATGACGATGGCGGCGGCATCCACCTCCGCGGATCCTCTAGTACTGGGAAGACCACGGCGCTACGAATTAGCGCCAGCGTGTACGGTCCGCCGAGTTATGCGGGCACATGGCGCGCGACGGACAACGGCCTGGAAGGCGTCGCCGCAATGCACTCAGATATGTTGGTTATCTTGGATGAACTCAGCCAGCTTGAACCGCGGCACGCGGGGCAGGTGGCGTACTTGTTGGCGAACGGCCAAGGAAAAAGCCGTAGCCACCGCGACGGATCCCCGCGCCTCCCGGCGCGCTGGCGCGTCCTTTTTCTTTCGGCGGGGGAGATTGGTTTGGCCGATTTAGTGGCGGAGTCCGGCGGAAGGGCGCGCGCCGGCCAGGAAGTGCGTGTGATTGATCTGGCCGCCGATGCGGGCGCAGGGCTTGGGCTGTTCGACCGCGTGCCGGATGGCGTGGCGCCTGGCGTTTTTGCTGATGCTCTCAGACGTGCTTGCGGCACGCACTATGGCCACGCGCTGCCGACCTTCTTGAAAGTGTTGGTAGCCAATCCTGGACGGGCGCGTGAAATTTTGCGCGCGCTGCGCAGCAGCATCGCGGACAAACTCGCCCCGCATGATGCATCCGGGCAGGTGCAGCGTGTGGCCAACCGCTTCGCGCTGGTTGCTGCTGCTGGCGAACTGGCTACCGCCTACAAACTCACTGGTTGGGAAACAGGCGAAGCTGAGCGCGCCGCTCAAGTGTGCTTCAGGGCCTGGTTTGAGGCGCGCGGTACGGCGGGAAATGCCGAGCCGGTGGCCATGCTTTCACAGGTGCGCGCATTTCTGGAAGTGAACGGGGACGCGCGCTTTTCCCGGTGGGGCGCGGCTGACAGCGCGCGCACAATTAATCGAGCAGGATTCCGAAAAGACAGCGCCGCCGGTCCAACCTACTTTGTCGAGCGCGAATGCTTTCGCCGTGAGGTTTGCCAAGGCTTCGACCCGCAGGCTGTGGCGCGCGCGCTCGCCAATACTGGGGCACTACAAACTGATGGGCGGAATTTTTCTTGCAAGCCACTCCTTCCTGACGGGCGCCGGACCCGCGTCTATGTAATTTTGCCGGCGCTCTGGGGTGATGAATGAATACAAGTGTTGGCGAGATCCTGCGCCGGGCAGGTTTGGAGCCAGTTTGTCCCGACCTGTCCCGACATGGCGCCGGGGAGTCGGGACAGTTACAGGCCAGGCAGGGCACGGTGTCCCGACATGTCCCGACAGTCCCGACACAAAAATATAAAGGTGCAAATGCGACACCGCTTGAGCAATGCGCCGCCGGGGCCTGCGAGGGTTTGGACAACGTAACCACCGCCGACGTGCTGGGCGGCCTCGCACCTGAGGATATTGCCGACTTTGAGCCCCGCTCTTTCCCGCCGAAGGCGCTGCGCGCATTCGCTCTCGCGCTGTCCGCAACCCGGTGGCGCCAGGACGGCATCGCGCCACCCTGGTGGAATTCGCCCGCGCGCTGCGACCGCTGCGGCGACGTTTACTTGTGGGCACCGCTGCACGTGGCCGGCTGTCCATGGTGCTGGAATCGGCTGCACGGCGTAAAAATTCCGCGCCCACCGATCCACGTGGAGCCGCGAGAATGAAGCACTTTCAGCTCCCGGATTCGGCACCGGTCGAGCGAACCCACCGCCCAGTATTCATCTTCGGGTGCTGGGCGGTGTTTTTTTACGAGCACGCCGCCCGCGTACGCATGAACGCGGCGGCAATGCACCACCGCGGGCGCCAGACTATGCGGCGGCCGCGGTGTCTTTTCAAAAGCCCCGGCACGCCATCGGCGTGCTCGTTTTCAACCTGAAAGGAGAGAAGAAGATGCGCGATCTAATTCTAAATTCGACACAGGCCCTCGCACCCGGTGCTCCGATCAAAGCATCGGTGAATGGAACCGGCATAGATACAGTCGGCTATAACGGTGTGCTGCTCATCGTCAACGCCGGCGTCATCACCGATGGCACTCACACGCTTTCAGTGGAAGATTCACCGGACAATGCAACCTGGACCGCGGTCGATCCTAGCCTGCTGATTGGCGCCTTCACGCCATTGACTAGCATCTCCGGTGGCGGTGCGACACAGGAAGTCGGCTACATCGGCGGCAATCGATATGTTCGCGTCATCAGCACCGTCACGGGCTCGCCGGCGACCGGTGGCTCCTATGACGCAAGCGCCGTGCTCGGGTTTGCCAGCGTGAAAACAAACTGATGTCAGCCAAAAGCATCATCACCGGGGAAATCGAGTCGCGCGCCACGCCCGCGCGCATCGAGATTCGTGTCGCCGGCAACGGCAGCCCAGTGATCCATGGGCATGCGGCCGTGTTCGACAGTCTCAGCCGGGATCTCGGCGGTTTCCGCGAGAAGATATCGCCTGGCGCGTTCAGGGAATCCTTCGATCACAATGACAACGATCCCGTGGCACTCTTTAACCACCACCCGAACCATGTGCTCGGCCGCAAGAGCGCGGGCACGCTTCGACTTCACGAAGATTCGCGCGGGCTGCACTTCGCTATCGATCCCCCCCAGACGGACCTCGGGCATGATCTTGTCACGCTCATCCGGCGCGGTGACATCAACCAGATGAGTTTCAGCTTCAAGGTTAATCCTGGCGGCCAGTCATGGGATGAACAACCGGACAAGTTGATCGTGCGCACTCTGAAAAGCGTGAAGCTGCTCGATGTGTCGCCGGTGACCAGTGCGGCTTATCAATCAACGGATGTTGCGGTGCGCGAACTGCGGTTTTTTATCGAGCATGGACTTGAGATTGCACGGCTGCGGCGGCAGCTGGACGCACTGCAATGATGGCACCTGCACTCAAGCGCTGTCGCTGCGGCCGCGAGTTCGAACCGCGGCGCGCCTGGCAGGGGCACTGCTGCACTGCATGCCGGCGCCGGGCGTTCGAGGCGGGTGAAGCTGAGATCCGATCGATCCGCCAGACTAAAACTGGTTGGTCTGTGTTAATGCACTTCAAACGTCACCCGCCATTGAGTCCCGGCCAGTTCATCACCGCCGAACTCGCCGGGCACTTGACGCCGGCAGCTGCACGCCCGGGGGCGCCGCAACCCGGCGCCGTGTTGTGTTGACCCATGTTTGCATTGTGGCGAGCATCGGCATGGGTAGGCCTCGAAATCTCTACAGCTTTTGCCTCTCCAGACCGCGTGCCAACACAAAATTTGCGCGGGCAATTCAAAAATTTTGAAATTTTCAGCTCCAGCTCGGATGCAGCTGGAAAGTGGGGAAAGATCGGAGCCTTTGAAGTTGGCTCCGCCCGTATCAAAGCCTGATCGATTCATTTCACCCGTTGTCAACCAGCATAAGGAGATCTTCGAATGACATCTCATACAAAATGTCCAAAGTTGCGGGACTTCCCCGCATTCAGGGCCGCTGAGGATCAGCTACACCAGCTCCAATACAAACTAGCCGCCGAAACGCGAGCCCTCCGAGAATTGGATGCCGAATACAGCTTCCGGAACCAGGGAGTGGGGAAAAAGCCACGTGGCATAATGAGTTCTTTCGATGCCTATGGCATGAAGGGACTCCTGGGACCCGATAATCGGGTGGAACACTACCGGCCACCCGAACGGCCGCTTACAAACCGGTTGGACTACGAAGCGGCCAAGCTCGTTGTCGGTGGCGATCCAATTGAGCCACCTCCGCAAATCACCAGCATGGAAACCCTGGTCGCCCACATCCAACGTGGACGGCATCAATGTGCCGTTCTTGACAGAGCCGTGCGGATGCAGCAGCGCATTGTTGAAGATTTGGCCGTGAATTTAACTCGGTCCACCTGCCTCGAGCTTCAACCGGAATATTTCGCAAAGGTGCGAACCATTCTGGATGCCCTCGTTGCACTGTCGGCAGCTGAGGGCGACCTTGACGATTTCATCGATGGGCTCCGCGCCGGCGGCATGCGCCAGACTTCCGCGTGGCTCCCTGGCGTTATCCATATCAACCCAGGAAAAATGCAGGACATCACTTCGATCCTGGGTCGCTTTGCGCGGGAAGCTGAAAAAATGGGTGCCATACCCGCCGCCAAGCGAGCGGCTTAAGGCCGTGGCAAAGCGCCGGCTTTCCAACATCGTGAAGTTCCGCCGCGGCACCGCCAAGCCGTCGAGGGCGCGCCTGGCAACGATCGCGTTTGATCCAGTGACCGGCGAATTGCCGGCGCTGCCGGGAGTCGCTTCAAACCGCCAAACACCACGCTCAAGAAATTTAACTGTTACAAAACCGAGGGCTTAAAATGACGCGCACACTCTATCCGATCACCGGTTATACCATCAACCCCGCGAGCGAAGTGGCAGCCAACATCCTCGGGATCGTCGAGTTCCTGGAAATCGATCTGCCCACAGGAAATCTCTACCTCACCAACGCGCCGCAGAGCTACACCTGGGGTGGTAATACATATACACCGGTGACGGCATCCGGGATGCCCTTTGGATCGATGGCCAATTACAACGAGGGCAACGATGGGGTGCCGCGCCCCATGCGTCTCACACTCTCTGGCGTGGATCCCACTGTGATAGCCGATCTGGTTGGAAACAACATCACCTGGGCCAGGATCGTATGGTCCATGGGGCTTATGGATGTTAATCACAATCTGGTCAACGGGACGCCGTTCTTCACAGCGCCCCAATATTTGGGCGACTGCTCAATCACCTTGGGAAAAAATACCGGCAGCATCTTGATCAGTGCCGAGAACCTGCTCGCGGATTTGCAGAACCGGGAGAGTGGAATGCTACAGACGGTTGAGGATCAGCAGCAGCGTGGCATCGCTGGCAACACCAGCTTTTCGGCAGACACATTTTATACATTCGTCGCATCCTTGACCTATGTGTGGACTTATTGGGGGGAACTCGGGCCGAGTCAGTTTGGAGCCAATGCATCAGGCGGGTACATGGAATATTACGAAAGGCCCAGTGGGCCATCATCATTTCCAAAACCCTTTTAACCGGTTGAACAGCCTCGTGCCCGCTCAGCGTTGTCGATTTTGCAGCCGCCCGATCGCCGGCGCCCAGTTACCGCCGGGGTGTCCTGACTGTGTGGCCGTCGACTGGCCGCGGAGAACGGAGACACGCGAGGAGCTGCTCGGCCGGGATGCGAGGCGTATGTAATTGGCAATTCAAAAAATTTCAGCTATGTTGTGGTAACGCCGGAGGCGAAACAATGTCAGCCACCATCGGTTCAGTGCTTATAGACCTGAAGGCCAACACGGCCAAGCTCGACGAACAGCTCAGGCAAACAAAATCACATTTCAACAGTCTGCACAAGACGATCCATAGCGTCCGCAATGTATTGGTGGCATTCGGCGCCGTCACTGTTCTTAAGGATGTGCTGTCGGTGGTGGCGGCTAATGAGAAGGCCTTCGCACTGCTCAAGAGCCAGGTCAAGGCCACCGGTGGTGCAGCCGGCTACAGCGCCGAACAGCTGCGGGCCATGGCCATGCAGATGGAGCATGTCACTACCTTCTCGCACACGCAGATCGAACAGGCTCAGTCCGAACTGCTGGCCTTCACCAGCATCACCGGCGAACAATTCAAGAAGACGCTGCAGGTATCGATGGATTTCGCCACGGTCACGGGGCGCAATCTTCCAGATGCTCTGCGTACTCTCGGAGAAGCCATCAACAACCCGGTAGGGGCACTGGGGCGCCTGACGCAGGCTGGAGTCAGCCTCACCAAAGAGCAGCAGAACCAGATCAAGTCCATGGCTCAGAACGGCAACCTGATCGGAGCACAAAACATACTGCTCAAGGATCTGGCTACCTCCTATGGAGGCGCCGCACGCGCCGCACGCAACACACTGGGTGGCGCGCTCAGCGGCCTTAAAAATACCTTCACCGACCTGATTGACGGCGGGAATGGGAGCTTTAATGGCGCAATTGGTGCTGTTAATCAGCTCGCAACCACACTCAATAACCCTGGGATAAAGCAGGGCTTTAATGTCATCATTGAATGTTTG
Organism: Gammaproteobacteria bacterium; assembly: GCA_027315405.1. Lineage (GTDB taxonomy): Bacteria > Pseudomonadota > Gammaproteobacteria > Natronospirales > REEB76 > REEB76. Next base: position 525 of record DAHUYB010000001.1, on the reverse strand, counting down.
TCGGAGGTTGTATCTGTTGCTGCCAAGGCGGCATCTGGTCTCGGTGATTTTCTGTCGTATGTCTCACAGCTAGTTCAAAAAAACCAAAACGCAGCAACCGAGGCACAGCGCAACTGGCGGCTCAATGACATGAGACGCCTCGCCGCGAAGGGCGAGCAAAACAGCGCGGCCTACAAGCACGATGAAGCGATGGCGATCGGCGCAAACAATTATTTAATGGGTGCCGGTAGCGATTATTTGAGTCAGCCAAAGGCCCCCCAAGTTTCAGAAACGGTACACGGCGCAGCCACAACATCGTTATCGTCATCCGCCAGTAGCGGCACTCTCTATGATCCGCAAATGGTAAAGAAGCTGCAGAACATGCGCACGGATTTTCAAAAAATTGCCTTAATGCACCCCATCAAAATTCCGGTCAAGCTGCAGAAGCTGACCGAGACAGATTCGATGCAACAGTTCGCCGACATGCAGAAGATGGGCACGCAGGTAGCCACCAATCTTCAGAACACCTTTGCAAATGTGCTCTTT
>DAHUYB010000039.1 GCA_027315405.1 Gammaproteobacteria bacterium | reverse complement strand
GAAACCGTTACTGCGCACGGTTTCCTCCACCCTGGCTTTACGCCCCGGCGCGGCCTTCGCACCACGCGGACCCGGTGCTACGGCCGCTGGGGCTACCGCAGGCTCTTCGCCTCGGCGCTTCGCGCCTTCCATGGCTCATCGCAGGAGCGGCGATCTTCGCCGCGCTAGGCAAAGATCGCGACGGGGGCAGATTAAAGCTCCTGCATAATCTGCATTTCCGCCTTTCAAGCCGGGCTTCCCAGCCTGCTTGAAAGTCCAGGGCCTGCATCCTTGCGGCCCGTTTACCGCTGCCGCGGTTCACCCCTGGTGGGCACCGTCGCTCCTACAATGATAGTTAGACCGGCCAAAATCCTTGAAGCTCGCGCCTGACAGACTCGAAGCCCATTTGAAAAGCACGTTGGCACCCGTGTACCTGGTCGCGGGCGATGAGCCCTTGCAGAGAGAGGAAGCGGCGGATGCCATCCGCGCCGCGGCGCGCGCGCGCGGTCATGCGGATCGTGAAGTGTTGTTTGCGGAACGCGGCTTCGACTGGAATCAGCTCGGCACCGCCGGCGCGAGCCTGTCATTATTCGCCTCTAAACGTCTTCTGGAAGTGCGCCTGCCCGGCGGCAAGCCCGGCGACGACGGCACCGAAGCCCTGAGCGCGTATGCGAAAGATCCTGCACCCGATGTGGTCTTGCTGGTGATTAGCGCCAAGCTGGAGCGGGGCGGCGGCCGTTGGGCCGAGGCCCTGGAACAGGCCGGCGTGCTGGTGAACATCTGGCCGCTGGAGGCCAAAAATCTCCCCGGCTGGATCGGGCGGCGGATGCAGCGCCTGGGCCTCAGCCCCACCCCGGAAGCAGTGACGCTTATCGCGGGGCGTGTGGAGGGTAATTTGCTGGCGGCTGCCCAGGAAGTGGAGAAACTGTTGCTGCTGCACGGATCCGGTCCGGTGGACGCGGCCGCCGCCCGGGAAGCGGTGACCGACAGCGCCCGCTATGATCCGTATGCGCTGGTGGACGCCGCCCTGGCGGGCGACCCGCGGCGCACGGTGCACATCCTCAAGGGGCTTGAGGAAGAAGGCACCGAACCCACGTTTATCCTGTGGGCGCTGACCCGTGAAATCCGCAGCCTTGCAAGTCTGGCGTGGGATATCCGCGGCGGCCTGCCCCCGCAACGGGCATTGGCGAGTGTCTGGGAAAAACGTCGCAGCCTGGCGCAGAAAGCCCTGGGTCGCCACCCATTGCAGGCTTGGCAGCAGCTGCTGGCCTCGGCGGCCCGCGCGGATCGGGTTTTGAAAGGGCAGGTAGCGGGCCGGCCCTGGGATGAGCTGTTAAACTTGTGCGTGAGCCTGGCGGGCCTCAAGCCGCCCGCATGACCGGATCCGGATTCAAGGAGCGCTACCGCCGCGCATGAGAAAAATCGGTATCTTCGGGGGCAGCTTCGACCCCATCCATTTCGGCCATTTGCGGCCGGCATTGGAAATCCTGGACGCACTTTCGCTGGACGAAATCCGCTTCATTCCCGCAGGCCAACCCCCCCACCGGCAGGCCCCCGCGGCTGCCGCCAGCTTACGCCTGCAAATGCTGAGAGCGGCGGTGGCGATGGAGCCGCGCTTTGTAGTGGATGAGCGTGAGATAAAACGCGGCACACCGTCTTATAGCGTGGACACACTCACCGAGTTGCGGCGCGAATTATCCCGCGACACGCTGGTGTTGCTGGTGGGCATGGATGCGTTCCTGGGATTCCCGGGCTGGCACCACTGGCGGAAGATCTTCGACTATGCTCACGTGATCGTCGCGCACCGGCCCGGCTGGGTGTTGCAGAGCGGCGGCGAACTGGCTGAGATGATCCGCGAGCGCCGGGCAATGTCAGCGGCGGTGCTATGGTCTGCACCCATCGGTCGCATCTTGCTGCAGCCGGTGACCCAACTGGAGATCTCCTCCACCCGGGTGCGCGCCTCCATAACCGCGGGCGGCGATCCGCGTTACCTGGTGCCCGAAACGGTGCGCGAGCTGATAATCAATTCCCGTTGTTATACGCAACCCACGGAGCACTGATGCAAGCGGAGCTACTGCGCGATCTGGTCATCAAGGCATTACAGGACATGAAGGGCGCGGACATCCATGCGCTGGATGTCCGCGGCCTGACCGCGATCACCGATTTCATGGTGATTGCCAGCGGCACCTCGGACCGGCACGTGAAATCCCTGGCCCGCAATGTACTCGATCAGGCACGCGCGGCCGGCGCGAAACCCATGGGCGTCGAGGGCGAACAGGAAGGTGAATGGGTGCTGGTGGATCTGCGCGACGTGGTGGTGCACATCATGCGGCCCCAGGTACGCGATTTTTACAATCTGGAAAAGCTCTGGAGTATGGAAAGCCCGGTTGCGGAGACCGCCGCACCGGTTGCTACCATCCGTAAGCGGCGCTGAACCTTGCGCATCCATCTTTTGGCCGCCGGCACGCGCCTACCATCCTGGATCAACTCCGGGTTCACTGAGTACGCTGAGCGCCTGCCGCCGGAATGCAGGCTGCGGCTGAAAGAGATCCCACTGAGCGCGAGACCGCGTGGTGGCAATGCCGTCAAGGCCGTGGCCGAGGAGGGTGCACGCATGTTGGCGGCAATGCCCGCGGACACCCGTGTAATCGCGCTGGATGTGCACGGCCGCAGCTTCAGTACCGAAGAACTGGCCAAGCAAATGACCCAGTGGTTGCGCGACGGCCGCGATTTGGTTTTGTTGATTGGCGGCCCGGATGGCTTGGCAGCGGACTGTCTTGAGCGCGCCGAACTCACCTGGTCGCTGTCGCCGTTGACACTACCCCACGGTTTGGCGCGGGTGGTGGCGGCTGAACAGTTGTATCGTGCCTGGACGATACTGCAAGGCCATCCGTATCACCGGGCGTGAAGGCGCGAGCAGAGAGGTAAAGAACCCATGGATGCCGCGTTTATCTACCTCGCTTCGCAATCGCCGCGCCGCGCGGAATTGCTCCGGCAACTGGGTTTGCACTTCCAGTTGGTTAAGGTGACCGTGGATGAAACTGTGCAGAGCGGCGAGGATCCGGCGGCCTGCGCACGGCGGCTGGCAGCAGCCAAGGCGGAAGCGGCGTTGCGAATTGTTGGCAGCGGTATCCGCGAGCCGGTACTCGCGGCCGATACCCTGGTGACGGCGGACGGTGCGATCCTCGGTAAACCGGCGGACCGGGCGGAAGGCTTGGCCATGTTGATGCGTCTGTCGGGCCGCGGCCATCAGGTATTATCAGCCATTGCCCTGTGGCGGCGTGGCGCGATGCACACCGCGCTGAGCGTGAGCGAGGTGAGATTCCGCGTCATTGCCCCCGAGGAAGCCGCCCGCTATTGGCAGAGCGGCGAGCCCGCGGACAAAGCCGGCGGTTATGCCATCCAGGGCCGCGGTGCGCAGTTCATCGAGCGCCTCGAGGGCAGTTATTCCGGCGTCATGGGACTGCCGCTGTATGAGACGGCGCAATTACTGGCGCAAGCAGGTTTTCGGATAGCGAGCGGCGATCATGCGAGTGAGGCTGCAAGAAAGTAAGGCGCCGCATGGTTTGCAGGCGGGGTTCACCCTTTGCTTCTCGCACCTCACTCCTCACTTACGCAGGACTTTATGAGCGAGGAGATTCTGATTAACGTCACACCGCGCGAAACGCGCGTGGCGTTGCTTGAAACAGGCGTATTGCAGGAGCTCTACATCGAGCGCACGCACCGCCGCGGTCTGGTGGGCAACATCTATAAGGGCAAAGTGTTGCGTGTGCTGCCGGGCATGCAGGCGGCCTTTATTGACATTGGCCTGGAGCGCACCGCCTTTTTGCACGCCGCTGACATTGCCAAGGTGGCCACTACGGAGACCGATTACCACAGCGAGGTACCCGCGGATATCCGCAGGTTGTTGCACGCAGGCCAGGAAATCCTGGCGCAGGTGCTCAAGGATCCGTTGGGCGGCAAAGGTGCGCGCCTCACCACCCACATCAGCATCCCTTCCCGTTATTTGGTGTATCTGCCGGATGGCAAGGGCATGGGGCTGTCGGCGCGCATCGAGGATCCGCAGGAGCGCGAGCGATTGCAGGAACTTCTGCAGGTTTGTGCTGCCGCTAGCGGAAACGGCGGTTACATCGTGCGTACCGCCGGCGAAGGCGCGGCGGCCGAAGCGCTGCGCGCCGATAGGCTGTTTCTGAATAAACTCTGGGAAAACATCCGCCTGCGGGCCGCCGACATCCCTGCCGGCAACCTGGTACACGCGGATCAGCCGCTATCGGTGCGTATCCTGCGGGATCTGTTCAGCGGTGAGGTGCAGCGGGTGCGGGTGGATTCAGCGGAGACCTATACATGCATGTGCGATTTCACCGGCAGCTTCGTGCCGGAATTGAAACCACGCATTGAACACTACGACGGTACGCAGCCAATCTTCGATCTTTATGGCATCGAAGAGGAAATCCGCAAGGCATTGGAGCGCAAAGTGCAATTGAAATCCGGCGGTTATCTCATCATTGACCAGACCGAGGCCATGACCACAATCGATGTGAATACCGGCGCCTATGTGGGTCATCGCAACCTGGAAGAAACCATTCTCAAGACCAACCTGGAAGCAGCTCAAGCCATCGCCTGCCAATTACGGCTGCGCAATCTGGGCGGCATCATCATTATCGATTTCATTGATATGGACGACGCGGAACACAAGCGACTGGTGTTGCAGACTCTGCAGCAGGCACTCGCCAGGGACCGCGCCAAAACCCAGGTCACCGAGGTTTCTTCCCTGGGGCTCGTGGAGATGACCCGTAAACGTACCCGCGAAAGCCTGGAGCATATTTTGTGCATGCCGTGCCCCACTTGCCAGGGCCGGGCTTCGCTGAAGACGCCGGAGACGGTTTGCTATGAAATTTTTCGCGAGATTCTGCGGGGGACGCGCCAGTTTGAGGCCAAGGAATTGCGCGTGCTGGCTTCCCAGGAAGTGATAGGTTTGCTCCTGGATGAGGAATCCGCCAGTCTTGCAGAGTTGGAAGGCCAGATCGGAAAACCCATCCGTCTGCAGGCCGAGGCCCTGTACAACCAGGAGCAGTTTGACGTGGTGCCCCTATGAGCGCACTTCGAGACCGATAGATAAATATGCAGCGTTGGCAACATCTCACTTGGAAATGGACCGCGGGTGTGATTGCGGCGCTGGTGATTTTGTGCGCTACACTCGTGGGTCTGTTCCGGTTGTTTGCACCGCTGGTGCCGGGATATCGCACGCAGGTACAGGTATGGGCCAGTCGGGCGCTGGGCCGGCCCGTGCACATCGCCGCCATGGGCGTCCAGTGGGGACTTTACGGCCCGGAAGTCACTCTGGAAAAGGTCGAACTGCTGTCGCGGGACCGCCGGCGCGTGGTGGTAACGGCGCGTGAAATCCGCCTTGGCTATACCCTGGGAGCGTTGTTGCACGCACGGCTCTCGCGCCCCAACCGCATCATCTTGATACAGCCACAGTTGGTATTGGAACGCGATGCTAACGGCAACTTCGGTATCCGCGGACTCGAACCCGCGAGTGTAACAACCAACTGGCGCAAGGTAGCGACAGAGATATTTGCGCAGAATGCGCAACTGCTGGTGCGCAGCGGCGAAATCACCTTGCTGGATCGGCGCAGACCCACGACTCCGCTGCTTTTCAGCGATATCCGGTTGGATGTGGACAACAGCGCCGACAACCATAAGGTATCCGGACAGCTGCTGCTGCCGGCGGCACTCGGCCGCAGTCTGTCATTCACGGGCGGCGTTCAGGGGCAGGCTCTCAAGCCGGACACCTGGCAGTGGCAAACGGATATGCAAGGCATCGCATTGAATGTGCCGCAACTGCTGTTCTATTGGCCTGCTTTCAGCGACCGTCTCAGCAGCGGCGTGCTGGATTTGAGCGCAGCCGTTTCCGGCTCGGGTGCACGAGTCAACCGCCTGTTAGCCGATATCCATGCCCGGCAGGTGATTCCCACGGGTTATACGCCCCCCCATAGTGGATTCAGCCTGCTGTCAGGCAAGGTGAACTGGAGTCGAAGTGCCTCTGGCTGGGTTTTGGCAGGCAGCAATATAGAGTTGCAGCACGGTCAGGACATCTGGCCGGCCAGCAATTTCAATTTGCAGTATGCCCGCGGAACGGACGGTAGTCTTTCCTGGTCGGGGGATGCGGGTTTCCTGCGTTTGCAGGATCTGGTAACGCTGGCAACGTGGCTGCCGGCGGACGCTCTCTCTGACAGGGAACGCTTGCTGCGTCTTTCACCCAGCGGCGACCTCACTAATCTGAGTTTCCAAGCACGATGGAGCGGAAAATCCCTCGATAATTGGTCGCTGGGCGGCCGCTTCAACAATCTCGGCCTGCACGCAGATGGCGATATCCCGGGCTTTAGCGGACTGAACGGCGAACTCAAGGCCAATCAGGATGACGGTAGCTTGCAACTTGACAGCCAGCATGCCACCGCCATGTTCCCGCATCTGTTTCGTGGAGCGCTGAGCGCTACTAGCCTGGGGTCCCTGGTAAAGTTCCATCACGATCATCAGGGCTGGAATATCTCCACCGATAATTTTTCCGCCGCCAACGCAGACTTGCAAGTTCAGGCAAAAGGCCGCTTGCTGCTGCCGGCCGATGGCAGCTCGCCGCTCATCGATTTGCAGGCCAATGCGCAAAACGTCAATACCAAGAACAAGTCGGTGTATTTCCCCGTGGGCATCATGCCCAAGCAAGTGGTGGAGTGGCTGGATAGCGCCGTTGTCGGCGGCCAAGTCCCTTCCGGCAGCCTGGTCTTGCGCGGCAAGCTGGATGATTTTCCGTTCAATAACGGTCGCGGTTTGTTCGATATCCGTTTCCATCTTATCAATGGCACGCTGGACTATGCTGGCGGATGGCCACCGGTGGAGCATCTGGAAGCCGATGTGGAATTCAAAAACCAGGGAATGAGCGTCGCGGTGCAGCACGGCACGCTGCTCAACGACGACATCAGCGGCGCCAGCGCGCGCTTTGCGGACTTGCGCCGGGGTATCCTGGAAATCAAGGGTACGGCCCGGGGCAGCGCCGCTACCGCGCTGACGTTCCTGCGTAACGGACCGCTCAAACAGCGCTTCGGTCATTCGCTCGACAGCCTCAAAGCCAAAGGCCGCAGCGATGTAAGTCTGAGCCTGGCGTTGCCGGTGGAGGATGTGCAGCACTTCAAGCTGGACGGCCGTGCCCGCCTTCAGGATGTCAGTGTGAGTCTGGCTAATCTGCCCATGTGGTCACTGAGCCGCTTGAACGGCGATGTGAATTTCACGGCGGGTGGCGTCAGCAGTAAAAAGCTGCGGGGCATGTGGTTGGGTGAGCCCGTGACTATGGGTTTGCGCCCGGACATCAAGCAGGATATGACATTGATCACCGTTGCGGGCGGTGCCAACGCGGCATTCCTGTCAGCTGCTTTACCGGAGCCGTTCCAAAAAACCCTGACCGGCCAAACCGCCTGGCAGCTGATTGGGCGGCTTCCCAACAATCCGGCTGCGCACAGTAAGGGCCTGTCGCTCACCCTGACATCGAAATTACAGGGGCTGGGTGTCGATTTGCCCGCACCGTTTGGTAAAGCATCCGAGAGTGCCGTGCCTCTGGATGCAAGTATGAGTCTTACCGGTGATCAGCGGATGCTGGTACAGGTTCGCTACGGGGACCATATGAATGGTTTATACCGTTTCCATGATGAAAACGACGGCTGGCGCTTTGACCGGGGTGACCTTGTATTGGGAGCTGGCCTGCCGGTCTTGCCGGCTACCGGCGGACTGGTGCTCACGGGTGACCTGCCGGAATTTCCCCTGGATGCCTGGAAACCCTATGCTGTTCAGTCCGGGGCCTCCGCGGAGAAATTGTTGCCGCCGTTCCTGCAGGGAGTGGATGTGGAGGTCAATCATTTCACCGCTCTCGGCCAGGCGGTTGATAATCTGCATGTGCGGCTTGTCCGCGATACCAGCGCTTGGAAGTTGGGATTGACAAGCAATGCGATCGCCGGGCAGATCAGTTTGCCTTATCAAGTGGAAGCCGCACACCCGATCATCGCGGATATGCAGCGTGTAACCTGGATACGCAAGGCTACGAAACCAGGTAGCAACCCGGCCAGCGTCCCGCTCAAGCCCCGCGATGTGCCGCCATTGCGAATCGCCGTCAGGCAATTGCGTTATAACGATATGACACTGGACAATGTGCAAGCGGAATTGGAGCAGCTGCCGGATGGCGTAAACCTGAAGACGCTTGCCATCGCCAACCCTGCCTTCAGCCTTACCAGCAACGGCCGCTGGACCGCACAAGTGGACGGCACGCAGCAATCCACACTCGTCGTGCAGATCAAGAGCAGCGACCTTGAAAAGACCCTGCAGTCCTTCGGCTATGCGCCGGGCATCACCGGTGACCAGGGCGAGCTGCAGGCCAGCTTGAGCTGGGCCGGGGGTCCGTTTGCCGACATACTCCCGACCCTGAATGGTAAGCTGCACGTGCGATTGAAAGACGGGCGTTTGCTGGAAGTCAAGCCCGGTGCCGGTCGGTTGTTCGGCCTGTTGAGCATCAACGCACTGCCACGCCGGTTGTTGCTCAATTTCAGCGACGTTCTAGGCAAGGGCTTTGGCTATGACTCGATTCAGGGCGATTTCCTCATTGAGCGCGGTGACGCCTACACCAGTGACCTGGTGGTGAACGGACCCGCGGCCAAGATCCATATGGTTGGTCGCATTGGGCTCGTGAAACACGATTTTGACGAGGCCCTGATTGTGGATAGCAGCGTGGGCTCAAGCCTGCCGGTGTTGGGCGCGCTTGCCGCCAGCAGCGTGGGAGTGGGCGCGGTATTGTTTATACTCACGGAAATCTTCAAGAAACCGCTGGCCGCGGCCGGCGAAATACGCTACCACCTCACGGGGACATGGGATAATCCCGTGCTTACCAAGGTGGGTGATACTAAACCTGCGGCCAATGGCCGGCATTGATAATTTATCTATGAAGTCCGCGTGCATTGCCTACTTGTTTGTCTTCGCCCTGGGCGCCGCGCCCGCTGCCCACGCGTCCGCTTATACCATCACCGCGGAGATGTGGATGCAGCCGCGCAGCGGTGCGGTCATGCTGCAGATGGCGCCGGTGCGTGCGGCGGTAAACGACTGGATGCGGCAGCCGGGTTCGCACCTGGTGATCCTACATTCCGGCGACGACATGGGCAGCCTGTGGGCCAGTGAGGTACAGGACTGGCTGGTGTCTCTGGGGATACCCTCGATGGATATTCAGAAACGTGTCAGCGGCCAGGATGAGAATTCCGTGACCCTGATGGTGGAACGGTGAGCACCCACAAAGTCGCGGCCATCCAGATGAATTCGGCCGCCGAGATTGCTATTAATCTGCGCGAGGCCGGCAAGCTCATGGCCAAGGCCACGGCCCAGGGTGCGGAACTCATTGTGCTGCCGGAAAATTTCGCGCTCATGGCCAAAAACGATGCGCAGCGGGTCGCGGCCGGTGAGTTGGATGGCAGCGGTACCATTCAGGATTTCCTCGCGGATAAAGCTCGCAATCTGCAAGTCTGGATCGTAGGCGGCACGCTGCCGGTTTTGGCGGGGGGCGACCGGGTGTACGCCCGCTCACCGGTGTACGATGCGCGTGGTGAGCGCGTGGCGTATTACGACAAGATCCATCTGTTCGACGTGCAGGTGAACGCTGCCGGCGAAAGTTATCACGAATCGGCGCGTACTGAAGCAGGTAACCGTGCCGTGGTGGTGGACACCCCAGTTGGCAGGTTAGGACTGAGTGTATGCTACGATTTGCGTTTCCCGGAGCTGTTTCGCGAATTGATGGCGCAGGGAGCGACGTTGTTTAGCGTGCCGTCCGCGTTCACACGCACCACCGGCGCGCTGCATTGGCAATTGCTCAACCGCGCACGCGCTGTGGAAAATCTTGCGTTCGTCATCGCCGCCGCCCAGACCGGCCGCCATACCAATGGCCGGGAAACCTGGGGGCATTCCATGATTGTGGATCCCTGGGGCGAAGTGCTGGCGGAACGCGCCCACGAACCCGGCGTGGTTATGACCGTCATCGATAGCACACAGCAATCAAGCCTGCGGGCGCGGTTTCCGGCACTGCAGCACCGGCGTCTGAATTGATCGCACGGCTAAAATTTTTAATGAGCGGATAACACATGCCTCCTACAGACACCGTCAAGAACCCGTTACAGATCGCCAAACAGAACCTGCTTGGCGCTTCCGGCATGGATGAACGGCAGTTACAGCAGGTGCTGGACCGTATCCTGAATTACAAGGTGGATGCGGCGGATCTCTATTTCCAGGCTAGCCGTCACGAGTCCTGGTCTCTGGAAGACGGCATGGTCAAGGATGGCAGCTACAACATCGAGCAGGGCGTGGGGGTGCGTGCGCTTTCCGGCGACAAAACCGGCTTCGCGTATTCCGACGAGATCGTGCTGCCGGCGCTCACCCGTGCCGCCGATATGGCGCGGGCCATCGCCAAACAGGGGGGCCAGAACGGCCTGCAGGCATGGCACGGCGGCCAGGCAGCGCAACTGTATTTGCCGGTGGATCCGATTCCAACGCTCAAGGACGACGCTAAGGTCAAGTTGCTGATGCGCGTGGATGCGGAAGCGCGGCGGCTGGATGCGCGCATCAAACAGGTGATGGTGAATCTTGCCGGCGTGCATGAAACCGTGCTGGTGGCCGCCAGCGACGGTACTTTGGCTGCCGATGTGCGGCCGCTGGTGCGTTTCAACGTCAGTGTGATTGCGGAAGCCAATGGCCGTCGTGAACAAGGCTACGCTGGCGGCGGCGGACGCTTCGGCTACGAGTATTTCATCGAATCGGATCGTGCGTTGGAGTATGCGCGCGAGGCGGTGCGCACCGCGCTGGTGAACCTCGAAGCCACACCCGCGCCCGCCGGGAGCATGACCGTGGTACTGGGGCCGGGTTGGCCCGGCATCCTGTTGCACGAAGCCATCGGTCATGGCCTCGAAGGCGACTTCAACCGTAAGGGCACCTCGGCGTTTTCCGGCCGCATCGGTGAAAAGGTGGCCTCGGAGCTTTGCACCGTGGTGGATGACGGCACGTTGCCGAACCGCCGCGGCTCACTCAATGTGGATGACGAAGGCACCCCGACACACTGCACCACACTGATCGAGAACGGCATCCTCAAAGGTTACCTGCAGGACAAACTCAATGCGCGCCTCATGGGCGTCGCGCCCACCGGCAACGGCCGCCGCGAATCCTTCGCGCACTTGCCCATGCCGCGCATGACCAATACCTACATGCGCCCCGGCAGCCATGCTCCCGAGGAAATCCTCCGCTCGGTGAAACACGGCTTGTACGCCGTCAATTTCGGCGGCGGCCAAGTGGATATCACCAGCGGCAAATTCGTGTTTTCCGCCAGCGAAGCGTATCTGATCGAAAACGGCAAGGTCACGCGCCCGGTGCGCGGTGCCACCTTGATTGGCAATGGCCCGGACGTGCTCACGCGGGTTTCCATGGTGGGTAATGACCTCAAGCTCGACGACGGCGTGGGCACCTGCGGCAAGGAAGGTCAGAGCGTGCCGGTAGGCGTGGGCCAGCCAACGTTACGTGTAGATGGATTGACGGTCGGTGGCACCGGTTAAATCGAGACGTTTTGTTAATGCCGCGAGAGTGTATAGCGTTTGACGCTGCTTGAAATGTAGATATACCCTACGGTTGTCGTATTAATCATCGACCCAGATTATCAATGGCTTGGTTGTAAGTTTGTCATGTCGGAATCAATGCAAAATTGACTTAGAGCGCCCTTTCTCATGTGCTGTGGAATAAATTAACTTATCCACTCTGGCACATTACGATGCCGAATTGAGAGGGGGTCCATATCATCTAACAAAATGAGAACGCTTGTCCCCGCCTTTCGCTCAACCCCCGCTCCCCCGGTGAGAGACGACCACAGGAATGTAGGAGGTAGGGCAACGCAGGGAGCGGTTGCCGAGGGTTGGGGTGAAGGGGCGCTGAAGCATGTTGTCAGCCATTCTCAAATTTAATGAACAGATCAGTTACGTGGCTAGCGGTTTCGCATCAGCAGCCGAGGTAACGGTTACTAATTGTTCAGTCCCGGAAAATTCTTGAGACGGGTAGCCAGTTCTTTGCGTGTCTTGCACACCAGTGTGACATGGCCGAGTTTGCGTGCCGGCCGTGGTTGTTTGCCGTAATCATGATAATGGGCGCCTGGAATTTTGAGTATGTCTGCGAGTGGCGGCAGCTCGCCGATGAAGTTGACCATGGCGGAACAGCCCAGCGGGGAAGTGTCGCCCAACGGTAGATCGAGGATGGCGCGGAGATGATTCTCGAACTGGCTGGTAACCGCGCCTTCGATGGTCCAGTGGCCGGAGTTATGTACCCGCGGTGCGGTTTCATTGGCGATGAGCTTGCCTTGCTTGACGAAGAACTCCAGGGTAAACACGCCGGCGTAATTGAAATGCTGCATAACACGGCGCGCGTGTTTTTGTGCCAGCGACTGAAGTTTTCTATCGGGGTAGGGCGCGATCGAGAGGCACAGGATACCGTCGCAGTGATGGTTTTCGGTGAGTGCATAAAACGCGGTTTGACCGCTGCGGTTACGCACGCCGATGATGGAGAGCTCGCGCGTGAAGTCGATAAATTCCTCCAGGATCAGCGGCACGCCACCGAGGGCGTTGAAGGCGCTGCCGAGTTCCGCGGGACTGTGGATGATGCGCTGACCGCGACCGTCATAACCGAGCCGCCGGGTTTTGAGTACCGCCGGATAACCGATGGCGTGAATGGCTTCCTCCAAATCCGGCATGCTGTCCACGCTGCGGTATTTGGCGGTTGGAATCCTGAGCGTTTGAAATAACTGCTTTTCCGACAGCCGGTCCTGACCGGCAGCCAGGGCCGCCACCGGCGGTAGAAAGATTGTATTTTTCGGAATATCGCCGAGTGCCTCAACCGCTACGTTTTCGACGTCATAGGTGAGGATATCCACGGATGCGGCCAATTCACCCAGTTTTTTGGGATCGTTAAACTCGCCGAGGATGATATGGGCCACCTGGCCGCCAGGCGCATCGGTACTTTTGTCCAAAAAAACGAATTTCAATCCCAAAGGATAACCCGCCAGCGCCAACATGCGTCCCAACTGACCGGCCCCCACGATGCCGATTGTTTTCGCGGGCGAGATGCTTGCGGGTGGTTTGGTTGCCGCTGGGCTCATATCAAGTCACTTCCAGAAAAGAGTACGCCTGCCGTAAATGAGACCAAGCAAGCTGGCTTGTGGCGCAGTTACTTGGAGGGGTCGGGGTTTTTAAGCACCGCCTCGGTCTGAGCGCGACGGTAAGTGTCCAGCCGCTTGCGGATGTCAGGATATTTGTTGCCGAGGATGGCGGCGGCCAGAAGCGCTGCGTTCACCGCGCCTGGTTCGCCGATGGCGAGCGTACCCACCGGTACGCCCGCCGGCATCTGCACGATGGACAGCAGCGAATCAACGCCTTTGAGAGCCTTGGATTTTACCGGCACGCCCAACACCGGCAGCAGGGTTTTCGCGGCGGCCATGCCGGGGAGGTGCGCAGCACCGCCGGCACCGGCGATGATGACTTCCAGGCCGCGACCCGCGGCGCTGGCGCAATATTCAAACAAAAGATCCGGTGTGCGATGCGCCGAAACCACGCGCTGTTCGTAAGCAATAGCTAGCTGACTGAGGGTTTTGGCGGTGTGCTCCAGGGTCTGCCAATCGGACTTGGAGCCCATGATGAGACCGACGAGGGCTTTCATCGGCGTATTCTACCCGTTGCCGGATAGCAGAGAAACCACCACATGTGCCGCTCACTCGAGGCTTTGAATATAGCGGAACAGTTCCCGGGCATGACGCGGAGCATGGCCGGCGGCGGCCTCGCTGGCAGCGTCGCGCATGAGCCGGCGCAGGTGCTGATGATCCGCCTGGGGGTGCTGTGCCAGGAATTCGGCGAACGCCGCATCGCCTTCCGTGATAAGCCGGTCGCGCCAGCGCTCGTTTTGGTGAAAGCGCGCGTTGGCTGCCTTGTTGGCACCGCGCAGTTCGTCGAGTTTGGAGCGCAGCGGCTGCGGATCAATGTCACGCATGAGCCGGCCGAGGTACTGGCGCTGGCGTTTGAGAGCGCCATGGCTGGTGATGTGGCGGGCTTGCTCAATAGCGTCGCGTAAGCGATCCGGCAGCGGCAGCATGTCCAGCTGTTTTTTCGGGAGTGAGATCAATTGCTCGCCGAGCTTTTGCAGCGCTTCGGCTTCCCGCTTCTCCTGCGAGCGACTCGGGCTTTCAGGATTATGGTCGTTCAGGTCCATGGGGTTACAATGCCGGTATCTAAAATAATTTCATTACGATGCGCGCCAACCACAGTCATGATACACCGACAGTGAAACAGGACGACCTTGAAACACTGGTGGCGGAGATCCTGCGCGAGACGCGCACGCTGGGAGCCAGTCAGGCGGAAGCCGGCGTCAGCATCGAATCAGGCCTGACGCTCACGGTGCGTCTGGGAGAGGTGGAGACGCTCGAGTACCAGCGTGATCGCGGCCTCGGTATCACCGTGTATTTCGGCCGGCGCAAGGGCTCGGCCAGCACCGCCGACCTGTCGCCGGCGGCAGTCAAGGAGACGGTGCGTGCCGCCGTCAGCATTGCGCGCTACACCGCGGAGGACGAGTGCGCGGGCCTTGCGGACAAGGAGCTCATGGCGCAGGAGCTACCCGACCTGGATCTCAATCATCCCTGGGCGCTGTCGCCCGAAGACGCGATTGAAATCGCATGCCACTGTGAAGATGCGGCGCGCACGTTTGATAAACGCATCGAAAATTCCGACGGCGTAACCGTCACCTCCCATCAGGGCCTGCGAGTGTACGGCAACAGCCACGGATTTGTCGGCGGTTATGCCAGCAGCGCACACAGCCTGACTTGTGCGGTAATCGGCCGGCAGGACGGCGGTATGCAACGCGACTATTGGTATAGCAGCGCGCGCGACGCCCGGGATTTGGAAACCCCGGAGACCGTGGGAACCAAAGCCGCACAGCGTACCGTGGCGCGGCTGGGCGCGCGCAAACTCACTACCCGCGAGGCGCCGGTGTTGTTCACCCCGGAAGCGGCGCGCGGTTTTATCGGCCATTTTCTCGGCGCCATGCGCGGCGGCGCTCAATACCGGCAGGCATCTTTTCTATTGGGTGCCGCGGGCGAAAGGATTTTTCCGGATTTCATGCAGCTTTCCGAACGCCCGCATCTCAGGAAGGCGCTGGCCAGCGCCGCCTTCGACAATGAAGGCGTGGCTACCCGGGATACCGAAATCGTGGACCGGGGCGTAGCCACCACCTATTTGTTGGACAGCTATGCGGCGCGCAAGCTGAAACTTAAAAGCACCGGGCACGCGGGCGGCGTGCACAATCTGGTCGTCCAACCGGGTGAGCTGGATTACGCCGGCCTGCTGAAACACATGGGTACCGGCCTTGTGGTCACCGAACTCATGGGCCAGGGCGTCAACCCCGTGACCGGCGATTACTCCCGCGGCGCCGCCGGCTTCTGGGTGGAGAGCGGCGAACTTGCTTACCCCGTGGAGGAAATTACCATTGCCGGCAATCTCAAGGAGTTGTACAAGAATATTATTGCGATCGGCAGCGATGTGGATGTGCGCGGCGCAATCCGCACGGGCTCCATACTCATCGCGGCTATGACCATCGCGGGGGAATGACGCGCAATGACCTTCGCCATCATTGTCCACGGCGGTGCCGGAGAGGTCACGCCAGAAAGTCTGGAGGCGCGCAAATCCGGCTGTCGTGTGGCGGCGGAGGCGGGCGCGCTTATCCTGACACGCGGCGGCCATGCAGTGGATGCGGTGCAAACCGCGGTGGTGGTGCTGGAAGACAACCCGCTGTTCAACGCCGGCACCGGCTCCACCCTCAACCGCGAGGGCCGGGTGGAAACCGACGCCGCCATCATGGACGGCGACAGCTTGCAGGCCGGGGCAGTAACCGCCGTGAGCGGCATCCGCAATCCCATCCATCTGGCTCGCAAGGTGATGGACGCGAGTCACCATATATTGCTGGCGGGTGAGGGCGCTTATCGCTTTGGGACGCTGCACGGCATCGAGACCTGCGATCCGCAGGAACTGGTAGTGCCGGCGCAGCGCAATTACTGGCAAAAGGAACACGGCACCGTGGGTGCCGTGGCCATGGATGCACACGGCCGGCTGGCGGCCGCCACCTCTACCGGCGGTATTTTCGACAAATTGCCGGGCCGCGTCGGCGACACCCCATTGATCGGCTGTGGCACCTACGCGGATGGCAATGCCGCGGTATCCTGCACCGGCTTCGGGGAGGACATTATCCGCACCACCCTTGCCCGCCATGCCGCGTATCGGTTGGAGCAAGGTCTGGATTCCATGGTGGCTGCAACCCAGGCCATCGCTTACTTTTCCAACCAAACCCGCAGTGAAGCCGGCATCATCCTGATGAATCGCAAAGGTCAGCCAGGATTTGCCCGAAATTCTGTCCACATGCCGGTGTGCGCACTGGGACCTGATGGGGCCTTTTTTCTGGATGCCTAAAACCCGAGATCGTCGGGAGTTTTCATACGCAGATGGCAGGTATACTGTGGCGGCTGCTGATGGAATTTTCCGCTATGCTGCTTGTCGAATGCACCCATAATTCCACCCCTACTGTTCCGGTTCGGAGTCATAACAATGCATTACACCCGCCGCTATCTGATCCTGCTATTGGCCTTGACTCTGCTGGTACCGGCTTTCGCTGCCACTGAAAAACCCAAAAACGATTCTTACCTGAGCGCACTTCAGTGGCGGCTGATCGGTCCGTTTCGCGGCGGCCGTTCCGTGGCGGTTGCGGGTGTCATCAGCCAGCCGCGCACATTTTATTTTGGTGCCGCCGGCGGCGGCGTGTGGAAAACAACCGACGGTGGGATTAACTGGCAAAACGTCTCCGACAAGTTTTTCAAAACAGCGCCGGTGGGCGCGCTCGCCGTGGCACCCTCGGACCCGAACGTAATTTACGCCGGTATGGGTGAATCCTTCATCCGCGGCGACATGATTACCGGCGACGGCATCTACAAATCCACCGACGCGGGCAAGACCTGGCAGCACCTGGGTCTGGAGAACACCCACGTGATCAGCGAGATCGTGGTGGACCCGCGCGATGCTCAGACGGTTTACGTGGCGGCATTGGGACACGTATTCGGCCCCAATCCGGAACGCGGTATCTACAAATCCACCGACGGCGGCAAGACCTGGAAGAAAGTTCTTTTCAAGAATGATGACACCGGTGGCATTGATGTGTCCATTGATTCGCAGAATCCGCGCATCCTATTTGCATCCCTGTGGCAGGCATACCGCAACCCCTCGATGATGTCGAGCGGTGGGCCGGGCAGCGGGCTGTATAAATCCACCGACAGCGGCGAGACCTGGAAAAATATCTCCGGTAATCCCGGCCTGCCGATGGGTATCCTGGGCAAGATCGGCGTATCCGTGTCCGCTGCCGACCCCGACAGGGTATATGCCATCATCGAGGCGAAAAACGGCGGGGTGTTCCGCTCCGATGACGCTGGCGCCACCTGGCAGCGGTTGTTTCACGGCTCGGAACTGACCCAGCGTGCCTGGTATTACATGCGCATCTACGCTGATCCCAAAAACGCCGACGTGGTGTACGCGCCGGAAGTGGATGGTCTGTTCAAATCCGTGGACGGCGGCGCCACCTTCAAACCGCTGGCTACACCTCATGGCGACAACCATGTGTTGTGGATCAATCCTGAGAATCCGAAAATCATGGTGGAGGGCAATGACGGTGGCGCCACTGTGAGCTATGACGGTGGCAAAAGCTGGAGCAGCGAGAACAATCAGCCCACCGCGCAAATTTACCATGTGACTCTGGACAATCAATTTCCCTACCATATTTACGGTGCGCAGCAAGACAACAGCACCATTGACATCGCCAGCCGTGGTGACGGCGGGGGCATCGGCCCTCGGGATTGGCAGCCATCGGCCGGCGGCGAAAGCGGCTGGGTGGTGCCGGATCCGGCAAATGCCTGCGTAGTTTACGGCGGTGGTTACAGCGGTCTGCTGGAAAGACTGAATCACTGCACGCGGCAGGTGCGGCTGCTGGATCCCTGGCCGGACAACCCCATGGGACACGCGGCCGCCAACCTCAAACACCGCTTCCAGTGGACCTACCCGATTCTGGTGCCGGCCAATGAACCGCATACCATTTACGTGGGATCGCAGTATGTGCTGCGCAGTCGCGACGATGGCATGAGCTGGCAGATCATCAGCCCCGATCTCACCCGCAATGACAAGGCGAAACAGATCGCCTCCGGCGGCCCCATCACCAAGGACAACACCTCCGTGGAGTATTACGATACGGTCTTCGCTCTCGCAGAGTCGCCGGTCAAGGCGGGGGTACTGTGGGCCGGCTCCGACGATGGTCTGGTACACGTATCAAAAGACGATGGTGCTCATTGGGAGAACGTAACTCCCAAGGGTTTGCCGGAATGGAGCACGGTATCCATCATCGAAGCGTCGCATTTCGATGCGGGTACCGCGTATCTCGCCGCCTATCGCTACCGGCAGGACGATTTTCATCCTTACCTGTTCAAGACCGATAATTACGGCAAGAGCTGGACGCCCATTGATAACGGCATACCGGCGGACGAGCCCACGTTCGTGATTCGCCAGGACACCCGGAATTCACATCTTTTGTTTGCCGGCACCCAACGCAGCGCCTATGTGTCCTTCGATGGTGGCGGCCACTGGCAGTCACTGGCGCTCAACCTGCCGGCGGTGCAAGTCTCCGACATGGCGATCCAGAACCGGGAGGACGATCTGGTCATCGCGACCCACGGCCGTGCCTTTTGGGCGCTGGACAACCTCGGCGTACTGCGCCAGATGAGCGCCGTCAGCAAGGATGAGACCCGTCTGTTCGCACCGGAACATGCCTATCTGCTGGCAGGTGGCGGCTTCGGCGAAGGCGCCGGCTCCGACGAGGGTAAGAACCCGCCCAACGGCGCGGTGATTTTTTACAACCTAAAATCCGCGCCCGCCAAAAATGCGGACATCACCCTCAGCATTCTCGACATGCACGGCAAGGAAATCCGCCGTTTTACCAGCGATACCGACGGCAGCGGCAAACCGGTAAAGCCCGGGCAGGATTTTTACAGCAAAGACAAAGCGCTGCCCGAGCAATTGCCCGCCAAGGCGGGTATGAACCGTTTCGTGTGGAATCTGCGTTACCCGGACGCCACCCACGTTGCCGGCGCGGTGCTGTGGTTCGGCAGCATGCGCGGGCCCAAGGTTTTGCCCGGCAACTATACGCTCAAACTCACCGCCGACGGCCGCAGCTACACGCAGCCGCTCACGGTATTGAACGATCCGCGATCAAAACTGAGTGCCGACGATCTGGCGGCGCGCCAGGCGCTGCTCATGCAGCTTTATGCCAAGCTGGACGAGACCGACAAAGCCATTAACGGTCTGCGCAACCTGCGTAAGCAGATCAATGATCTCAGCCAGCGCTATGCCAAATCACCGCAAGCCAAGACTCTCGGCGACGATACCAAGCCGCTGCTGGATGAACTCACCGGCATCGAGGATGCGCTCATCCAGAGTAAAGCCCATGCCAGCGAGGATGTACTCAATTACCCCATCCGCCTCAACAACAAACTGGCGGCCCTCTTGAGCACCGTGGAATTCAGCAACGCTCGACCCACGGCCCAGGATTATGCCGTGCTCAAGGAACTAGAAAACCAGACAGACACCCAGCTGGCGCGCTGGCAAAGCGTTGTGAGCAAAGGCTTGCCGGCCCTTAACCAGAACATACAGGCGCTCCAGTTGCCAGCAATCTATTTAAAGGCGGAGTGAACCAAGCCGAAAGCAATTTACTGACATGGCATTTCCACAATCGCGATAAGCCCGCCGCCGTGGCGATTAGATAAACTCAAGCCACCGCCATGCATCCTGGCAACGCGGTCGGCAATGGTCAATCCCAGACCGGCGCCGGTCTGGTTACCGCGCGAACTGTCATTGCGCACGAAGGGTTTAATCAACTGGTTGGGCGGCACGTTGCGTATTCCCGGCCCCCGGTCCATCACTTTCAGCACAATCCTGTTTTTTTTGTTTTGCGTCACAACCTCGATTTCCTGGCCGCCATAGCGTATTGCGTTATCGATGAGATTGGATAGCATGCGGCGGATGGCGAGCTTTCTGAATTTAAAAGGCGGGAAATCATCCAGTTCTGTCTTGATGGATTTTCCGGAAACCTCGTAGCGTTGGCAGACATCAAACACGATCTGGTTGAAATCCGCGAGTTGCGGTGCTTCCTCACTGCCGTCCCGGGCGTAATCCAGAAACTGCATCAGGATGGAATCCATATCCTCGATGTCATGAATCATGCCGTGGCAGAGGGCCGGTTCGACCGCATTATCCGCCAGCTCGATTCCGATCCTCAAGCGCGTGAGCGGCGTGCGCAGGTCATGGGAAATGCCGGCGAGCATGAGCCGCCGTTCCGAATCCAGCTTTTGCAAGCCTTCCGCCATCTGGTTGAAACCGCGACTCAGGTCACGAATCTCATCCGGGCCGGTCTCGGCCAGGTCTCCCGGGGTTTCACCCCGGCCGATGCTGCGTGCCGCCTCCAAGACTTTATGCAACTGCCGGTTGAGCCTGAAGATGACCAGATAAGCGCCGATGATGGCGATGATCAACCCGAGCGCAACCCAGATAAGCAAATCCAACGGGAACAATAGGTGGATGCGATGGCGTGGCAAAACCAGCCAATACAATTGTCCACGCACCGGAAAGCGAATCCACAGGTCACGGGTTTTCGGTTCGGTCTTGAGCAGCAGCGAGGAGCCGAATGTCTTGCCGAGGCTTGCTTCCAGATCAACAGGTATTTCTTTGCGGGAACCCGTGAATGTCGCTAGTGGCGAATTGTCTTGAATGATGCGAAAGCCCTGGTGTGCGTTGACCCCGGCAAGAAATGCCTGCCGTCTGTCGTCCGGCAGCGCCTCAAGTGCGGTGCGCGCCATGACAATGGTGCTGACGATGGGGCTGGCACGTGCGGCCCGCAATGGAGGAATGAAGAACATCCGCACAATCCCGAACCATGCTACTTGGCTGATGATGATGAGCGCTGCGATGAGCAGCGCGGTGCGGCCTATGAGCGTGCTCGGTAGCAGCCTCACTTTGGAGTTTCCTCGGACACGAACACATACCCGAATCCCCACACCGTCTGTATGTAACGGGGTGTCGAGGGGATGTCTTCGATAAGACGCCGCAATCGCGAAATCTGCACGTCCATGCTGCGGTCGTAGGCTCCATGTTCCCGGCCGCGCGCAAGTTCCATGAGTTTTTCCCGTGACAGTGGCTGCCGTGGATGGGTGACCAGGGTTTCAAGTACGGCAAATTCCCCGGTGGTTAACGCCAGCGGCTTGCCGGACCTTACCAGCGTGCGTGTACCCAAGTTTAATTCATAGTGACCGAAACGGATCACGCTCTCCTGTAGGGCCGGCGCTCCGGGAGTGACAATGGGTTGCCGTCGCCGCAGTACCGCATGGATACGCGCGACCAGTTCCCGCGGGTTAAAGGGCTTTGCAACGTAGTCATCCGCGCCGATTTCCAGGCCGACAATGCGGTCGACGTCATCGCCCTTGGCGGTCAGCATGATGATGGGCAGGTTAATCCCGCCGCCGCGCAGCCGACGGCATAGCGACAAACCATCTTCGCCTGGGAGCATCAAATCCAATACCAGCAGGTCAACGTGGTGTTCAGTCAGTATCTGCTCAAGGGATCGGCCATTTTCCGCCGCCATCACCGCAAACCCCTGATCTTTAAGATAACGCTCCAGTAACGCACGGGTGCGGAGATCGTCGTCAATGATGAGAATTTTCGTGGGCGCGTCTTTCATGACATCTAGTCTACTGGCAGTCATGAGATGCAACGGAGTACAAATGTAACAAATTGTTGCATGTACCTTTATCAGAAATAAACATTTACAAATCACAGTATTGCGGAAACACTTCATTTACAGCCCGCGCCTACCATGACCGCCATGGAAAGCGATTCGTTGACGGTGATCGCCGCTAATGCCGGTGCGCCAACATTGAGCGGCAGACGTGGCGTTATCTTAGTCCCCACCCTGGTTTTCATCCTGGTTGTCATGCTACCGGTGATGGGTGTGGCCGCAGAGTGGGATCCCCTCGGAACCCGATCCTATGTTGGACCCAACCCGGCAAGCGTTCCGGACAGCCGCGTACCGGCCTATGCGTGCGCACCGCCGAGTTCCGTCCACGGCACACTGGATTTGATGCAAGTCGCTAATTTGGCGCTTTGCAACAATCCGCAAACCCAGGCAGCCTGGATCAACACCAAAATTGCCGCGGCGCAACTCGGCGTGAGCCGTGGAGCCTATCTGCCAACTCTCGGCTTGTCGGCGTCTGAGCAGCGTGATTACGCGAACCCCAACCCGCAAGGCGGGCCGCCAACGACCCAGACGGAAACGAATGTCTCGCTGTCACTCCAATACCTGTTGTTGGATTTTGGCGGGCGCAGTGCCCAGGTGGAGAGCGACAAGCAGGCCCTGTTGGCAGCGGATTTCAGCCAGGATGCGGAAATACAGGGCGTATTGTTTGCCGCCATCCAGGACTATTATGATTTGCTGGCCACTCAAGAAGCCGTCACAGCCAACCAGGAATCAGTTCGCTCAAACGGGGCAGCCTATAATGCCGCCGTGGCGCGGCATACCGCCGGTACCGCCACCATCAGTGATGTACTGCAAGCCAAGGTGGCACTTTCCCAGTCACTGCTGACCTTGACCCAATCGCAAGGCGCGCTCACCACCGCCCACGGCACGCTGGCAAACATCATGGGACTGCCGGCAGACGCCGGTTTCGCTATTGCACAGTTATCCTCAGAACCACTTGATTCACAAGCTGATGCCAACATCAAGGACTTGATTGCACGTGCCATCACTGTGCGTCCCGATCTGGCGGCTGCTAAAGCCGAAATCAGATCGGCTCAGGCCAGCGTGACGGTGGCCAAAGCGAGCGGTCTTCCCACGCTGTCACTGTTCGCTACGCCGCAATACGTGCATTCGGCCACCTTGGGTACCCAGCACGATACACTCTACGGACTCAATCTCAGTGTGCCGCTGTTCAGCGGATTTACCACCACTTATCAAGTGGATCTGGCTAAAGCCAAATTGAAATCTGTTGTCACGCAACGCAATCAGATCCGGGACCAGGTTTCCCTGGATGTATTCCAAGCGTACACGGCGCTCATCACCTCCGAAAATGCCTTGGCGGCTGCCGAGGATCTATTAAAAAGTGCGCAGGCATCGGCGCAGGTGGCGATCGGACGCTATAAGGCCGGAGTCGGTGACATTCTCGATGTGCTGAGTGCCGACGCGGCCTTGGTGTCGGCACAGGACCAGGAAATCCAGAACCGCTACAACTTATACATCTCAAGAGCTTCCCTGGCTAAAGCGGTTGGCAACCTGGATATTGGCAATCTTGGCAGTCGCCCGTTATCCAGCGGCGGGCCGTGAATCTAGAGAGTGACTCAAATGGTATCCAAGAAACGAGCCGTGAAGTTCTTCATCGCCGCGATCGCAGTGATCGTCTTAGCGCTGCTGTTTTTGTATTGGTGGCACGTGCGTGATGGGCGCTCAGCCAATGCATTCCAGACTGCGGTCATCGGATACGGTGATATCAGCAAGATCATCTCCACTAGTGGAACGGTGGATCCGGTGGTCTTGGTCAATGTTGGAACGCAGGTTTCCGGTACCGTGAACAAACTGTATGCAAACTTCAACGACCATGTGCGTGTTGGCGAGGTTCTATTGACCCTCGATCCTACGCTTTTCAAGGCCCAGGTGGCTGTTGATAATGCCGACCTGAAAAGCGACGAGGCCAATCTGCTGTTGGCTCAAAAAACCGCGGCACGCATCCTGCAACTCTACAAGCAGGACTATGAAACCCAGCAGGATCTGGACCAGGCCGTCGAGGCGCAGGATGCGGCAGAGGATGCCGTCAAGGCGGTCCAGGCGCAGTTGCTGCACGATGAGACCACTCTCTCCTATACGGTGATCCGCTCTCCCGTCAATGGAACAGTAATCGATCGCGAGGTCGAACTCGGACAGACGGTGGCAGCGAGCTTGCAAACCCCGACGCTGTTCCTGCTTGGCGCAAACCTGGCGGATATGCAGATCGACACGTACGTCAGCGAGGCGGATGTTGGCCGGGTCAGGCCCGGTCAGCCTGCGAAGTTCACGGTGTATGCCTATCCGGGACACACATTCGCGGGCGAGGTGGTGCAGGTCCGTCAGGCGCCCATCACCGTGCAGAATGTCGTGACCTATGACGTCATCGTCTCCGCCCCCAATCCCACCGGCTTGCTGCTCCCCGGCATGACCGCCGATGTCACTATCACGACAGCGAGTACGCGGCATGTATTGCGGCTGCCGCGCACGGCACTCGCTTTTACGCCGCCTGCCGCGGCATTATATTCGGCCGCGGTCCTTCCCGCCGGGCACAAGCGAGTCTGGGTGCTGCGTCAAGGGGGCCTGGTGCCGGTCCCGGTGTCTCTGGGGGTTACCAATGACCAGTATGCGGAGATCACTGGCGGAGCATTGAGCGCAGGCGAGCGGGTGGCAGTGGGGATGAAGTTTTCTGTGGAGGCATCACCTTCCAGCGAGCGGCATCCGTGAGTACTACGCCCGGCGCGCTCGCCGGATCCGTCACACCAGCCGATTCCCCGCCGTTATCCGGCGAACGGATCATTGAGCTACAGGATATTTCGCGCATCTATTCGCTCGGCGGGGTGGAAACTCCAGCTCTAAACCACGTCAGTTTCACCATCACTCGAGGTGAGTTCGTGGCGATTACCGGACCATCTGGTTCCGGCAAGACCACCCTGATGAATCTCATCGGCTGTCTCGACCGGCCGACTTCCGGGCGCTACCTGCTGAAAGGCAAGGATGTCTCCACCCTGAGCGAGCCCGAACTTGCGGATGCGCGCAATGCACAGCTCGGTTTTGTGTTCCAGAATTTCAACCTGCTTGCCCGAACCTCGGCCGCGGAGAACGTCGCCCTGCCGCTCGTCTATGCGGGCACCGGGCGTGCCGGCGCGCGCCGTGCCCAGCAACTACTGGGGCTCGTGGGCCTTGCGGATCGCACGGAGCATACCTCCGCCCAACTCTCCGGCGGCCAGCAGCAACGTGTCGCCATCGCCCGTGCCTTGGCAAATGATCCCGCCATCATTCTGGCGGACGAGCCCACCGGTCAGCTGGACACGCGCAATTCGGGTGAAATCATGGCCATGCTCCGCGAGCTCAACCACAGCCGGGGCCTGACGGTAGTTGTGGTCACGCATGACCCGACGATTGCCGCCCTGGCGGACCGCATGCTCACTTTCCGCGATGGCCAAATGGGTTCCGATACCAGAAACCCGAGCCACGCCGCGGCAACGGCCACATCGTTGGTTTGGGATAGCATGACACCCCTAAAGCTGGGCCGCTCCGCGGGGCAACGTCTGGCTGATCTCCTAATCATGACATTCCAGACGGCAGCCCGCGCCCTGGTACGCAACAAACTCCGGTCCTCGCTCACCGTACTCGGGATATTCATCGGTGTGGTGGCTTTTATCACCATGGTGGCGATCGGTCACGGCGCACAACAGGCGGTCGCCAAGCAATTGCAGGCGCTGGGCACCAATATGGTTATTGTTCTGCCGGGGGCCATCAATCAATTCGGTGCGAGCGGTGGAGCCGGTACCAGCGCGACGTTGACGGTGGACGACGCCAACGCGATAGCGCTCCAGGATCCCGCCGTCCTGCATGTAAGCTATCTCATCCGTGTGTCCGGGGCGGTCACCTATGGCGCCAAAAACTGGACCACGATGATCCAGGGCATCTCGCCGAGTTATCTCGTTGTGCGCAGCTGGCAGCTGGCTGCGGGCCGGGAAATTGATCAGCAGGACGAAGTCAATGCCCTGCGGGTGTGTGTACTCGGGCAGACCGTGGTGCAGCAGTTGTTCCCCAAGGGTGAGAATCCCATCGGTCGGGTGATCCAGGTACGTGGGGTTCCCTTGCGTGTGATAGGGGTGCTGACGTCGCTCGGTCAATCCGGGTTCGGACAGGATCAGGACGACATCGTGCTCATACCTTATACCACTGCCCAAGAAGCGGTGTTGGGCCCGTCACGGGTCGCGCCCCTGCCGGCGATCAGTACGCCGCCCGGGACCCACTTCATCGTGCCGGCTGATCTTCCGCAGAATCTGTACGCCAACCTGCAGGCCAACAATCTGGACCTCACGCCGCGGATTGACAACGTCGTCAGCATTCTCATGGTGCAGGCGCGCAGCTCCACGCTGATCCGGCCGGTCATTCGCCAGGTGACCGCCACGCTCCGGGAACAGCATCATCTGCGTCCGGGAACGGCGGATGATTTCTCGGTGCGCAATCTGAGCCAGATCGTCCAGGTGCGGGAAAGCAGCAGCCGCATACTTACTCTGCTGCTGGCGGCAGTAGCCGGCATTTCCCTTATCGTCGGCGGTATTGGCATCATGAACATCTTGCTGGTATCGGTAACCGAACGCACCCGCGAGATCGGCGTGAGAAAAGCTGTGGGTGCCCATCGGTCATATATTCTCATGCAGTTCCTGGTGGAGGCTGTGTTGCTCGCCGCCGCCGGCGGATTGGCCGGCATCGCCGTCGGCATTGCCGTTTCGTTACTTATGGCAAGAGCCCTGCACTGGGCCACCTACATCTCGCCGGGAGCCGTGATTTTCTCGCTCTTGTTTTCGGGGGCCATCGGGATATTTTTCGGTTTCTATCCGGCACGCAAGGCCGCGCGGCTGGATACCATCGAAGCCCTGCGTTATGAATAGACCTTCTGGGTAGTTTACTGAGATGAACAGCGGGCAATTTGTCGCCCCTTGGTCTGACCGATGCTGTGCGGAGGTTAGTCGCGGGTGAGAATACAAAACGTGCTGATTCTGTTGTTACAAAGTTTTACATTCCTGCAACATATCGCAATGACGATCTGTACTAGCATTATTGATAATAATGAAATTGTGATTGCGGTGAGGTCTCATCGCGACGCAATCCGGCCCCTATACTCCAATATGGGACCGGCTGGGAGTATCCCCACTCCCGGAACGGCTGGCGTGTCCTTTTTCGTCATGGTCTGTATCTCCTGGGACACGCCAGCCTTCTTAATTATCTCGCGAATGGTTCGGGAACCGCGGCTGGAACGCCCTTGCGGCATGAGCGCATCCGCTATCAGTGCGGTTGCACGCCCCGGATGGATTATTTAATCCGGATATGCCAGTGTTACGAAATGTAACCGCGTCAACCTCAGGTCCGCACTCCCGTTTTTCTCAGTTATCAGGATGAATCAAACATCGCCGGATCCCATCGAAGCAGGTTGTAACACGTGGAGATTGTTATGAGCAAAATCAGGGTACTTGCGCCGCTGGCAGTGCTATCGGTTGTGGTACTCATCGCCCTTTCGCCGATAACAGCCCTGGCCGATCATGATCGTGGTTACGATCACGAACGGCCCGGATGGGGCCGTGGCGATATCCGGACTTTCCCGAGATACGATGCCGATATCTGGCGTGGTGGCCGCTGGTATCACGGCGGATATGGGGGCCGGTTCGGTTGGTGGTGGATTGTCGCCGGTACCTGGTACTTCTATCCAGGACCGATCTATCCCTATCCCAATCCCTACATCCCGCCGGTGGTCATGAATCCGTACCCAGCGGCCCCGGGTCCTGCTCCGACGGAGTATTGGTATTACTGCAGAGCAGTGAAAGGCTATTATCCCTATGTACCCACATGCCCGGGTGGCTGGGAAAAGGTACCGGCCACCCCGCCGCCGGGCACGCCTCCCGGTTAAGCTTTATTGAAGGAGAAAGTCATGCCTATGCCTAAATCGTTGTTGGGGATCGCCGTGGTGGCGGCGCTGGTGGGATGCGCACAAGTTCCAGTAGCGCCGACCATCGCGATCATGCCGGCTCCGGGAATGCCCTTCGAGGTGTTTGAAGCGGACAACAACATCTGCAGGCAATACGCCCGAGAACAGCTGGGCGCGAATCCGAATCGGGTGGCCAATAATCAGGTGGTCGGAGGGGCAGTCGCCGGGGCTGTAATTGGTGCCGCCGCAGGCGCATTGCTGGGTGGCGGTCGCAACGGCGCGCAGGGCGGCGCCGCCACCGGCCTGCTGTTTGGTACCGCTGCCGGTGCGGGTGCCGCGGGGCAGACCAATATGACTATGCAGCAACGCTACAATATTGCTTATGCGCAGTGCATGTACGCCAAGGGCAATCAGGTGCCTGGCTATGCGGCGCCGAACTATGTGCCCCCGCCACCGCCTTCGGAACCGCCACCGCCGCCTCCGGGGCAGCCACCACCGCCGCCGCCAACGTAGGGCAATCCGTCGGTTTGAGTAAAAGCGGCGAGCGTGTCCGATGACAGGCACCTTCGCGGGGCATTATTGATCATTGTCAATTGTTATAAACCATCGATGGCGCGCGGCAGTCGTGGTTATGTCGGCAGATCAATCAAAGAGCAGGGCGGACATCATCTTTTAAGGATTTGTCAAACACCCAAGGACGGGCTCCCATGGCCACAGAATTAATCAATAGCCAGGTTCGCCTGCAGGAACGCGATAATTTCGCGCCAAGCGTGTTCCGCGGCTTGCGGTGCATAGTTGGTGCGCTCCTCACACAGGAAAGCGTGACCGGCGCCGGGGTAGACGGCGAGGCTATAACGTTTTTTGGCAGTGGACAGAGTCTCGACAATGCGCGCATGTTCAGCCGGCAGGATGCCCTGATCCTCGGCGCCGTATCCGAGAAGGATCGGCGCTTGCATCTTATCTGCTTCGCCGATGGGTGGCGTGCGGCGAAAACGGTCCGGACCCTGCGGCGCGATGCCGCCTCCGTAATATCCCACTGCCGCTTTGAGCCGCTCAGGGAAGCGGCAGTTTGCCAAAAACGCCAGCCTTCCCCCCATGCAGAAACCGATGATCCCAAGGCGTTTGGGTACCACATGCTTGTGGGCCGCGAGCCAGTCCAGTGACTGACCGATTTCCTGCAATATCGGTTGATCACGCAGTGTCGGGATTTTAGCCATGGCTTTATCCATGTCGGCGTAGCTGATGACCTCGCCATGAAAGATGTCTGGCGCCAATGCCACAAAACCTGCTTTCGCCAGGCGTTCGCATACGCCGTGGATATGGCCGGTGATGCCGTAGGCTTCCATCATGACCACCACTCCCGGGAAGCGGCCATGGCCCTGCGGGTGTGCGGCATAGCCCTTTAAGGTTTCGCTGATTTGAGTGTTGGTTGGGCTGCTCATGGTGTTCCTCTTACAGGTAAGAAATCAGCCACCCTCCTGAGGTTTCGGTGTGGCGGAATGCGCGTGTGGAGAGCGCTTGCGCAACCGGTCCGTGAGGTGTTCCATGGCCACGTAGAACGCCGGCGTGATGTAAAGCGTGAGGGCCTGGGAGAAGATCAGGCCGCCCACCACCGCGATACCCAGCGGCCGGCGTGCTTCCGCACCCATGCCGGTGCCGAGCGCTATGGGCAGCACGCCCAGAATCGCGGCCATGGTGGTCATCATAATGGGCCGGAAACGCACCAGGCAGGCCTCAATGATGGCGTCCCGGGAGGAAAGATTTTTCTCGCGTTTCATCTGGATGGCGAAATCCACCATGATGATGCCGTTCTTCTTCACCAGACCCACGAGCATGATGAGGCCCACAAAGCTGTAGATGTTGAGTTGTTGTCCGAACAGGATCAGCGTGAGCAGTGCCCCCACCATGGCGAGCGGCAACGCCGTGAGAATGGTGACCGGGTGGATGAAATGCTCGTAGAGGATGGCGAGCACCATGTAGATCACCAGGATGGTAATGATCAGCAGAATTGGCAGATCCACCATGGACTGCTTGAAGGTGGCCGCATTTCCGGCGAACACGCCGGTGATATCCGCCGGCAGCGTGCTACTCGCCAATTGCTCGATGCGGCCGGTGACATCTCCCAACGACACGCCCGGCGCCAGATTGAAGGAAAAGGTGACCGAGGGCAGCTGCTGGTAATGGTCCACCTGCAGTGGGCCGACGCCGGGCGTGATGTCGGCCACACTGCGCAACGGCACTAGCGTGCCGCTGCTGCCCTGAACATAGAGCGCATTCAAAGCTGCCATATCAGATTGGTACTGCGGCGCAAGCTGCATGATCACGTAATATTCGTTGGTGGAACCGAAAATGGTACTGATCTGATTGCCGCCATAGGCATCATACAGGGTCTGCTGGATTTGCGAGGCGGTTACGCCCAGCGTGGAGGCGGTGTCACGCAGGATGCGTACATTGATTTGCGGATTGTTGAGTTCCAGGTCGCTGTTTACATCCTGGATGCCGGATACCTTCTGCAGCTTTGGCAGGAAGTCGGCTGCGGCTTTGTCCAGGGTATTCACGTCCAGGCCCTGCAGCACGTATTGATAGCTGCCGTTGCCGCCGATGCTGCCGATGCGGATGGCGGGCGGATTTTGGAAAAACACCTGCATGTCACGCACCGGCGCCACCGCCTTGCGCAGCTGCTGGATGACTTCGTCAGCGTTGGCGCGCCGCTCGCTCATGGGTTTCAGCATGATGAAAAGACGTCCCACGTTGCCGCCGGCCGCGCCGCCTTGGCCCTGGCCGGAGCTGGAGATGGCGGACGCCACGTTGGGATTCTGGCGTACGATGCGCGCCAGGCGTTGCTGCAGGCTCTGCAGTTCCTTAAAGGTGACCCCCTCGGGGGCTTGGGTGCTACCGATGATGAGTCCGGTATCCTCGGTGGGGATAAAACCTTTGGGCACCACCACGAAGAAATAGAATGTCAGCACCAGCATCAGGCCGGCGAGCGCCAGCATGCTGCGCCAGTGGTCCACTGACCAAGTAAGTGTCCGGCCGTAGCCATCGCGTATCCGCTCAAAACCTTTTTCGAGCGCCCCGTATAGCCGGCCGTGGCGCTTACTCTCCTTGAGGAAGCGGCTGCACAGCATGGGCGTAAGAGTGAGGGATACTAAGCCGGAAATCAGGATGGCGATCGCCACGGTCAGGGCGAACTCCCGGAACAGGCGCCCGAGAATGCCACCCATCAGCAGGATCGGGATAAACACCGCCACCAGTGACAGGGTCATGGATACCACGGTGAAACCGATTTCCTTGCTGCCGATAAGCGCCGCGCGCAGCGAGGACCCGCCCTTTTCGCGATAGCGCACAATGTTTTCCAGCATCACGATGGCGTCATCCACCACGAAACCCACGCACAACACCAGCGCCATGAGCGATAGATTGTCGAGGCTGAAGCCGGCGAGTTTCATCACCGCAAACGTGCCGATAATGGAAGTGGGCAGCGCCAGGGCGCTGATCAGCGTGGCACGGATATTGCGCAGGAACACGAAGATCACACCGACCACCAAGATCATGGCCAAGAGCAGCGTGAATTTGACCTCCTTGATGGAACCGTTCACATAGTCGGTGTGGTCGTGAAAAATGAACAACCGCGCGTCGCCGGGCGCCTCGCGGGAAAGTGCCGGCAGCAGGGCGTGAATAGCCTTGGAAATCTCCACCGCGTTGGAGCCGGGCTGGCGCTGTACCGACAGCATGATGGAAGGCTCAAGTGAATGATTGCGGCCGGTGTTGTCGAATACCTCGGTGAGCTGCTTGTCGGCCTCGACGCTGTTCACTGCCTGGCCTACATCGGAGAGTTTTACCGGTGCATCATGCTGATAAGCCACCACTAGGTTGTTGTAGGCTTGGGCATTGGTGAGCTGACCGTCGGCCTGCACGGTGTAGGTACGGGTGGCACCGTAGAGTGTACCCGAGGGCAGATTAGTGTTGCCGGTCTGCACCGCCTGGACCACCTGAGTAATCGCCAGGTTGCGGGCCGCCAAAGCGTAGGGGTTCATGTACAGACGCACGGCGTATTTTTTCGCGCCGAACACGTTTACCTGGGCCACGCCCGGGACCATGGAAATCTGTTCCGCGACCCGCGTTTCGGCGTATTCGTCCAACTCGGTGAGCGGGATGTCCTTGGCGGTGAGCGCCATGAAAATGATGGGCGACGCCGACGGATTTTCCTTGAACAGGTGCGGCGGTGTCGGCATGTTGGTGGGTAACTGGCGGATGGCCTGCGAGATGGCGGTCTGCACGTCCATGGCGGCGGCATCAATATTCCGGGACAGGTCAAACTGCAGGGTGATATCAGTGCTGCCGGTATTACTCACGGAACTCATGGAGGACAGCCCCTGAATGGTGGTGAACTGCCGCTCCAGGGGCGTGGCCACCGAGGCTGCCATGGTTTCGGGGTCGGCGCCGGGCAAGTCGGCGCTTACATTGATGGTGGGGAAGTCCACGTTCGGGAGTTCGCTGACCGGCAGGGTGAAATACGCCACCAGGCCGAAAATCAGCAATGCTGACGTGATCACCGTGGTCATCACCGGACGGTGAATGAAAGGCGCGGACAGATTGACTTTCACGGCGTGCCTTGCGGTTTGGCGCGGCTGCCGGAGGCGGCTTTACTGGATACCACGCGCAGGCCGGGGCGCAGGGTGCGCGGCACGCGTGTGACCACCACCTCTCCGCTTTTGAGTCCCTGGGAAATCACGGCTTCATTCCCGACTTGGCGGTTCACGGTCACCGGCACAATGATTGCCTTACCGGCCTCGACGCGGTACACGAAGTTGCCGTTCTGGCCGGTTTGTACCGCGCTGTCCGGAATCACCACGGCATCCGGCTGCACCGCCAGTTGCAGGATGACTCCCACATATTGGCCAGGCCACAGCTGTACGTGCTGGTTGGGTATTTCCGCTTTGAGCATGACCGTGCCGGTGGTGTTGTTCACCGTGTTATCTATAAAGACCAGTTTGCCTTGGTCCAGAATGCCGCTGCCATCCTCATTGGTAACGAAGACCGTAATGCTGTGTGCGGCATCGTAATGGCGCACCTCGGAGAGTGTCTGCTGGGGAATGGTGAATTGCACCAGGATAGGCTTCATCTGGTTGATGGTGACCAGGGGCGTGGCGGCGGTAGGCGTGACCACATTGCCAGCCTTGACCGCAAGATTACCGGTGAGGCCGTCAATCGGGGATTTAATGCTGGTATAGGAAAGATTGATCTCGGCCTGTTGCAAGGCGGCTTTGGCCTGGGTTGCGGTGGCTACAGTGCTTTCATAACCCTGCGGCGAGATGTAATCCTTCGCGGCCAGCGGTGCTTCCCGGTCAGCTTGGGCTTTAGCGGTCAGGTAGGCCGCCTTGGCGGATGCCAGGGCGGCTTGAAACGGTGCGGGATCAATCAGAAACAGAGGCTGACCTGGATGTACATACTGACCTTCCCGGAAGAACACTTGCTTGAGCACGCCGCTGATCTGAGGTTGCACCGCGACCGTGTGTTCCGATTGCACCTGTCCCACCGCCGTGAATTGAACCGGCATGGGTTTAATGACAGCGTGGGTGACATCCACCGGCAATGGCGGCGTGATACGTTTGGCATCCGCAATACGGGCATTGCTGATGATGCGCCAGGCGACCAGCACCACCAGTATGATGACGATCAGTCCGCCGATGGAGAGATATTTTACTTTCTTATTCACGGTAACTCCGTTGCTTCGGTCGGGGCATTAAGACCGCCCACG
Organism: Gammaproteobacteria bacterium; assembly: GCA_027315405.1. Lineage (GTDB taxonomy): Bacteria > Pseudomonadota > Gammaproteobacteria > Natronospirales > REEB76 > REEB76. The sequence continues at coordinate 20,545 of DAHUYB010000039.1, read as the reverse complement.
GCATGGCCGAGGGCAGCCAGCGCCGTGAACCAGTTGAGCCTTGCCTGTACCTGTTGCGCACGGGCGCTGGCCAGCGTTTGTTGGGCCGTCAGCAAGTTCAGGATCGGATCCAACCCGATGTGATAACGGGCGATTTCCACGTCCTCGGCCTGCTGCGCGCTTTTTAACTGCACGCCGGTGGTCGTGAGGCTCACCACCGCGGTGTGCAGATTCTGATAGGCTTGCCAGACCTCCAGCTCCACTTGTTGAATTAACTGCGCCGCGGTGGCTTGACTGATGTCGATCGCGGCTTGCGCCTGTCTATTGGCGGCTTCATCGCCAAAGCCAGCGAACAGCGGGATGCTCAGGGTTAGACCGGCACTATAGTTGCTGGCGGTTTGGCTCAGCCCGCTGCTGACCGTGCGGGTGCGGCCGGCATTGGCGTCCAGGGTGAGGTTCGGCAGGCCGCGGCTGCGGGTGGCTTCCAAGTTGGCGATGGCCGCCTGTTCACTGGCCTTGGATGCCAGCAACTCCGGTCGTGCCTCGCGGGCCTGATCCAACAGCGTTTCGATCGTGGCTTTCGGCATCACCGCCGTCACGTTTTGGTTCCAGGGCGTGAGCTTCAGAGTGGTATCGGCAGGAAAGCCCACGGCCACCGCCAAGGTGCCCTGGGCTACCGCCAGATTCCCTTGAGTTTGCTGCAAGCTGAGCTGGGCGCCCGCTAATGCGGATTCCGCCTGGTACAGGTCACCCACCGTGGCCAGGCCGGACTTCTGGTTCTGGCGGGCGGCATCCAAGCTGGTCTCCGCATCCTTTACACTCAGCTGGTCGGCTTGTTCAAGCGCCTGCAAGCCCAGTACCTGGTAATAGTCCTGTTCCACCGCCAGGATCACATCCTGCAGCGTCTGGCTGTTGGCAAGCTCGGCGGCGGTGAGCGCAAACTTGGCTGAATCCAGAGTACCGGAACGGTTACCAAAATCCCACAGCAGGTAACTCAGGCTGATACTGGGCGAGTAGCGCGTTTGGGCGCTGTTGGAGGCGCCGGTGAAGTTCACGGTACGGCTGCGGGTGATGCTGTAACTGGCGCTGATCTGGGGCCAGTAACCGGCCCGCGCCAGCTCCACACCCGCCTGACTGGAGCGGATTTCCGCCCAGGCGAGTTTCGTCTGCGGATTATTGGTGAGCGCCATGTCGGTCAGTTCCACCAGCGTGAAGGGGTGCGCGAATTGCGGTACCGGTGTTGCCATGATCGGTGCCGCGGCCACGAGGAAGATCAGGCTAGCCGCCATGGCGAGACAGTGGAAAGGTTTTGGCAGCGACATGACGGCGATAGTTGTCCGTGGGCAGCGTTGTTTGTCTGGCAGGTCATGCTGTGACTTGCCGCGAAGCCATTAAGTTCATTGACCGGGCATTCGACGAGGGTCTATTTTCGCATTGCAGCGCGACACAAAACAGGGCGTTACACTTTGATACAAATCCATCCGCTTGCGGAGCGTAGGCTGCGCACGCGCAGGATAAAATTTCACATTTCCGGGTCCTCAACATAAGTAGCGGATATGGCCCCAGCCGATCATATTCTGGTGGTGGATGACGACACCGAGATCCGAGCGCTGCTCAAGGAATATCTGACGCGCCATGCTTTCCGGGTGACCGCCGTGGCGGATGGTCCTTCCATGGAACAAGTCATGGAGGATTTGCATTTCGATATGGTGGTGTTGGATCTGATGTTGCCCGGCGAAGACGGCGTCAGTCTGTGCCGGAAACTGCGCCGCCGCTCCACCATTCCTGTCATCATGCTGACGGCCCGAGGCGGCGAGACCGAGCGCGTCATCGGTCTCGAAACCGGCGCTGACGATTACCTACCAAAGCCGTTCAATCCGCAGGAATTGGTCGCGCGTATAAACAGCGTGCTGAGACGTGCGCGTAGCCTGCCGGAGGACCTGTGGCCCGAGGATGCGCAGGCCTTTCGTTTTGGCGGCTGGCGGCTCCAAACCACAACGCGCCAGTTGCAAAACTCCGAGGGTACGGTGGTGCCTTTGTCGGGCGCGGAATACCGTCTGCTGTGCATCTTCCTGCGCTATCCCAACACGGTGCTTTCCCGTGACCGGCTCATGGAGTTGCTGCGTGGGCACGAAAGTAACACCCCCTTTGACCGCAGCATGGACGTGCAGGTAAGCCGTCTGCGTCAACGGTTGCGGGACGATGGCCGTAATCCAGGTATCATCCGCGCGGTGCGCGGCGAGGGTTATGTGTTCGCACTGCCCGTGGAGGTGGAAAAGTAATGCGCCTGTTGCCACGATCACTGTTTGGTCGTCTGGTGCTGGTGCTGATCACAGGACTCATCGTGGCTCAGATCATCGCCACACTCCTGAGTCTGCACGAGCGTGATCAGGCGCTGGTGTATTTTAGCGATCAGCAATGGGCGCAGAGGGATGTCGAAGCAGTCCAGCTGATGGAAATATTGCCCATCGCGGAACGCGCGCAGGTGGCAAGGATTCTTACTTCGCCGCGGCTCACGGTGACCTTGGCGGACAATGCGGATGCAACGGTTGCCGGCGCCCTTCCGCTGGATGCCGACGCGGTTGCATTTGAAGGCCAGTTGCGTGAACTTCTTCCCCGGTATGCCGTGCGCGGTTATCTGTTACACGTGCCGGTACAGCGCCCGGTGCGGGTGGCGTCCTTCAAACTCGGTTACCGTACCCGCAGCATCATCGAAGTGCAGATAAGGGGAGGTCAGTGGGTAATCTTCGATCACCTGCGTCCCCTGCAACTCGCGGGCTGGCCGTATCCGTTGCTGGTGGATATCGCGGTGTTGTTGACCGCCGTGATCCTGTTGTCGCTGTTCGCGGTGCGCTGGATGACACGGCCGCTTTCGGTGCTGTCTGCTGCCGCCGATGAACTGGGTCGCGATATCCGCCGTTCACCGGTCCCGGAAAGGGGTCCGGTGGAAGTGCGCCGTGCGGCGCGCGCCTTCAACGAGATGCAGACCCGGCTGGTACGTTATGTGGAGGATCGCACGCGCCTGCTGACCGCCATTTCCCACGATCTCAAGACCCCGATAACGCGCATGCGGCTGCGGGCGGAGTTGCTGGAAGACGAGACTCTCAAAGGCAAACTGGTGCGCGACCTGCAGGATATGGAGAACATGACCAACGCCACCCTGGATTTCCTGCGCGGACTCGAAATGAACGAAACATCGCAGCCCATTGATCTAATGGCGTTGCTGGAAAGCGTGCAGTTAGACGCAGTCGAAACCGGACAGCCGGTAAGCTTGCAAGGCAACGTCAGCCATTTTTTCGCTGGCCGGCCCCAGGCTCTGCGACGCTGTCTTGAGAACCTGATCGGCAACGCGGTGCGCTACGGCAAGCGGGCAGCGATCAGCGTGGAGGACGGCGGCGCGACGATTACCATTCGCGTCCGTGATGCCGGCAAAGGCATACCCGAGAATCAGCTGGAAAAGGTTTTCGAACCCTATTACCGCCTGGAGGAAGCCCGCAGCCAGGCAGGTGGGGGCACCGGTCTGGGTCTGGGCATCGCGCGCAACATCGCCGTACTGCATGGCGGCACACTGACGCTGCGCAATCATCCCGAGGGCGGGCTGGAAGCGGTGCTGAAACTGCCGCGGCAAGCCGCCGGAGTGGCGTGAGCGACTTGGCCGCGACCCAATCGCGGCCACAACGAGATATCAATTCAAAGTGACCGTAGTGTATTTTTTCGCCAGCGCCTCGAAGTGCGGGTTGCCGTGCAATGCCTGATAGATAGGGCTGACCGCGAGGTCGTTGCAGCCTATCGGCGTTGCCGGACAGTAATTTTCCAAGAGTTGTAGCGCCGACTGGGTATCACCGAGCGCGAGATATAACTGCAAGAGGTTACCGGCGACATCCGGATTAGCCTGACGGCGGCTGAGACGCCTGAGTGCCGCCAGCGCTTGCGGGCGCAACGCAAAATCGCCGAGCGCGCGATAGGTTAGCCGGCCCGCATGCACCAATTGCCGGTCGAGCCTAGTGGTCGGTGTTACCATCTCAAATGCCGCCACCATCTTGTCGTATTGGTGCAGCTGCTGGTAGGCATAGGCAAGCGCGAATGCACTGTCCACAACCTTGGGGTCGAGTTTGAGCAGAGTTTGCGCGGCCTGCGCCATCAGCGCCCAGTCGCCCAGATCCTGGGCGTTGACGGCGACATTGTTCCAGTCGGTTTCGTTGGCCGGATTGAGCAGTACCGCTTCCCGGAATTCCGCCAGCCCCGGCTTGAGCGGCAGAACATTACCATAATCTCCGTGCGTGGTAGCATTGCTCGGGTCAAGTTCAAGAGCCTTGCGGAATTCCGCACGTGCTTTGGCGACATCGGGGGGATCGGCGGTCGAGTCAACAATTCCCAGGGCCGTCAACGCATAGGCGTTGCGGGGATCAAGTGCCAGGGCCTTTTCGGCTTGCGCGCGGGCACGGGGCAGCGTGGTCTTGAGGGGTAGGTCGGAGCGCTCGGTCAGTGCAATCAGCGTGCTCGCCAGCTCAGCATGCGCATCGGCATAATTCGGATCGAGCGTAATGGCCTGCTCGAAGTCCTTTTGGGCCGCCGCCAGGCTCGCGGCGTTGTATTTGTCCCTGAGCGCACGGCCTTTGAGCACCAGCTCATGGGCTTGGGGGTTGCCGGTGCCGCCCGCCGGCAGGTCAGCCTGCGCGAACTGGACCTGGAGCGCAGAGGCCACGGCTTGGGATACCTGGTCCTGTACCTTGAAGATGTCCTGAAACGATCCGTCATAGTGTGATGACCAAACTTCATAACCGCTGATGGCGTTGACCAGCTCCACCGTGATGCGCACCTCGTCGCCCACACGCAGAATGCTGCCGTTCAGGATGTTGGCCACGTCCAGCTGCCTGCCGATGTCGCCGGGGGAAAAATCGGCATGCCGCAAGGAAGACGCAGTTTCCCAGGCGATGACGCGGAGCGCCGGATTCTGGCCGAGCGCGCTGGTCAGTTCCTCGGTGATGCCGTCGCTGAAATACTGCTGTTGAGGATCGCCATTCAGGTTTTTGAATGGCAGGACCACGAGCGAATCGGCAGGTGGGTGGAAAGCCGCGGTCGCGGATGCCGCGACGGATTCTACGACGGCTTGCTTGGTCGCCAAACGTACGGTACGGCGTTCGGCAAATTTCCACGTGTATAGACCGGAGAACACGACCGCCACCACCACCGCGAGGGAGAGTGCCGCGCCAAGCTTCCAGTGCAGTTTCTGCCAAGCGCTGTACTTGGCCGGATCCTTCGGCTTGATCAGCATCCAGGCCAGGACCAACGCCACCGGAAAACCCGCGAGCAGCACGATGATGACCGCCGGCAAAACCGGCTCCAGCCCCAAGGCCGGCAGCACGCGGCTCGCGAGCTGGATCAGGAAGCCGGCAATCACCGCATACGCGACCGTCACCCCGTACAGGTGGTGCTGTTTCAGGCGCGCGAAAAATGCCAGTTGCGTAGGGTTGCCGGATTCCACCGATAGCCGCCCCTGCCAAGGAGCGCATAGCTTAGCTTAAGATTGGCGGGAAACGCGGCCGAGTGCCTAGCGAGACGCCGCGCGTGCCATGATCTGGCCCAGGCCGGCTGGTAAATCTGCATTCCATGCGGGCGAGTGCGGTATTGATCGTGCCCCCGCGGCGCACGGTTTCACGCCGGCCTGGCTGCCATCTCGGCGAGCAGCGGCTCTCCGCGCGAACGCGCCGCGATCAGTTCATCGAGCTTGCCAATGACGTCGTCTACGGCGATCAAATCCATGGCACGCGGATCGCGTACGCGCGTGCCCCACGCTGCGGTCGCCGCATCCTGATGATTGAACTGGCGCATGGCCTCCGGATAACGGTTCACACGCCAGTGTTGACTCAGGTAGGGGCCGGCGCGGTCCGGGTTGGTGGCCGCATACAGGCCAATCACCGGCGTGCCGGCGGCGGTCGCCATATGTACCGGCCCGGAGTCCGGTGAAATCAACGCCGTGGCACGAACCAGCAGCGCCAGCAACTGCTTGAGGTTGGTACGGCCGATCAGATTCAGCGGCCGGGAATGCGCGGCGGCAAATATCGCGTTCCCATAGTCGCGCTCCGCCTGGCTCGGTCCGCCGCTGAGCAGCACCCGCAGACCGAGTTTCTCCGCGGCGTAATCCGCCACCGCGGCATAACGTTCGGCGCGCCAGTTGCGGAAGTTGCGGAACCGCGCGTTGGCACAGGGACTGATGACCAGCGTCGGTGCATTATCTGGCATCTGTTCCCGCGCAAAGGCCTGTGTCTGCGTGGGAATCGGGATATCCCAGCGCAGCACCCGCTGCGTGACGCCACAGATTTCAGCGAAGCCGAAGAAACTGTCCATTACATGCTGGCGTGATTTATACGGGATGCGCCGGTTTGTAAACAGCCACTGCCAATCGTGGGCTCGGCGCCGATCAAAACCCAGTTTCACAGGTGCGCGTATCGCCAAGCCGCTTGCTACGCTGGCCCGCAGCGACATTTGCATATGCAGCAGCAGATCGAAGCGCCGTCCGTGCAGGGTTTGGCGCAATTCGCGATAAGCACCGAGGCCTTTGGATTTGTCGAAGATGATAAACTCGATGCCGGGGATATCCCCCACCAGGGCCGCTTCCAGTCGGCCGATGATCCAGGTAAAACGCGTCTCCGGCCAAGCCGCTTGCAAGCTGCGTACCACCGGCAGGGTGTGACAGACATCGCCCACTGCCGACAGGCGTAGGATGCAAGCGGAAGTCGGCGGTTGCGGCGTTTGGGGCATGACGGATGGCGATACAGACACTCATCAGGAAGCGCGGGTTCATCCTATACGATGATGCGCTCACAAGCCACGCAAGCGAAGAGCTGTTTTCCCCCCGGCATTGGCTCCAGCGCCGGTCATTGCGCGGCGCCGTGGGTGGACGTGGCAATACCTGGATCGTGGCGGGCAGCAACGATACATGGGTGTTGCGTCATTATCGTCGTGGGGGTCTGGTGCGGTATTTCAGTCAGGACTATTACCTGTGGATGGGGTTGGAGCGCACCCGGCCCTGGCGTGAATGGCGGCTTTTGTCGGCCTTATATAAGGAGGGCCTGCCGGTGCCGCCGCCGGTGGCGGCACAAGTACTGCGGTATGGATTCGCTTATCGCGGCGACCTGATCACGCGTCTGATTCCCGACACCCGTTCCCTGGCGGCGCGTGTGCAAGACAACGGCATCCAAGGCCCGCCTTGGGAGCGTATCGGCGCCTGCATCCGCCGTTTCCACGACGCCGGTGTGTTTCACGCCGACCTGAATGCTTACAACATTCTTATCGATGGCCGTAATGATGTCTATCTGGTTGACTTCGACCGCGGTGAACGGCGTTCACTGGGTGTTTTGTGGCAGCAAGCCAACCTGGCGCGCTTGCGACGCTCACTGCGTAAGCTCGCAATCTCCGGTCTTGCAGCAGGCCATGTGTGGTCATTGCTGTTAAATGGCTATAACCACAAGACCGAGTGACTCACTCACGTGGGACTTTTTTGAAGCGGTCATGGCTCCAGAGATATTGCTCCGGTGCGCGCCGAATATTTTTTTCCAGCAACGCATTTATGCGCAGCGCATCCGCCGCCGGATCGTCCGTGGGGAAGCCTTCCAGCGCAGGGTATATTTCGAGCCGATAACCGCGATCGCCGGGAAGACGTTCACCAAAAAACGGCACCACCGGCGCTTTGCTGGAGCGTGCCACACGTGAAAGGGCCGGATTGGTGGGAGCGGGGATGCCGAAGAAAGGCACCATGATGTTGCCCTTGCCGCGGTAACCCTGATCGATGGCGTACCAGATGGGCTTGCCTTGCTTGAGGCTCTTGAGCAGCAAACGTACATCGTTGCGCGGGATCGCGCGATCAAACAGACGTTCGCGATTCCGGCGCATAACCTCTTCAATCACCGGATTGGGGATGGGCCGGTACATTAAATGCAAGTCGGTGTAGAGTCCGAGGATGCGGCCAATCATTTCCAATTGGGTGAAATGACCCGCCAGCAACAACACACCATGGCCCTGTGCACGCGCCGCCTGCAGATGTTCGATGCCGCGCACTTCGTATGCCAGTCTGCGCAAACGTTTTTCACTCATCCACCAGCACATTCCAAATTCGATGATACCCATGCCCAGGGAAGCAAAGTGTTTTTTGGCGATCTTCAAACGCATCTTTTCAGGCATATCCGCAAAGCACATGTGCAGATTGACCAGCGTGACACGCCAGCGGCGGCCGGCAACCAGCCGCAGGAACCGTCCCAGGGTATATCCGATCCCCAGCTGCAGTGGGTACGGGCACCACACCACCAGCCGAATGAAGCCTAGCAGCAGCCAAGTGGACCAGTAACGGGGTTTCAGCAAACGGTATTGCATGTCTGACGCGGTGTTTATGCACTGGCGCCAGTGTAAGGGCGGCATCCTACCTGGTACAACTGTCTGAGGGCCGCGCAGGCCCATGTTATGATGCGGCGCGTTTTCCATGGCTTGCCGGGGTTTGCATGAACATCCGCATCCCGCAGTTTGACGGCGTGCGCGTGCTGGTGGCGGGCGATCTGATGCTGGACCGCTACTGGTTCGGCGCCACTGGGCGGATCTCGCCCGAGGCCCCGGTGCCGGTGGTGCATGTGCACGACACCGAGGAACGCCCCGGCGGCGCCGGCAACGTGGCAGTGAACCTGGCGAGCCTGGGTGTGCGCTGCACGGTACTCGGCATCACCGGCGACGACGCGCTCGCCGATACACTCACGGCCTGCATGGAAAAAAGCGGAGTGCGGTGCAAATTCACCCGTCTCAAGAACGTCGCCACCACCACCAAATTGCGGGTAGTGTCGCGCCACCAGCAGTTGATCCGCCTGGATTTCGAGGAGAGTTTCGGCAGTTTTGCCGGCGCACCGCTGCTGCCGGTGTTCAAGAAAGAGCTGGCGGACACCGACGTCGTGATCCTGTCGGACTACGGCAAAGGCAGCCTGAGTGCCGTTCAGGACTTGATTGCGACGGCGCGTGCCGCCAACCAGCGAGTGCTGGTGGACCCGAAGGGCCGGGATTTCGGCAAATATAAAGGCGCCACCGCCATCACCCCCAACCTCGCGGAATTGGAAGCGGTGGTGGGCGAGTGTCCGGACGAGAGCGCCATCGTCAGTAAGGGCGAGAAACTCCGCGATGAACTGGGTCTGACTGCGCTGCTGGTGACGCGCGGCGAACACGGCATGACCCTGCTGGAATCGCACCAAGCGCCGCTGCACTTGCCCACCCAGGCACAGGAAGTCTCGGATGTCACCGGCGCCGGCGATACGGTGATCGCGCTGCTGGCGGCCGGGCTGGGCGCGAAACTGAATTTTCCCGAGGCCGCGGCTCTCGCCAATTTCGCCGCCGGTCTGGTGGTGGCGAAACTCGGCGCCGCCACGGTCACGCCGGTGGAACTGCGGCTGGCCGCTCACAGCCGCAATGGTGACGGGATATTGAGTGAGGCCGCGGTCATGGACGCCGTGGCGCATGCCCGCAGTCAGGGTCAGCGTATCGTCATGACCAACGGGGTGTTTGACATTCTGCACGCCGGGCACGTGGCGTGTCTCACGGAAGCACGCCGGCTGGGCGACCGGCTGATCGTGGCGGTCAACGATGATGCATCCGTGATGCGCCTCAAGGGCGCAAGCCGGCCCATCAACATGCTACAAAATCGCATGCAGGTGCTGGCGGCAATGGCCAGCGTGGACTGGGTGGTTGCCTTTTCCGAGGACACGCCCGAACAGCTTATATGCAAGCTATTGCCGGATATTCTGGTAAAGGGCGGGGATTACAAACCTGAGCAGGTGGCCGGTTACCGCTGCGTGACAAAACATGGCGGTCAGGTACGCGTTCTGAAATTCGTGGATGGCGTGTCAACCACGGCCACCATTGAAAAGATCCGCGGAATCTAGCCCGGATGGCGGTGCGTTTCCTTTACTCCCTCGCTTTGGTGTTGCTCCTGCCATTTGCATTGGCGTGGATGTTTTGGCGCACACTGCGCCAGACCGGCCACGCAGACAAGTTTGGCGAGCGTTTCGGCAGTTCCCCGTATCTTCCACGCAATGAAATCATCTGGCTGCACGGCGCCTCGGTCGGCGAGATCCGCGCCCTGGCACCGTTGGTGAAGGCATTGCACCGGAATTATCCAAAGCATCCATTGTTGATTACCAGTTTTACCGGTGCCGGACGCGTTCAAGCCCAGGCGCTGTTCGGTGAACGGGCACTGGTGGCGCAACTTCCCTATGACTTGTCCTTTTGCGCACACCGTTGGCTGAAATGCGTCAGCCCGGCCCTCGGCATCATCATGGAAACGGAAATCTGGCCGAATCTGTTCGCCGCCTGCGCACACCGCCGCATCCCGCTATTGATGGTGAGCGCGCGCTTGTCGGAGCGCGGCCTCAAGCGTTACCGCCGGTTCCCGCGCTTGGTGCGCGCGGCGCTTACCCAGGTGACAGCCATCGCCGCGCAAACCGCAATGGATGCCGACAGTTTTCGGCAACTGGGCGCTCCACCGGAACACCTCTCGGTCATCGGCAATCTCAAATTCGACGTACAGTTCCCCGAATCGCTGCGACAGGAAGGTCGGGCCTTGGGCAGCGCGCTGTTTGCTAAGGCCACGGTGATCGTTGCCGGCAGCACCCACGAAGGCGAGGAGGCACAAGTGTTAGCCGCGTTTCGCAGCCTGCTCGGAAAACATCCAAATTGCGTACTGGTGTTGGCGCCGCGCCATCCGGAACGTGCCAACGGTGTCGCCGAACTGATCAACGTTCAGGGATGCGTGTGCCGGCGGCGTAGCGCCGGTGAGGCGCCGCTCAAATCCGGTGAGGTGCTGTTGCTGGATACCTTGGGAGAACTCACGCGCTTCTACGCCGCCGCCCAGGTGGCCTTCGTTGGCGGCAGCCTGGTACCGGCGGGTGGACACAATCTGTTGGAGCCGGCGGCTCTGGGATTGCCGGTACTGGCGGGGCCGCACCTGCTCAATGTGCGCGATATCGCCGAAATGCTCAAAGATGCGGGCGGGCTGGTGGTGGTGGATGACGCCAAAACCCTGGGCGAGGCATTCATCTGGCTGGTGGGCAATCCCGGTACACGTCAGCATATCGGTCAGGCGGCACAGCAGACGGTGGCCGCCAACCGCGGGGCACTCGACCAGGCCCTTAAACTCATCGGCACGGCTCTGGCCCATCAATGAATTGCCCGGCTGGTGGCTGGGCGGCTCGTTAGATTTTCCTGGCCGCAGTACTGCAGGTAGTCAATTGTTGTTGCTCTCCGGCGGAGGTGTGGCCGACGGCATATCCGCTGCGGTGGGCGGCGCTTGCGTGTTCATGGATGGCATGGGCGTCGGTACCTGCAGTAGCGCGTTGATCTGCCTGATGTCCTGGGGAGCCAGGATACCGGCTGCCTGCTTGAGCTGCAGCACGCTGGTCAGATAATTGTCGCGGCTCTGGGCATAGTTGGTTTGCGCGGTCACCAGATTCTGGCGTGCCAGCAGTACGTCCACGATGGTGCGGGTGCCCACCCGCATACCGGTTTCCATGGCCTGCAGCGAGGTCTGGTTGGACTTCACCGATTGCTGCAAAGCCCGTACCTGGGAGATGCCGGTAAGCACGCCGAGATAAGACGTGCGTGTCTGCTGTACCGTTTGACGCGTCACCAGTTCCACCTGATCCTGAGCGGCGTCGTACTGCCGTTCGGCCTGGGTCACCTGTGCGCTGACTCCGCCGCCGGAGAACAACGGCATGCTGAAATTCAGCATCAGCTGTTTCTGGTTGGTGTGATAGGTGTTGAAAATGGTGCCGGTGGAATTATTCCGGCCGTAACTGGCGGTCAGATCCAGAGTCGGATAGTGGCCGGCGCGTTTGATGGAGACTTGGCGCCCCGCCACCTGCGCCGCCGCCTGCGCCGCCATGAGATTGGGATTCTGTTTGAGCGCCTGACTGACCCATTGCTGGGTATTATCGGGGGTTGGGGTGCGCAACGGCATGTTCGCGACCGGCTCTTGCAATTCGCCCACCGGCTGGCCGGTGATGGCGCGCAGCGATTCTTCGGCATTGATGACCTGCTGCTGAGCGCCGATTTCAGTGGCCACCGACTGGTCGTAGGCGGCCTGGGCGTTCTGTACGTCGGTGATGGCGCTCATGCCCACCTGGTACTTGGCCTTGGATTGATCCAGCTGTTTTTCGTTGGCGGCGGTGGCCGCGTGGTCGGCCGCCAGCGTGTCGCGGGCGGTGATCACGTTGAAGTAAGCGGTGGCGGTACGCACGATCAAATCCTGCTGCGCGGCTACATACTGGGCTTCCGCCTGGGCCACCGAAGCATCCGCCTGCTTGATGTTTTCCCAAGCCGCCCAATTGAACAGCGGCTGAGTGAGCTGCAATCCGTACTGGGTGTCCCGGCCGGCGGTACTGTTATAGACATTGCCGAGGATCGGCTGGCCGCCTGACGTGGTACCGGTCTGGGTGAGGGAAGTACCATAAATGGTCGAGTAGGATTTCGACGCGTTGAGGCCCAGGTTCGGTAGATAACCGGCCCGAGCGATGGGCTTGTTTTCCAGCGCGGCCTCGTAATTGGCTTGCGCCTGCCGGAAAATAGGATCGTTTTTCACGGCCAGCTGATAGACATCCCAAAGATCGGCGCTGTAAACCGGGGTGGCGGCCATGAAGCCGATCGCCGCGAGGGTGAGTAGCAGAGTGCGTAGGGTGTTCACCGTGGTTCCTTGTTCCTATTTTCGATAGGTGTATTAGTTACATATAACACTAAAACATTTCAAGATGCGATGCAAGCCATAGGAAGTGTAATTTTATCGGCTTTACACAGTTGGCTTAAAATGACGTTCTACCTTAATTAATAACGAGGCAAGCCCGGTTCGAGGCTCACCGCCCAGTCCTCGATGCCGCCCGCCAAGTTGATGACCTTGCGAAAGCCGCGGGATTGCAGAAAGGCCGCCACCTGCAGGCTGCGGTTGCCGTGATGACAAAGGATCACGTAGGTTTGCTCCCGGTCCAATTCATCCAGGCGATCCCGGAGGTCGTCCATGGGAATATGCAGGCAATCCGGCAGATGCACGCGCTCATATTCCCAAGGCTCACGCACGTCCAGGATGGTCACCGGCTGCGCGGATTTGGTCCGCAGCGCGGTCACTTCCCGCGGGGTGAGGGAGTGGATTGGCATGCGCTGTCGCTCAGAAACGGAAATGCCGCGGTCTGGCCGCATTCAGCAGCGCCGGCAGATCGGTTTCAAACAAGCTTTCCCGTGTCCAGGTGTCTTCCGCCACGCGCGTGATCAGCAGCGCTTCCATCACCGGCGATTCCCCGACGATGACGAACAGCCGGCCGCCGATATTCAGGCGCTCGGCGTACATTTTGTCGTACACCGGCAGGGAACCGGTCACCGCGATCACATCAAACCGCTGCGTAAACCCGTCGAGCTTTGTACCATCGCGGGTTTCGAGCTGAACAGTGTGGATTCCCAGGTCCGCCAGGGTTTTGCCGGCAGTCGTGGTGAAGTCCGGGAAAATATCCACCGACAGCACTTCGCCCGCCATTTTGGCAAGACAGGCGCTCAGGAATCCGCTGCCGGTGCCGATTTCCAGTACGCTTTCCTCCGGATGGGGATCCAGCGCCTGCAACAGCCGGCCTTCCATCTTCGGCGTCATCATCATCTGGGCATGGGGCAGGGAAACTTGGGTGTCGGCGAAGGCTAGCTTGCGATAGCGCGCCGGCACGAATTGATCCCGCGGTAGAGCCTCGAAAATCGCGAGGACGCGCACATCGAGCACATTCCAGGCGCGTACCTGCTGGCTGACCATCTGATTGCGGGCAAATTGAGTATCCACGGGGTTTTTACGCAAACAATGGCTTGTACGGGGCTGCAAAGGGTAAGCACTTTGGCGGTGGTTGGCAAGGTGAAAGGGCATACTGTAGCAGCGCGGCGATCAGGTGAAATCCAGGCCCTGAAAGATAGATAGCCGGCGGGCAACACTCAATGGAATTGTGACGAAACGTGACCGGCGTGGGGCGAACCGTGGCTTTCGTGCAGGATTAGGATAACGGCTTGGCGGTATCGTGGTGGGTGACAAATGTCAGGTTTTGATCAGGGTGGATGGCGTGCTGAGGATGAAATGGACGTAGCGAGCGGGAAAAACCATCTTGGCTATCGCTGGCTGCTGGGCGTGACGTTTGCCGGCTGGATGTTGTTGTCGCTGTTGACCGCGCCCGGGGTTTATCTGCATGCCATGCTGGGAGACCAAAGCGTGGGCGTGGAATCGGCGTTCGGCCAGGCACTGCTGTCGAGTCTGGCCTGGGCAGTGGTGGGATTTTTGCTGCTGCTGTTCAGCCAGAGTCAACCTGGCCGACCGTGGCCCGGGAAAATCTGGTTGCTCAAGCAACTCGTTTTCGGCGTGTTGCTGGTGCTTGTTATTTTATTGCTGGCGCGTTGGGGGCAATGGCCGGTACTGGGAGTTGCGGGAGATGTGGGTCTCGGCAGCGTGGGGCAAATGCTGCTGGCCGCTGTGCCGCGCGGATTCGCCATGTATTTGGGGGTGTGGGGAATCTGCCAGGCGGGATTGTTATGGCGCGACTACAGCCGCGCCAAACGTGAACTGGTGAGCGCCGAGCTGCGCCGCCTGCGTACCCAGCTCAATCCGCATTTCCTGTTCAACACCCTGAATGCCATCGCGGAGCTGGGCTACCAGAATCCGGAAGCCGCCGACCGTACCATCACCCAACTGAGCGGCCTGCTGCGCAAATCCCTGGACGACAGTCACCAGCAGGAAATCGCTTTGCGGGATGAATTGGATTTCCTGAAACGCTACCTTGCCATCCAGCAGACCCTGCTACAGGATCGCCTGCAGGTGGAACTGGAGATCAGCGATGACACTCTCAACGCACGCGTGCCCGGCATGATCCTGCAGCCGCTGGTCGAAAACGCCGTCACCCACGGCATCGGACGCGGCGCTGTCGGTTATATCACGGTGCGCAGCAAGCACCGCGGCGAACTGCTGGTGATTGAAGTGGAAGACAATGGCTGGGGCCTGGTGATCGCGGACCCCCGCAGGAGCGGTGAAGGCATCGGGCTCAACAACACCCGCGCCCGCTTGCGCTATTTATATGGCGAACTCGCCGGTCTCGAATTGCACAGTCGCCCCGGCGAGGGCTTGACCGCCTGCCTGCATATTCCGTTCCACGAGGCCTTTGCCTACGATGAAAATCCGCACCCTGATCGTTGACGATATGCCACTGTCCCGGCAGCGCACCCGCCGCTATCTGGCGGGCGAACCGGACGTGGAGATCATCGGCGAATGCGGCGAGGGTGAAGCGGCCCTGCGAGCCATAGGTACGCTGACCCCGGACTTGGTGCTGCTGGACGTGCAAATGCCCGGCATGAACGGCTTGGAGCTGCTGGAAAAAATACCGGCGGAACGGCGCCCGGCGGTGGTGTTCATCACCGCCTTCGACGAATTCGCAGTGCCCGCGTTCGCCGCGCACGCGGTGGATTTCCTGCTCAAGCCTTTCGACCGGGAGCGGGTGGCAAAAGTCCTGGGCCGGGTGCGCGAGCACCTCAGTACCAAGGCCGCCGCCGCTCCAACCGCGCAAGCATCAGCAGCGTTATCGGAACACCCAGGCCCTTACCTCGATCGTATCGCCGTCAAATCCGTGGGTCGCACCGTATTCGTGGCCACCGATGCGGTGGACTGGCTCGAGACCGCCGGCAATTATGTATGCCTGCATGCGGGTAAGGACACCCATGTGGTGCGTGAGACCATGAACCAGATCGAGTCGCAACTCGACCCACGCAAATTCGTGCGCATCCACCGTTCCACCCTGGTGCGCATCGAGGCCATCCGGGAAATCCAGCCGTTGTTCAACGGTGACCGGGCGGTGATTCTGCGCGACGGCACCAAGCTGACTATGAGCCGTTCCTACCGGGACAAGGCCAAAGCCGCCCTCGGTGCCGTCTAGTTGCCGCGGGATTTGATGCCTGCGTTCGCGATTCACCGGAACCTGCTCCTCGAACCGGCATTCCGTCCCACCCTGGCCACGGTTCGTCACACAACCATTGTGAGTTGGATCGCGCTCACCTAAATTTAAAACCACAACAAAGGACCCATCCGTTGGATAAGAAAGACGCGCTCAACGCCCTGAAAATTGACCGGGACGCACCGGCCAGTCCCGCGACCCGCCGCCGCGGGTGGATCGGCGGCCTACTTCTGGCCGCGGCGGTCATTCTGGCTGTGGCAGGCTGGTGGTGGCTCCACCCGCGGGCGGTGACGGTGCAGACCATGAGCGTGGCGGTGCAGGGCGGCGATTCCTCCGGCGGCAGCATCCTCAATGCCTCCGGCTATGTGGTGGCGCAGCAGCAGGCCACGGTGTCGTCCCAGGTCACCGGCATGATCAACGCGGTGTATGTGGAAGAGGGTATGCACGTGAAAAAGAATCAGGTGCTGGCGCGGCTGGATGACAGCGCCGCGCGTGCCACCGTCGCCACCGCCGCCAGCCAGCTGCAGGCGGACCAAGCCTTGGTGGCCCAGAATCAGGCGCAACTGCTCAAGGATCAGCAGAACCTCGCGCGCACGGTGACGCTCGCAAAACAGGGTTTATTGAGCCAATCGGATCTGGATAGTGCCCAGGCCGCCGTCGCTATTGATCAAGCCAACCTGGAGCATGCCCAGGGCCAGGTCAAGGTGGACCATGACAATTTGCGCAGCAGCAATATCTATCTTGATTACACCGTGATCCGGGCGCCGTTTTCCGGCGTGGTCACGGAAAAGTATGCCCATCCGGGCGAGATGATCTCGCCGGCCGCCGTCGGCGGCTTCACCAAGACCGGCATCTGCATGCTGGTGGACATGCGTTCCCTGGAAATTGACGTGGACGTGAACGAGGCCTATATCCAGCGGGTGCATGATGGCCAGCCAGTGGACGCAGTGCTGGATGCCTACCCGAACTGGCACATTCCGGCCCACGTCATTAGCGTGGTGCCCACCGCCAACAAGGAAAAGGCCACCGTCAAGGTGCGCATCGCTTTCGACAAGCTGGATGCGCGCATCCTGCCGCAGATGGGCGTACAGGTGTGGTTCTATGCGCAAGTCGGCAAGCATCCGCAGCCGAGCATCGCCAGCATCCAGATCCCGAAGTCCGCGGTGTACGGCGCGGCCGGCAGCGAATACGTGTATCTGGTGGAGCAGGGCCACGTGAAACAGCAGAGCGTCAAAACCCTGCCGGCACCCAATAAGCAGGTGACGGTACTCGCGGGCCTCCGTGGCGGCGAACAATTGGTGGTTTCATCCAAGACCCAATTACGCGAAGGTGAAAAAGTACAGGAGCAGAATCCGTAATGGTCAAAGAAGATGTAGGAACGGCCATGCCGGCCACGATTCAAATTTTTTCGCGACGGGGACTGTCGCTCCTACAATCCGTGCAACGGCGGCGGTGCCGTTGCACGCGGGTGAGGTTGTGCAGGAACAGAATCAATAATGCAGGAACGGCGATACTCGCCGCGAAATTATCGCGGTCGGGACAACCACTCCTACAATCGGAATTGATATCGCTGACGTAATTGAATAATTAATAGATAGGCTTTGAAGGAGAACACCATGTCCGCAGTTGCCGTTGAAAATATCCGAAACCAGCCGCTGGTGAACCTGCGGGGCGTCACCAAACTCTACAAGCGCGGTTCCGAAACCGTGGAAGTGCTGAAGCGCCTGGATCTCGAGGTGCCGCGCGGGGATTTCCTGGCGCTCATGGGGCCGTCCGGTTCCGGCAAGACTACGCTTATGAATATCCTCGGCGGCCTGGACCGGCCCACCTCCGGCGAGGTCATCATCGCCGGCCAGCCCATTCACCAATTGAGCGACAGCGCGCTGTCCGCCTGGCGCGCGCGCCACGTGGGCTTCGTGTTCCAGCTTTATCACCTGCTGCCGGTACTGAGCGCCGAGCAGAACGTCGCGCTGCCGCTGATGCTTACCAAATTGAGCGGCTCCGAACGCAAAAAGCGCGCCATGGCGGCCCTCACCCTGGTGGGTCTGGAGGATCGCGCCAAGCACAAGCCGCGCGAACTTTCCGGCGGTCAGGAGCAACGCGTTGGCATCGCCCGCGCCATCGTCACGGATCCCACGCTGCTGTTGTGCGACGAGCCCACCGGCGACCTCGACCGCAAGGCCGGCGATGAAATCCTGGAACTGTTGCAGATTCTCAACCGCGAGCACGGCAAGACCATCATCATGGTCACGCATGATCCGCACGCCGCCGCCAAGGCGCAGCGCACGCTCTTTATGAACAAGGGCGTGTTGGGCGAGGAACCGGAAGCATGAATGCGCTGACCCTCATCTGGGGTGCCATGAAACGCCGTAAGGCGCGCACCATTTTTACTTTTCTGTCGGTGGTGGTGGCCTTCATACTGTTCTGTGTGCTGGCGGCGGTGCGCCAAGGCGTATTGGGCCAGCTGACAGTGGGCGTGGCGGAACGCCTGGATACAAACAACAGGGCTCAAGGTCTTTTGCCCTTGAGTTATTACGACAAGATAGTGACGGTGCCGGGTGTGACATGGGTCACTTATCTGAACGGTATCCAGGGTTACTTCAAAGATCCAAAAAATGCCTTCCAAGTGGTTTTCTTTTCACCAACATTTCTTCAGGTTTACAAGGAAGCAGTGGTATCGCCGACACAGATGCAGGCTTGGCTGGCTGACCGGCAGGGCGCAATTGTCGGACCGGAGTTGGCCAAGCGCATGGGTTGGAAACTGGGCGACACCGTTCCCATCCAGTCCAAGACTCCGCAGAAAGACGGCAGCACCACTTGGTATTTCCACGTGCGCGGCATTTACCATGCCGATCTGCCTGCCGCCTATCAGAGTTTTTTCATAGGCCACTATCAGTATTTCAACGAGGGCGTGGCCGATGCAAAGAGCCAGAATCTGGTGTTTCAATATGTCGAGCGGGTGAATGATCCGCGAAATGATCCTCAGATATCGAGCGCTATAGACAAGTTGTTCGAAAATTCCTCGCCGCAGACCCTGACTCAATCGGAGGCGCTCGAAGCCGTTAGCCAGATTAGGCAATTCGGTGATGTGAGCGCCATGGTGATTTATGTGGGTCTTGCGGTGTTCTTCAGCATGCTGCTCATCATCGGCAATACCATGGCCCAATCCGTACGGGAACGCACCGCGGAATTCGCCATGTTCCGCGCGCTGGGTTTCAAACGATCGTGGCTGGCATGGCTGGTATTGCGGGAATCGCTGCTGCTGATCGTGTTGGACGGTATCGTGGGCTTGATCCTGGGCTATGAAGTGACGCATCAAATTGCTCGCTACGTGAGCTTGGTGTTTCAGACTTTTGGTTTGACCTGGAGTGCTGTTGGCCTGGGGATTCTCCTGAGCACCATTTTCGGAATACTGGCGGCGTTGGTGCCGATGCAGCGGATCACCCGCCTGCAGGTAGCCGACGCCTTGCGGAGGGCATGATATGAGCGGTGGAGTACGGCAGACAGTTGCAATCAGCGCCTGGAATTTCCGCAGCATAACGGGCCGGCTCAAGCCTTCCGCCGTGGCGGTGACGGGATTTTTCGGCGTGGTGCTGGTGTTCGTGGCGGTGATGTCCATCCAACGGGGCATCAGTGCTGTTCTGGATAATACCGGTTCGGATGATGTGGCCATCGTCAGCATGAACAATGGGACACTGGACGGTAACGCGCTGCATGTGATTGGTCAGGCGTCCGGTGTCGCCCAAGGCCCCAACGGCCCGTTGTTGATGGGAACGTTTATAACATCTGCTCAAATCCCCACGCGCAGCAGCGGCTTGCTCGGCAGCATGAATTTCCGCGGCGTGGGGCCGGAGATGCCGGGCGTGTGGCCGAAATTCCATATCGTGCAGGGCCGCATGTTCAAGCCCGGACTCGACGAGATTATCGTGGGCCAGAAGGCGCAACGTTTGTTCAAAGGGCTGTCCCTGGGCGGTGTGTTCAAGTGGAACCGCCACGATTGGAAAGTGGTGGGCATTTTCGCCATGGGCGGCGGCATCCATGAATCGGAAATTTTTACCGACGTGAACCAGTTGCAATCGGCCTATAACTCAGTAAATCAATACAGCAACATCTACGTGCGCCTGACTTCTGCTGAAGCATTTCCCACTTTCAAAAAAGCGTTGGAGAATAATCCTCAGTTGGGTGTCAACGTGGTGCGGGAAAGCACCAATTTCCAGCAGAGCGGTGGTGGTCTGAGTACGGTCATTACCCTGATCGGTGGACTTATCACGGGGCTCATGGCCATTGGTGCCATATTCGGCGCCATCAATATCATGTATTCCAACATCGCCAGCCGTATGGGCGATATCGCCACGCTGCGGGCGCTGGGTTTTGCGCGTCTGCCGATCCTGTTCGCGGTGGTGCTGGAAGGCGTGGTGCTGGGACTCGTGGGCGGCGCATCCGCTGCCTTGATCGCCTATCTCATCTTCAACAATTACCAGGCCAGCACCAACACCAACGGCGCCATGATGGCGTTCAGCTTTTCGGTGACACCGGCGCTGATCGCGACCGCGTTGCTGCTGTCGCTGGTCATGGGCTTAATCGGC
>DAHUYB010000093.1 GCA_027315405.1 Gammaproteobacteria bacterium | reverse complement strand
TCCGGGATGCGGCCGTACTGCAGTTCCGACATGCGCGACAGGTCGCCGGCGCGGCGCGCGGATTCCAGATCGGTGCGGGCCTTTTCCAGGGATTCTTTTATATGGGCCGCATCCTGCACCGAGGCTTTCTCGGCTTTCCAGATTTCCTCCAGGTCCGAGTATTCGCGTTCGAGTTTCTTGATGTCCGCTTCCAGGGTGGCAAGCCGCCGCTTGGAAGCCTCATCCTTCTCTTTCTTGAGGGCTTCGCGCTCGATCTTGAGCTGGATCAGGCGCCGGTCGAGTTTATCCATTTCCTCCGGCTTGGAATCGATCTCCATGCGGATGCGGGAGGCTGCTTCATCTATGAGATCGATGGCCTTGTCCGGCAGTTGCCGGTCGGAAATGTAGCGGTGCGCAAGCGTGGCAGCGGCGACAATCGCCGGATCGGTGATTTCCACGCCGTGATGCACTTCGTAGCGCTCTTTGAGGCCGCGCAGGATGGCGATGGTATCTTCCACCGAGGGTTCGTCCACCAGCACTTTCTGGAAGCGGCGCTCCAGCGCGGCGTCCTTCTCGATGTACTGACGATACTCATCGAGTGTGGTCGCGCCCACGCAATGCAGTTCGCCGCGGGCCAGCGCGGGCTTCAGCATGTTGCCCGCATCCATGGAGCCTTCGGCCTTGCCGGCACCCACCACCGTATGGATTTCGTCAATGAACAGGATGATGCGGCCTTCTTCCTTGCCGATATCCTTGAGCACGGCTTTCAGGCGCTCCTCGAATTCGCCGCGGAACTTGGCGCCGGCGATAAGCGCACCTATGTCCAGAGTAAGCACGCGCTTGTTCTTGAGGCCTTCCGGCACTTCACCGTTGATGATGCGCTGGGCCAAGCCTTCCACGATGGCGGTCTTGCCGACGCCGGGATCGCCGATGAGCACCGGATTATTCTTAGTACGGCGTTGCAAAACCTGGATGGTGCGGCGGATTTCATCGTCGCGGCCGATGACCGGATCGAGCTTGCCGGATTCGGCGCGCGCCGTGAGATCAATGGTGTATTTCTCCAATGCCTGGCGCTGATCCTCGGCGCCGGCGTCGTTCACGGACTGGCCACCGCGCATTTCCTCGATGGCCTTCTCGATAACAGCCTTGGTGACGCCGGCGTCGCGCAGCGCATCGCTCAAAGCGCCCTTGTCGTCTATGGCGGCTAACAGGAACAATTCGCTGGAGATGAACTGGTCCTTGCGTTTCTGCGCCAGCTTGTCAGTGGCATTCAGCAGACGATTGAGATCATTGGAAACGTGCACGTCGCCGGCCTCACCCTGCACCTGAGGCAGGCGGTCCAGCGCGGTTTCGAGTTGTGAGCGCAGACGGTTGAGATTGGCGCCGGCCTTGGCCAGCAACGGGCGCACGCTGCCACCCTCCTGATCCAGCAGTGCCAGCATCAGGTGCGCCGGCTCGATCATCTGATGATCGCGGCCCACAGCCAGCGACTGGGCGTCGGCCAGCGCCATCTGGAATTTACTGGTCAATTTATCGAGCCGCATGTAAAGACCCCATCAACTAGCGTTAAAGCTTACGCCTGAGATGGGGGAAGTGCGCAGTTTTTCAACCGCCGATGAGCCGCTGTACTCGGTAAATAAGGCCGATGCCGGCGGCGATGAGGGTCAAAGGCGGCGCCGGCCAACAGCCGCGGCCAATTCATGCAGACTCATCCGCGCCTTTGCCCAGCCCGCGGTTCCAGTGGCAGCCGTTGCAGCGTACAATCCTGCGCCCCCACGGTTCCCGCTCGGGGGATCGACAGAGCTGACATCACTTGATACGCATTGAATCCCTCTCGCTGCAGCGCGGCACCAAGGTCCTGTTCGAACAGGCGCTTGCCGTACTGCATAGCGGCGAGAAGGCGGGTCTGGTGGGTACCAACGGCAGCGGCAAATCCACGCTGTTCAGCTTGCTGCGCGGCGAATTGCATCCCGATGGCGGCAGCGTTGCCCTACCGCCGTCCTGGCGCGTTGCGCATGTGCTGCAGGATATCCCGACGTTACCGCGCACGGCGCTCGATTATGCCCTGGACGGCGACACCCGATTGCGCGCCGCCGAAGCGCGCATCGCTGCCGCCCAAATCTCCCATGACGGACACGCCGAAGCCCAAGCTCATGCTGAATTCGCCGATGCGGACGGCTACACCGCGCCGGCGCGCGCCGAAACCTTGCTGCTGGGACTGGGTTTCACCCTCGCCGAAACCCGCCAACTGGTGACCGGTTTCTCCGGGGGCTGGCGCATGCGCCTGAACCTGGCGCAGGCGCTCATGTGTCCCTCCGATCTGCTGTTGCTGGATGAACCCACCAACCACCTGGACCTGGATGCCATTGTCTGGCTGGAAGCTTGGCTGCAACGCTATCCCGGTACTCTCATGGTCATCTCTCATGATCGCGAATTCCTGGACAGTGTCTGCGATGTGATCTTGCACATTGATGCGCAGCGCATCAAACGCTACCACGGCAACTACAGCCAGTTCGAGATGCAGCGCGCCGCACAGCTGGCATTGCAGCAGGCGGCGTTCGAAAAGCAGCAGAAACACATCGGCCATCTGCAGAGTTACATCGACCGGTTCCGGTACAAAGCCACCAAGGCACGCCAGGCCCAGAGCCGTATCAAGGCACTGGAAAAACTGGAACGCGTCGTGCCGGTGCACGCGGCCTCGGCATTCAGCTTCAGTTTCCGTGTGCCGCTTTCCGTGCCCAACCCGATGCTGGTGCTGGAGGATGTGGGCTGCGGCTACCACCTGCCCAATGGCGAGCGCAGCGTGTTGAGTGACGTGAACCTGTCCATTCAGGACGGCCAACGTATCGGCCTGCTGGGTGCCAACGGCCAGGGCAAATCCACGCTGGTGAAGACCCTGGCCGGCACGCTCGCGCCACTGGCGGGCGAGATACGGCGCGGCAAGGGACTGCGCATCGGCTACTTCGCCCAGCATCAATTGGAGACCTTGCACCCGGAAGCCTCGGCACTGCTGCACCTGTCGCGTATCGCGCCCGACACAGGCGAGCAAGAGCTGCGCGACTTCCTGGGTAGTTTCAATTTCCGCGGCGATATGGTGCGCACACCGGTAGGCCCATTTTCCGGCGGCGAGAAGGCGCGCCTCGCGCTGGCGCTTATTATCTGGCAACAGCCCAATCTGCTGCTGCTGGACGAACCCACCAATAACCTGGACCTGGAGACACGTTATGCATTGACCCTGGCGCTGGCGCAATTCGAAGGTACGCTGCTGCTGGTTTCCCATGACCGGCATCTGCTACGCGCCAGCACCGAACAATTCATGCTGGTGGGCCACGGCACGCTGCAAGCCTTCGACGGCGACCTGGACGACTACCGTGTATGGTTGCTGCAACAGGCGGCAGCCAAACGGGCGACGACGCAAATACGCGCGCACCTGCGTGCGGACAACGCCGCCACTGCCTGCAACCGCAGGGAGCAACGCCGCAGCGAGGCTCAAACGCGCCAGCGGCTGGCGCAACAGCGCAAGCCGTTGCAAACGGAATTAGCCAAACTCGACAAGGAGCTGGAGCGGCACAGCGCAGAAAAGGCCCGGCTTGAGGCCGTGCTGGCTGACCCGGCGACGTATGAAAACAGGAACAAGCCGTTGTTGACCGAGAGTTTGCGGGAGCAGGCGCAAGTTAATGACAGGCTAGCGGATGTTGAAGCAAGGTGGTTGGAAGTGCATGAGCATATGGAACAGATCACTTAACCCGTTCGTTCTGGGCGTAGGCGCCTAGCGCCGAAGTCGAAGAATGGTGAGTGGCCCCACCATCCATCCCCGTCATTCCCGCGCAGTCGGGAATCCAGTCAAACAATAATGAGCGATTTCGCCGCGTGCATTTATACCGGTTCCCGGACCGGAGGCCGAGTGACTTTTGTTTCGGCAAAAGTCACCAAAACCATTCCCCCGGCGAGTTCCTTTGGGCACTTTCCTTGCTCGTTCAAGGAAAATGCCACGCCCGCGGGTGCGCGAACCCGCAACAAATTCACGCGGCGAAGCCGCTCAACGTTCTTTGACTGGATTCCGGCTTTCGGCCGCAAATGCTGGATGCCGGCCTTCGCCGACATGACGGAAAATTGCGCGATGTAGCGGTTCAAAATTTCAATTTTGAAGCCAAATCAAACTCGCCATGCGTCCACACTCGCCGTCACGGCGATAAGAAAAAAACCGCTCACGATCTGTATAAGTGCAAAACCCGCCGCCGTAAATCCGGTGTACGCCGGCGCGCCGCAGGCGCTGGCTGGCGATCAGGTACAAATCGCACATCCATTTGCCCGGATGCGCCGGTTCAAAGGCCTGCTCCGCATCCGCCTGCGCCCTGACCAGCGCCGTGTATACCTCATCGCCCACCGCATACGCTTCCGGCCCGATGGCGGGGCCGAGCCAGGCGAGAATTTCTTCCGGCGAAGTCTGCATAGCGGCAATGGTGGCCTCCAGTATGCCGGTAACCAGGCCGCGCCACCCCGCGTGCGCGGCGGCTACTGTGTGACCCGTGCGGTCACAGAACAGTACCGGCAGGCAATCGGCCGTCATGATGGCGCAGACTTCATCAGTGGATTGTGTTATTGCGGCATCGGCAGTCGCCTCGAGATTACCCGCTTGCGTCGCTTGAGCACTCCCCCTCACCCTGCCCCTCGCCCCCGCAGCTGTGGGGGAGAGGGGATTTTTGAGATGTCCGATCGTCGCCACATGCGCGCCGTGTATCTGTTTCAACCAGCGTGGTTGTTTATGAAGATCAAGCTCGGCACACAAACGTCGCCGGTTTTCGGCCACGGATTCCGCTGCATCGCCCACGTGCAAACCAAGATTCAACGAGGCATACACGCCGCTGCTCACGCCACCCGTACGCGTGGTACTCACAGCCCGCACCTTCGCGGGTGCCGGCCAATCAGGAACGATCCATTCATCCCGCATGGCTGGAATGCCGGCGCAAATCCCTGTCGAGCGCCTGCAGCAGGCGCTGCATGTCCTCAGGCAGCGGGGCTTCCCAGCGCATGAATTCGCCGCTGACGGGGTGCGCAAGACCAAGCCGGCGCGCATGCAAAGCCTGGCGCTTGAAACTGCGCAATTCCTCGCTCAAGCTGACGATGGCATCCGCGGGGATCATCAGCCGCCGGCCATAGACCGGATCGCCCACCAGCGGATAGTGAATGTGGGTCAGGTGCACGCGAATCTGATGGGTGCGGCCGGTCTCCAAATTCACGGACACATGGGTGTGAGCGCGGAAGCGCTGGATGACGCGATAGTGGGTCACGGCCGCGCGCCCGCCTTCGCGCACGCTCATGCGCTTGCGGTCCACACCATGGCGCGCGATGGGTGCGTCCACGCTGCCGCCGCCGGTCATGACACCATTCACCAGTGCCTCGTATTCGCGCTCGAACTCGCGCGCCGCCAGCGCCGCTACCAGTTGGGTATGGGCTTCCAGCGTGCGCGCCACCGCCAGCAGCCCCGAGGTGTCCTTGTCGAGCCGGTGCACCAGGCCACAACGCGGCACATGCAGCAGTTCCGGTGCGTAGGCCAGCAGTGCATTTTGCAGCGTGCCGGCCGGGTTGCCGGCGCCGGGATGCACCACCAGGCCCGCAGGTTTGTTGACGATGATGAGGGCCGCATCCTCGAACACGATATCCAGGGGTAAGTGCTCGGGTACCACTTCCGTAAGCGCTTCCTCCACCAGCGTCAGGCGAACCCGCTGGCCCGCCATGACGGAATCCCGCGGCCGCGGCGCACGTTCATCCAAAAGCACATGGCCAGCGCGTACCCAGCGCGTCAGGCGGCTGCGGGAATATTCCGGGAACAGATGCGCGAGCGCCAGGTCAAAGCGTTGTCCGGCCAGCTCAACCGGAATCAGGCATTCTTTGACCGCACGTCGGTTCATTAGCGCCATAACCTGCAAGGATAACGGCAGTTTACGTTATATCCGCAAAACCCAACAAACTCGCTGGAGTTACCCCTCTCCGGTGGATAGCCGGCGGAATTACCGAATTGAAACCGAAGGGGTAAGATGCGCGCCATGGCTTGATTACCATAAAGGGCATTGTCATGAAATCTGCAAGACTAATTCCGCTTTTTATGGTTTTATTTCTTGTGGGGTGTATGACGCCCGATGAAGTTCGCACCAGCCAGGGTTATATCCGTACCGCCTCGCAGATCATAGTCTTGAGCGGCGACCAGCATGGCTCCCGGATATGTTCACTCTACAACGGCCGATACTGCTGGGCGTACCTATACCCCGGCAGCCATGATTTTACCGGCATGTTCAATTACTCAGGAACCTATAGGGGCAACGGCATCACCACCACCGTTAACCTGGAACCAGGCAAGACATACTATTTCCAAGTGATACAAAAACCAGCCTACATGATTCAAAACATCATCATCAAACAAACGACGAAGGCTGCGGATAAATTCAACGCCTTGCCGACAAAGCCCGGCATGGCGCTTGTATATTTCTTCTATAACTTGCCTATCTATGAC
Organism: Gammaproteobacteria bacterium; assembly: GCA_027315405.1. Classification (GTDB taxonomy): domain Bacteria; phylum Pseudomonadota; class Gammaproteobacteria; order Natronospirales; family REEB76; genus REEB76. The sequence goes on along the minus strand of DAHUYB010000093.1, from coordinate 86,768 downwards.
CTGATGTGAAGAGACAGGTGAAGATCGACTGGAGGTGGCATCTGGAAAGTCGAGCTGCGTCCGGGAATAACCACCTTCCCTGCCCTCGCGGTCTACAAAGGCCGCGCGACATACGCTTAACACTTGTTTACGTTATACTTGCCGCCACTTGCGATTGTCACCCCGTCAGGATTGCCCCAGCATGCGCTTTCGTCTCGTCCTGTTGACCTTCATGGCCGCATTGCTGCTCGCGGGCTGCGCTTCCCGGCAAAACAAGGATGAAACCCTGGCGGCGGCGGCGCTCTACAAGGATATCCAGGCCAATCTGGCGGCCGGCAACTACAAGACAGCCATTAGCCGCTTGCAGACGCTGGAAGCGCGCTTCCCCTTCAATGAATACGGTACCCAGGCGCAACTGGATCTCATCTACGCAAACTACATGAGCAGCAACTATGACACTGCGGAGGATGCTGCCGACCGTTTTATCCGCGAGCATCCACGTCATTCGGACGTGGATTACGCCTATTACATGAAAGGCGTGGCCTACTTCGACCAGGCACCAAGTCCGTTCATGCACCTGTTCGGCCACGATAACTACCAGCGCAATCCGTCCAACGCTCAGAAATCGTTCCAGGCATTCCAACTGCTGCTGCAGAAATTCCCGGATACCAAATATGCCGCGGATGCGCGCCAGCGCATGGTATTTCTGCGCGACCGGCTGGCCAACTACGAATGGTCGGTGGCAGATTATTACATGCGGCGCGGCGCCTGGATTTCCGCCATACACCGAGCCGACAATATCATTAACCATTATCAGCAAGCACCGCGCACCAAGGACGCTTTGCAGATACTGGCCACGGCCTATCGCAAACTGGGACTGACCGATTTGGCTGATAGCGCGCAGAAAGTGCTGGCAGCGAACTTCCCGGGCACCTCACCCAACTACAAACCCCACGGCCCGTCATAAAAACAAAGTACTGCGTGCTGCGTCGCTCTGGTTTTCTGCGCAGCACGCAGTACGTTGTTTTTAACGGCGATAACCTGAAGTGATCGGATAGCGCCGGTCCCGGCCAAAGGCGCGGCGGCTCACGCGCACCCCCGGCGGCGACTGGCGGCGTTTATATTCGGCGTTCTGCACCATCTTCGCCACCTGCTTCACGGTGATCGCGTCGTAACCCAAGGCCACGATTTCCGCCACGGTTTTGTCATCCTCCACATAGGCGGTGAGAATGGAATCAAGCACCTCGTAAGGCGGCAAGCTATCCGCATCTATCTGATTAGGCGCAAGTTCCGCCGAGGGTGCGCGTTCGATTACGGCCTCGGGGATTACCGGCGACAGTCCATTACGATAGCGCGCCAGCCGGTACACCAGCGTTTTGGTCGCGTCCTTGAGGGGCGCAAACCCACCGGCCATGTCGCCGTAAAGGGTGGCGTAACCCACCGCCAGTTCGCTTTTGTTGCCGGTGGTCAGCAACAGCCGGCCGCTGCGGTTGGAAACGGCCATAAGCAGCACACCGCGGCAGCGTGCCTGGATGTTTTGCTCCGTAACACCCGCGGTACCCTGGCTGAGTACAGGCCTGAGTGCCTGCCGAAATGCTTCGAACGCCGGCTCGATGGAAATGCTTTCACAAGCTACACCGAGAGTGGCGGCTTGACGCCCCGCTTCCTTCACGCTCAGCGTCGAGGTATAACGCGAGGGCAGCATCACGGCCGAAACATTTTCCTTGCCGAGGGCATCCACGGCGATTGCCAGCGTCAATGCCGAGTCAATACCCCCGGACAAACCCACCAGGGCACCTTTGAAGTGATTCTTGCCGGCATAATCGCGCACACCCAGGACAATGGCACGATAGACGCTTTCTTCTTCGTTGCGATCGACATGCACACTGCCGGATAACGCCGCGACGCATTGACCGCTCACCTTGAAATCCACCGGATACAGACCCGCTTCGAAGCTGGGAGCGCGCACCGCCACACTGCCATCCGCGTTGACCGCCAGTGAGCCGCCATCAAACACCAGTTCGTCCTGGCCTCCGACGTGGTTGACATACACGATCGGTACACCACTCGCGGCGACACGCTGCCGCAACAGCTGCTCGCGTTGCTGCTGTTTGCCTATCTCAAAAGGTGAAGCATTGGGGATCAACAGCAGCCGTGCACCGGCCGCCACCGCCCGATCCGGCGGTTGCGGATGCCAGATGTCCTCACAGATGTTGAGCCCCATGGGAACACCCGCGATGTCTATCAAGGTGACCTCTTCACCGGGCGTGAAGTAACGTTTTTCGTCAAACACGCTGTAGTTGGGAAGTTCCTGTTTGCGGTAGGTGGCGTGCAATTTGCCGTCGCTTATCAAACTGACTACGTTATAAATGCGCCCATGTTCATACAGCGGATAACCCACCAACATGGATATGCCGCGTATTTCATCCGCCAAATGTTGCATCCCCACCTGCACTTCGCGTCGCAGGCCGGAATGAAACAACAAGTCTTCGGGTGGGTAAGAGGTCAGCGCAAGTTCTGGAAATACCACGAGCTGGGCGTGTAATTCATCGCGGCTGCGAACCGCCGCGCTGATAATCTGCTCGACATTGCCCGGCACGTCTCCCACCAGGAGATTCAACTGGGCCATGACGATGCGAAATTTTTTCGTCATTGCGCATACTTGCAAAGAAATTTAATACGGGGTTCCGCCCCCGTACGACGAGTGACTTTCCTGTTTACTCGACCCATCCCTGGGTCTCGCCCTTCGGGCCTGCCTTGCGGCAGTTCAAATTTGTTCCTTACAAATTTGTCGGCAAAAGTCACCAAAACCATTCTCCCGAAGCGCGGGCCGTCAGAGACGACGGCTTCCCTGCGCGCTTCCCTCGCTACGAAGTCGCGCTCACGGCACTTTCCGCTGCGCATCCTGCTCCGTGGGAAAGCCCAGGGTGCACATCCTGTGCGCCCGCTCGAAGCGGCGCTTCTTGCCCCTGTACCGGTCGCGCGAGCTCGCCGTTCAAGCTGCGCTATCCTGCTCCGCTTGAAAGTCTGGGGCATACATCCCTGTATGCCCGTTCACGGCAGTGCCGCTCACCCATGGCTTCGCCGCCTGCGGGCTAAGCTTGCTCGGTCCAGTGCTCGGCTCGCTCTACGGGCAAAGGAAAATTCCCACTGCTGCGGTGAGGATTCTCTCTCCAAATCATGCTGGAAAACATCAGCGACGCGTCCGACTCTTTGCCTGCGCCGCTTTTCCGGCCGCCGGCTTGCGCCCGGCGCTGACAGGTTTAGCGGCGCGGCGCGCCTTCGCGGCTGGTTGGCGCACGGATTTGGCGCGCTTGCCCTTGAGCAATTTCACCATGGCGCTGCCCAGTTCCGCCGGCGAATGCACGGTGGTCACACCCGCGGCTTCCAGCACCTCGAACTTGGCCTGGGCGGTGCCTTTGCCGCCGGAGACGATGGCGCCGGCGTGCCCCATGCGTTTGCCGGCGGGCGCGGTGACGCCGGCAATATAGGCCACCACCGGTTTGCGCACATGCTGTTTGATGAAGGCCGCGGCCGCTTCCTCGTCGGAACCGCCGATCTCGCCCACCATCAGGATGCCTTGGGTCTGCGGATCCCCGGCGAACAGTTCAATCACATCAATGAAGCTCATGCCGTGCACCGGGTCGCCACCGATACCCACGCAGGTGGACTGACCAAGGCCCAGATTGGTGGTTTGAAACACTGCCTCATACGTCAGTGTACCGGAGCGCGACACGATGCCGACGCGGCCGCGCTGGTGGATATGGCCCGGCATGATGCCGATTTTGCATTCGCCGGGGGTGATGATGCCGGGGCAATTGGGGCCGATGAGACGGCACGCATTATCCTTCAGCGCCGCTTTCACCCGGATCATGTCGGTAACCGGAATACCCTCGGTGATGCATACAATGATCTGTATAGCGGCATCCGCTGCTTCCAGGATGGCATCCGCCGCGAAGGCCGCCGGCACGTAGATCATGCTGGCCTCGGCGCCGGTTTTTTTTACCGCGTCATGCACTGTATTGAACACCGGCAGACCGAGATGCTGCTCACCGCCACGCCCCGGCGTCACACCCCCCACCAATTTGGTGCCGTAGGCAAGGGCCTGTTGGGAATGGAAGCTACCCTGTTTCCCGGTAAAGCCCTGGCAAATCACCCGGGTGTTCTTGTTGACAAGAATGCTCATTGTTAATCCTCGGAATTATTTTCCCCTCACCGCGCCCTCTCCCCAAGGGGCGAGGGGGACAAAGATGAAGCGGTCTATTTGATCGAAGCAACCACCTTCTTCGCCGCATCGGTAAGATCATTGGCGGGCGTGATGGCGAGACCGCTCTTGGCCAGCAAGCGCTTGCCCTGCTCCACATTGGTGCCTTCGAGGCGCACCACCACCGGCACACGCACACCCACGTCTTTGACCGCGGCGATAATGCCTTCGGCAATTAAATCGCAACGCACAATGCCGCCAAAAATGTTCACCAGGATCGCCTTGACACTTTGGTTGGAAAGAATCAGTTTGAAAGCGGCGGTCACGCGCTCGCTGGTGGCGCCGCCGCCCACGTCCAGGAAATTCGCCGGTGTGCCGCCGTGCAGTTTGATGATGTCCATGGTGGCCATGGCCAGGCCGGCGCCGTTCACCATACAGGCAATGTTGCCATCCAGGGAAACATAATTGAGTTCGTGCTGCCGGGCCTCACTTTCGCGGGCGTCTTCCTGGGAGGCATCGCGCATGGCAGCCAGTTCCGGCTGACGGAACAGTGCGTTGTCATCCAGATTGAGTTTGGCATCCAGCGCCAACACCCGGCCGTCGCTGGTAATGATGAGCGGATTCACTTCCACCAGACTCGCATCCTTCTCCATAAACAGCCGGTACAGGCCGTTAACGATCTTGCTGAAGGTAGCCATCTGGCTTTTCTCGGTGATACCAAGACCGAAGGCCAGTTCGCGGATCTGATAGGGCTGGATACCGGCGGCGGGATGCACATGTACCCGAAAGATATTCTCCGGCGTCTCGGCGGCCACTTCCTCGATCTCCATGCCGCCGGCGGCGGAGGCCATGAACACCAGCTGCTCGCGGCTACGGTCCACCAACACCGAGAGGTACAGTTCCCGTGCGATATCGGAGCCGGCTTCGATCAAAAGCATATTCACCAGCAGGCCCTCGGGGCCGGTCTGGTGAGTCACCAGGCGCCTGCCGAGCATGCTGGCGGCCGCGGCATGCACTTCCTCGCTGCTGCGACACAGCTTCACGCCGCCGGCCTTGCCGCGGCCGCCGGCATGCACCTGGGCCTTGACCACCCATAATGAGCCGCCCAGGGCCTGGGCGGCGGCGGCGGCCTCCGCCGGGGATTCCGCCGGGCGACCATTGGGAACCGGGATACCGTATGCTGCAAACAGTTGCTTCGCCTGATACTCGTGCAGGTTCATGGGAGGGGCTTTGGAATGGGGATGAAAGGCGGTATTTTGAGGCATAGGCCCCGCATTCGCAAAGGCAGGAACACCGTGTGAGCCAATCACCGCTTGCCAGCGCTGAAAATCAAACCGCATCCGTGATGTTGCCGGCGGCCTCCAACCTGCCGTGGCGGCTACTGCGATTGTTGAACATATACCGCCTGCTGCTAGGCATTCTGGTGGTGCTGGTGTATGCCGGCGGTTCATCGCGGCTGTTGGGCACCAGCGACCCAAATCTGTTCCTGTGGACCGGCATTGTCTATCTCAGCTTCTGTGTGCTAACGGCTTTCAGTCTGCACGCGCGGCGGCCGGGCTTTGCCATGCAGGCCCAGATCGTATTGGTGGCCGACATCATCGCGGTGATGCTGCTCATGCACGCCAGCGGCGGACCCACCAGCGGCCTGGGTGGTTTGCTGTTTGTGTTCCTGGTCGCCGGCAGCGTGCTCATCCCCTGGCGCACCAGTCTGATGTTCGCGGCGGTTGCCGCGCTGCTGGTTCTCGCTGATCACACCTATCTGATCCTGTTCGGTGCCGCCACCCCGGCCGGTTATGTGCAGGTGGGCCTCCTCGGCCTGATCCTGTTCATCGCCGCCCTTTCGGGCTCCTACATGGGGCGCCGCTTGCGGGAGAGCGAGGCGCTGGCGGTGCAGCGCGGCGTGGACCTGCAGAATCTGGCGCAACTCAACGACTACATCATCCGCCGCATGCGCACCGGTGTGGTGGTGGTGGATCAAGAGGACCGGGTGCGGCTCATCAACGAAGCGGCGCTCGCGAATTTCAACAAGCCGCGGGAGCATAATCTCAGCATCAGCGGACTCTCTCCGCGGTTGAAACAGGAGCTGGACGGCTGGCGCAAGGACAATTATCAGCACGCGGCTTCCTTCAACTCGGAGGATGGCAAGCCGGTTATCCCGCATTTCACACAGCTGACACCCGAAAGCAACGCCGGTACGCTTATATTCCTGGAGGATTCGAGTCTCATGAGCGAACAGGTGCGGCAGATGAAGCTAGCCGCATTAGGGCGGCTTACCGGCAGCATCGCCCACGAAATCCGCAATCCCCTGGCCGCCATCAGCCACGCCAACCAGCTGCTGGCCGAATCCAGCGAACTGCACGGCAACAACCGGCGTTTTACCGAAATCATTGCCGAGCACGCGCTGCGCATGGAACGCATGGTGGAGACCATCCTGCAATTGTCACGCCGCGAAGCCACACGCGCCGAGGAACTGGAACTCGATCCCTGGCTCAGGGATTTTGTGGCCGAATTCCGCGACCGCCAGGGCCTGGACGGCCAGGCGCTGGCGGTGCGCATGGAAACCCAGGACGACGTGCGCGTGCGCGTGGATCCGGCGCACCTCTACCAGATCGCCTGGAATCTCTCGGAAAACGCTTTGCGTTACGGCCGATCTGCCGACGGCGGTATGCCGCTCATCGAATACCGTATCGGTCCGCTGGCTGTTCCCGGCGGCATTGAACTGGCGATACTGGACCGGGGCGCCGGCGTGCCGGAAGATATCGCCGAGCACTTGTTCGAGCCTTTTTATACCTCCAACCCCCGCGGCACCGGCCTGGGGCTTTTCATCGCCCGGGAACTCTGCGAATGTAACCGGGCGCGGCTCGCCTACGAACGGCGCGCGGAGGGCGGCAGTTGTTTTCGCATCCAGTTTGGCACCTCTGAAAGTTGGCTGACTTAGTAAACATGAACAGCAAACCCCTGGCTCTCATTGTTGACGACGAACCCGCCATCCGGGAACTGCTGCAGCTCACCCTGGAGCGCATGGACGTGGACAGCACCACCGCCGGCACCCTCGCGGAGGCCATGCAACTGATGCAGTCCCGTCCGGTGGACCTGTGCCTGACCGATATGAAATTACCGGACGGCAGCGGCCTGGAACTGGTGGCCTATATCCAGCAGCACATGGCGCAAGTGCCGGTGGCGGTGATCACCGCCCATGGCAACGTGGAAACCGCGGTGGAAGCCCTCAAGCGCGGGGCATTTGATTTTGTCTCCAAACCGCTGGACATCACCGATCTGCGCAAGCTGGTGAACACCGCCCTCAAGTTGCGCGAGCATCGCGAACCGGGCGCCGCCCGCAGCATGACGCGGTTGTTTGGCCGCTCCCAGGCCATCGAGCAGGTGCGCGGCATGACCGCCAAACTGGCCCGCAGCCAAGCGCCGGTACACATCAGCGGCGAATCCGGCACCGGCAAGGAACTGGTGGCGCGCCTCATTCATGAGAACGGTCCGCGCTCAGACCACGCCTTCGTGGCGGTGAATTGCGGCGCGATTCCCACGGAACTCATGGAAAGCGAATTCTTCGGCCACAAAAAAGGCAGCTTCACCGGCGCGGTGGCTGATAAGGAGGGACTGTTCCAGGCGGCCCAGGGCGGCACGCTATTCCTGGACGAGGTGGCGGACTTGCCGTTGCACATGCAGGTGAAGCTGCTGCGCGTCATTCAGGAAAAGGCCGTACGTCCGGTGGGCGCCGCCAAGGAAGTGCCGGTGGACGTGCGCATCCTGTCCGCCACCCACCGCTCGCTGGTGGAACTGGTACACACGGGTAAATTCCGCGAGGATCTGTATTACCGCATCAACGTCATCGAATTGCACGTGCCGGCCCTGCGGGAACGCAAGGATGACATTGGACTGCTGGCCGAACACATCCTGGAACGACTGGCCCGCGCCCACAAACGGCCAGCGCTGCAACTGGCGCCCGACGCGCTCAGCTTCCTGCAAAGCTATGCCTTCCCGGGGAATGTGCGGGAACTGGAAAACATCCTGGAACGGGCCTTGACCCTGGCCGAGGGCAACCTGATCCGCGCCCCCGACATTCACCTACGCAAACCGGCGGAAGCATCCACGGCTCCCAGGATTGTCGCACCGGAACCCGAACTGGACATGGACGACAAAACCATACCCTTGGGAAGTTACCTGGGAGACCTCGAAAAAGAAGCCATCCGCAAGGCCCTGGAACAAACCCGCTACAACAAAACCGCGGCCGCCAAATTGCTGGGCATGAGCTTCCGGCAATTGCGATATCGCATCAAGAAACTGGGCCTGGAATAATCAAGCGGCTGTTTCGGTGCGGACGTGGCGTCCTCGTTGTGGGCGATCCGGCCGCGACTCTTTAAAAACCATCGCGACGAATGTCGCCGTTCCCACGGGAAGGTTTGCTTGGTTTCACGTCGCAGCGCGTGTCGCCGTTCCTACCAATCAAATCCCGAGCCTTGTCTACAGCACGACAGCAACGTACCCGGGTTTGGCTGACCGCCCTGGCTCCTTCACCACAATATCCACGTGGTACCCGAGTTGAGCAAGACAGGTCATCAGCTTGGCTTGGCTGAAGCCGCGAAAATTCCCACGCAGCAGGTTGGAAAGTTTCGGCTGTGTCAGTCCAAGCGTTTTCGCGGCCTGTGCCTGCGTCCATCCCCGGCGGCGCACACTCTCGGCGATCTTGTGCGCGAGACGTGCTTTTACCAGGAGTTCGTCTGCCGCGGACAACTTGAGATCGGCATACACATTGCGTGTTCCGCGTTTGATTTCAGTCATGATGTTTCTCCCGCGCATGGACTTCGGCGGCACGTAACCGTTCCCGTATCAGGTCCACGTCGTGTTTCGGTGTTTCAATGCCGTGATGGGACTTCTTCTGGAAGCAGTGCAGGACGTAGACTCGATCGTGGATCCGGACCGTGTAGACCACTCGGTAGGCGTTACCGCGTTGGTCCACAACAACCTCTACCACCCCGGCTGAGCCAAAACCCTTGAGAGGTTTGGCGTCCGGGTGTCTGTCGCCCGCCTGAGCCAGGTACAGGGCAAACCCAACCACTTCACGCACCAGTTTTGGCATCGCCAGGAGGTCGCGCTTTGCCGAACCGATCCAGTACAGGGGTTTGAGCGCCATACAGGGAAATATATACTACTATTGGTATATATTTTCAAGCTGAGTCCACCGGCACCGCAGGTGGCGCCGAACACTCTGGCGTTCCTGCAAAGCTATGCCTTCCCGGGGAATGTGCGGGAACTGGAAAACATCCTGGAACGGGCCTTGACCCTGGCCGAGGGCAACCTGATCCGCGCCCCCGACATTCACCTGCGCAAACCGGCGGAAGCATCCACGGCTCCCAGGATTGTCGCACCGGAACCCGAACTGGATATGGACGACCGCACCATGCCCTTGGGCAGTTACCTGGGAGACCTCGAAAAAGAAGCCATCCGCAAAGCTCTGGAACAAACCCGCTACAACAAAACTGCGGCCGCCAAATTGCTGGGCATGAGCTTCCGGCAATTGCGATATCGCATCAAGAAACTGGGCCTGGAATAATCAAGCGGCTGTTTCGGTGCGGACGTGGCGTCCTCATTATGGGCGATCCGGCTGCGACTCTTTAAAAACCATCGCGGCGAATGTCGCCGCTCCCACGGGAAATAATCAGGTCTTGGGTAGGAGCGCTGTCACACAGCGCGACCGATGCTATCCTTGGTGCATGCGGTCGCTTCCACGGAGGGAAATAGAAGCATGGAACGTTACCGGAACAACTCATCCGCGCACGCGCGAAATCTACGCAAGGGCCGTCACTCAATCCCGGCGCAGGCATACTTGCTGACGACCGCTACGCATCTGCGCAAACCCATGTTTATGAATTTCAGCTATGCCCGCTGTGCGTTGCTGGGAATGCGCTATCACGATCTGCGCGGTGATACCCGGACGCTGGCTGGAGTCGTGATGCCGGATCATGTGCATTGGCTCCTGTATTTAACGGGACGTATTTCCATGGATTCGTTGATGCGCCAGTATAAAGGTGGTGTCGCGCGCCGAATACATGTGATCCGCGGGATCACCGCACAACGGCTCTGGCAAGCGGGCTACCATGACCACGCGGTCCGCCGTGAGGAAGACATGGAACAGCTTATCCGGTATGTAATTGCCAATCCATTGCGGGCGGGGATGGTCGAGCAGGTGGAGAATTATCCGCATTGGCATGCCGCGTGGCTATAAGCAGGTGTGTCGCGATGAATGTCATCGCTCCCACAATGAATTAGCAGATCTTTTTAGGTAGGAGCGCTGTCACACAGCGCGACAGTGGCATACACCGCGGCCAGATTTCCATCACGGCGAATGTCGGCGCTCCCGCAAAAAACAAAATCTCGCTCACCATCAAAATCCATGCCCGGTAGGAGCAGGTGGTCCCCACCGCGATTGTACCTCCGCCATTGTGGGAGCAGCCTGGCTGCGATCAACCATCGCGGCAAATGTCATCGCTCCCACGGGAAGGTTTGCCGGATTTCATGTCGCGATGAATTAGCAGATCTTCTTTGGTAGGAGCGCTGTCATACAGCGCCACGATAGCCTCTTGTCGCGGCGAATGTCGCCGCTCCCACCAGAAATAATCAGGTCTTGGGTAGGAGCGGTGTCACACACCGCGACCAGGTTTCAGAATGTCACCGTTCCCACGAAAGGCTTGCTGTCCCGAGTTGGCATAGAACATGCTTCGTGTAGTAACAAAGAACGCTCTTCCGGAGATTATGTACCATGCGCTCACCACAATGGGGATTCACCCTGATTGAATTGATGATTGTCATTGCCATCATCGGCGTGCTGGCGAGCATCGCCATTCCGCAATACCAGGACTATGTCACGCGCTCGAAAATCATGGAAGGGCTGAGTCTGGCCGCTGCGCCAAAGACCGCAGTGGCGGTAGGTTTCCAATCCCTGGGGCACATGCCCACCGGAAGCAACAGTTCATTTGATCTGCCAACGGCCGCCAGCATCAGCAGCAAGTATGTGACGAGTATCTCAGTTACCGGCGGCAGCGGTGTGATCACCATTTTTTACAGCGGCAATGTGGGTGGTGGCGTTATCAGTGGCCAGAAACTCACCCTTACGCCTTTGACGAGTCCGCAGGCCGGGATTGCCTGGGCTTGCGGCTATGGCAGTTTGACCGTCAACGGCAAAACCGCCGGCGGCCCTGCCGCAGGAACCACCGTGGACGTGAAATTCCTGCCGGCCAATTGCCGCTAACATTTGTGTCCAAAACTGACAAAAATGTCAGCTTAGCCGCTCACAGGCGAGCCTCGCTCACACGGGAGCCCCTTCATGCACGTGGGGAAAAACCCAAGCAATACCCTTGGCACGCCGATTGCTTAGTCTTAGTGTGACAGCGCCCTTGCGCGCCATTGATATATTCACTTCAGATTATTTTAAGGAGTTACCGTCATGAACAAGGTGCAAAAGGGTTTTACCCTTATCGAGTTGATGATCGTGATCGCGATCATCGGCATTCTGGCGGCCATCGCCATTCCCCAGTACCAGGACTATGTGACCCGTTCGAAGCTCACGGAAGGCCTGAACTTGGCTTCCGCGGCCAAGACCGCCGTGGCAGAGACCGTCCAGACAACCGGCAATTGGCCCGCCACCATGACTAATACTGCGGCATCCAACAGTTGGGGCTTGCCGTTGGATGTAAGCATTAGCGGTAAATATGTGACCAAGATTGATCTCGGTGGTACCGGCACGGCTGGCACTCCGGCCCTCATCACTATTACCTACAATAACGCCACTGTAGGCGGCGGCATGACTGCTGGCAGCAACGTTCTGACGCTTTCCGGCTATACCAATGCCGGCGGCGTGGTGTGGGTGTGTGGCAGTGGATCAATCGTTGTTAATGGTAAAACGTATGCCGGAAGTGCTACCACAACGGTCTTTAACAAGTTCTTGCCCGCCAATTGCCGTAGCTGATTACTGCGGTTGATTTGATATGATTCATGCCCCGGCTCAAGCCGGGGCATTTTTTTGGCCGCTGTAAAACCCCATGCAACTGGCAGATAAGAATACGCAGCGCATCCTGCTATCGGTTGTTGTGATCGCCATGCTGATTGCGACAGCCATCGCCTATTGGCCGGGCTTGCACGGCCCTTTCCTGTTCGACGACAACCCCAACATCACCGGTAACCAGGGCATACAGATCGCCAGCCTGGCTCCTCATGAACTGCTGCGGGCGGCGTTCTCCTCGCATTCCGGCCTTTTGTACCGGCCCATCAGCATGCTGAGCTTCGCCTTCAATTTCTATTTCTTCGGCGAGGGTTCGTTCTCCTTCAAGCTCACCAATCTCATCATCCATCTCGTCAATGCCCTGTTGATCCTGTGGCTCACCCGACGCCTGCTGCTGGCCTGCCGGCGGCGTTATCAATTTGATTGGAAAGATATCAACATCAACTGGGCGAGCATGCTGATCGCGGCGGCCTGGGCCCTGCATCCGCTGAATCTCACCACCGTACTCTTCATCGTGCAGCGTATGACCAGTCTCTCGGCGCTGTTCACCCTGGCCGGCATGCTGGCCTATGTGGTGGGCCGCGAACGCATGCTGGCGGGCAAAACCGGCTGGCCGCTGGTATGGCTGCTGACGCCATTCCTTGGCATCGTCGGGGTGCTCTGCAAGGAGGATGCGGCGCTGCTGCCGCTGTATCTGCTGGTGATCGAATGGCTGCTATTCGGTTTCCGCACTGGCAAACAAACCATCGCGAAAAATGTATTGGCATTTTATGTGTGTGGGCTGGTGCTGCCGGGCGTTCTCGGCTTGACGTATCTCATCGCGCATCCGCAATTTTTCCTGGCCAACTATGCTTACCGGGATTTCACCCTGCCGCAACGGGTGCTCACCGAATTCCGGGTGGTGTGGCTGTACATTCAATGGACGTTCTTCCCGGATATCCGCCATCTGGCCCTGTATCACGATGACCTTGGCATCTCGACCGGCCTGCTGACGCCGCTCACGACCCTGGGGAGTCTGCTGGCGCTTATCGTGTTGATAGCATTGGCCTGGTGGCAACGCCGGCGCCGGCCGCTGTTGAGTCTCGGCATTCTGTTTTTCTTCGCCGGCCAGGCCATGGAATCCACTATTCTGCCGCTGGAGATCGCCTTCGAGCATCGCAACTACTTGCCGGATTACGGCCTGCTGCTGGCGGCCTTCAGCTTGCTGCTGTTGCCCAGCGCCGGCGGTAGCCGCCAGGCGCGCCTATCCTTGCGCTGGGCAATCGCGGTCATCGCCATCCCGGTGTTGTTTTCAGTCACCTGGCTGCGCGCATCGGAATGGCGGAGTTTCCTGTATTTTGGCTACTACGAAGCGCAGCACCACCCCGGATCGGAACGCGCCTTGTACGCACTGGGTCAGGCTTATTCCAACCTGGCGCTCGCGGGCACCACCAAGAATTCCGGCTTGGCGCTGGACACCCTGGCGCGGGCCGCGGCGGTGAGCGACAACATTATTCCGGATACCGCCTTGATGCTGGTGAGCGCCAAACTGAAGTTGCCGGTGAATCCGGCCTGGCGGCAACACGCCGAGGCAATCCTGCACACCTATCCGGTCGCCACCGAGGATACCGCGGCGTTGGACAGCCTGGTGAATTGCCTGCCCACGGCCTGTAAATCCCTGGCTCCCACGGCTCTGGCCATGTTGCAGGCGGCCTTCCATTCGAAGAATATCGCCAAACTGCCACGCTCCCAGGCAGATTTATGGGTGATCTATTCCAATTACCTGACCTTTACCGATGCGCCGTTCGGCGAAATACTTGCCGCCATGCGGCAGTCCGTACACTACGAGCCAAACATAGCCGTGTACCGCATCAGTTTGACCAAGGGTTTGATGATCGCGGGAGATTTCAATGCGGCCGAAGAACAGATACAGCAGTTATCGCGTTTGAACAAATTCGGCAGCCTGGACCTGGACATCCAATCACTCAAAGCCAGCCTGGCAGCGACACGCGCGGCGGCGGGCAAGTCAAAGCACGCTTCGCGTTGATGTCCCTTTTAAAGGGGCGGCTGGCCTGGGATTGATCCCGGGAGTGGCTGGCCCGGCGGCGATTGATACTGCGTCGCGACGAGGCGGATTTTTGCTCCTGCATTGCTGCATTTCCGCCTTTCAAACTCCGCTTCCTGCTCCACTTGAAAGCCCAGGGCAGGCTTCCTGCCTGCCCGTTCGCGGCTGTCGCCGCTCACCCCTGGCGGTCAGCGTCGCTCCTACAGGGCGTTTTTGCGAGAATGATGCTGCCTACCCACCACCGGCTGAGCACGGGAACACAGGCTCTATGTCTTTATCGCGGACCTATGCCTACCTCGCCATTCTGGCGATTCTAATTCTGACGGTGCTCGCTTATCTGCCGGGCCTGCAGGGCCCCTTCGCCTTCGACGACATCACCAACATTCTGCAGAATAAAGCGCTTGCCCTGCACAGCCTGACCTGGGCTCAACTCGCGCATGCGGCGCTGTCGTCGGATGCGGGGCCCATGAAACGCCCACTCAGCATGCTCTCGTTTGCCTTGAATATTTATTTCAACGGCATGGACGCCACGGCCTTCAAAATAACCAATCTTGTCATCCACCTGCTGAACGGTTTGCTGGTTTTCAGTCTGCTGCGCCAGATTGCCCGCTATTGGTTGGATAAAGGCATTATCAAATGTGCCGGTGCAGCCGTCTGGCTGCCGCTGTTGTGCACGGCCGCATGGCTGCTGCATCCGCTCAATCTGACGGCGGTTCTTTATGTGGTACAGCGGGAAACCAGCCTGTGCTCACTGTTCATACTGGCGGGTTGCGTGCTTTACGTGCACGGCCGCCTGCGCATGCTGGCGGGCAGATCCGGATGGTGGTGGCTAACCATCGGCACGCTGGTCACCGGCTTGTTAGCCGTCGGCAGCAAGGAAACCGGATTACTCTTGCCGGTCTATCTGTTGGTCATCGAACTCTGCGTGTTCCGCTTCAGCGCACGCAACTCTGAAAGCTTTGCGCCACAGCACCAAGGTCATCGCTACAAAACCGGTTTGTTCGCGTTCTTTGGGTTATTTCTGGTGCTCCCCGTATGCCTGGGGCTGGTGTGGCTCTTCGGGATACACCACGGCGCGCCGCTGAGTTATGCGGGCCGCGATTTCACGCTTGGTGAACGGCTGCTGACGGAAACCCGGGTGATCTGGGATTACATCCGTTGGACGTTGTTCCCACGCCTGCCGGACCTGAGTCTTTATCACGATGACATACCGCTTTCCACCGGCCTGCTGGCTCCAATGACCACGCTGTTTTCAATCCTCGGGCTCATGGCCTTGGGTATCACCGCGATCTTCACCTGGAAGAAGCGCCCGTGGATCAGCTTCGGTATCGCCTGGTTCTTCGCCGGACAGCTGCTGGAATCCACCGTATGGCCCCTGGAAATCGCTTTCGAACACCGTAATTATTTAGCCGATCTGGGCATTCTGTTCGCGCTATTCGGTTTCATACTCACGGAGCATTCCCGTTTATTGAGTATGCGTTACCGCATCGGCATCCTGGTGGCGCTGCTGCTTACCTACGGCGCGGTCACCGGTATGCGCGCCTATGTCTGGCGCAGCACACTGTCGCTGGTGGAAACCCAGGCGGCCAACCATCCGCAGTCGCCGTATGCCACGTATGCGCTGGGACAGGAGCTCACCAATCTGGTGCTGGCGGGAGACAAACGTTTGCTGCCCCAGGCCAAAGCCGCCTTGGCACACTCGGCATCGTTGCCGAATTCCGGCATCATCGCCGGGGCCGCACTGGCCTTGTTGGAAAGCCAGATCATGGGCAACAACGATCCGGCAAACTTCACACGCATGGCCGAACGCCTGCGCACGCACGCCATCAGTTCCTCCGATCAGCAGGGGCTCACGAGTCTGGTGCAATGCGAGGATGCGGATAATTGTCATTTTCCGTCGAGCGCCTTGCAATCCCTGTTCGACGCGGCCCTGGCCAATCCGCGCCTGCGGGAGACGCCTGCTACCTATGCCAATATCCTCACTGACTACGGCAATTTTCTCAGCCAAGGCTCGCACAGGAACCTGCAAAAAAGCCGCGCATTGATGCAGCAGGCCGCGGAGGCGGTACCGACCGTGCCCCAATACCGCGTCAATGTCGTGGTGCTGGATATTGCCCTGCGGAATCCGGTGCTGGCCAATGAGGATCTTCGTAAGGTTATGGCCCTTAATAAATTGGGTAATCTGAGCCCGGTGATTTCAGACCTCCAAAAACGCATTGCCGCGCTCGGGACGGCGCCCCGCGTTTCTCCTTCCAAAATAGACTCAACCCCACTGCTGCCCCGCAAATACCTTCCCTCTTGGTGAGGTGGATTCAAATAATGGCCCAGTGGGCCGTTAGGCCACCGAACGGGTGGCTCCTTTTGACACGCTGCTGCTTTTTACCACCTTTTCGGCGTGTACGCCGCGCCGAGGTACGCCTTGCGCCGACAGTCACATGTGACTACAATCTACTTTGTAGTCACATAGGAATAAACACATGCGGGTCTCTGTTCGCGAACTGAAAGGCCGCCTGTCCGCCTATCTGCGCAAGGCCAACGCCGGGTCGGAGGTGGTTGTGACCTCACATGGCAAGCCGATGGCGCGTTTGGTGGCGCCCCGAGGCGGGCAGAAGCCGCCGGTCGGCGGCGAAGCGGAATCCATCGCTCGTTTACGTCGCCAACCCTGGATCAGGCCCGGCCACGGCAAGCTCCGTGTCCCTCGGGCAACGCTGCGTCTCAAGCCAGGAGAAAAATCTTTAGCCGAAATCGTGCATGACCAGCGCAGATGATCCTGTATCTGGATACCTCGGCGCTGGTGAAGCTCTTGGTGCAGGAAGCGCACTCGGACTGCGTGCGGGAGGCGGTAACGCGCAGCAGCGTGATCGCCACTCACCTCATCGCCTATGCGGAAGCGTGCGCGGCTTTCGCGCGCTATGCAAGGTTTCGCAGGGACAAGACCCTCTTCCAGCGCCTGCGCCGCACCTTAGACAGGCACTGGCGCCAATGGGACATCGTGGCGGCTGATGAAACATTGGTTCGTCGCGCCGGCGAACTCGCGGGTCGCTACGGTTTACGTGCTTACGACAGTGTGCACCTTGCGGCGGTAGAAGCCGTGCGCGAGGCCAGCCAGGGTGCTGAACTCCTTTTCGGGGTTTTCGACGCCGACCTGGCACATGCCGCCAGACTTGCGGGCTTCTCACTGCTCGATTACTGATGGTGATATCCCCGGAACTACGCACCACGGGCAGAAACCCATACATTGGGGTGTGGGACAACAGTGATTCGGCTCCCGCCGGGAGCCTTTACACTCCGGCTCATCCATGAACAATGTTATATTGCCGGGCCATCAGCGACTGGAGCTACGCGCATGCCGGAGCAATCGCAGACACTCAGTATCATCCTGCCCGCCAAGAATGAAGCCGCCGCTCTGCCAGAATTGCTGACTGATCTTCACAAGCTTTATCCGCAGGCCGAATTGCTGCTGGTGGACGACGGTTCCACGGACGACACCGCCGATGTCGCCGTAAGGCACGGCGCCCGCGTCGTACGTCATCCTTATTCGCTGGGCAACGGCGCCGCCATCAAATCGGGCGCGCGCGCGGCCACCGGCAATGTGCTGGTGTTCATGGATGGCGATGGGCAACACAATGCCAACGATATCCCTGCATTATTGGCCAAGCTGCAAACCGGTTACGACATGGTGGTTGGCGCGCGCAACAGCCATTCCCAAGCCTCCCTCGGCCGGAATCTCGCCAATCGCATCTACAACCGGCTCGCCAGTTGGATCGTGGGCCACCGCATTCCGGACCTGACCTCCGGTTTTCGTGCCGCCGGGTCGGCGCGCTTTCGGGAGTTCCTGTATCTCCTTCCCAACGGCTTTTCCTACCCCACCACTATCACCATGGCGTTCTTCCGGGCCGGCTACGGGGTAGCCTATGTGCCCATCACGGCCGGCAAACGCATCGGCAAAAGCCATATCCAGCCTTTGCAGGATGGTGTGCGTTTCCTGCTGATTATCTTCAAGGTGGGTACCTTGTATTCCCCGCTCAAGATTTTTCTGCCCATCAGTTTTGCGTTTTTCATGACCGGGATTTGCTATTACCTCTATACCTTTGTGACTGAACACCGCCTCACCAACATGAGCGCGCTGCTTTTCATTACCGCTTTGCTGGTATTCCTCATAGGACTGGTATCGGAACAGATCACCACGTTGATTTACTCGAAACAGGCATGAACCGCGATCAGACTACACAACAATCCCCATTGATAACATGATGCATTTTATCATCGGCACAAAAGCGCAATTTATAAAGATGGCGCCCTTGATGCATGTCCTGGAAGAATCAAACACGCCCTATCATGTGCTGGATCTGGGACAGCACGCCGCCCTCACTGAAACCATATTGCAAGATTTTGGTGTTCATCCTCGGATCACCCGTATATCCGCCACCACAACGAATGTGGAAAGTTACAAACAGGCTGCTGCATGGCTTGCATCCTGTGGGCGTCTGCTGCTGTTACACAGGCAAAAGTTGCTGCAACGCTATTTTGAGAATTCGCGTGGCGTGGCGCTTATCCATGGTGACACCTTGTCCACGCTGCTTGGGCTTTATTTGGGGCATAAGGCCAAGCTGCCCGTGGCATTGGTGGAAGCCGGCCTTTCCAGCCGCAGCCTGCTGAATCCATTCCCGGAGGAGATGATCCGTCGTCACGTGGAATCCCGCGTGGAGCTGCTGTTTGCTCCCGATGAGCTTTCCCAAGAACGTTTGCGGTCACGCAGCTTGCGTGGTGAAATCTATAACACCGCCTACAATACGGGGCGCGATGCGCTCGCGCTGATGGTGCAGAAACACCAGTTGATGTCTCCGATCCCGGATGCCGGATCATATTCAGTGCTGACGCTGCATCGCCTTGAAACCCTGTCGCGCCGCAAGCGCTTGGAGCGCGCCGTCCGCCATGTCATGCAATTGTCCGAATCCATCGGCCCGATACGCTTCTTTCTACACGGTCCGACGCAGCGCGCACTGGCACGCAGTGGCTTGCTTAGCCTGCTCGAAACTCACCCGGCTTTCACGCTGGCGCCGTTAAAGACCTACCCTGATTTCATCCGACAAATTGTGCATTGTCGCTTTTTGCTAACCGACGGCGGCTCCATTCAGGAAGAAGCCTCTTATCTGCAGAAACCCTGCCTGATTCTGCGCCAGCGGACGGAACGGCAGCATGGTCTGCAATCCAATGCGTGTCTTGCGAGTTTCGATCCGGCATCAGATTATGAATTCCTGAAGAATAGTGAGCGCGATAAAGAGACTGTACATTTGGATTTCAATTTCACAGCTTCACGCTATTTACTCGAGGTCATCAGGCAATACCGCGTCCATTGAACACATTTGTTGAAATGCCTGGTTTTAATCTGCCATTGAAGGCTGGCGATAATGGAGATACCCAATAAGCACCCACAGGATTGTCGCCAATAAGGCATCACTTGTGATAATAGCGGTAGCCGACCCTTTCCATGTAAACAGGGGTATCAAGACAACATTCAACAGAACGTTGATGATGGCCACGCCGAATTCGCAACTGGCGCGTAAAGCTTGCTTGCCCGCGCCGGTGAGGCTGTAGGCAGCAAACTGATGAAGTGTCATAAGCAAGGGAACCACCGCCAGCCATCGGGCAGCACTGGCGGCTTCGGCATATTCACGGCCCAACAGCCATGGCAACACCGGTGCACAAAAATAAATCACCATGCCAACGATCACGGCGTAGATTACGGCCATCGGCATGAGCCGCTTCGCCAGCAATGCGCTCCCGCGGATACCTTGGCCGCCATGTACAAAGAAACGCGTGTAGGCGGAGGCCAACAGCGAGGATACCGGCACGAACGCCACATCTATGACCCGGGCCGCAGCGGAGTAGATGCCGGCAGTTTCAAGCGTGGACAACCGTGTCAGCAGGGTTTTGTCACTGTCCATATAGATACGTTGGGCGCTGATGCCGGCCGCGAAGAAAAACCCCTCGCCAAATTCCTCATGCCAGCGCGAAAAATTCCAGGTTGGACGTCCGTATTCAGCGCATACCCACAGAAATGCCAGGATCGCGATGCTTGCGGTACCGCACATATAGAGGATGGACCAGGTCAACAGGTCATCCCGTGTATTGAGTTTCATGAGCAGCAGAACGGCGCACACTCGCGTTAATGCCAGCAGAATCCAGGTTATCGCCGTCTTGGATAATTTCTGAAATGCCTGGAATGCCTGGCCGCTCACTTCCAGAATCCGTGCAAAAAATAAATCCGAGATCGCGACCCACGCTACGATCATCAGGGGTATGGATCTTGGCAATATCCACCAGCCCAGCAACAGCGCCAGCAGCACGAACAGCACCGCGCTGATGGTGGTAATGACAAGCGCTCTGCCCCAATAAACCGAAAATACTTTTGGTGAGCGGGCGACATTCTGGATGAGCAGACTGCCGCTGCCCCAGCCGGCGAACGGCACCAGCACCGCGACCAGGGCCACTACGCCGGAAAAGGCACCGTAACCGGCGCTGTGCAGGATGCGCGCGATGAGTACGAAATAAACGAACTGCACCAGAATGCGCACGCCCTGGCCGAAGGTCATCCACAGCGTATTGCGAGCCAGCACCCCAAATTTCAACAAGTTCGCTCCTCAATAATGCCGTGGATACAAGGCTCTGCGTGCGATGACCTCAATGGCAAAAAGCGGACTGGTACCGAGTGCCATCGCGTTCGGGCTGCTGCTGGCATACTGCCTCGCTCGACACCTGTAGTTCCCTATAAATTGGACGAACGCCCTCACAAACCGGCTTCTATGGACTAACCAGCACCCCGCTTTGATTAAACTGCCAGCCCACGAACCCCAACAGGATACCAGCCCAACCGGGGCCTCCGGCTGGTCGCCCTTCTTCAGGTCCACTGCCAGCTTTGGGCCGCAGGCCCCCGCCACACTTGGACATTTTCGGCCGATACACTACTATCTTAGGTCCACGGCCCACGGTTTTGGGCTCGCGGATACCGAGGGATGGGGATATGGCGACGACTACCGTCAGAGTAAACCTGACCGGTCTGCCCCGCAGACTGGTGGCCGATGGCGTACTCAACGAAGCACAGGCCCTGGACGCCCAGCGGCAAGCGCTTCAGGAAAAAATGCCGTTGGTCTCCTATCTGGTGCGCCACAAGAAACTCAATGCCCGGATGATTGCGACCACCGCCGCCGACGAGTTTGGGGTGCCGGTGCTGGATCTGGATGCTGTGGATATGGTTCATGCGCCCCTCAAGGAAATGGAAGCCCAGCTCATTGAGAATTACCACGTGCTGCCCCTGTTCCGCCGCGGCCGCAAGATTTTCGTTGGGGTTTCCGATCCGGCCAACCTGCCGGCGCTCGATAACATCAAGTTCCAGACCGGGCTCACCGTGGACGCGGTGGTGGTGGAAGAAGACAAGCTGCTGCGTGCCATCGAAAAAGCCGTGCGCTCCATGGATACCGGCGTCGATGATCTTGATGCCGAGGTCAACAAGCTGGATATCGAGTCCGACAATGAGTACGCACCCGCTCTCGACGAAGAAAATACCGACATTGACGACGCCCCCGTAGTGCGGTTCGTCAACAAAATCATGCTCGACGCCATCAATCGAAATGCGTCCGATATCCATTTTGAACCCTATGAGAAGTTTTATCGCATCCGTCTGCGCCAGGACGGCATGCTGCACGAAGTCGCGCAACCGCCGGTGGTGCTGGCCATGAAAATCGCGGCGCGTCTCAAGGTTCTGTCGCGCCTGGATATTTCCGAACGCCGCATCCCCCAGGATGGCCGCATCAAGCTCAAGCTCTCCAAAACCCGCGCTATTGATTTCCGCGTCAATACCTGTCCGACCCTGTGGGGCGAGAAGATCGTGCTGCGCATCCTGGATCCCGCCAGCGCCAAACTCGGCATTGATGCGCTCGGTTATGAGGATTTCCAGAAGCAACTGTATCTGCAGGCGCTGGCGCGCCCCTACGGAATGATCCTGGTGACCGGTCCGACCGGCAGCGGCAAGACGGTTTCCCTGTATACCGGCGTCAATATTCTCAACACCAAGGATCGGAATATTTGCACGGCGGAAGACCCGGTGGAAATCCAGTTACCGGGCGTCAACCAGGTAAACGTGCACCCCAAGGTGGGGCTCACCTTTGCCTCGGCACTGCGCGCCTTCCTGCGTCAGGATCCGGACGTGATTCTGGTGGGCGAAATCCGCGACCTGGAAACCGCCGAAATCGCGGTCAAAGCCGCCCAAACCGGCCACCTGGTGTTGTCCACACTGCACACCAACGACGCCCCCAAAACACTCTCGCGTCTCGCGGACATCGGCGTGGCGCCGTATTCCATCGCCACCGCCGTCAATCTCATCATCGCCCAGCGTCTGGCGCGAAAACTCTGCCCCAACTGCAAGCGCCCGGTAAAACTCCCCCAGGAGGCGCTGCTCAAGGAAGGCTTCAACGAGGCGGAAATCAAGGAGGGCGTGGAGATTTTCGAGCCGGTGGGTTGCGACCAGTGCGTGGATGGTTACAAAGGCCGTACCGGGGTCTATCAGGTTCTGCCGGTCACCGAAGCCATCAGCCGGCTTATCTTGGAAGGCGGCGGCGCCATCCAGATCGCCGATCAGGCGGACAAAGAAGGCATCTGGGATCTGCGCAAGGCCGGCCTCCAAAAGGTCAAGAGTGGCGTCACCAGTCTGGTGGAACTCAACCGGGTCACCACCGAATAGTCAGTCGAAGGGATAGAGGTAATTATGGCAATTGCAGTAGTCAAGCAGTCCAACTTCTTCTGGGAAGGCACGGACAAAAAGGGCTCCCGCATCAAGGGCAAGAGCATGGCTTCCAGCGAGTCCGCGGTCAAGGCGGATCTCCGGCGTCAGGGCATTATGCCGATCCGGATCCGCAAGGAAAATTTCCTGTCCGCCATGGGCCGCGGCAAGCGCATCAAATCCGCCGATATCGCCTTCTTCAGCCGTCAGTTGTCCACCATGATGGCCGCCGGCGTGCCGCTGGTGCAGGCCATTGATATCATCGGCCGGGGCCATACCAACCCGCGCATGCGTGACATGGTGCTCGGCATTAAAGCCGACGTGGAATCGGGCAATACGCTGGCCGACTCCCTGGCCAAGCAGCCGCTGTATTTCGACGCCCTGTTCGTGAACCTGATCCGCGCCGGCGAACATTCCGGCGCCCTGGAAACCCTGCTGGACCGGATTGCCACCTACAAGGAAAAGACCGAGGCCATCAAGAAAAAAATCAAAAAAGCCATGTTCTATCCGGTGGCCGTATTGGTGGTGGCTACCATTGTCACCGCCATTCTGCTGATCTTCGTAATCCCTGAATTCCAATCCTTGTTCAACAGTGCGGGCGCAGCCCTGCCGGCCTTCACCCAGATGGTTGTGAATCTCTCGAATTCCGTGCGCACCAAGGGCTGGCTCTATCTCATCCTCATCGTCGGCGTCATCGTGGGTATCATCCAGGCCCGGAAACGTTCGGAGCGCTTTCACGAATTCATGGACCGGGCACTGCTCAAGATCCCGGTCATTGGCATGGTGCTCAACAAGGCCGCCATCGCGCGTTTCGCCCGCACCCTGTCCACCATGTTCGCGGCGGGCGTGAACCTGGTGGAAGCCCTGGGATCGGTGGCCGGCGCCACCGGCAATGTCATCTTCGAGAAGGCCACCTTGAAGATGCGCGACCAGGTTTCCACCGGCCAGCAACTGAATCTGGCCATGGCCCAGAGCGGCATTTTTCCGCACGTGGTGGTGCAGATGATCGCCATCGGCGAGGAAGCCGGTTCCATAGACACCATGGCAGCCAAGGTAGCGGATTTCTACGAGGAAGAAGTGGACAACGCCGTGGACAGCATGTCGAGCCTCATGGAACCGTTCATCATGGTGATTCTGGGTGTGCTGGTGGGCGGGTTGGTGGTGGCCATGTATCTGCCCATCTTCAATCTCGGCAACGCATTCTGACCGTCACCCGCAGGACACCGACAGCGGCGCCCCGTTTCCTGATTGCCCTCAAGGCTGGCACTGCATGCAGTTGGATCGCCTGACAAAATATCATGGGTTCGCGCTTGCCCGCCTCTCCCCTGACGGGAGAGGTTTGAAGTGAGAGGCTGGCGGCCTTATTGGGGGCATTCCATTCAATGCTCCTAATATCATTCCTCGAAAGCAACCTGCCGCTGTGGGTGGCGACCGCGGTCTGCCTGGGTTTGATCGTGGGCAGTTTTTTGAATGTGGTCATCCACCGCCTGCCCATCATGCTGGAGCGGGAGTGGCAGCAGCATTGCGCGGAATTGAGCGCTACCCCGGCAGCGGTCACCGAACCCTACAATCTGGTGGTCCCCCGCTCCCGTTGCCCACACTGCCGTCATGCTATCAGCGCATTGGAGAATATTCCGCTACTGAGTTACTTGCTGTTGCGCGGCCGCTGCCATGCCTGCAAGGCGCGCATCGCGCCGCGCTATCTGCTGATAGAAATCCTTTCCGGGATGCTCTCCGGCTGGCTCGCGTGGCATTTCGGTTTCGGTTGGCCGGCCCTGGGGGCCCTGTTGTTTACCTGGGCCCTGCTGGCACTGGCGGTCATTGATCTTGAAAAGCAATTGCTGCCGGACAAAATCACCCTGCCTGTCCTGTGGTTGGGGCTGCTATTCAATCTCGGCCATACTTTCACGGATGTGCGCTCCGCCCTCATTGGGGTGGTCGCGGGTTATCTCAGCCTGTGGTGCGTTTACCATGCATTCCGCTTGCTCACCGGCAAGGAAGGCATGGGCTATGGTGATTTCAAGCTGTATGCCTTACTGGGGGCCTGGCTCGGCTGGCAAAGTCTGCCTCTGGTTATCCTGCTGGCGTCTGCAGCGGGGGCGCTGGTGGGTATCGGTTTGATCCTGAGTCGCCGCGTGCAACGCGGCATCCCCATCCCGTTCGGGCCGTATCTGGCCGTGGCCGGCTGGATCGCCCTGCTATGGGGGCCGCAGCTTACCCGCGCCTACCTGGGCCTGATGGGCGGTGCCTGAACCCTGTGCTCAAGGTGGGCCTCACGGGCGGCATCGCCAGCGGCAAATCCATGGCGGCGGCTGAATTCGCCCGGCTCGGCGTGCCGATTGTGGATGCGGATGTCCTGGCCCGGGAGCTGACCTCTCCGGGTAACCCGGGGCTGACCCAGCTGGTGGCGGAACTTGGCGAGCAAATTTTGGATTCCCAAGGCCGGCTTGATCGAACCCGTCTGCGCCGCCGGCTGTTCGCGGATGCGGCTTTAAGAGCCCGGGTGGAAGGCATCCTGCACCCTTTGATCCTGCGCCGGCTTAAGGACAGCCTGGCCGCATTCAAAGTAGCCTATGCCGTTGCCGTGATCCCGCTGTTAGTGGAAAATCCGCAAGCACGGATGCTGGTGGATCGGGTGTTGGTATTGGACTGCCCTGAGTCAATACAGATGGCCCGGCTTATGTCACGTGATGGAGAGAGCGTCGAATCCGCCCAGGCTATGCTGGCCGCGCAGACGGACCGGCAGCAACGCTTGGCGGCCGGAGATGATATTCTGACGAATAACGGCGGAGCCGCGGAACTTAGCGACTGCGTGCATAAACTGCATAGGCTTTATCTGGATATTGCCAAGCATCCGATACAGCCCCACCCAGGCATACGGCTGCCCTGAAGGGGCACATATTTTTCATGCTGAACATCGAGCAAAATCCGATTGAGGAACTACTGCCCGCGGAATGGCTGGTGTACGAGCAGCCGCTGACCGAGCGGGTACGCACGTTCCTGCGTCTGGAATTCCTGTTCGAGCAATGTACGCATCACCTTAGCCTGGCCTCACCCTGGGACAGTCGTGCCACCATTAGCGCGCTCCTTGAGATCGGATCCTTGCTCACCCGCGGCGACGTGCGCACCGAAATACTGAAGGAGCTGGAGCGTTGTCTGTTATTCCTCAGCCGTCTCAAAGACAGCCCCGAAGTGGATGGTGTACGACTGCAATCGGTGCTTGGGGAACTGGAAACCCTACGCCACGCCATGAACGGCGATGGCCGGCAATTGGGCCTGGGACTTAAGGAAAACGAATTCCTCAACACCATCAAGAATCGCCTGGCGATCCCGGGCGGCACTTGTCAATTCGATTTGCCGGTGTATCACGCCTGGCTCACCCAGACACATGCCCAACGCATCCGCGATTTGCAGCATTGGCTGGAGGAAATCCGGCCGTTGCGTGACACCATCAATCTGCTCATGGCCCTGACCCGGGAAAGCGCCTTGCCCACCCGCGAAGTGGCCGAACAGGGCATGTTCCTGCATATCTTCGACAGCCCCAATTGCCCGCTGGTGCGCGTCATGGTACCGGCCAGCAGCGGCGTCTATCCTGAAATCAGCGCGGGCCGCCAGCGCATCACCATCCATTTTCTGGAGCCGAATCTGAGTGACAGCCGGCCTCAACAGGCCAAGCGCGACATCGGTTTCAAGTTGGTATGCTGCCAACTGTGAGGCAGCGTAGACGTAGATGAATGAGAATCTGGAAATTCCAGCGGCGGTCAAATGTCCGCGTTGCGGAGCCGCGGTGCCGTGGACCGCGGAATCGAAATGCAAGCCATTTTGCGGCGAACGCTGCCGGCTGATTGACCTCGGCGATTGGCTGCTGGAGAAACACGCCATCCCCGACAGCAGCCTGCCCGAGAATCAAGATAACTCCGAGCCTTGAATTTGCCACAGCCCGCGCATCGCGGCGATGCCGTGACCGCCCAGCTTACGAACCTGTTCCAGAGATTGCGGCAACATGCCGCCGATGGCGTACACCGGCGGCACGCTGCGGGACGCCAAACGCTGGAACCCATCCCAACCCAGGGTGGCGCCGCGCGCATGGCTGGGCGTGGCTTGCACCGGACCCAAGATGATGTAATCCAGCCCGTAGGCCGACGCCAACCGTATGCCGGTTTCATCATGACAGGATGCGCCCACCAGGAAATCCTGCGGCATGGGCCTGCCGGTAATCCGCAAGAGCCGCGCATTGCTGAGATGCACACCGTCGGCGCCAACATCATCCACCATTTCGGGTTTGCTATTAAGGAGAATGCGCACTCCCCGACGATGACACAGGGCAGTGGCAGCAGCTGCCAGGGAAGCATAATCTGACAAACCGAGTTCGGGTGCGCGCAACTGGACAAAATCCACGCCGCGATTGAGCGTCTGTTCCAGAGTCTGCAGAAACTGCTCCCAATTCGCTTCAGGTGACGGTGTCACCAACATCAACGGGGGGAATCGGATGGCCGTAATGATGGGCCCGTCCGCGGGCAGCAGCTTCCAGCTGGATAGTTCCTCTGGTTTCACCCAGGCGAGAGGCTGGCTCTCGCAGGCACGCAGTTCACCGCTATAGTGGGTGACACGCCATACGTCCAGCTGCACGTGCACTTCGGGATATCCATGACTCAATTGGATTAATGGCCGGGCGTTTTGAACCGTTATACCCAGCTCTTCATGCAGTTCGCGCCTGAGCCCCACCTGGGGTGTTTCGCCCGCTTCGAGCTTGCCACCGGGGAATTCCCAATATCCGGCCAGCGGTTTCCCAACCGGGCGTTGAGCTAACAATACCCGGGACTGCCCATCCACCAACACCGCCGCTACTACCTGAATGGTTTGCACGTCAACATGCCGCGCGGCGCGCCCGTTTCAGAACCCGCGCTTCAACTTAGGCGCCCATGACACTGCTTGTACTTGAGGCCCGAACCGCAGGGACAGGGTTCGTTGCGGCCCACCTTGCGGCCTTCACGTACAAAAGTGGTCACCGGTGCGGCTTGCTGGGACTGGTTTTGTGCTTGAGCTTCACCCGCTCCATCCGCAAAGCTGGCGCTGGGTGCCTCGGCATGCTGGAACTGCATGGCACGGGCACGTCGCCGCTGTTCCTCCACCGCCGCCACATCCTCCTGGGTGCGTACTTGCACCTTGGCAAGGATACCCACCACCTCATATTTAAGACGGTCCAGCATAGTCGCGAACATCTCAAAGGCTTCACGCTTGTATTCCTGCTTGGGATTGACCTGCGCATAGCCGCGCAGGTGTATGCCCTGGCGCAGATAATCCATGTTTGCCAGATGTTCACGCCATAGATTGTCGAGCACTTGCAAAAGCACCGCCTTCTCGAACTGACGCATGACTTCCGTCCCGGTCTGTTGCTCCTTGACCTGGTAGGATGCCATGAAGGCGTCGACGATCTTCTGGCGCAGCGGTTCTTCGTGCAGGGTTTCGTCAATCTCGAGCCAACCCTGAATATCGAGTTTTAGGTCGAACTCCTTTTCCAGGGTCTCCATAAGCCCGGCAATATTCCACTGCTCTTCCACGCTTTTAGGCGGGATGTAATCATTGATAACGCCGTTGATCACATCGCTGTAAACGTTTCGGACCGTCGCAGCCACATCCGTGGCATGTAACAGCTCGTTGCGCTGCTCGTAAATCACCTTACGCTGGTCATTGGCCACGTCGTCGTATTCAAGCAGTTCCTTGCGGATATCGAAGTTGTGGGCTTCCACCTTGCGCTGCGCATTTTCGATGGCCTTGGTCACCCACGGATGCTCGATAGCTTCATCGCCCTGCACGCCGAAACGCTCCATGATGGCCTTGACCCGGTCACCCGCAAAGATGCGCATCAGGTTATCGTCGAGTCCCAGATAAAAGCGGCTGGAACCCGGGTCACCCTGGCGGCCGGAACGCCCGCGCAACTGATTGTCTATGCGCCGTGACTCGTGGCGTTCGCTGCCGATGATGTGCAGCCCGCCCGCCGCCAATACCGCGTCGTGCCGCTGCTGCCAAGCGCCGCGCACCTGCGTGCGCTCTGCGTCGCCGGTGTCTGGGGGGAGCGCCTTAAGCTCGGCCTCCAGGTTGCCGCCCAGTACGATGTCCGTGCCCCGACCGGCCATGTTGGTGGCGATAGTCACGGTACCCGGCCGACCGGCCTGGGCAATAATGTGAGCTTCGCGTTCGTGCTGCTTGGCGTTCAGTACCTCATGCTGGATATTTTCTTTCTTGAGCAATCCGGCAAGGTACTCGGAGGTCTCTATGGATGCCGTACCCACCAGCACCGGCTGGCCGCGGCCATGGGCGTCGCGGATGTCAGCGATCACCGCCTGGAACTTACCTTTGGTGGAAAGGTACACATGATCGGGCATGTCATTGCGGATCATGGGCTTGTTGGTGGGAATCACCACTACCTCCAGACGATAGATCTCGTGAAATTCCGCCGCCTCGGTATCCGCCGTACCGGTCATGCCCGCGAGTTTCTTGTACAAACGGAAGTAGTTCTGAAAGGTGATGGAAGCGAGCGTCTGGTTCTCGGCCTGGATCTTTACGCCTTCTTTGGCTTCAATAGCCTGGTGCAGACCATCGGACCAGCGGCGCCCCGGCATGGTGCGGCCGGTGAATTCATCCACAATCACCACCTCGCCATCCTTGACGATATAATCCACCTCGCGGTGATACAGGGCATGTGCGCGCAATGCCGCGTTGATCTGATGCATGAGCACGATGTTGGCGGCGTCATATAACGAATCGCCGGCCTTGAGCAGCCCGGCCTTGGTGAGCATTTCCTCGATGCGCTCGTGGCCGCCCTCGGTGAGATAAACCTGCTTGGTTTTTTCGTCCACGCTGTAATCACCGGGCCCTTCCTCTTCCTCCTGTTTGGTCAAGTGCGGCACCAACGTATTGACCTTGCGATACAACTCGGTATTGTCATCGACTGCACCGGAAATGATGAGTGGAGTACGCGCCTCATCAATCAGGATTGAATCGACTTCGTCAACGATTGCGTAATACAACTCGCGTTGCGCCTTATCCTCGAGGCGGAACGCCATGTTGTCACGCAGGTAATCAAAACCAAATTCATTATTGGTGCCGTAGGTAATGTCGGAGCCGTAGGCAGAACGTTTGATGGCCGCATCCTGCCCCACCAAGATCACGCCCACCGTCATGCCTAATGCCGCGTACACCGGCCGCATCCAGTCGGCATCACGTTGCGCCAGATAATCGTTCACGGTTACCACGTGCACCCCATGAGCGGGAATGGCATTGAGATATACTGCCAGGGTTGCCACCAGTGTCTTACCTTCGCCGGTTCGCATCTCGGCGATCTTGCCGCGATGCAGCGTCATGCCGCCGATGAGCTGCACGTCAAAGTGGCGCATACCCAAACTGCGTCGCGCGGCCTCGCGTACCGCCGCGAAAGCCTCGGGCAGCAAATCGTCGAGGCTTTCGCCTTTGGCATGGCGTTCACGAAATTCCGCGGTCTTGGCCTTGAGGGCTTCATCCGACAGCGCCTGCATCTGCGGCTCCAAGCCGTTGATGCGTGTCACGTTACGCTGCATGCCGTGCAGCAATCGCTCATTGCGGCTGCCAAAAATTTTCTTTAGAAGACTGTCTGCCATTACGTTATTCCAGTTTGCAGCACCAGCGCTTATCCGCACGTCAACCACAGCAGGCCCATGTGCCCTGTAAGCACGCGGGCGGGTATCAAGACGGTTCCGGTGGAGTCTGAAGCCGCGGACAAAGAACGGATGAGCCGGATCCCAAAAATCCCATGCCTTTCAAGAACTGCTGCGGTAATCCGAAAACCCGTTTCGAGATTGCCTGGCAAAGGCCATCACTGCGTGTTTTTGAGGGTCCTGTCAGTCCAGACTCCGGGGCATGGCGGCCAACCGCACCCGCCCCGAAGCGTTCACAAACCGCGCCGGGTTGACCGGTTTGCCATTGTATAAGACTTCAAAGTGCACATGGGGGCCTGTCGAACGTCCGGTGGAGCCCAATAGGGCGATTTCCTGGCCCTTCTTCACGACTTCACCCACATGTACCAATACCTTTTCACTGTGCCCATAAAGGGTTGCATAGCCATTGCCGTGGTCAATCTCCACCATGTTGCCGTAACCGGAGCGTGGCCCGGCCCAAGTGACCACGCCGGCCGCTGCTGCCTCCACCGGCTCGCCCTCGGGGCCGGCGAAATCAATGCCCGGGTGAAACGACAGCTCGCCGGTGAACGGGTCGATGCGCATACCGAATGGCGAACTCTCATAGCCCGCTATCACGGGTGGTCCGGAGGGCATCGCCAGTAACCGGACATTGCGGTTCATTAGCAGGCTTTCAAGCACGGTAAACTGCTGTTCGCGGTTATTTATTCGCGCGGATAGCTGGCCGAGATTACTGATGAAATCAGGCACTGCCACGTGTTGAACTGGTCCACTGGTTTCGGGACCGCCCTCGGCAGGCGGTTTGCTGAAATTGAATTCGCCGTGATTCAGACCTGCCATGCGGGTAAGCTGCTGGCCCAGTGCATCCAGACGGATGATATGCGCTTGCAGCTCGCCCACTTTGGCGGATAAGGCATCAATATTCGCCTGGGCAACGCGTTTGGCACTGTCTATTTCCTGTGCCTGCCTAGTGAAACGTGCTTGCCAGGCTTGGATACCTTCCAGCGGTCGGGTAAACCAGCTGGCAGCACCAAAACCCGCCAGGAACAGTGAGCCACCTATCAGGATACCCAGAACCACTGTCGCGGCTAGTATCATGGGCCTGCTCAAATCCAGTTGGCGCAACTGACCATGTTTTATGAATAAAATACGGCTCATCCGCATCACTCCCCGTAGTCACCGAATACGCTAATGGCAGCACCAAAATCTCATTCCCTCAACGCACTGCTCACCAGCAATGATTCCCAACTCAAACTGTTGACAGTCGAAGCCCAGCGCCTCGTTGGTCTGCGCGACACGGTACGCCGCCGACTGCCGCCAGCGCTGGCAAGCCATTGTCTTGGTGCTGCATTGGAGGCTGGCACGCTGGTCATCTACATGGACAGCGCCGCCACAGCAACTCCAATCCGCTACCAACACCGCGAGCTCCTGGAAAAACTCGCCCCTGACAATCTGCACTGTGACACACTCCGAGTGCAGGTTCTGCCGGAACCGCCGGTGCCGCTCACAGCCAAAGCGATGGCGCAAACGTTATCTAATGCAGTACGTCAAATTCTCGAAATCACAGCGGCGGAAATCGGTGAAGGGCCACTTAGACATTCACTCCAGCGTCTCGCCCGTAATCGCAATCCGCGGATTTAATATCCTTAAGGTTTGAAATTTAAGTTCTAGTGAAATACTAAAGCGCGTGCACCGGCGTCATGTATGAAATGGGCGCCGCTGCCGCATCATCGAAGGTAACCTCTTCCCAGGATGCCCGTTTGGCCAAGAGCACACGCAGCAGCGCATTGTTGAGTCCATGGCCCGATTTATAGGCACTGAAAGCGCCGATCAAGCTATGTCCAAGCAGGTACAAATCGCCGATGGAATCAAGGATCTTGTGCTTGACAAACTCATCCTCGTAACGCAGCCCATCCTCATTGAGAATCCTGTAATCATCCAGCGCAATGGCATTATCCAGTGATGCACCCAGAGTCAGATGCCGCTGACGCAGCATTTCGATGTCGCGCATGAAACCGAAGGTGCGCGCGCGGCTTACTTCCTTTACAAAGGAAGTAGTGGAAAAATCCACCGTGGTACTCTGGGTATGCTTCTTGAAGATCGGATGGTCAAAATCTATCTGGAAACTAACCTTGAAACCGTCAAAGGGTTCGAAGCGCGCCCATTTGTCGCCCTCTCGCACTTCCAAGCTTTCGCGGATGCGGATGAAACGCTTATGGGCGTTTTGCTCTTCAATACCTGCGGATTGCAAGAGGAATACAAACGGCCCGGCGCTGCCGTCCATGATCGGTACTTCGGCGGCGCTCAAATCCACGTGCGCGTTGTCTATACCCAGCCCGGCGAAGGCTGACAACAGATGCTCCACCGTCGACACGCGGATATCGCCGTTCACAAGGGTGGTGCCCAACATGGTGTCGCCCACGTGTTCGGCGTTGGCGCGAATCTCGACGGGCTTTTCCAAATCCACTCGCCGGAAAATGATACCGGTGTTGGGGGCCGCCGGACGTAGGGTCATATAGACCTTTTCACCCGTGTGCAGACCTACGCCGGTGGCGCGGATGGAGTTTTTGAGGGTACGCTGTTTCAACATGCCGTGGTGTAACCTAATTTTCTTGACAGGGACCCCGCATAAACCCGGTTTCCGCCGGGGCAAGGCGCTGTGTTTTTCGAGAAGCCACGGCATTAGGCCCACGGATCTCAGCCCGGTTTACGGCTTCGCGACCCGGTACGTTATCACAGGCCGCGCGGGCCTCACAAGGTTTCCCACCCCCTCAGGATAGGCCCCAACCCTGCTCAATCTGCCTGTCGCCGCAGGAAGGCCGGGATGTCCAGGTACTCCTGGCTCTGGGGGTCCAGATCATCCTTTTCACGCTGCCTTACATACGCGGGCTTTTCCAACTTCTTCCAGTCGGGGCGTTCGTCTGTGCCGGTGCGTGCCAAGGGCACCAGCTGGGGGTGCTGTACTACCGGTTTCACCGCTGGCGCCGACTGTAGTTGCGGCCGAGATAGGCCCGTAGCCACTACCGTAACGCGGATCTCATCACTCATGGATGGATCCAACACGGTACCCACTTTGATGGAGGCGTCTTCCACCGCGTAGCCATGGGCAATATCCATGACCTCTTCGTACTCGCCCATGGTCAGATCCATACCGGCGGTGATATTGACTAGAATGCCCCGGGCCCCTTGCAGGTTGATATTTTCCAGCAACGGACTCGTGACCGCAGCCTCACTGGCCTTGCGTGCCCGGCCTTCGCCGCTGGCCTGACCCGTGCCCATCATGGCCATACCCATCTCCGACATAACCGTGCGCACATCGGCGAAATCCAGGTTCATAAGGCCGGGCCGGGTAATGATGTCAGCGATACCACGCACCGCGCCGTGTAACACCTCGTTGGCTGCCTGAAATGCCTGCAACATGGGGATATCACGGCCGAGCACTGCAGACAGCTTCTCGTTGGGAATCACGATGAGCGAATCCACGTATTGGCTCAATTCCGCCAGCCCTTGCTCGGCAACTTTCATGCGTTTGCTGCCTTCGTGGGGGAAGGGTTTGGTCACCACCGCCACCACCAGCACGTCCAGTTCCTTGGCCACCTGCGCTACCACCGGCGCCGCCCCGGTGCCGGTGCCGCCACCCATGCCGGCAGTAATGAACACCATGTCGCTGCCGCGCAGGACTTCTTCCAGCCGGTCGCGGTCTTCCAGCGCAGCCTGCTTGCCGGTTTCCGGATTGGAGCCGGCACCTAATCCGCGGGTGAGGTTGCTGCCAATCTGCAGCGTTGTGCGTGCGTTGATTTTCTTCAACACCTGGGCATCGGTATTGATGGCGATGAAATCCACGCCCTCAATGCCACTGGCCAGCAT
Organism: Gammaproteobacteria bacterium; assembly: GCA_027315405.1. Taxonomy (GTDB): domain Bacteria; phylum Pseudomonadota; class Gammaproteobacteria; order Natronospirales; family REEB76; genus REEB76. The sequence goes on along the minus strand of DAHUYB010000093.1, from coordinate 52,211 downwards.
ATGCTGCACGGCGTTACCGCCGCCACCACCCACGCCGATCACCTTGATGACGGCACTCTGATTAACGTCCTCTTCGATTGTCCAATTCATGTCCCGATCTCCTCTGCATGTTTACAATATTAAGCACAAATCAAAATGAACCCTGAAACCATTGCTTCATGCGCTGCCATGCATCCTTCACATTCACGCTACCGTGATCGCGACGCGCTACACCGTCCCGTGGCAGACTGTGTGCCCCGAATAGCAATAAGCCCACGCCGGTGGCATGGATTGGATTACGCACGACGTCCACCAATCCGGTGACGTATTGCGGCACACCCAGACGCACGGGCGCGTGGAATACTTCCTCAGCCAGCTCCACAGCACCTTCCATCTTGGCGCTGCCGCCGGTAAGCACGATGCCGGCGGGCACCGCATCCTCGAATCCGCTGCGCCGCATCTCCGCCTGGACAAGGCTGAAGAGTTCCTCGTAACGCGGTTCCACCACTTCCGCGAGAGTTTGACGCGCCAAGCGACGCGATGGTCGTTCGCCCACGCTCGGCACCTCAATGGTTTCATCGGCGCTCGCCAGTTGCGGCAGGGCACAGGCATATTTGATCTTGATTTCCTCAGCATGATGCGTGGGAGTACGCAAGGCCACGGCGATATCATTGGTAACCTGGTCGCCGGCAATCGGAATCACCGCTGTGTGGCGGATGGCACCGTCGGTGAACACCGCAATGTCGGTGGTGCCGCCGCCCACATCCACCAGGCATACACCCAGATCCTTTTCATCCTCGTTGAGTACCGCGTAGCTGGAGGCGATCTGCTCCAGGATGATATCGTCTACCTTCAGGCCGCAGCGCTCCACACAGCGCACGATGTTCTGGGCTGCGCTCATGGCGCCGGTTACGATGTGCACGTGCACCTCCAGGCGCACGCCGGACATGCCGATGGGCTCACGGATACCATCCTGGCCGTCAATCACGAAATCCTGGGGCAGGATGTGCAGAATCCTCTGATCCGCAGGGATGCTGACGGCACGCGCGGCGTCAATCACGCGCTCCACGTCGCCGGCGGTCACTTCCTTATCGCGGATGGCGACCACGCCGTGGGAGTTAAGACTGCGCACGTGGCTGCCGGCTATACCCGCATATACTGAATGGATCTGGCAGCCGGCCATGAGTTCGGCCTCCGCCACGGCGCGCTGGATGGATTGCACCGTGGATTCAATGTTCACCACCACGCCGCGTTTGAGTCCGCGCGATGGATGCGAGCCGATGCCCACAATCTCAACAGCGCCGTCGGAAAGTATTTCACCAACGATGGCTACCACCTTGGAGGTACCCACATCCAGGCCCACGATCAACTGTTTGTCGGTCTTTCTAGACATTCGGTCCAACCTCTTTGCTATGCCCAACGGCGGGCGTCGTACATGCGTTCTGTGAACCATCCCTGGCGCGCCCACCAGCCCGCCCACTCGTGGGTGGTCGCTCACCCGGGCCGGCGTGCCGCTGGCATGCCGGCGAAATCCCCGGGCTCGCCCAACCCACGGCAAATCCGTTGGTATAGCGCATGTCCACGTAGGCCACGGCCGCGAGTTTTTCACTCAGTGTCGGCAGTGCCACCGTAACGAAACGTTTGAGGCGTGCTTCTGCGTCTGCGCGCCCCAGGCGAACTTCGATGCCGTTGTTGAGTTCCAGCGTGGAGTCGCCGCGCGCATCTATTTTCAATTGCTGAAGCATCAGTCCGCGCATCGTCAGTAATGAGGTAAATGCGTTGAATTCCGCCAACACGTCCTGCTCGCTGCCTTCCGGACCGGACAACCTGGGTAGCTTTGCCCAGGCGCCGTTCGCGGAATGCACAAATACCCGGCCTTGGGCGTCCATCAGGCCTGTCCCGTTCCAGCGCGCCACCGGCACTTCCTCTGTGATATCTATATAAAGTGTGTGCGGCCAGCTGCGGCGCACGGCCACACTGGACACCCAGGGCACCGTCCGTACCGCTGCTTGAATCTGCGACACATTGGTGCTGAAAAACCCCTTGCCCAGCGCCGGTAGCACCGCCGCCTGCACTGCCTGCGGCTGCACATGCACAAGCGGTCCCGGGATCACCAGCTCGGTCAGCGCCGGTCCCGGGAATAGTGGTCGCGAGAAATACCTGGTCCACAGGATCACCGCCAGCAGCATTATCAAGGTCACGCCAGACAACCACAGCAACCGGCGCCGCATTACTCCGCTCCCAGCATGGCGCACGCGCGGGCTCAATGTTTGTGCTCCAGCTTGGATGATTGCTGCGGACATTCACGCGCTAGTCGCTGCGGCAGCTCCGCGGTTATACCGCCGATGTCGCCGGCACCGAGCATCAACAGCAGATCCCCATCCTTGAGCAGGCTAAGCAAGACTTCCGGTAAATCCTGTGCCTGCGCTACGAACACCGGATCGACAAGACCGCGATTGCGGATGGAGCGTGCCAGCGCACGCCCATCGGCGCCAGCGATCGCTGCTTCACCCGCTGCATACACGTCCAGCAACACCAGCACATCCACCTGCGACAGCACTTCGGCAAAATCCTCGAATAAGTCACGCGTGCGCGTATAGCGGTGCGGCTGGAACGCCACCACCAGCCGCCGGGACGGCCAGCCTTCGCGCGCCGCCTCCAGGGTGGCCGTGAGTTCACGCGGATGATGGCCGTAGTCATCCACCAGCAGCACCTGGCCTGCAGGTATCCGCACCTCGCCGTGAATCTGAAAACGGCGGCCCACACCCTGGAAATTGGCGAAGGCACGCAACAAGGCATCGTCGCCGATTTCCAAATCCTGGGCGATGGCCATGGCCGCAAGGGCGTTGAGCACGTTGTGTCGTCCGGCGAGATTGAGCGTGACTTCCAGTGCTTGTGATTGCCCCGGTTTCCACGCCTTGAAACGGGTCACGTTGCCTGCGCGCCGAATATCAGTGGCGCGGAAATCCGCGGCCTCGTTGAATCCATAGGTAATGACCGGCCGGGCTACTTCCGACATAATGTTGCGCACCTCCGCATCCTCCAGGCACAGTACCGCGAGGCCATAAAACGGCAGGTGATGCAGGAATTCGATGAAGGCGGCACGCAGACGGTTAAAATCCCCGGCATAGGTGCCGAGGTGATCAGCGTCGATGTTGGTGACCACCGCCACCAGCGGCTGTAAGTAGAGGAATGAAGCATCACTTTCATCCGCCTCCGCCACCAGATAGCGGCCGGTACCGAGGCGCGCATTGGCGCCAGCGCTGATGAGACGGCCACCAATAATGAAAGTCGGGTCCAGGCCGGCTTCCGAGAGCACGCTCGCCACCAAACTGGTGGTGGTGGTCTTGCCGTGGGTGCCGGCCACGGCAATACCGAAACGGAAGCGCATGAGTTCGGCGAGCATTTCCGCGCGCCGCACCACCGGGATGAGGCGTGCGTGCGCCGCCGCCACTTCCAGATTGTCCTCAGTGACGGCGCTCGACATGACAACCACATCCGCATCCGTCAGCTGGTCCGCGCGGTGACCGAGACTCACCTGCGCGCCCAAGCCGGTGAGCCGTCGGGTGATGGAGTTCTGCCTGAGATCGCTGCCGCTCACGCGATAGCCGAGATTGATGAATACCTCGGCGATACCACCCATACCGGCGCCACCGATGCCGACGAAGTGCAGATGCCGGATGCGGCGCATGAATTCGTTCATGCGAGTGCCCCCACCTGCAAACAAACCTCGGCGACTTTTTCAGCGGCATCTGCTTTGGCCAACGCCCGCGCGCGCTTAGCCATACCCAGCATGAGATTCCGGTCACGCAGCAGGTGAGCGAGTAAAGTGCTCAGGGTCTGCGGTGAAATTTTGGATTCAGGCAACAACTCTGACGCGCTGGCATCGGCGAGAAATGCCGCGTTGCGGCTCTGATGATCATCGACCGCGGCGGCAAACGGTACCAGCACGGCGCCCAGTCCCGCCACCGCCAGTTCTGACACCGTGAGCGCACCGGCGCGGCACAGCGCCAGATCCGCCCAGCCATAAGCAGCCGTCATGTCTTCGATGAACGGCATGACACGCGCAACCACGCCGAATTTCCGGTAGGCCGACACCACCCGCCCGGCGTCACGGACGCCCGTCTGATGCCAGACTTCGGGGCACAGTGCGGCATCCAGTTGCGCCAGCGCTGGCGGCACGTTGTCGTTCAGCACCCGCGCGCCCTGGCTGCCGCCGATCACCAGCAGCCGCCCTTTGCCGGCGCGATTTGCAAACCGGATTTCGGGTGGGGACAGTTCCGTGATACCGGCGCGCACCGGGTTACCCACATAGTGCGCATGCCGGGATGCGGCAAAACTTTTAGGGAATCCTTCCAGCACTTGGATTGCCACATGACTGAGCACGCGATTGGTCATGCCTGGAATCGCATTTTGTTCGTGCAGCACCAATGGGCAGCCCAACAAGCGCGCGGCCAGGCCGCCGGGACCGCTGGCAAATCCGCCCATGCCCAAGGCTACCTTGGGTTTAAACCGCTGGAAAATAGCGCGTGCTTCAGCTACGGCGCGCAGCACTGTGAACGGTGCTTTTAGCAGGGTTGCCATGTCTTTACCGCGCACCCCGCCCACCTGAATGCATTCCATGGGTATGCCGGCGCGGGCCGCCACGCCTACTTCCAATCCCGTTTGCGTTCCCATCCAGGCGAGCTCATGCCCGTGTGCGCGCAGCACTTCCGCCACCGCCAGCGCCGGGAAAACATGACCGCCTGTGCCTCCCGCCATAATCACGATCTTCATATACCTCTCGTTGACCACAGAACCGTCCTTGATGTGCTGACCAGCTCGGCAACCCTGCCTCGCGCTCGTCGGGGTGAATGTCCACTGGACATTTGCCTGTTTCCGGCTTGCCCTCCAGCCACGATCACGATTTTCATTGGCCTCTCGTCATGCCGCTGTTTCCTGTTCAAGCCAGAAGCGTCTCACATGGGTTTCCCGGTCCACACGCAGGATCAGACCGATGGCGGCACACACCACAATCAGGCTGCTGCCGCCATAGCTCATGAGCGGCAATGTCAAACCTTTGGTAGGCAGCAAGCCCATGTTGACACCCATGTTGATGAACGCCTGCAACCCGACCCACAAACCCAGGCCGAAGGCGAGATTGGCGCCGAACATCCGGCCTTTCTTCGCCGCTTGCCGCGCAATGACAATGGCGCGCCAGGTGAAAACGAAATACAGCGCAAGGACCGCGAGGCAACCCAGCAAACCCAACTCTTCCGCCAATACCGCAAACAGAAAGTCGGTGTGTGCTTCCGGTAGATAAAAAAGTTTCTGTACGCTCTCGCCCAAACCCACCCCGAAGAATCCGCCACGGCCGATGGCAATCAGCGACTGGGTGAGCTGGAAACCGCTGTCGAAAGGATGGCTCCAGGGGTGCAGAAAACCGGTGATGCGTTCCAGCCGGTAGGGCGAAGCCACCGCCAGCACAATGAAACCGATCACCCCCAGCACTGCGAATATCGCGAAATCCCGCAGGCGCGCGCCGCTGAAAAACAGCATGGCCATAGCCGCCGCGATCAAAACCATGGCCGCGCCGAAATCTGGTTCCGCCAAGAGCAGTAGCGCCGCCAACGCCATCACCAGCATGGGCTTGAGAGAGCCCGTGAATTGCGTGCTCAGCTGCATGTGCCGGCGCACGCCATAACCCGCAATGTATATAAGGATAAGCAGACGTGCGGGTTCCGAGACCTGCAGGTGAAACGGACCCATCACCACCCAACGGATGCTGCCATTGACATGCCGTCCGATACCCGGCACCAAGACGACCGCCAGCAGTCCCAGTGCCAGGATCAACAATAAAAAATTGGAGCGCTGCCACCAGAACAAAGGCAACGAATACGCGGCCATGCCAATACCGAGGCCGATCACCGTGTACGCGAGCTGGCGCTCCAGGTAATAGAATGGATTGCCGGTCACCTTGTCGGCCAGGGTGATGGACGCGGACGCGACCATCACCAGGCCTAGGGCCAGAATCACCGCCGCGGTCAGCAACAGCAGCCGGTCCGGCGCCGGCACGCGCTTACCGCCAGCGATGGGTTGCGCTTCATCCACCGGCGATTCTCCTCACTGCTTGTGTGAATATCCGGCCACGGTGTTCGAAGTTGTCGAACATATCGAGACTCGAGCAGGCGGGTGACAGCAGTACCAGATCGCCGGGCTGCGCGAGCTGAGCTGCAGCTTGCACCGCCGCTTCCATGTCTTTCACCTGCTGCACCGGCAAGCGCGCGGCGAGCACGGCCGCGATCGCAGACGCATCCTTTCCCAACAGCACCACGGCACGCGTCTTACCCGCCAAGGCTTCCACCAATGGTGAAAAATCCTGCTGCTTGCCGTCACCGCCGGCAATCAATACCAGCGGTCCCGATAAACCCGAAACCGCCGCCAGCGTTGCGCCCACGTTTGTGCCCTTAGAATCATCGTAATAGCTCACGCCGCGGACCGCTGCCACATGCTGCATGCGATGCGGCAAGCCGCCGAACTCCTTGAGTGCGGTCAGCATGGCTGCTCTGGGCAAACCTGCCGCTTCACCCAGCGCCAGCGCCGCCAGCGCATTCGCCAGATTGTGATCGCCACGTATGCGTAACTCCTCCGCGCGCAACAACCTCTCCGCACCCCGCGCCAGCCAGCGTTCGCCGCCGTGGATGACCAAACCATAGTTACCAGCGTCCGCTGCTTGTAGGCCGAAGCTCAAGTGCTTTTGCCCGGGTTTCGGCATGGCGCGCACCCGGGCATCGTCGCGGTTCACCACCGCCACGTCGCAGTGATTAAAAATCCGCGCTTTGGCGGCGGCGTAATCCGCCAGTGCGGCGTAACGATCCAGATGATCCGGTGAGACGTTGAGCACCGTCGCCGCCACGCACTGTAGTGAAGCGGTGACTTCGAGCTGGAAGCTGGACAATTCCAGTACATACAGCTGCGGTTCCTTATCCTGAATCAAGTCCAAAGCCGGCGTGCCGAGATTGCCGCCCACGCGCACGTCGATGCCGGCTTGTTCCGACATGCGTCCCAGCAGCGTGGTGACTGTGCTCTTGCCGTTGGAACCGGTGATGGCCACTACCGGCGCATGGGTCTGGCGCGCGAACAACTCGATATCGCCGAATACCGGCAGACCCAAACTCCGCGCCTTGGCGATAAACGGCGTGGCCAGCGCGATGCCCGGTGAAAGCACCACCTGGTCTGCACGTTTAAGCGCCTCCTCGGAAAAACCACCGACAAACACTGCCGCATCCGGAACCATGTTGCGCAGCTCTTTGAGTCCCGGCGGCCGCTCGCGGTTGTCGGTGACCGCCACCTCCACGCCATGACCCGCCAGGAAGCGTGCACACGACAACCCGGTCTTACCGAGGCCGATGATAAGTGTCCGGGGGCGGTGCTGCGGCATCTGCATGCGTTTTCCTCAGCGCACCTTGAGTGTGGACAGGCCGATGAGAACCAGGATCACCGTGATGATCCAGAAGCGCACGATAACGCGCGGCTCCGGCCAGCCTTTCAATTCAAAGTGATGATGCAACGGCGCCATACGGAAAAGCCGCCGGCCGGTGAGCTTGAAGGAACCCACCTGCAAGATGACGGAAACCGTCTCCATGACAAACACACCGCCCATGATGAACAGCACGATTTCCTGGCGCACGATCACCCCCAAAGTACCAAGGGCAGCGCCCAGAGCCAGCGCACCGACATCGCCCATGAACACCTGCGCCGGATAGGCGTTGAACCACAGGAACCCGAGTCCGGCGCCGACCAGCGCGCCGCAGTAAACGACAATCTCGCCGGTACCGGGCAGATACGGGATAGTAAGGTAGTGAGCAAAATTGAAATTGCCGGAAGCATAGCCAAATACACCCAGTGCACCGCCCACCATCACCGCCGGCATGATGGCGAGCCCGTCCAGGCCATCGGTGAGGTTCACCGCATTGCTCATACCAACCACCACAAAATAGGTGATAAGGATGAAGAACCCGCCGAAGCTCACCGAGACGTGCTTCAGCAAGGGCACAATGTATTCGATCTCGGTAGCATCACGATGACTGATATATAAGGCCACCGCCGCCGCCAGACCCACGAGAGACTGCAGAAAATACTTGCCACCGGCCGACAGCCCCTTGGAATTGCGTAATACCAGTTTCCTGTAATCGTCGGCGAAACCGATGAGACCGAACGCCACGGTGACACCGATCAATACCCATACATAGCGATTGCGCAGATCCGACCATAACAATGCGGTGATGATGATGGTGACAAGGATCAGGGTACCGCCCATGGTCGGCGTACCTGCCTTGGCAAGATGTGACTGTGGTCCGTCGTTACGCACGCTCTGGCCAATCTGACGGGAACTCAACCGCCGGATCATGCTAGGTCCGGTGAGAAATGACAGCAGCAAGGCGGTAAGCACACCGAGGATGGCACGGAAGGTAAGATAGGAGAATACGTGAAACGCAGAGTCATAACGCGTCAGGTATTCGGTGAGGAATAACAGCATGATTCAGCTATCCCCCGAAGTCTTGCCGACCACCTGTGGTGCACGCAAGGCTTCCACCACGCGCTCCATGCGCATGCTACGCGAGCCTTTGATGAGCAACGTGATTCCCGGACGCAGACTGCTGCGTAATGAAGCAATCAAGGCTTCCCGATCTACAAAATGCTCCGCGCCTTGGCCAAAGTGCTCGGTCGCATGCAGACCCAGGCTGCCGAAACTGAACAGGCGTGCAATACCCAGCAGGCGCGCGAGCTCGCCGCAATCGGCATGCAGTGCGGCAGCACTCTCGCCCAGTTCAGCCATATCCCCAAGCGCCAGCCATACCGGATCGCCCAGACTCAGGGCGAATTCCATGGCGGTCTTCAAAGATTGAGGATTGGCGTTGTAGCTATCGTCTATCAGACGGCAACCGCGGGCGCCCGGCAGCACAATCAAGCGGCCGCCGATGACCGGGATGTTGGCGAGTCCACTCATGACATCGTCAAGGCTGGCTCCGGCGGCACTAGCAGCAGCGGCGGCGGCCAGGGCATTTATCACGTTATGCCGGCCAGGTAACGATAACTGAATGCTTGCCTCACCCGCGGGCGATACCAGCCGGAAAGCCCACACGCCGGTGGGCAATTGTTTGAGCGAATCGGATTGTGGATGAAAATCCGCGAGTTCAGTCAGACCGAAACTACGCTGTGCGCGCCGGCCGGCCATTTCCCGCCATACTGATGCGTACACGTCATCCGCATTGATGATCGCGACGCCGTTGGTGCGCAAACCGGCGTACAGTGCGCCTTTTTCCAGAGCCACACCCTGAATGCTACCGAGCGCCTCCAGATGAGCCGCGCCGGCATTAGTTATCACACCCACATTGGCGGAAATCACAGACGCCAGATAAGCTATTTCTCCGGGATGGTTGGTGCCCATTTCGATGATGGCGGCGCGGTGCTTCTCGTTCAGTTCCAGCAGGGTCAGTGGTACGCCGATGTCGTTATTGAGGTTGCCGCGGGTAGCGAGCGTGATGCGGCGGCGGCGCAGAATACTGGCGATCATTTCCTTGACCGTGGTCTTGCCGTTAGAACCGGTGACGCCAATCACCGGAATGCTGAACTGCGCACGCCAATGGGCCGCATACGCACCCAGAGCCCGGCGCGTATCCCGCACCACCACTTGCGGTAGATGACAAAGTATCGGATGTTCAACCAATGCGCCGCTGGCACCGAGTTTTTCGGCCTGCATCACAAATTCGTGGCCGTTATAATTCGGTCCGCGCAAAGCCACGAACAATTCGCCGGCCATGAGCTTGCGCGTATCACTGCCGACCCGCAGGAATTCGCAATCAGGTCCCACCAGCCTGCCGCCGGTCGCCGCGGCCACCTCCGAAAGCCGGCGCACGCTCATGCCTGCGCCCCCTTGAACAGCGCCGCCACTGTGTCGCGGTCGCTGTAAGGTAATGGGTGGTCACCGACAATTTGGTAGGATTCGTGCCCTTTGCCAGCCACCAGCACCACGTCGTCCGGGCTCGCGGCATTAATCGCCTGCGCCAGGGCCTGGGCACGGTTGCGCTGCACCTGCACCCGGCTGCGATCACCGATACCGGCCATAATTTCAGTGATAATGGCGTCGCCGTCCTGGTGACGCGGATTGTCATCGGTCAGAATCACGCGATCCGCAAGTCGTGCGGCGATTGCCCCCATCAGTGGCCGCTTGCCGCGGTCACGCTCGCCGCCGCAGCCGAATACGCACCACACCTGCCCACGGCAGTGGGCGCGTACCGCAGTCAGCGCCTTTTCCAAGGCATCCGGTGTATGCGCATAATCCACCACCACCAGCGGCATCCGGATACTACTGAAACATTCCATGCGGCCCGGGACTGTGCGTGCGCTCCCGAGTACACGCAGCGCATCAACAAATGAAATATCCAGCGCCAGCAATACGCCCAGCACCGCCAACAGGTTGTGCACGTTGAAATCACCGAGCAGGCGGCAATCAATATGTCCGGTACCAAAATCGCCTTCCACGTCAAATCCCATTCCGCCGGAATGCAATAGCACGTTCGTAGCACGCAGTATCTTGCCATTGTGAATACGCGTGGATTCGAGGGTATAGCCGATGCCATCAACACTATCCGGCAAACTGCGTGATAACTCCTGACCGAAAGCGTCATCCAGATTGATTACCGCCTGTTTCAGGCCCGGCATTTCGAATAGCCGGTGTTTGGCGGCAGCGTAACTCTCCATGTTGACGTGATAGTCCAGATGATCACGGGTAAGATTGGTGAACACAGCTACGCCGACATGCACGCCTGACAAGCGGCCCTGATCAAGCGCATGGCTGGATGCCTCCATACTGACGTGCCGTATGCCGCGATCACGGAAAGCCGCCAGCCATTGCTGCACACTGACGGCGTCCGGCGTGGTATGCGTAGGGTTTTCCAGCTTGCCATACAGACCGTAGCCGAGCGTCCCCAGCACACCGCAGGATTTGCCAAGTTCCGTGAGTGCTTGGGCGGTGATTAGGCTCACGGAAGTCTTGCCATTGGTACCGGTTACTGCCGCCACTTGTTGCGACGCGGACGGATCACCATAGAAACGCGCGGCCATGAAACCGGCATGCTGTTCCAGATTACGGACCGCGAAGGCCGGCAGCCCCTTGAGCGTCGGCAGATAGTCCAGCGCCCCTTCGGGATCGTAAGCCACCGCTAGCGCGCCGCGCGCGCGCGCATCGGCAAGATGCTGAAGGCCGTGATGATGGTGACCGCGGCAGGCCAGAAAAAGATATCCGGGGTGTACGGCGCGACTGTCGAGAGCGAGGCCCTGCAGTTTCAGATCGCGGCCCGCTGGGATCTCCGCGTTACCCCGCAGGATCTCCGCCAGGCTCACTCCGCCCAGGTGCTGGGCTTGAGCCGTCACGAAGCATGCCCCAGTTTCACCACATACGCAGTGGTGGTGAAATTGCTCAAATCATCCGGCGGAATATCCAGGAGTCGGAGCGCGCCAGTCATGACGCGCGCGAATACCGGCGCTGCCACGGTCGCGGCGTAGTACTGACCGTGGCTCGGTCCGCGGATCACCACCACGGTCACCAGCCGCGGATCAGTGGCTGGCGCGATACCGGCGAACACTGAGTAATAATCGCTGCTTGAATAGCCACCATTCTGGGCGATATGCGCGGTCCCGGTTTTACCCGCCACGTGATAGCCAGCGACGCCCGCGAGCTTGCCGGTACCTTCATTGGAAACCACGGTCTCGAGCATGCGGCGCAAGGTCACGGTCACCGCAGCGGGGATCACCTGCTGCCCCACCGGCGGCGCGTCCAGACGCACAAAACTCGGCGGCATACTCACACCGTTGTCGCCAATGATGTCGTAGGCATCCGCCAGTTGCAGCGCGGTAACCGCGACACCGTAACCGTACGAGATGGTGGCTTGGCGCGCCACGGACCAGTCGCGGTAATTCGGCAGCGAACCGGTGACTTCGCCCGGGAAACCGCTACCGCTACTACGGCCAAAGCCAAAGGCCGCAAGTGTGTCCCACAGCAGTTCCGGGTTAAGCGACAAGGCAATTTTGCTGGCCCCCACATTACTGGATTTTTCCAAAATCGTGGTGAGATTGATGGCACCGTAGTCGTTGTCGTCACGAATGGTGTAGCCCGCCACCTTGTAAAAACCCGGCGTGGTATTGATGACGGTATTGGGGGTATAGCGGCCCGAAAGTAATGCCGCCACGATGGTAAACGGCTTCATGCTCGACCCGGGTTCGAACTGATCGGTGACTGCGCGGTTGCGGTAAGCACCCGCCTGGTAATCGCCGCGGTTATTGGGATTGAAAGACGGCTGGTCGGCCATGGCCAGCACTTCACCCGTCTTGGCATCCATGACGATAATGGAACCGGACTGGGCGCCCTGCTCCAGCACCGCCTGTTTGAGGGCGCGATAAGCGAGGTATTGCACGCGTAAATCAATGCTGGCGACCAAATCCTTGCCGGGCCGCGGTGCGCGCAGGCTTTCCACGTCCTGCACCGAACGCCCGTAGCGATCCACGATGACGCGCTCGGCACCGGGAATGCCGTGCAACCAGTCGTTATAAGCGAGCTCCAGACCTTCCTGGCCCACGTCATCCACGTTGGTGAAACCCAAAACCTGGGCGGCTACTTCGCCGGCGGGGTAATAACGGCGGTATTCGCGCTGGGTGTAGATACCGGGAATATTAAGCGCTATCACTTTGTGCGCCGCGTAGGGGTCCAGATCACGCACCAGGTACACGAATTGCTTATCATGGTTCTGACGCAACAGATTCATGACATCATGGCTGCGCATGCCAAGCGCGTGAGCCAATTGGGGAATACGGCCAGGCACAGCGGAGATTTCTTGGGGATTCATCCAGATGGAGTCCACCGGCGTGCTTACTGCCAGCGGCTGACCGTTGCGGTCGAGAATCATGCCGCGGTGAGCCGGGATCTGAACTACGCGCAGATGACGTTCTTTGCCCTGATCCTGCAAAAACTGGTTGTCGAACATCTGCAAATACACCAGCCGGCCCAGCAGTGCAATCGCCGCCAGTGTGAACACCCCCAGCACAAGCATGCTGCGCCAGCTCCAGGAAGTGTCCTCAACGTCGCGGTTCATGGATACACCACCACGATCTCGGGATGCATTGGCATTTCCATATCCAGCTTCTGGGTCGCCATCTGTTCGATGCGCGCATGGGTGGACCAAGTGCTCTGTTCCAGCAACAATTGCCCCCATTCGATGTTGATCTGGTCACGCTGCTGGCGCAGTTGTTGCAACTGCGCGAACAGCAAACGGTTTTCGTGGCGCGCGTCTATGACCGCGAGCGCGCTCAGAAAAACCGCCGCGATCAGCAATGCCACCACGGTACGGGTGAGCTTCACGTCAGGCGCTCCGCGACCCGTAGTACCGCACTGCGCGCGCGTGCGTTGGCAGCGATTTCTGCGGCACCCGGATGGACTGCCTTACCTATGGCCCGCAACAGGGGAACCGTTGTTGACCGCAGCCAGGGTGCCCGCGGGTCCGGCGGTGCTTCCCGGGAATGTGTCCGAATAAAACGTTTCACCAGGCGGTCTTCGAGGGAATGGAAACTGATGACCGCAAGGCGCCCTCCCGGCGTCAGTATCCGCAGGCATTGATCGAGACACGCACTGAGTTCATCCAGCTCGCGATTGATGAAGATGCGCAAGGCCTGGAACGTGCGCGTGGCCGGATGCCGGTTGCGCTCACGGGTCGGGATGGCGGCGCTCACGATGGTCGCAAGCCGCACGGTAGTGGTAATCAGCGCCGTAGCGCGGGCTGCAACTATGGCGCGGGCGATACGTTTGGCAAAACGTTCTTCCCCAAATTGATAAATGGCATCTGCGATTTCATTTTCAGCGGCACGGTTAAGCCATTCGGCAAGGCTCTCGCCGGTATCCGGATCCATGCGCATGTCAAGGGGACCATTGTGGAGAAAGCTGAAACCACGCCGCGGATCATCGAGTTGCGTGGATGACACGCCCAGATCCAGCAGCACGCCGTTCACTCGTCCCGCCATATCTGTTTGCTGCGCAATCCGTTCCAGCATGGAAAACGCACCTCTATATATTGCAAACCGCCGATCATCCATCCATTCGACCTGGGCGGCCGTTACCGCTTCCGGATCGCGATCAATGGCGATCAATCGCCCTGTCGGCCCGAGCCGCGCGAGAATTTCGCGACTGTGCCCACCGCGCCCGTAGGTGCCGTCCACGTACACACCCCCGGGCCGTACCGCAAGTCCTTGCAGCGCTGCCTGCAACAACACCGGCCGATGGTTATTCCCGGCAAGCATGTCGCTCACAATGAAAGCCTGGACAGCTCCTCCGGCAAACCGCCACCGGCACCGTGGTCTCCCGCGAGGCTATGCTCACGCCGGGCATCCCACGTAGCCTTGTCCCACAACTCGAATTTGTTCATGAGGCCGAGCAACACCACGTCGCGCTCCAGCCGGGCAAACTCGCGGAGTTCCGGCGGCAACAGCACCCGGCCATGACTATCCATGTTGACCTCGGAGGCGTGGCCGACCAGCAGCCGCTGCAATTCGCGCACCTGCGGATGCAGGCTGGGCAAGTTCACAAGCTTGTGTTCGATCTCTTCCCAAGTAGGCAGGGGATAAATGAGCAGGTAATAACCGCGGTCAATCGTGACCACGATCTGGCCATTACAAAGTTCCGTCAGATGCTCGCGGTAACGCGCTGGGACAGCCAGCCGCCCTTTGGCATCCAGCGTCAGGTTATTTACGCCACGGAACAAAGACCCACCCCGCTGCCGGTATATCCCATTTCATTCCACTTTTTCCCACTACGCACACTATAGGAAGCCGTTTGCACTCCGTCAAGGGCAAATCATAAAAAATGCTTGTGAGACAGGGACTTAGATAAAAAAGCCAGACAAGATTTCTAAAAAATAAATAATGACATATCAATAGCTTGGAAAGGCATCTTAGAGAGTGCCTTAACTCTTATACCTATAGGGTACTTCAACCTGGGAGAAAAGTTATGGCAGCTCTGTGGGAATGAATGATAAGGAGTCGGCCTGTAAGCCGGGTTCTGTCAAGGGACAGCCATTCATCTAGGATGCGTGTCACCGCGCACCTCAAGCGACCTACCCGGAAGCCATGCGGACCACATGTGTGGGACCAAACCCACTGCTCCCCTATTTGGTCTTGCTCCGGGTGGGGTTTTCCGTGCCGCGGCCGGTTACCCGTCGCGCGGTGCGCTCTTACCGCACCTTTTCACCCTTACCTGAGCCCGAAGGCCATCGGCGGTATGTTTTCTGTGGCACTGTCCGTGGGCTCGCGCCCCCCAGGCGTTACCTGGCACCTTGTCCTGTGGAGCCCGGACTTTCCTCTGCGCGAACGCAGCGACCGCCCGGCCGACTCCAGCACAAACGATACGCAATGTCGTAGCGTTAAACAACACCCGTGAACCGATATCGCTGCACCAAAGTAGCAGGCCACCCACGGATACAGGCATACTGCGCGCAGCTTTCATCAAGCACCCTTCATAACCATGCAAAATTCGCACGTCCAGCATCCCGGATTCTTCCGCCGACTCATGGGCAAGATTTATGCCTTCATCAATACCTTCAGCTTCAACAGCTCAACGGATTACTGGGAAAAACGCTACGCCCACGGCGGTAACTCGGGCGGCGGCTCCTATGGCAAACTGGCGGAATTCAAGGCGGAGATCATCAACGGGTTCATCCACCGGCACGCTATCCGTTCAGTGGTGGAATTCGGGTGTGGAGATGGCAATCAATTAAGCCTGCTGAACAAGCATGTGGATTATCTCGGACTGGATGTATCCGCCACGGCGGTAGCCCGTTGCCGGCAGAGATTCAACGACGATAACCGCAGGCGTTTCGCGATATATGACGCACAACGGGATCTGGATCCTGCGCTCGGTATCCGGGCGGAAATGTCCATGTCACTCGATGTGATCTTCCACCTTGTTGAAGACACCGTATTTGTGCAATATCTGCGCAACCTCTTTGGCGCCGCTGAGCGCTTCGTACTCATCTACTCGACTAATCAAGACTCCCGCCCCATGAGCACACTGCCCCATGTGCGGCATCGTCAGTTCAGTCGTGAAGTGGCAAAATCCTTCCCGGCTTGGGCGCTGCTGGAATGGGTGCCCAGTCGCTGCCCGCTGTCGCAATATAAGGACGGTTCGGATGCAGAGTTCTTTCTTTATGGGCGCGGTGTTTAAATCCTGAAATCAAATGTTTGATAATTTACCGATTTCCAAAGCGCGCTGATAAATGGTGTTGCGTTTTCCGCCTGTCAGCCTGGCTGCCAATGCCACCGCTTGTTTAACTGGCAATTCTTCCAGCAAAATCGTCAATATTTTGTCGGTTTCTATAGCAGTTCTTTTCGCCGCAAGACCAGCCACCAGTATCACTACTTCACCTTTCCGTATATGACTGTCTGAATCTACCCAGGCCAAAAGTGCGGCGAGCGTGTCTTGACGGACGCTTTCATGCAGCTTGGTCAATTCGCGCGCAATCACGGCCCGCCGCTCGCTACCGAACACCTGCAGCATGTCGCTCAAGGATTCCGTAAGACGATGCACTGCCTCGTAAAATACCAGAGTGCGGGTTTCCGATTGCAATTGCTGAAGCCGGAGACGCCTGGCCGCAGTTTTCGGTGGCAGGAATCCCTCGAACACGAAACGATCCGTGGGTAGACCGCTCACGGACAACGCCGCTATCAATGCGCAGGCGCCCGGTATGGGTATCGCACGGATGCCGGCAGCCCGGGCGGCGCGCACCAAGTTAAAACCCGGATCACTGATGAGTGGCGTGCCGGCATCCGACACCAACGCCAGCGAGTCGCCCGCTAGCAGCTTTTTGACCAGCGCGGGAGTCCGTTGCGCCTCATTATGGTCATGCAGCTTGGTCATCGGCGTGTGAATCTCAAAGTGATTAAGTAGCACGGCCGTATGACGTGTGTCCTCGGCGGCAATCAGTTCGACCTCAGCCAAAATACGTTGCGCCCGCAGTGAAAGATCATCGAGGTTTCCGATGGGTGTGGCCACCACATACAGCACCCCCTGGTTGCGTTCCGTCATGCTACCCCCATGGTTTTCCCGTGAGCCGCCCGTAAAGGTATGATTAGGCACCGCCCATCCTGCACCGGAAGCCAAAACCCATGCAAGGCAACTCCGCACCTATCTCAGTCCGACGCTGTTGCCTGATGGTTATGCTCCTGGGTGTGTTGACGGGCTGTGCTATTACCCCATCAGTACAAACCCCGCAAGGCAAGGCCGCCCAGGCCATGCTGCTGGAGCAGCAGGGTAAATTCGCCGAGGCCGCCCAAATTTATGCAACTCTGGCGACTACTGCCCAGGGCGAACAACGCAACGAATACCTGGTCAGTGCGGCGGAAGCTTGGTGGCAGGCCCATCAAAGCCAGAATGCCTGGCAACTGCTGGGCCAGGTACAGGAACAGAATTTATACCCCGCACTCAATGCACGGGTTGAACTACTAAAGGCAAATCTGGACTTTGCCGCGCAACAACCTCAAGCCGCGCTCAAGCATTTGAAATTCCCGCTGGCGCCTCTACCCGATGAGTTGAAAGCACGAACCCTGCTGCTGCGTGCGCAGGTGCACGTGGCCCTCAATAAGACCGTGGCGGCTGTGGAAGATCTGAGTGAACGTGAAGCCTATCTCGGTAACAACAGCGCCGCCATCCACGACAATCACCAACGTATCTGGGCGGTGGTGACCCAGAGCCGTACGGCGATCAATCTCCTGGCATTACCGAAAACCATTTCATCAACAGTGCGCGGCTGGTTGCTGCTCGGCAATCTTGCCCGCAACATCTGGCAGCAGCCGCAAAATCTTCTGAAACAACTGCAAGCCTGGCAGATGGAATATCCCAATCACCCGGCCAACCAGGATGTCGTTCCAGAGCTGATCGCCAAACAAAAAGCCTTCATGACCTATCCGGCACGCGTGGCCGTGCTGTTACCGTTATCGGGTCCCTATCAATCCGCCGCCGATGCAATACGAGATGGACTGTTCACGGCCTATTTCCAGTTATCCAACAATGGCAGCGCGCCGATGGTTACGCTTTATGATACCGGTGGCAACGCCGCCGGTGCGCAGACCGCTTACCGGCAAGCCATGGCCGCGGGCGCCGACATGGTAGTGGGGCCACTCATCAAAGACGCCGTCAGCGGCATCGCTGCATTAGGATCATTGCCGGTCCCGGTGCTGGCCCTCAACTTCCTCGACCCGGGTCAAACCGCACCCCCGGGGCTGTTCCAATTCGGCCTGCCCCCGGAAGATGAAGCGGCGCAGGTCGCGGACCGTCTGATCGCAGCAGGATTGAATCGCGGCGTGGCATTGGTACCGCAAGGCGATTGGGGCTCACGGGTGCTCAATGCTTTTTCCGCGCGCTTCTCACAATTGGGCGGCATTCTGCTCGGCACCCAATCCTATCCGCCGGACGCCACCGATTTTTCAGTGTCCATCACGCGCTTGCTCAACCTGGACCAGAGTCAGTATCGGGAAAACCAGCTAGCCGGTTTGCTCGGCACACGCTTGCAATTCGAGCCGCGCCGCCGCCAGGATATCCAGTTCATATTCCTGGCGGCGCACGCCAATGATGCCAAACTGATCCAACCACAATTGCAGTTCTACCACGCCATCAATGTGCCGGTGTATTCCATCTCTCAGGTGTACCAGCCCGGCGACCCGGCGGATCCGGATTTGGACGGTATCACGTTCGATGACATGCCCTGGACCCTGGAAACCAGCGGCGCAGCAGCAGACACCCGCAAGACCGTTGCGACTCTGTGGCCCAATAGTTTTTCCGAAAACAGCCGGTTGTATGCCCTGGGATTTGATGCCTGGCGATTGGTGCCATTGCTCTTCAAAGGCAAGGGATTCAGCATCCCGGTACAAGGTATGACGGGACTGCTCACGATGGACAGCGCTGGCCGCATCCATCGGCAACTGGATTGGGCCAGCTTCAAGAATGGTGTGCCGGTGGTGCTCGCGCCCGCTTCCCTGTTACCCATGCCGGTGGCGGCCGCAGCCTACCCGGCGCCGTGAACCCCGCGCCGCATCTCGCCAGTGGCCGGCACGCCGAAGATTTGGCGCTGGCCGTACTTACCGCCAAGGGTTTGCAGCTGATGGTACGCAATTACCGCTGTCCGCAGGGTGAATTAGATCTGGTGATGCTCGACGGTGAGACATTGGTGATGGTAGAGGTGCGCTTTCGCCGTGAGCGCGGGTTCGGCGGCGGCGCCGAATCCGTGAATGCGCGTAAACAGCAAAAACTGCGGCATGCGGCCCAGCACTTTTTGCAGCAGGATGCCCGTTACCGCCGCCAACCGCTGCGCTTTGATGTGGTCGCTGTCAGCGAAAACACTGATGGAAAAACCCAGACCGATTGGATCAAAGATGCTTTTCGTGCTGATTAGTTACGAGGAACACACATGGATATGAATGCCCGCGTTATCCGGCTTTTCAATGACAGCATTGCAACCAAACAAGCGGCACTGCAAACCCTGGTGCCGGCCATCGTGAGTGCCGCTCAACTCATGGCCAAAGCCTTGCAAGCCAAGCACAAGATCATGAGCTGCGGCAACGGCGGTTCGGCCGCGGATTCCCAGCATTTTTCCGCCGAGCTGCTCAACCGTTTCGAGCGGGAGCGCGCGCCACTCGCCGGGATCGCGCTGACCACCGATACCTCAACCCTGACTTCGATCTCAAACGATTATGAATACAATGAGGTATTCTCAAAACAGGTGCGCGCACTGGGTCAGTCCGGTGACGTGTTGTTGGCGATCTCCACCAGCGGCAATTCCCCCAATGTCATGCGCGCTATGGAAACAGCACACGAAAAAGGTATCCAAATCGTGGCGCTCACCGGCCGCGACGGTGGCAAGATGGCGCCACTATTGAAAGCACCCGATGTGGAAATCCGCGTACCGGCGAAAGTGACGGCGCGGATCCAGGAGGTACACCTGCTGGTACTGCACTGTCTGTGCGACCTGATCGACGAACAATTGTTCGGTGGAGCGCGCTGAACCCGTGATCAGCGCTTCAAAACTGGCTGCCGGATTTCTCAGCCGACTTGCACAGATCGTCGGATCCGAAGATTTATTCACCGACCCGGCGGACCGCTGGCCCTACAGTTACGACAACAGCCGCCGCCAGTCGCAACCCGATGCGGTGGCCTTTCCCGCAAATCACGACGAAGTACGCGCTTGCGTGCGCTTGTGCAACGAGTTCGTCGTGCCGCTGGTGGCGCGCGGACTCGGCAGCAGCACCACCGGCTCGGCGGTGCCTGTGGCCGGCGGCTTGGTGCTGGCGCTGGAGCGCATGCACCGTGTGCTGCGCATGAGTCCCGAAGATCGTCTGATGGTGGTGGAAACCGGCATCACCAACAGCGCCACGCAGGAAGCCGCGGGCGCCGCCGGCTTCTTCTGGGGGCCGGCACCGACTTCCGCCGCCTATTCCACCGTGGGTGGCAACCTGGCTTGCAATGCCGGCGGACCCAGCAGCGTCAAATACGGTACGCCGCGGGATAACGTGCTGGGATTGCGCATCGTGACCGGGGCCGGCGAAGAACTGCGTACCGGAGTATTTACCAGCAAGGGCGTCATGGGTTATGACCTGACGCGCCTCATTATCGGATCCGAAGGCACGCTCGCCGTCATCACCGAGGCCACGCTCCAGCTCACACCCAAACCTGAAACCGTGCGGACGCTGCGCGCGGTCTATGCCGACATGACCGCCGCCGCGGCCGCCGTATCCCGAATTATGGCGCAGCCGGTCACCCCCTGCGCGCTGGAATTCATGGATCACGCTTCCATCGAGATGATCCGCAGCTACGCCCAGACCGATCTGCCCCGTAACGCCGGTGCCATGCTGTTGATCGAGGTGGACGGCCTCGCTTCCCAGATTGAGAGCAGCGTTGCAGCCGTCGAAGCGGCCGCTCGCGGCGAAGGATTAGTGGAACTGCGCAGCGCCCGCAACCAGCAGGAAACCGAAGCGCTCTGGGCCGCACGCAAGGTGCTCTCGCCCGCGCTGCGCAAGATCGCGCCGAAAAAAATCAACGAGGATATCGCCGTGCCGGTATCGCGCATGGCGGAATTGATCTCGGGTTTACAGGAAATCTCTACGCGCCACGGCCTCACCAACGTGAATTTCGGCCACGCCGGCAACGGCAATATCCATGTCAACCTGCTGGTGGATCCGGATAACCAAGAACAGATGAAAAACGCCGAGCCCTGTTTGAACGAAATCTTCCAGTTGGTCCTATCCCTGGACGGTACGCTCTCCGGCGAACATGGCGTCGGCATCGAGAAACGCCGCTTTATGATCCTGGAATTTAACCAAGTTCAACTGGGCATCATGCGTCGCATTAAACAGCAGTTTGATCCGAAGGGGATATTGAATCCCGGTAAACTGCTGCCGGGAAATTGATTATAGTTGGGGTTCGCTGCGCTCACCCCAACCTACGCGCTGCGCTTACCTCAACCTACTCGCACTCCCAACGCAGTAGTTATAATTAGAAACAGCCGAATCAATCTTTAAGAATACAGCGCCTAATTGTTGCTCTTAGTAAGTGCGTCGAAACAGCGGCTTGCACTAGTTAGTGCTCCAATTGCGTGCTGTTGAGTATCCATCTCTCCAGATACTAACGCCCATTCTTTTGTGGTACGCACTGGTATGCGATTCGGGTTTGTGGATGTTGGCGTAAATTGCTGTTCGGATAGAAAGTCCAATAACCAGGACCGAGGGGACGAAGGCCCGATCATTTTGACAAACGCAGGGTCGACAATCCTACCATTCGAGTCAATTGTTATTTTAACCTTAAAGCAGCCGATGGCATTCGAGTTGCCAGCTTTATTGTCAAGCGTCCAATATTGATCCAATTCTTTGGAAGATAAGGCGATAATCTTGCCAGAATAGAATGGCTTGTACACCTGCGAAGTGCACCCGGTTAGAAAACCTGTAAAAATTACGCCACATACGGTAATTATCAACAAACTAATATTAGCGTTCATCGCGCAATCACCTTCTGGCTTTCTCCTTAAGAGCAGTTGTTCAATATACCGACACCGGCTTGCATGCGATCACTCGGCAGTCCGCGTAGGTTGGGTGAGTCTGCGAACCCCAACGTCATTAAGGCTCGCCGAAACCACTGTCGTCGAAGTTTACACCTGCGCCCCAATCGGCCGTCAACTGGCCTCGTTCGATATAACGGTGGATGCTGGAATGTGCCCAATCTGCCGGGCGCGAAACATAGCCGTGTTTCACGGGGTTGTAATGAATGTAGTCCACGTGGCGGGCATAATCCTGTTGATCCCGAATCAGATGTTCCCAATAGCGCCGCTGCCAGATGCCACGCTCACCCTTGCGAATGCGGCTGGCGCGGCGTTGTTCTGCACCCGGAATTTTTCTGGAGAAACCGGCTTTTATGAGCATCCAGCGGGTTGGATAGTCGTCATCCTGCGAGGGCAGCGTCCAAACCATGTGCAAATGATCCGGCAGGACCACCAGCGCATCAATCTCGAAAGGATGGCAATCCCTGACCACCTCGATTGAGACCTACAATGCCTCGATGTACCTTGTCAGCCATGCCGCCCGCCGATCTGCCAGATTGACGGTGAAGAAATAGGTGCCGCCTTTGATCCGTGCCCGGCGGTATCGCATCCTTGCGTGCTCCGTTTTTCCTAGCCGTTGGGGTTCAGTTCGTTCACCCCAACCTACATTGCTTACATTCAAACACAGATGTTGGGGTTCGCAGACTCACCCCAACCTACGTGTCAATCGTCTTCCTTGGTCGCTGGACCAAGCAATTTGCGGTAAATCGCCGCGTTCTCGGCATCGAAGCAGCAGGCCACGATGCTGCGAAAATCCCTGTCGTATTCGTGCATGACCTTCAGGGCAATGTGCGCGGCGCCTTCCTTGGGATAGTGGTACACGCCGGTGCTGATGCAGGGAAAGGCGATGCTGCGAGCTTTGGCTTCCTTTCCCAAGTCGAAAGCGCTGCGATAGCAGCTCTCAAGAAGCTGCGGCTCGCCGTGATTGCCGCCGTGCCACACCGGACCAACAGCATGGATCACCCACTTGGCCTTGAGGCGGAAACCGGGCGTGATGCGTGCTTCACCGGTGGGGCAGCCAGCCAGCTTCCTGCAAGCCTCCAGCAGCTCCGGTCCCGCAGCGCGGTGAATGACGCCGTCCACACCGCCGCCTCCCAGGAGCGTGGTATTCGCCGCGTTGACGATGATGTCCACGTCCAGATCGATGATATCGTATTGAATGACCTTGATCACAGGCATTCATCTCCGGTGTTTTGGAACCCAGGCCCAGAGCATGCGGCACTGGATCGGTTGTTCCCCGCTCTCGTCCGTGACCCTTACCGGCACCATGATCTCGCCTTTTTCTTCCTCCCGAATGCGGGTACGCGCCGCTGCGTCGAGGGTGGCTTCCGCGCGTAGATCGCCCTTGGCGCGCTTCAGATAATCCATCTGCATGCTTTTCAGCAGCGGCACCCGGTCGTCCGGCACGTTCATGCCCAAGACCGCGCCGCTAGCGGTTTCCGCCAGCAGCGCCATGGCGGTGGCATGTACTGATCCGATATGGTTCTGCACCCGCTTGCTGTTTGAGATGTGTAGCAGTGCCCGTTCCTCTGTCAGATCCTCGAAACGCACTCCACCGGTGCGCGCAAACCGCACCGAGCGGCCAAAAGCCCAGGTCAGAAGCCGCCAGCGCAGCCTTGGGGACAGGCGGTCGAGCTTTCGTACGGTACGGTTCAGGTGGCTTTTGGTTTCCATAGTAGACCCGAGGAATGTTCGCAATAAATCCGGCGAGTGCTCTTCGCACGCCGTCATGTTCCGCGCACCGGAATCACAGGCGAATCCCGAAGCGCGTCAGCGCCCAGACCAAGACCAAATAGACCCCAGTCGTGAGCAGGCACGCGGCGGCGAACGACGGCCAGAAGGCCACGCCCAAGCGCAGCAGCGCCGGAAGTATCAGGAACAGGGGCAGCGAGGCCAGCACCAGCCAGAAGATACCCTGCGACAAGGCAGCGACGGACTGGCTGTTGCCGGTATCAAGATACAACCACACAAACGCCAGCAGCGAGGTCAGCGGCAGGGAAGCCAACAGTGCGCCCCAGAACGAGCTGCGCTTGCCGAGCTCCGAGACGGCCACGACGATTACCACCGTCACGACGATTTTGATTGCGTACTGCCACATGCTCGCACCGGTATCCGGATTCTGGAGTGCACACTCACTTGATCACCTTGAGCGTCGG
This sequence comes from Gammaproteobacteria bacterium, assembly GCA_027315405.1. GTDB lineage: Bacteria > Pseudomonadota > Gammaproteobacteria > Natronospirales > REEB76 > REEB76. The sequence continues at coordinate 27,913 of DAHUYB010000093.1, read as the reverse complement.
TTTCTTGGTAGCACCTGCCTTGGCATTCCCCGAAGTGCGCCGCTCCCCGGGCGGGGGCATATCGTGTTCCGGGTCAAACACCATGCCTTGGCCGGTTTCATGCGCGTAAATCGCCAACACCACATCCATGGGCACATGCACGTGCCGCGACACGCCACCGAAGCGTGCCGAAAAATTCACGTGTTCGCCGGCCAGCTCGAGTTTCTGGGTGGCGTCATAACTGACATTCAACACCAGCTTGCCGTCTTTGGCATAACCCGGCGGCACTTCCACGCCGCTAACAGTGACATCCACCACGATATGCGGAGTATGTCCGCTATCCACCACCCATTGGTGCATGGCGCGAAGCAGGTAGGGCTTTCTGGAAAGCATGGCGGAGAAATTTACCGCGGCAGGCGTGACTCAGGCGGCTGCGCGCATCTCGCGCTCGAGTTCCGTCAGGCTGGATTTGAACGCCGGGCGTTTGAAGATGCGTTCGGCATATTTACTGATAGCCTTAGCCTGGGCCGGGATATCAATCTGATAGCGCGGCAGCCGCCAAAGTATCGGCGCTATGCTGCAATCCACCAGCGAAAATTCCTCGCTCAGGAAGTACGGTTTGGCGGCGAAAGCTTCGGACGCCGCCAACAAGCTTTCGCGCAGCAGTTTCCTGGCGCGCAGGTGCGGCTTGTTGGGTGATTGTTCAATCTCGTCCACGCAGCTGTACCAATCGCGTTCAATGCGATACAAAGCCAGACGGAAACGCGCGCGCGCCACCGGATCCACCGGCATCAGCGGCGGATGTGGAAAACGTTCGTCCAGGTATTCCATGATGATACGCGGATCATAGAGCGCCAGATCACGGTCAACCAGCGTCGGCACGCTGTTGTAAGGATTGAGTTCCAGCAAATCTTCGGGCAGTTTGCTGCCTTCGATGTTGACAATGTCCATGGCGATACCCTTCTCCGAGAGCACCAGGCGCACGCGGTGGCAGTGAGGACAGCTTGCACGGGAGTATAGCGTCATGGCGGTCGGCCTGTGGGCAGGAAACGGCGCTTCGGAATGGGCGGAGGTGCGCATCAACCGACGCGCTCATCCACACCATGCATTAATGTATTTTTTTCCAAATCTCTCTCTTTAAAAGATAGGCAAAAACAAAGAATATGATCAGGAAGCCGATTACCCGGAGGCCAAGATCACGGCTCTTGAGCGCGATGGGGTCGCTCATGTAAGCAAGAAAATTAGTGATGTCCCGATCCGCCCTGTCGAATTGCTCAGGCGTGAGCTTGCCCGGCGTCACCGGTTCGAAACGGTTGAATACCTCGTAGGCGGAACCGTCGGGATTCCTGACGATCGTGAATATCGCCTTCTGCGTACCCTGCAGCTCCCACAGCACCTGCGGCATGGCCGTGTGCGGGAACACCACATTGTTCACGCCGGTTGTCGATTTCGGATCGAGATAGAAGGATTTCAGATACGTATAAATCCAATCCGTACCGCGGCTGTCAGCCTCCAGAGAAAGGTCCGGTGGCGGTATGCCGAACCATTTCTTGGCATCCGCCTGCGGCATGGCGCTCACCATGGTGTCGGATACCTTGCCGCCCGCAGGCATCAGATAGCTTTCCAGCTGCACGTCGGTCAGGCCCAAGTCCTTGCCCACGCGGTTGTAGCGCACGTACCGGGCCGAATGGCATCCCATGCAGTAATTCACGAAGAACTTGGCGCCGCGCTGCAACGAGGCGGTATTGCTGAGGTTGATGTTGGTATGTTGCAGGGGCACGCCCTCGTCCTGGGCGAAGGCGGCCAGCGGCAGCAGACTAAACAGGAGTGCGGCGAGTATTTTTTTCATTTCCACGTCACCCTTTCCGGAACCGGCAACGGCTCCACCAGCTTGCTGAAAAATGCTGGCAGCAACAGGAAAATCATGCTGTAAATGCCGGGAATGAGCCAGCTGTAGATCTTCAGATGCGCGATGGCCGCATCCCAGCCTAACCAGTCGAACGCGGTGATGACGGCCATCACCGCCAGGAATGCCAAGGCCAAGAAGACCCATGAGCGCGGCCGGGTATAAATCCAGGAGACCACGAAAAACAGAAAATAGAGCTCTTCCATCCGCTGGCCGATCTGCGCCCAGAAGGGAGTAGCCGGCTGCAATCCAATGTAGCCAAGGATGATGAAAGTGATTGCAAACACGAATACCAGTACACGATACAGGGGGCCGCGATAACGGATGGATTTCACCGGATTACGGTCAATCCATGGCAGCAGGAAAAGGATCACGATGGCCAGCCCCATGGAACTGATGCCAAGCAGCTTGTTGGGAATGGACCGCAAGATGGCGTAGAACGGCCCAAAGTACCAAAGCGGCCGGATATCAACAGGAGTCTTCAGCGGATTGGCAGGCTCGAAATTCGCGGGCTCCAGAAACAAGCCATGCAGGCCGGGTGAGAAAAAGATGATGGCCGCGAAGATCGCCAGGAACACGGTCACGCCGACGATGTCCTTGATGGTGTAGTACGGATGGAACGGGATGCCATCCAGCGGAATGCCGTCGGGCCCCTTGTGTTTCTTGATCTCCACCCCATCCGGATTATTGGAACCCACTTCATGTAGTGCAATCAGATGAAACAGCACCAGTCCGACAAGCACCAGGGGTAGAGCCACAACGTGCAGTGCGAAAAAACGGTTGAGAGTGATGCCAGAAACCGCATAATCCCCTCGAATCCACTGCTCGAGCCCGTTGCCGATGCCGGGGACGGCGCCAAACAACGAGGTGATAACCTGCGCGCCCCAGTAGGACATCTGTCCCCAGGGAAGCAGATAACCCATGAAGGCTTCGCCCATAAGCGCCACATAAATCAGCATACCGAAAATCCACAAAAGCTCGCGCGGTTTCTTGTAGGAACCGTAGATCACGCCGCGGAGCATGTGTAGGTACACCACCACGAAGAACAGGGAGGCGCCCACCGAGTGCATGTAGCGGATCAGCCAGCCCCAGTTCACATCGCGCATGATGTACTGCACCGAAGCAAATGCCTCTGTGGCTGAAGGCTGATAGTTCATGGCAAGAAAAATGCCGGTGACAATCTGATTGACCAGGATCAACAGCGCGATGGAGCCGAAGAAATACCAGAAATTGAAGTTCTTGGGGGCGTAGTACTGGGCCACCTGCTCGTTCCAGAGCTTGCTCATGGGGAAGCGCGCATCAATCCAGCCGCGCAGCGTGTGCAGCCAGCCCCCGGTGACGTCGAGATAGTCGCGTTTTTTTGCATCCTGACTCATCAGTCGAGCCTCCGATGGATATTAGCCGTGCCGCCGCTGCACCGCATCACCACACCTCCGGAGAGGTCCAACTGGAATGCGAGCCCACGGGATTCTCGCCAATGCGCAGCACCTTGTCGCTGAGATAGCGGTGCACCGGTACCGGCAGGTTGAGTGGTGCCGGCACATTCTGGAACACACGTGCCGCCAAGTCGTACTTGGAACCGTGGCAAGGGCAAAAGAATCCACCCGGCCAGCTGGCGCTGATGTTGGGGTCCCCGGGCTCGGGACGGTAGAGCGGGATGCAGCCCAGGTGTGTGCAAATAGGAACAATGACCAGCAATTCCGGCTTGATCGAACGCCATGCGTTCTTGCAGTAGGGCGGCTGTTGTGTCTGATCGGAGCCTGGATCACGCAAGAACGAGTCATTCTTGGGCAGCCCTGCCAGCACCGCCGGGGCGCGCTGCACCACCCATACCGGCTTCAGGCGCCACTTCGCCTTCACCAGCCCGCCGGACTCGATCTTGCTGACATCAATATCCACCGGGCCGCCCAAACTCTTGGCACGGGCGCTGGGTTCCATAGAGGAAACGAAGGGTACGGCCGCCATAACCACACCCACAGAACCTACAACCACAGTGGCCACAGTGAGGAAATGACGTTTGCTTTGATCAATTTCTTCGCTCATTCACCCCTCTCCTGACAATCGAGAACCAATGCTCACGGACCCATGGGTCGGTGCGACGGGATAAACCAGGCGGAAGACAAATAAAGAACGGCGCATTATACACAGCGGCTTTACAGCCCCGCCAGTGCAAGCAACCGCGGCTGTCGGACCGCGCGGCCGCATGTTAGCTTATGGCAATGAGAACCCTGCTACGAGGCTTGCTTTTCCTGCTACAGGCAGTCGTGGTAGGCCTGGCCATCGCCTTCGTGTTGGTGTATTTCCGCCCGGGCTTGTTGACGGGCGGCACGACGCGTAGTCCTGCGGATTCGTATGCCGCCGCCGTGGACGCCTCCTCACCGTCGGTAGTAAACGTCCACAGTGCACGGCACACTGAGATTCCAGGTCCGCTCATGGACGACCCTTTCTGGCAACGATATTTCGGCAACCAGTACGGAGCACCGCGGGAACGCACACAGACCAGCCTCGGCTCTGGGGTCATCATCAGCGCCGACGGTTACATTCTCACCAATTACCACGTAATCAATGGCGCGGACGCCATCAAGGTGGGCATCGCCGATGGACGCAGCGCGGCGGCCCAGGTGGTGGGGGTGGATCCGGACACTGACTTGGCGCTACTTAAGGTAAACCTACCGCATTTGCGGCCCATTGAAATGGGCCGATCCGATAATTTGCGTGTCGGCGACGTGGTACTGGCCATCGGCGATCCCTATGGGGTGGGCCAAACGGTGACCCAAGGTATCGTGAGTGCACTGGGACGCAGCCAACTGGGCTTGAGTACGTTCGAGAACTTCATCCAGACGGACGCTGCCATCAATCCCGGCAATTCCGGTGGGGCGCTGGTGAATACCCGCGGCCAATTGGTAGGCATCAACACCGCCCTGTTTTCACCCAGCGGCGGTTCCAATGGCATCGGCTTCGCGATTCCGGTGAATCTGGCCCGTGGCGTGATGCAGCAGCTCATCGCCTACGGACGGGTACGGCGCGGTTACCTGGGGGTGGAACCCCAAGACATCACTCCACAACTGGCCCAGGCCTTTCAATTGACGAGCACCAACGGTTTCATCATTACCAGCGTGGCCAAAGGCGGCCCGGGCAGTAAAGCCGGCCTCCTGCCAGGCGATGTAATCGAAACCATCGACGGCAAACCCGTGAGAAACAGCAACGATGCACTCAACCGCATTGCCGCCAAACCACCCGGCAGCGTGATCGTGCTAGGCGGCGTACGCCAGGGGAATGCTTTCAGTGTGCGGGTAAAAGTGGCCGAGCGGCCGTTGTAGCACAGCAGTTGAGCATGCGCCCCTCATGTCCTGAAGAATTACACTGGATTGCGCGCCGTTTTTTGGGTCGCGGCTGTCTTACGATTGCTTGCATCCACAAACCAGCAATCTGTGCCAATCAGCCAGCCTGGACAGGACAGCTTAAGCCGGGGTTTGCAAATTCAGGCCGGCACCCGGCGGATTTTTGCGCCAAGTTGACCCAGCTTCTCCTCGATGGTCTCGTAACCACGGTCAATGTGGTAAATACGCTCCACCACGGTTTCACCGTCGGCCACCAGTCCTGCCAGCACCAGGCTCGCGGACGCGCGCAGGTCCGTAGCCATGACCGGCGCACCGGTGAGGTGCTCCACCCCCTGGCTGATGGCGGTGTTCCCTTCCAGTTTTACATCCGCACCCATGCGCTGCATTTCCAGTACGTGCATGAAGCGGTTTTCGAAAACCGTTTCGGTAATGGTTCCGGTGCCTTGCGCAACCACGTTAAGAGCGGTGAACTGTGCTTGCATGTCGGTGGGAAATGCCGGGTAAGGTGCGGTACGCACGTCCACCGCTTGTGGCCGGCGGCCGCGCATATCGACCTCGATCCAATTACTGCCCTTGGCGACCCGGGCACCGGCTTCCTCGAGTTTTGCCAATACCGCATCCAGTAATTCGGGTTTGGTATCCTTGACGCGCACGTGGCCGCCGGTTAGTACGCCGGCGCAAAGATAGGTGCCGGTCTCGATGCGATCTGGCAATACGTTGTATTCAGTTCCACGCAATCTTTTCACGCCTTCGATGACGACGGTATCAGTGCCGTGACCTTTGATATGCGCGCCCATTTGAATCAGGCAATTGGCCAAGTCCACCACCTCCGGTTCGCGCGCGGCATTTTCGATAATGGTGATGCCGCCGGCGAGTGTCGCGGCCATCATGATGTTCTCGGTGCCGGTGACCGAGACGGTATCCATGCAGATGCGTGCGCCATGCAAGCGCCCGGCCGAAGCCCGGATATAGCCGTTTTCCACCTTGATATCCGCCCCCATGGCTTCCAGGCCCGCGATATGCAAATTCACCGGTCGCGTGCCGATGGCGCAACCCCCGGGTAATGACACCTCAGCGCGACCGTATTTAGTGACCAGCGGTCCCAGCACCAGGATGGATGCGCGCATGGTCTTGACCAGTTCGTAGGGCGCATAGAACTCGCGGATACTGGTGGGATCCACCTCGATATGCATACGCTCGTCAATAGTGACGCCCACGCCCATGCGGCCGAGCAACTCGATGGTGGTGGTGACATCGTGCAGATGCGGCACGTTGCCGATAGTGACGGGTCCGTCCGCCAGTAAGGTGGCGGCCAAAATCGGCAGGGTGGCGTTCTTGGCGCCTGAAATGCGGATTTCGCCCTCCAGGGGAAGCCCGCCATTGATGAGAAGTTTATCCAAAGGATCGCCTTCTGTGCTTGCGCCGGTTAGCGGCGCTGTTGTCGCTGCCGTTCGTCCGGTGTCAGCGTATGCAGGCTCAGGGCGTGTATTTCACGGCCCATACGTTCACCCAGGGTTGCATACACCATCTGGTGGCGCGCCAGCGACGATTTGTCGCTGAAACTCGCAGCGATGACCTCGGCTTCGAAATGCGTGCCGTCCTGGCTGCTGACGTGCACCTCCGCAGCCGGCAATCCCTGCATGATGAGGTGCTTGATCTCGGCGGGGGTCAACGGTGTGCTCCGGTGGGTTGCAGGGCTGGATGCCCGGGAAAAACTCGAAAAGTTCGACAACCGGATGATAACCGATTGGCCGTAGCCGCCGGAATGGGCGTGCACGGGAAGCCGCCGCAAAACGTGTATTATTGGTGCTCGAACCGCTCCATCCCCGCCAGGCAAGCGCCCGCCGATGAACAGGAACGATACCGCCAACCTGCTGCGTCTCGCTCGCCAGGTGCTGGAAACCGAGGCGGCCGCGATCACCGCTCTGGTCCCGCGTCTGGATGAACATTTCACCGCGGCCTGCCGCCTGCTGCTCGCTTGCCGCGGCCGCGTGGTGGTCATGGGCATGGGCAAATCAGGCCATGTGGCCAACAAAATTGCGGCAACCCTGGCCAGCACCGGGACCCCGGCCTTCTACGTCCATCCCGGCGAAGCCAGCCACGGCGATATGGGCATGATCACCGGCGAGGACGTGGTACTGGCCCTCTCCAATTCCGGTGAAACCGGCGAACTCATTATTATCCTGCCGCTCATCAAGCGTCTCGGTGTGAAGCTGGTGGCCCTCACCGGTCAGTCAAATTCAACATTGGCGAAAGCCGCCGACGTGAATCTGGATGTATCCGTGGCCCAAGAGGCCTGCCCCCTAAACCTGGCACCCACCGCCAGCACCACCGCGGCGCTCGCCATGGGTGACGCTCTGGCGGTATCACTGCTATCCACACGTGGCTTCACCGAGGAAGATTTCGCCCGCTCCCATCCCGGCGGGAGCCTGGGCCGGCGCCTGCTGCTGCGCGTGCAGGACATCATGCATACCGGCGAAACGGTTCCCACCGTGGCCGAGGGCGCACTCTTGAGCCAGGCGCTGATGGAGATGACCCGCAAGGGTCTGGGCATGACGGCCATCGTGGACCCGCGGAATCGTGTCGCGGGTATCTTCACCGATGGCGACCTGCGGCGCACCCTGGAGAAGGAGGTCAACGTACACCGCACCAAGATAGACGAAGTGATGACACGCCACTGCACCACCATCGTGCCGGAAACCCTGGCGGGGGAAGCGTTGCATCTCATGGAAAGCCACAAGTTCAATGCGCTGCTGGTGGTAGACACGAGCGGCGTGCTCGTCGGTGCGCTTAACATGCACGATCTGCTGCGTGCCGGCGTGGTGTGAGATGACTGACATCCGCGAATTAGCGGCGCACGTGCAACTGGTGATTTTCGACGTGGACGGCGTGTTCACCGACGGCCGTTTGTATTACGGCGCCGACGGCGAGGAACTGAAATCTTTTCACGTGCGCGATGGTCACGGCATCCGCATGCTGCTCCAGCATGGAGTCCAAGTGGCGGTAATTTCGGGACGCAACTCGAAGGCCGTGACCCGGCGCATGCAGGAACTGGGTATCCGGCACGTGTTCCAGGGTGATGACGACAAACGGCCGATATTGGAAAAGCTGCTGCAAAAACTCGATTTGAGTGCACACCAAACCGCCTGTGTCGGCGATGATCTGGCAGACCTGCCGCTCATGCAAGCCGCGGGTATGGCCATCGCCGTCGCGGATGCGCAACCCGAGGTGCGCGCCCAAGCGCATTGGTGCACCCAGGCCCGCGGCGGCGACGGCGCGGTGCGCGAAGTGTGCGATCTGATCCTCGAAGCGCGGAACGCAAACGGGTGAATCTGCGTTTCTGGCCGCTGCTTCTGGTCCTGGCACTGGCGGCAGCGGGCACCTGGTGGCTGCTCCGGCACGTGACTCCGCCGGTGATTCAGAAACCCGTTCCGGCCACCCATGAACCAGACTACTATTTCACCGATGCCACGGTCACCACGCTCGACAACCAAGGCAAACCTGAAGCCGTCATGACCGCGCCGCGTATTCTGCATCACCCGGATGACGACAGTGTCGAGGTGTTTGCACCGCGCATCGAGTATTTCATTGCCGGTGGGCAGCCCTGGCAGTTGCAGGCCGATCATGCGCTGCTACCGTCCGGCGGCAAGCTGGTGGAACTGGATGGCCACGTGGAGATGCAACGCGCGGCTAACAACGGCGGCCCTCCACTTACCATCTATACCGATAAAATGAACGTGGACCTTAACACCAATATCGCCACCACTGCGGATCCGGTAGAGATAGTGCAGGGTAACAGCCGCATGACGGGAGTGGGCATGCAGGCATACTTGAAGGACAATCGCCTGCAATTGGAAGCAAATATACGAGGCTACTATGTCCGCAAGCAATAAATGGCGTGTGCTGCTGCTGGCATGCGCGCTGTGCGCCGCCGCTTCCGCCTGGGCGCTCAAGAGCGACAAGAATCAGCCCATCAATATTCAATCAGACCATGGTGATTTTCAGGGTGATTCCAGCACCAATAACGGCACCGGTATCTATACCGGCCATGTAATCATCGCCCAGGGTAGCATCCGGATTGCCGCCGACAAGGCTATTCTGCACATGACGAATGGCGAAATTCAGACCGCGGACATCACCGGCACGCCGGCCATGTTCCAACAGCAACCTGACACCGGCGCACTGGTGCACGGCAGCGCCGTTGAAATCACCTACGACGCCGACAAAAATGAGGTAGATCTCCTTGGCAATGCACATCTGCAGCAGGGCGAACGACTGCTGACTGGCGATGTGATCCATTACGATACGGACACCGAGCATGTGATCGCCAACGGAGGTAAAACCAGCGGCGGACGCATAAATATCACCATCCCACCCACGCATCGCACCCCACCTCCAAGGGCTGCCAGGCGACACAAACATAAAAAACATCCCATGCGTGAGAGCATCCCGCCGCAAAAGAATCCCGGCCAAGGCGGGCCTCCGTGAGCACGTTACGCGTTGAGAACCTGGTCAAGCGTTACCGCCGCCGCCAGGTGGTGCGCAACGTTTCCATGGAAGTAGCCCGCGGCGAGGTCGTGGGATTGCTAGGGCCCAACGGCGCCGGCAAGACCACGTCTTTTTACATGATTGTGGGGCTGGTACCCGCCGACGGTGGCCGCATCTTCATCAACGGTAAGGATGTCACGCATCTGCCGGTGCACGCGCGCGCGCGTCTGGGTCTCGGCTACCTGCCCCAGGAAGCTTCCATATTCCGCAAATTGACGGTGGCCGAAAATATCCTGGCGATTCTGGAAACCCGTCCTGGGCTCAAGCGTGTGGAGCGCGAAAAGCGCCTGCAAGAACTGCTGGAAGAACTGCACATCGCCCACCTGCGCGATTCCCTGGGTCTGTCGCTTTCCGGCGGTGAACGCCGGCGCGTGGAGATTGCCCGGGCGCTGGCCGCCGATCCGGCTTTCATGCTGCTGGACGAGCCCTTTGCCGGGATAGACCCTATTTCCGTCATTGATATCCAGCGCATCATCGAACACCTGAGGGTCCGCAACATCGGCGTGCTCATTACCGATCACAACGTGCGTGAAACCCTGGGGATATGCTCGCGTGCCTACATCATCAGCAGCGGCGAGGTCATCGCCGCCGGCCCGCCAGAAACCATCCTTGCCAACCAACAGGTGCGGGAGGTTTACCTGGGGGAGAATTTTCGGTTATGAAGCCATACGCTGCGCCCAAGTCTGTGATGTGAAAAGGCAGGCAAACGTCAAAGCCAGGGTTCAATCTGACTTACAATCGTCAGCGCTGAGGGCGGTTTCGGGGCAGCCGCCATCAATAATAGGCAGCCAAGCCGAGATCGCGGCACCGTGGTCCGCAGTTATCGCTGTTCAACGCCGATTTGCCGGGCGCCATTGGTGGTGGGACGCTTCTCCAGGATGACCAGCGCGATCCCGCCGAGGATAGCGATGGAGGCCAACACCAGACGCAGGCTGAGGTGCTCGCCCAGCAGCAGAACGCCGCCCAGGGCCGCGATCACCGGCACACTGAGTTGCACGCTGGCGGCGCGGGTGGCTTTCAATGCGGGCAAGACCGTGTACCAGATCGCGTAGCCCAGTCCCGAGGCCAGCGCACCGGAGGCCAGCGCGTACCCGAATCCGTTGGCATCCATGGCTATACCTTTATAGGCATACGTCAATGCGCTCAAGACTATCGCAATCGGCACCGTGCGCAGGAAATTTCCGGCCGTGATCGCAATGGGATCACCCGCGCCCCGGCCGCGCAGGGAATAAATACCCCAAGCTACGCCAGCACCCAACATCAACAGCGAACCCAGCGGCGGCGGCGCCGTGACGCCAGGCAGCAACAGACCAAGGAGCCCTGCGAAAGCTAGAATCAGGCCGGCAAGCTGTAAACGCCGCAGGCGTTCACCCGTCCACATGCCGTAACCGATCATCGTGGCCTGCACCGCGCCGAACAGCAGTAAAGCGCCGGTGGCGGCCGAGAGACTCAGGTAGGCGTATGAAAATCCCGCAGCATAGATAAAGAGTGCACACGCGGACCGCCAGCTGCCCTTGCCGCTGCGCGCCCCCGGTCTGATTTGCACGATCAGCCACAGCACCAGCGCTCCGGAGATCAACCGGATAGCCGTAAAACTGGCGGCATCGATGTGCGCATGTCCGAGCGCCGCCCGGCACAGCAACGAATTGCCCGCGAAAGCAATCATGGTCAATGCGGTCAGGGCCAACACGCGAGCATAGGACATACTTTTCACCTTGCGGGCCCGCCCATCCGGCGTGTCGCTGCCTTGATACCGCAGCGTTTCTATTCAGATCGCAACTTGATGCCGTGTTGTAAGAATAACTTTCTATATTTGGCGTCGATGGCTCCACAGCATGCAATCCATGCAGCCGTCGCGCTTCCGGCGGCTGGGTTATGGCAGTTCAGCGCACCCCACGCCGCCTCGAAAGGCTCCCCGAAATATTCCAGCATGGCATCCATTTCCCTCAAATCATTCGTACGCAAAGGGCCGGGACGTCTGGTCGCAATAATACGGCGGTCCGCAATGAGCACCGGTTTTTTGTTTTCCAAAAAAGCGATAAAGGATTCCGCATACGTAGGATTATCCATCCGATGATCAGCTATTGATTTCTGGAACCAATGGATGGCCTCCTGCCGCTTGCCGGCCAAGGCGTAAACGTGGCCCAAGTGAAAGGCCAGGGAGTCCTCTTGCCATGGTTTCAATGTCGCCGAATGCACCGACAGATACTCGAGCATGGCATGCGCTGCCCCCAGATAATCGCGACGGACCTGCAATAGTCTCCAGCCGCTATTGAGATTCTGATCGAATTGCTGGAACGATTCCTGCATCAGCGCGTGATCGCTTGGAACCGGGCTGGCCATGGACAATCCGGGACATATACTCACTGCCAAAATTGCAGTCAGAGCAGCAAGACAAGTTCGCATCTTCGAAACGCGCATTTCGTCAACTCCACGAACGGCTAAGCGCCGCTTCAGCTAATCTTTGACGTATACGGACTGCGGGTCTTTCAGATAAGTCTCAAGATTCTTGGGCCTGTAGTGTAAGTCCTGCCGGTCGAAGCGGGCTTTCACCGATGCATGCACGTCCTGATTTGTGTTGGGTGCTGGTGGAGGCTGCTTGAGGACGATCTTGCGTGCTCCGCTGCGAAACCAGCCGAGCAGTTTGTAGTACCAGGTATCCATGGAATTGTGCAGCACATCGAACGGGTTGCGCGCCGGGAACTGCTTTTTGTCCAGCGCCAGACCCGCCTGCTCCGCCCGCCGCCACATCCAGGCGAGGGTGTCATTCGACAAGCCGTCTTCCTTATAGCCTCCGCCCACGTCGCAGTGCACACCCGCGAACCAGATTTGCTCCAGCACTTGCGTTGCTGGCGCATCCACCTGCTGTGTCCACAGGCACGGCACGAAGGTGCTGCGGCGTTCGTCCACCGCCAGCGCCTGGAAGGCGTAGTGTGTGAAGGTGCTCAAATCCGTGTCGTGGAAGCGCTCCACCAGCGCTTCCACGCGCGTGCCGGGAATGCCGAGGGAACCCACCGTGTCCCACACGCCAATGCAATGGATGACGAAATCGTCCGGCTGCGCGAATTCCGGCCAGGCATAGGCCTGGCGGAAATTGCGCGAGCGCACGGCCCGCGGATGGGTTTCAATTCCGCGCTCGATGTAGCGGGCATAGGCTTCTTCGATGCGCTCGTAATTTTCCGGCCGCAGGATGCCACAGCTCCGGATCAGGCCCGAAAGGCTGCGCACCGTGTAGGCGCCGCGGCTGAAACCGAAGAGAAACAGCTTGTCGCCGGGCCGGTAATTCAGCACCAGATAGCCATAAAGATCCTGGACGTTTTCACTGAGACCCGCGCCGGTGGCGCCGCTCAGCAGGCGCCAAGCCTTCCAGCCTTCCGAGCCGAGCCCGATCTGATAGATGGAGATCTGTGGATTGCCGGCCGCATCCTGCGGCAACAGCGCCGCATGTAACTTCACCACGTTGGTGGGATTGGCGGCCTCATTGCTCTCCCAGGTGCCGTCCGCAAACACCGCGATGTTCCTGGCCATCTTCCGCTCCTTTCAGTGGCCTCGCCTTGATGATTAAAGATAGCACTGCAAAAGGGATTAACCACCTCATTATTTCAACAGGAGCTACTTCCGGGTGTAGATATCAGAGTTTGTCGCAGTCGCCGCTTACCCGCCCAGATACTGCACCACCCATGCATTGATGGCTTGGTAGTAGAGCTCGCGGTGCACCGGGTCCTGAGGCGAATGGTGCGCGCCGGGGATGCCGATGAACTTCACCGGTACCTGCCGGCTGGCAAGCGCGTGGTAGAGCGCGAACGACTCGGTGATCGGCACGGTGGTGTCGTCGGTGCCGGAGAGGATCAGTGTCGGCGTGGTGATATCCCCTGCATAGGTGATGGGCGAGCCGCTGCGGTACAGTTCGGCGCTGTCCTTGTCCCACGGGCTGCCGCCCAGCGAGTCGCGCGTCCAGGCGAGATTGCCGGCGGCGGACAGTTCATACTCCTCGGTCCAATCCACCGCGCCATCGCCCACTACGGCGCAGCGCCAGAAGTGCTGGTGCGAGATCAGCCACGCCGTCATATAGCCACCATAGGAATGCCCGGTCGCGGCGATCCGCGACTCGTCCACGATGCCCTGCTTTTCCAGCATGCGGACGCCTGAGATCACGTCGCTGTCCGGCCCCACTCCGGGATCGCGGTAGATGGCGTGCTCGTGGGCGTTGCCCAGATTATCGCTGCCGCGGTAGTTGGGCTCGAACACCAGATAACCGTCCGCCGCGAACAGATCGCGCAGCGGTCCGATCTCGTTGGTGTCGAAGCCCTCGCTCGACGAGGCTTCCGGTCCGCCGTGATCCCAGACCACCAGCGGATATTTTTTGCCGGCCACGTAGTCATTGGGATAGGTCAGGATGCCATCGTTGAGCTGCCCGTCCGGCGCGCGCCACTCGACTTCAACGCTGCGCGGATAAGCATAGGCATCGAAACCGCGGTTGAAATCGGTGAGACGCGTGGGGCGGCTATTCACCGTGCGCAACAGATACAACTCCGGCGCCTGCGTGGCGTTGTCGGCCACCACGGCCAGCGCGCCGTGCGCTGACACGGCCACACTCAGGGCACTCAGGTTTCCCAGGTTCAGCGCATGCCCCTTGCCGTGTAGCGGCTGCTCATAGAGCTTGATGCCCACGTGGTCATCGGCCATCACCACCACGCCGCGGCTGTCGGGCAGCCAGGCAAAATCGGCGAGCAGGTTGCGGTCGAGATCGGCGCTGATGTCATGTGCCGTATCGCCGTTCGCCGAACCGACGAATAGATCCATGTCGCTGACCGCGCCGGGTCCATGCGGATACAGCCAGGCCAAGGCCTCGCCCTTCGGCGCGAAACGCGGCGTGTATTCATAACTACGCACTTTGGTAATGAAGTGCTCCGCGCCGGTCGCCACGTTCATCGCCACGATGCGGGTGCGGTCGGAATCACTGTCACTGGCATCGGCCTGCTGGGCGTACACGATCCAATGACCGTTTGCCGACCACGCGGGCGCCGAGACCCCTCCGCCGAACGGCGGCGCGGCCTCCAGCACGCTGGTGGAACCGTGAGTGAGCTGGCGCGCCTTGTCGCTCTTCACCGCGAGCAGCCAGATATGCGAGGGCACCGGCGGCTTGATGATCAGGTAGTCATCGTCGTGGATGGTGAACAGATCGTGGTGAAAGCGCCGCTCCATCTTGCTCAAGGGGGAATTGTCCGGCGTGACGTAGGCGATGGTCTTGCCGTCCGGACTCCAGGCAAACTGCTGCACGCCATTGGGTGCATCGCCCAGTTCCTCCGGCATACCGCCCGCGGCCGGAACGGTAAAGATCTGCACCTTGTGCTTGCCGACCTTCGCAAGGAAGGCCAGGGTCTGTCCATCCGGCGACCAGCGCGGCATCTTCAGTTTGCGCATGCCACGCACCAGCACCTGGGAATTGCCATCGGCGATGTTGAGCACCCGCAGCGTGGCGTCATAACGGTCGTGCACCATGTCCGGCCGCACCGTCACCAAGGCGAGCTGTTTGCCGTCCGGCGAGAACTGCGGCGACTCGATCCGAATCAGCGCCCGGTAGTCCTGCAGGTGGATAGGCGCAGCCGCTGAGGCAGCCAGGGGCACTGACGCTGACAGCAGCACGGACATACAGGCAAATCCGAGACGACACAACATAGAATCCTCCTTCTGGAGCTGGCCGGAAGCCACCGTACGCAAGCATCATTAGAGTCACATACTTGCTGAATTGCAAGCCGGCATATCACTTGCCTGTCTGTGCATATCCCTATGAACGTATACAGTGGTCTTTGCACGCATCAGCAGTCACCGATGTACGCCGGTTATTTATCCCTGCATATTTATCGTGTCGTGCCATAAGGGCTCAATCCAGAATCGGTGTGATTGCTGGCGTGTGGGAATCAAGTTGGGACTGCAAATAGGCGATCTGGTGCTCGCGTTCCAAGAGCAACAGATGTGCGTACGCATTTGCCGCACTGTGCGCAAGCCGCAGGAGCAGCCGTTCTTCGTCCCGGTCTATAGGTTCACCGCTGATATGCTCCCCATAAAACATGATTGCATAGGTCTTGTTCCCGCCAACGACGGGGAGTGCGTTGACCAGTGCACTTTTACCGTCAGATAGTCGGGCTTGCGGGTCCGTAATATCGCGCAGCGAAACCAGCGACTGGCTCGAGCGTGGATAAAGAACCAGCGGATCATCCGTGTCGAGTATCCGTGCGAGTCCATCGCAGCCGACCGCCATCCGCAGTTCGAAACCCTGCGCAGTGCTGGAGTAGATCGCTGCACAGGAAAATTCAAGTTGTTTACGCACATCCTTCACAAGCATAGTCTCAATGGTCTCCATCCGTTCGACGAAGGGAAGTGCAACGATCATTTGCTCAATCGCAGCGTGCGCACGGTGGCGTTGAGCGAAAAGCACACGTTCCACGACCCCCTCTACAAGCTTCCTTGCCCTGACCAGGGCAATGCCAAGCGAGAATGGGACAAGTACCTGTACCAGAAGTCCCGCGCCCGGCGGCAGCGACTTAAGGGTGAAACTGTTGATTGCCGCGAGAATACCGACCACCAAAGTCGTCACCAGGCCATACACCAGTGCCCGCCCGCCGAACACGCGGACATCCACGATGCGTCCGCTCACCAGCGCGTAAGCAAACGCATAGGGCGCGGGATTGAGCGTAAACAGATAAATTGCGAGCAACTCATGGCGGCCGCTGAGATTGAGTCCAAGGAAGGCAGCTTCGATCAAAACATGCGCAGCAATAGCAAACGCCACCCAGCGCGTACGCAGAAGCTCTTCACCCATTGCCGTCCGGCGGTGATCAAGATAGGCAAACAGACCGACGGCATATCCGATCCAAATAAGCGCTGCAAATACACCATAGGCCTTGATATCAGGCCCGTGAATGACACTGGCGCCATATATGATGGCGACCAGTACCGCGTATAAGGGCAGGAACCGATCAACGGAACGCCAGCGGCCGATGGCTTGGCCGCTTGGAATGCGCATGCAAAGCTCTACGAATCCGTAAATTGACGAACCGGCAATGAGTGCCGCCGGCAATGCTCCGAACCAATGCCAGCGTTCGGGGAGCAACACTGACCACAATGCCGCGGGCTGCGCTGCACGTGAGAGCGCGTAGAGATATAAGGCGAAGCAAAGCCGTGAGTAGCGCCCGCCGATGAGTGTCGCGCATGCAACGACCGCGAGCACTACCGAATTCAAGACTCGCACACCGTCGGCGGTCAGCTGCGCCGTATGTGCTGTTGCGCCTGCATCGAGCACGAATTTCAACGACGGAAAGCTCAGTGCAAAGAGCGCACCAAGAATCGTCAGGACTGGGAATAACGATTTGAGCTGTTCTCTCATCCCCAAAACCTCTGGCTGTTCCTCAAGTTCTTATGCTGTCAAACGGATGAAACGATTGCCAAAAGAATCGCGATCAGGAACACAAAAGCAGGGCGCTGCATGGCTTCTCCTTTGGAGGGAATCAATTGGCGGGGCTAGATTCTTACACGAAACCGCTGGACCGGCTCCGGTGGGTGTGCCCAGCTGACAGCTACTGCGAGGCGGCGCCCACCGGCTTCTCCACCCGCTGGTAATGCATCGGTAGGAGCGCGAAATTCAGTTTGTCGGGTTTGGCGTAGACATCCACATCAAACGTCACGTAGTTCCTGCCGTAGTAGCGGTCACGCCAGGTTACCCGGAAGGTGTTGTCGTGCCACGGCTCAAGATCCCCCGTGAAGCTCGGGTTGCCAAGTTGCAGCACCAGATGTCCGTTCTCCTCGGTCACCTGCGCGGTCCCGTAGAACTTGTCCCGATATAGGCCCGCGTAGGCGGACAGCGGCAGCGACGGCCGTGCATCCTTTTGACGCGTGGCCGCGAGCTTTGCCTCGGCGGCCTTGTCCTTGGCATCCGCCTTGTGCATGTAAACATACATGGCCTGGCTGACATCAAAGTGCGCAAGCCCCAGGTAATCCTGCAGCACACGGAACACCACGCCTTCCGGCGCACGGTTCTGGTCCAGGTTCGAGAGCGCGATCACGCCCAGGTGCTCGGACGGCACTAGCGCCATGGCTGTGGCGAAGCCGTTGATGTCGCCCGCGTGCCACACTACTTTGTATTGGCCGTAGTCCTGCAGCATGAAGCCGAAGCCGTAGGCGTAGAAGTGGCTGCCCGGTGTCTGGGTGCGCATCCAGTCCCCGATCCAGTCGTGCGCCGGGATAATCATGCGCGGCGTCTCCATGGTTTTGATCACGGCGGGGTCCAGCACCGTTCTGCCGTGATATTTGCCGTCGGCCAGCAGCATCTCCAGCCAGTGGCTCATATCATTGACGCTGGAATTGATGCCGCCCACCGGCGCAAACACATCCATGTTGTTCGCCCAGTAGCGCTGGATCACCCGCAACTTGCCGTGGATTTTCGCGTGCGGCAGCGCGGCGTTGCTTGCGGCCTCCACGGCCGCTTCCGTGGTGTCGGTGCGCGTCATGCCGAGCGGCGTGAACAGATGCTGAGCGACATACTCGTTCCAGCTCGCGCCGGTGATGGCGGGAATGAACAGGCTGGCCGCCAGATACATCGTGTTGTTGTAGCAGAAACGGGCGCGGAAGCCGTAGTCGGGCTTCTGGTAGCGCAGCCGCTCGATTACGTTGGCCGTGGTATCGTCGGACGTGTACCACATCCACAACGGGTCACAATAGCCGCTGCGGTGGCTGAGCAGATCGCTCAGCATGATGTTGTGCGTGACATAGGCACTGCCGAGCCGGAAATTCTTCAGGTAGTCGGTAACCGGCGCATCCCAGGTAAGTTTGCCGGCCGAGACCAGGGTGCCGAGAGCTGCCACCGTGAATTGCTTGGAGACAGAACCGATGGTGAACAGGGTGTCCGCGTCCACCTTCCCCGGCTTGCCCAGTGCGCGCACCCCGTAGCCGCGCGCGAATACCACTTTCCCGTCTTTCACAATCGCCACCGCCAGGCCCGGCACCTGCCACTCGGCCATGGCCTTGTGGACGTAGGCATTGAGCCCCGCAGGCGGCAAAGGCACTTGCGCCAGCGCGCTGATGTTCAGGAATAGAGCAACGAGCAGCACGGGCAGCCGGATTTTCATGACGGATAACCCCTGGACGCCGGAAATGTACGCCGCACTCTATTGAGGAACGCCCGCCGGCACAAGCATCCGACCACGTTCAGGCATTCAACCCGGAACCCGCTGGGTGCCGCACTCGGGGTCCGTCCACGATCTCGCTCATGGCGGGATCCGCGCCCATCAAGATGAACCAAGTCGAAACAATACAGCCGGAGTTGAAGCAGGCTGACGCGGGTGGGCCGTCCTGAGTGCCTGGTTTCAGCCGCTCTTCCAAGCGCGCGCCAAGCGGCGCGCCTCGGTAAACGCTGCGTCTGGCAGCACCTGACCCTGGGCCATGGCATTCACCAGCATCTCGTTGTCGCGGGCGCGCAGGATGCGCCAGGCTGCTCCCACCGACTGGGCCACCTGGGTGAGCAGTTCTTTCTCGTCCGGCCCGAAGTGTTCATGCGGCCGGTTCTTGACCACCAAAAGGCCGCGCAGGTTGCCCAACACCAGCAGCGGGAATACACAGCTGTCAGTGCCCAGCGCACTCGCCAGCCCCTCCAGATCCGTGGCCTCGCGCCGCGCCTTGAGCGCCACCGCGGCGTCATCATTGCTGCCCAGTTCCGCCGGATAGGCTGCATCTCCCTCCTGCCGCAAGCGCCGGAAACCATCCGGTTCATCCGAATAGATGGCCACGGCGGGTGTGCGCAGGTGTCGGATGATTTCCCGCACCGTGGCTTCCAGCAGATCCGCAGTCTTGTCAATGTAACCCGCGCGTTCGGTAAAATCGCGCAGCGCCTGTTGGCTGAGATATTTGCTGCGGAAGAACACCTGCTCCACCATCCGATTAAGTACGGTGCGCACGCGCCCCAGCACAATGCCCAGAGACAGCGGCACCACCACTTGCAACACCAGGTTGGCGCCGGCCGGCAATGCAAAGCGCAGCGCCAGGCTGTTCACTGCCGCCACCACTCCTACCACCAGCGTGGTCACCAAACCATAGACCAGCGCTTGGTCAATAAAGATGGAGACCGCTACCACCCGGTGGCGCAAGAGCGCATAGGCCATGGCCAGGATCGAAAATGCGTAAAAACCGGTGTCCACGGTATCCAGGTACCACGAGGGCTCAATATTGGCGTTGTGGATTATTACGGTGACCATGATCGCGAATGCGCCCACCAGCACCCAGCGTAGCCGCAACTGCATCTGCGGCTCGACCTGGAAGTAGCCGATGACCAGCATGGCAAGCGGCACCAGATAGATAAACGAGAACGGCAATGAATAGACCGGCGCCAGAAACTCAGCCGAACCCTGCATCACGAAATGGATGTAGGCGAACAGACGCGTGCCCAGCCCCACGGCCAGCAGCAGAGTAAATAGCCAACGCGCCAGGCGCTGCATACTGGACGGGAACTGTCCGCCCACCAACATATCCGCCATGAGATAAAAGCCGACACGCGCACCCGCGTAGCCAATGACTGCAGCGCATGTCATCGCCAACGCCCACTCACCTGCGGCCGGCGCGTAGGAGCTGGCATCGCCCACCAGGTAGCTGGCGCAATACAGTGCCAGGCTGAGGGCTGCCGGCCCCTCCCCGCGCCACAACAGCAGCAGCGCCATGGCACCCAGCAGCAGGTCGGCCAGCATGTTCTCCGCATGCGCGACGGCGATGGTGGCGTCCAGGGGAGCCGCTCTGGTGGTCACCGGGATGTGCACTTCGCCCTGCGGGCGATGTACGCTCAGGGTATAAGTCACGCCACGTATCAGGTTGCCTTCCGAGTTGGCACTGATGGCAGCGCGCGTAGTGCGGTTCTGTGATGAGAATTCGATCTGCTCTCCGGGCACCAGTCCCTTGGGAAAGGCAGCGCCCGGACTCGGCGCCACCGTCATGCCGTGACTGTCGAAGCGCGTGATCTCGAACGGCAGGGTGCCCTTGAACCACACCGCCACGACGTTGAAGAGCGTAATCGCGACCACGGCCGCGGACCAGGTCATCTTCCAACCGTATCTAACCTGCATGGCGACTTCTCCTGATACTTGTATTCTTGCAGCACGACCCGAGCCTCCCCGGTGTCGTCGCGCAGACAGCGCCAGATAGACTGTCTTCATAGCATGCCGTAATAAAACTGGAACACCAAGTTCTTATTAGGGTCAGCCTTCACCCAGGCTGACAAAAGTCGTAGGCTGTGCTTCATTCATTGCTGGTAATAGGGGATCAGCCATGCGCGAATACCGGAATTTAGCCGTTTTAGTGCTCGCATGTGCCTTGAGCGCTTGCGGCACCACGCCACCGCAGGCCAATAAGCCACCTTTATTCTCGGACCAGGCCTACTGGACGAATCCCTTTTGGCAGGCGGAGTTGTTCTCCGCCGTACAGTCCGTGGTGCATTTGCCTGCCAATGCAGCCAGTCCGGCCAAGCCCGGGATACATGGAACAGTGAAGTTCCTGTTCGCCAATGGGAAAATCGAAGATCCCGAGATCGTCGCAAGTACGGGCAATCCTGATCTGGACAAGCTTATGCTGCAGCAGGTGGTGACAGCGAAGGTACCCAAGCTCTACGGACTGCATACCGGCCAACCCCATGCATTCCAGCTGCCGCTGCAGATGTTTACGCTTTACCGGTCATTCCAGTACAACCTGTATAAGGCCATACAAAGCAAATCTGAATACAGCAGGGTGGCCATCCTCAATGACGAAATGGGCAGTGTTACCGTGGATTTCTATTATCTGGATGGCAAAGCCAGCAATGTTGCCGTCGCCAAATCCAGCGGGCACAAGGATCTGGACGAGCTTGCCATAGGCGCTATGACCAGTACCACCCTACCGTCACCACCACAGGGCTACGCGGGCAAGACATTGCACATGAAGGTCATCTTCTGTTACGAAATCAATAACGCCATAAAATGCCCTACGGGGAATAATGTAATCAATATTGTAGGCACCAGGATCTTACGGCGTTCTGTCGTAACCTATTGACGCCTCACTGATGTGCAGTCAACTCCTGTGACATCAGAGAGGTTCACCAGCTTTTGGGATAAACCGAGGTCATGCCTTGATTATTCATTGGAGGAATGTATGAAATTTCGATTTGGCATTTATTGTCTGTTCGCACTGCTGGCGTGCGCAGGCACGGCGCAGGCCCAGGTGGACCTTCCTGTGCTGGCGCATGGCATGACCGGCCCGCGTACCCAAGTGCTGGTGTTGGGCACCGCGCACCTGTCCAACGCGCCCAAGGGGTTCAAGCCGCAATCGCTGCAACCGCTGCTTGCGCGGCTGGCCGCGTTCAAGCCGGACATCATCACCATTGAAGGCATCTCCGGCGAAGGCTGCGCGCTGATGGCGCAGTATCCGAGCATCTACAACCCGGAAAACATCTCGCCCTTCTGCGTGGTTACCAAGGCCGCCAAAGCCGCGACCGGTTTGGATATACCGGCGGCCATCATTGCCGCAGACCAGGCGTTGCACGACTGGCCGGCGCAGCCGGCGCCGGCCCAGCGCCGGCATCTCGCCGCCTTGTTCCTGGCCTCGGGCGAACCGGCCTCGGCGCTGGTGCAGTGGCTGCAACTGACGCAATCCGAAAGGCACGCGGGTGACGGCCTGGACGCTGCCTTGGTAGCGGACCTGAACAAATATATCGATCGCAGGAACGAGGATTACCTGATCGCCGCGCCCCTGGCTGTGAAGCTGGGCCTGCAACGCGTGTACCCGATTGACGACCATACCGGCGACAACATCCGGATTCCGGACCAGCAGGACAAGGCATTTGAAGCTGCGATTCGCAAAGCCTGGGCTTCGACCAAGGCCCGCATGCAACCCCTCGAGGCCCGCCAGCAGGACCTGCTGGCGCACAACCAGATACTGGCGTTGTACCGTTTTCTCAACAGCCCTGAAGTGCAGCAAACGCTGATCACCAGCGACATGGGCGCCGCGCTGCGCGACGACTCGCCGCAGCACTACGGCCAGATGTACGTCACCGGCTGGGAAGCCCGCAACCTGCGCATGGCGGCCAATATCATGGCGACCTTCCGTGAACGTCCCAGCGTCCGAGTGCTGGTGATCGACGGCGCTACCCACAAGCCGTGGCTGGATGAAATTCTTGGATTGATGCCGGGCGTGAAGATAGTCGATACAGAGAAGGTGCTTGGTTCCAGGCCTTAAAAATCGAAGTACGTGAGGCCGTACTCAGCAAGGCAGATGAACCCATGCTTAAATATGGATTGCAGGCGCTGCACAGTTCGGATTTGCTTTTGCCGTCTCGGACTGCGGATCGGCCATCGAAAGATGCGCTGGAGCGGAGATATCAGGTGTTCTTACGATAAACCGTGAACCGTCTCTAATTAGCTGATAACTGATATTTCAAGACCTGAACCGACCCCGATTCCTCTGTTCCTCTGTGAATGAGTTTCGTTGATCTGGAATATCGAAAACAATTTAATATTCTTTAATAAAATTATCTCTATGTACGCATGAGATTCCATTTTTCTTCAGATCGATTAGCAGAGGTCCATCTGTTGAAACAAGAATACTATTTGGCACTGTGATAATTGCTTGAACTAAGTAGCGATCATCATCTTTAACAACTTTTTGTAACTCATTTGGTAGTGGATTCAAATCCTCTACTGGTAGAAACAGACATTTTGTGGAGTTCAATAAAAAATTCAGAACGATGTATTTTGCAAATCCCCTCTGGGGCATCTGATTATATTTACAAAGGTTATATGCCTTTTTGAATGATGGACTTGGCCTGACCATGATCAATCGGTCGGGTCCTACGAAGATCTTCTGAATTAAGCTATAAGTCTCGTCCCTAAATCTCTCTGTACTATTGTCAATCAAATTCGACCAAACCCACTCATTCAGGATCAGGTCAGCCATTCTATGTGCCAGGCTTTAGGAAACTATCCAAGTCTTCCATTTCAGCCTTCAGAAACGACGCTAAGCCACCTTCTATTTGACCATTCTCCCCTACAGGCTGCTCTTCGAATTTTGATGATTTTTTTTCTCTCTCTACTTGATAACACTTCAAATCAGATGCTTTTAATTCATTCTTTACTACACACGCGAGAAGAGCAATTAAAAATTGCTCACTGTGGGTCGTAAAAATAAGTTGTTTCTGCTCATCCCGCATAATCTCGCATAATCTTATTGCTAAGTTGCGAATAACTGTTGGGTGCAAATGGACCTCGGGTTCCTCTATCAGTAGCGTTGTGAAACCACTTCGGAATATCTTTGCAAGAATGTAAATTACCTGGTTAACACCAAAACCATCATTGACAATATAAACAGGTGTTTTAGCTTTCTTGTCCGTTGTCTGTAAATAGACTGTGGCGGTGCCTGGTGGAGTAATGGTTCGGAAGTCTCTATTAAATATTGCATCAGATTCGATTGCTATCTTTGCCGGCATGTGTGGATCATTAATAATCAATGATGCCACCTCATCATCCGAAGTGGGTATATTTGTTATTGGCACAGTGGTATACGCGGCCTTAAAGAAACCTCGTTTATGTGGGACAATATCCACATTTCTGATTTCTTCTACGATACGGTTCAGAAATGTTGCGATTTCGACAGTACGTTTTTGCGTCTGCTGAGTTGGTGAATTCGGAACGACATTACATGTGATGCCATTCCAATTTATTGTAAATCCTAAATCACCAGAACCTGTTGTAGTAGAGAAGGATTGATTCAACTGATAAGGAATTGAGACTTCAGCTCTAAGCGATATAGGATCCAAACTTCCGCTATCCAGTTCGACTGCCTCGGATTCTAGGGACAGTTCGACGCTGTTCTTAGTAAGTGTCATGCTGTATTTGACGGTTTGATCTTTTCCATTTCTTGATGTGACCGAAATTAACAACTTTCGATTTACGTCGTGATTAAAGACACACTGCTCAAAACCACCAAGACCCTGGAAACCTAAATTGAAAAAACCATCTGCGTTCTGATTGGGATTGAGAATAAAGTTTCGTAGAGCAGCAAGCGCATAGAGGACCGTTGACTTACCCGCACCAGTAGGACCGTAGAATACCGTTATAGGCGCCAAATTAATTTCAGCGTCTTCGATTGATCTAAAATTCTTAATCTTAATTAGTTCGAGCATAATTGAGTGCCAACGTTGGTATCACATACATACACCCACAACTTTCTATGTGCGTGGGGCCCAAAAATTGCAACAATGTTGTGCCCATTTGTGGGCTTGAGATTAACACACGGTTAATACTTTATGGATGAGCATTGACGAAAAAGGGGTCGCTACCCTTTTCTTTACTCTTTTTCTGCACTGAAACTGTCTAAGCATCATGGATGATGCATTGACCCATAAATAATGGCAAACGCTATTCCGCCGACAATCACAAGTACGTAGACCGCGATCACTATGATGGCGAATATCCCCATGTACTTCCAGAAAGATTTCTGCTGCTTCAGCGCGTCTTCGAGTGCCGTCTGCCCGGATGCCGGGATGCGTGTGATCGCATTGCCATAGCGGAGCAGATACAGGCAAGGGATCAGATAAAAGAAGATCGCCATGACGAGATACACGATCCCAAGGATGGGGCCAAGAAACGGCGGCAGCCCGGGTCGGACGGGGACAAAGGAAAAGCCCACGAACATGAACAGTCCCGCAATGATCATGAACGCCATCACCACGAACCCCAGGATCGCGAGAAATTTCACCCAGGGGCGTGTGGCCTGCAAGGCTTCCAGCATGTCTTCTGAAACTACGATCTGTTGTGCCATTTGAATCTCCCCGGTTAGATGTTATTTACACCCTTCTTAAACCGGGTTCCGGCCTATGTCTGAATGACGGGAACCCCACCAATCAAGCAGGCAGCTAGAGTTTGAAAACAGTGTATTTCTCGGGCGTGCGCGCCGGCCATTTCGGACACAGCGCTTCGACAATTTCCATCAGGTCAACCCAATCGGCGAGGTCCGATCCGGCTGACAATGACGTTGCCATCACCTCGCCACCGGCCAGCGGCTGAAGATCGCGCTCAGTTTTTTTCAGCGGTGATTTCGGCGAGGTATTCATCCAGCATCTCCGTGCGGTCAAACAGGGCGAAGTAGCCGCGCACTTCCTGCATATTGAGCCGGCCCCGGTGCGTGCGCAACAGGGCAAGGATGTCGTCCCGGTCCCGCAGGCGGGACGGGTTATTGGTCAGCGCCTGCAGCTTGAAACCGATGAGACCTTCGACGCTGATGACCCGAACCCGGCCCAGCGCGGTATCCCGGTCTTTGGCCTCGGTCAACAGACGTTGCGCCATAGGACGGTGCGCATACAGCAGGTCCAGGCTCTCATCTTCCCGCAGGTAGTTGGCGGCATCCTCACTGCGATACGCGCAACGGTATCCGAGTCCGATGAGCGCCTTGTGGACGTGATCCGCATCCGCGGCATCCACCAGGAAATCCACGTCGCGGGTGGCGCGCACGACTTGGTGAGCCGCCAGCGCCACACCACCGATCAGCGCGGGCGGCGTCTTGCATCCGCTAAAGGCAGCCACAGCCTGCTGGATCTGTTCGGCAAGCCTGGACATGCCGCTCACATATTCCTTCGGTATTCCCCGCCCACCTCGTAAAGGGCGTGGGATATCTGCCCCAGTGAATTGAACTTCACCGCTTCCATGAGCGAGACGAAACTGTTGTTGCGGTCGCGGGCGGTTTGCCTGCTTGCTGCAACGGCTTGATGGCTCCGGTACGCCAGGCTAAATCAATCATCTCCTCGAAGAACTCGATTTTGGCGCGCGTACTCATGCGCATGCCAGCCAATAAGTTATTGCGTTCGGCGTCCTCGAACGTACAGCGCAGATCATCCTGCTGTTTTTTTGTCATTTTGGTTTAGGACCCAAGCCCATGCCTGCTTTCTGGATTTCCTCGAGTTTAGCGATGTCCTCATGATCTCTGGGACGGTTCGCTTGCTTCTTCATCGTAATCAAATGCGGAATGCCTGCGATCCTGATCGGCACACCATCATAGTCCTTGATAATCGAATCCCGCCAGAGATCGTCAAACTTGAGCGGCTCATGGACGAAAATGTCTATGCAACGCTGCTCGTTCCTGGGGTCCCAGAGCTGGAAGACTTGCATGTGGCGATTGTCGTGCCAGTCCCGGCGCTTCTCCGGATCGGCGAAGTCCTGCATGGAGACCGGCAAGCGCGGACGCAAACCGATGGTTTCAAGCGCTTTCAGGGCCTTTGCGCAATTGACCGGTTCCAGATCAATCACCAGATCGAGGTCATGCGTACCGCGGACATAGCCGTGCAGAATTACCGCGAGACCGCCC
Source organism: Gammaproteobacteria bacterium (assembly GCA_027315405.1). GTDB lineage: Bacteria > Pseudomonadota > Gammaproteobacteria > Natronospirales > REEB76 > REEB76. Next base: position 775 of record DAHUYB010000093.1, on the reverse strand, counting down.
ACCACCACGTAACGCGCCCGGGCTTTGTCCAGGGCGGTGAATATCTCGCGAATCTTAAACGCCATGCGTATTCACCGCTCCCGCGTGGTCAGCCCACTACATGCACTGTCGGGGCCGCTCCCGCCCGGATTGGCTTGCGGCAAAAGGTTCGATCCAGGGTATACAGGGGCGCGTCACCGGCGCTGGCGAGGTGCATGGCATCCGCGAAGTCTGCACCATGACTGTAGTAGTCCAATGCTTTTCGGACACTGCTTTCATCTTCCAGCACCACACCTTCCGACTCCGCCAGATAGGCCAGAAACGCGAGAATATCCTGTGGTGCAAGCTCGTAACGGGAACGCAGCACCCATTCCGTCTCCAGCATGACGGTTTTCGGGATCAGAACGATGTTGGTTTCCAGCAGCTTGAGCGCCGCGGCTTTCTGCTTCGGATGATCGCCAACAGCGATGCGCACCACCAGGCTGGTATCGAACGCAATCATGTGTTGCGATCCCATTCGACCGGCGCAAAGGCTTCCTTATCGCTGAGTTTTTTGACGGTATGCTTAAAGCCAGCCCAGTCGTTCAGCCGATGGCCTTTGCGACGCACCGCTTCGAGCACGATCCGCTGACCGGAGGCAGTAACGGTGAATTCCGTGCCTGCCGCCATGCGCAGACGGTCCCGGATTGTCTTGGGAATGACAAGCTGGCCTTTGCTGGTAAGCCGGGTGGTTTCCATATCCGTTCCCTCAAGTAAGACAGGGTAAGACTACACCGCTCCCGGCAGCCCGACAAGG
>DAHUYB010000091.1 GCA_027315405.1 Gammaproteobacteria bacterium | reverse complement strand
CGGCGATATCAGAATCGTGCTCTATGGGCATTACCGGATCGCTTATCTCCTGCATCGATCATCCAATATCGACATCTTGGGTGTATTCCACGGTGCGCTAGACATCGACAGATATCTGTCGTGAGCTGACAGCTGACCGGGAGGATCGTATGAATTTCGGGATTCTGATTTTTAATCAAGTCGAAGAATTGGATTTCGCGGGTCCGTGGGAAATGCTCACCCTGTGGAGCAAAGTCGCCGATGGCCCGGAAAACTGCCTGATCGTCGGTGAGACAAAATCAGCCGTCACCTGCGCCAAGGGCTTGTCGGTGAATCCACATGTTTCCTTCGAGGAATGCCCGAAGCTGGATTATCTGCTGGTTCCAGGAGGGATTGGCGCACGTACGCAGGTGAATAACCGGATTTTAGTCGACTTCGTCGCAAACCAAGGTCAGCATTGCCAAGCGGTGCTGTCCGTATGCACGGGCTCTTTCATTCTGCATGCAGCCGGGTTGCTGTCCGGAAAGAAGGCCACGACCCATTGGGGCTCACTGGAAAGATTGCGGGCGCTGGGCAACGTGCAGGTGGTCGAGGAGCGCTACGTCCGTGACGGCAACGTCTGGACTTCCGCCGGCATTTCGGCGGGCATGGACCTCATGCTGGCCTTCATTGCCAGCGTATCCGGTGAAACCGCGGCCGGGCAGGTGCAATCGCAGGCCGAGTACTACCCGGCTTCGACCCGGTATGGTGATTTCGAGCATCAGGAACAGGCGCCGGCCTATCTTAAGCAACCTACATGAATCGAAAATAATGGGAAACTAAAAATGAAGAAATCAATGCATATGATTGCAGCGATCCTGTTGTTCGGGGTGTGTGCTGCACAGGCGCAGGATCAGGCGGGCCGCTGGGCATCAACATCGGACCCTGATGCCAAAGCCATCACCGCATTGGAAGATATGTGGGCTCACACCGCCTGCTCATCAGTACCAGAAGCCCTCAAAGCGGCGTTTGCAGAAGATTTCCAGGGCACTTCTCCAAAAGGCAAACGTTACGGAAGACCAACCTCATGGGGCGGCGAAGGCGATGATACGGACTGCCAGCTCCAGCAGATACAGATACGGCTGTTTGGGGATTCGGTGGCGGTCGCGTATGGTGACGAGAGCAGTGTCAGCAAGAAAAAGGACGGCACCGAAGCGAAGCATTGCCTGGCCTGGACGGATACCTGGCTGAAACGCAATGGAAAATGGCAGATTGTCGCTGCTCAGGACAATCTGGTGGCTTGCCAATAGCCGTGGCGCTGACTGGCATGCTGATACTATCGTCGGTATGCTCACCGATGCCATTGGTATGGGCGACAAATGGCCGCCGTTCTCACGCCAATACGCCCACGTTAGCAAGACCATTACCGATGCCGCTGAGACTTTTGTCAGTCAGGTGAAGGGAGGGACATACTAGGTAATGGTGATCGTGGCGAAAAGATAACCAGATTATGCTCCATGAAGATTACACAGAATGTACGGGAATATGCAATGAACGAACCAGTAGCAGGTATTACACCATCAGTTCTGAAATGGGCTAGGGAACGGTCTGGATATTCTGTTATCGATGTAGCTACCGCACTTAGTAAGACTCCCGACGTAGTCGAACAATGGGAGGGTGGCTCAAGCTCGCCAACGTATCCACAATTAGAAAAATTAGCATACTCTCTATATAAACGACCACTTGCTATTTTTTTTCTACCTATACCTCCTGAAGAAAGGGATCCTAAAAAATCATTTCGTACATTGCCAGATGTTGATTTAGAGCAACTATTACCGGATACGTTATTTGCTATAAGGGAAGCACAAGCTTATCAAGCAGCATTAAGAGAATTAACGGATGGAGTAAATCCCAGCAGTAATCCACTTTTAAGTATGCTCGGCAATATTAAGGATTTATCTATATCTGATCTTGCTGTGGCCACACGTCGAATCTTAGGCATTTCATTGGATCAGCAGAAAAGGTGGAGGAGCACCACTGATGCGCTCTCCGCATGGCGGGATGCCATAGAGAACAGTGGGATTTTTATCTTCAAACGCTCTTTTAAACAAAAAGAGGTATCAGGTTTTTGTCTTAACGACAAAATGTTCCCAATTATCGTTCTTAACAATTCCACAGCGAAACAACGGCAAATCTTTAGTCTTTTTCACGAGCTAGCTCACCTTGAATTCGACACCGATTCAATCAGTATGTTCGGTGAGGCACACTTTCGGAATTTGCCAAAGAATGCCCAGCAGCTCGAATACAGATGCAATGAATTTGCTGCCGAATTGCTTGTTCCTGACGCAGATTTTCTTATTTCATTTAGGAAACTTCGTGGTTCTACGAGCGATGAGTCTGTTCAGGAATTAGCGCGAATTTATAGAGTTAGTAGAGAAGTAATACTTCGCCGATTTTTGGATAAAGACTTAGTTACAAGTGATGACTACAACAAACGAGTAGAAAAATGGGCTGTCGAAGCAGCACAATCTAAGGGTTCTCAAGAGGGTGGAGGCGATTATTATCTTACAAAAGCAGCTTACTTGGGTTATCGGTTTTTGGAATTAGCTTTTAAGGATCATTATCAAGGAAAAATATCCATTGATCGATTAGCCGATATAGTAGGTGTAAAGGCTAAAAATCTACCTGCTTTAGAAAGCGTAGTTATTCGGAGAACTTCCTTCGAATGACTTATGTGATTGACACAAATAGTTTTATGCGATTGGGTAATTACTATCCAAGCCGATTTCCCACATTGTGGGGGAACGTAACCAAGCTGGTTGCAGATATGCAATTGATTTCTACGAGAGAAGTCAGAAACGAGTTAGCACAATATAGTTCAAGCAGCATTATTAATGATTGGGTAAATGAAAATAAGAATATATTTTTAATTCCGTCGGCAGATGAGACTAAGTTTATTAACAAAATATTTTCTATTCCTCATTTTCATCAATTGATATCACGAGAAAACATTCTAAAAGGGCGACCTGTTGCTGATCCATTTGTTGTAGCTCTAGCGGCAATTAAGAATTGTTTTGTTGTTACTGAAGAGAAAATAAAACCAAATGCGGCAAAAATTCCTAATGTTTGTGAAAAATTCAAAATTAAATGTATTGATCTTGAAGAGATGATGAAAATAGAAAATTGGGTATTTTAAGGAAGGTATGTATAGTGTTGTTTACTTTGAAATTCCTTATGAAGAACTCAGAGAAATGAAATGTCTAAGCTCCGTGTTCTAAGCTTCGCGGTTTCCATCGACGGCTACGGTGCCGGGCCGAATCAGGATCTGCAAAATCCGCTCGGCGTAAGAGGCCCCGAGTTGATGGATTGGTTCTTCCATACTCAGGTATGGAACCAGAAGCAGGGCCGTGAAGGCGGCGAGACCGGTGTGGATAACGGCATCGCGGAAAAAGGCTTCGAGAACATCGGCGCCTGGATTCTCGGGCGCAATATGTTTGGCCCTATCCGCGGCCCGTGGCCGGACGAGAGCTGGAAGGGCTGGTGGGGCGAGGAGCCGCCGTATCACACACCTGTCTATGTACTCACGCATCATGCGCGTGCACCCATCCAGATGAAAGGCGGCACGGTGTTCCATTTCGTCACCGACGGCATTCAGTCTGCATTGAAGCAGGCGAAAGCCGCCGCTGGTGGGCGAGATATTCGCATCGGTGGCGGCGTGGCCACCATCCGTCAGTATCTGCGCGCTGGCCTCATCGACGAGCTGCATCTCGTCATTCGTCCGGTACTTATGGGCTCCGGCGAGCATCTCTGGAACGGCATTGATATGCATGCGCTGGGCTATGAATGCGTCAAGCACGTGGCGGGCGAGCGCGCCATGCATGTCTATCTGCGCAAGCGCAGTGCCCCGGCGAGTAAATAGAAACAAAGAGTACAGAGGCGCACGTAAACCAGAAGGCCGGGAACTGACAGGCTTTGCCGCATTTCGGTATGCTCTTAGACATGAAAGAAAGATGGCCCGAAGGGGTGATCCCACATGCGCATCGGTAATGGTTTTCGTGTGATCCTGTCCGTGGCGATTGTCGCGGCTGCCGCCAGTTTCGCTTACACCAACTTCAATCCGCGCGGCTTCCCGGTCACGGCCCAGCAGATCGACAACTACACAATCGCGCTGCATGCACGTTCCGGTATGCCGATGCCTCCCGGTGGCCAGGACGGCGACCGGATCGATTTCCGAAAAATGGATTTCTTCACCCGTGTCGACACCATGATCCCCAATCTCCCGCTGATGTATGAGATCAATGTTCCGGTGGAGCGCGGGCATACAACTCAAATAATGTCGGCGAAGGTTGTGTCATTCCGTGGCTTGCAGACGCCCGGCCAACCCAACCTCGCCTGGTTCCAGTGGCCGGGGCTGGGAGCAAACCTGTTGTTCGGCGCGATCGCGCTGTTGTTGCTGTGGCGTGGCCGCGACCGCGCGGCTTTCGGCATGGCGCTTTGGGCGATCACCTTCCTACTCTCGGTCGGGATCATCGGCATGCCCCTGGCGGGGTGGGCGGCGCTGATAGCTCTGTACCTGGCTCCGGTGTGTTTTCTCATCGCTCGCGTCGGCTTTTACATCATGATTGAGGCCAGATTGGGGCCGGCTTTGAACGCTGCCCAGCGTACTGGATTCCGCGCAGTTTTCGTCATTCTCCTGGCGTTCGGAGCGCTGCAGGCGCTTGGCGCGGTGGTCGTGCGCATGGCGACGGGTTCAACGGAATTCCAGACGCCGGAATACGGGCTGATCCTGACGGCGAGCTATCTGGTGCCGATCGTTATGTTGTTCGTTGGTTATCGTCCGGCCGCCGCGGCGGAGCGGCTGCGGCTGCGATGGATGCTGGCGAGCGGCCTGGCCTGGACGGCGAATATCTTTCTGCAGAACTCGCCGCTTTTCGGCGGCGCGGTATCCGGCCTGCTGAGCACGTTCTTGCAAGCGGTAGCGCTGCTCGGCTTTCTGTATGCCGTGCTGCGGCTGCGGGTGGTGGATATTTCGGTGGTCATCGACCGGGCGCTGGTCTATGGCGTGGTCACAACGCTGGTGGTCGGCATCATCGCCGCGGTCAATAGTCTGGCGCTGCACGCAACCTTGACGCCGGGCACCAGCTTGGCGATCCAGGTGCTGGTGCCGTTGGCGCTCGGCATCGTGCTTGGGCGCGTGCGCAGCTTCGTGGACAAGGTGGTGGAGCAGCTGTTCTTCCGCAAAAGATATCTGGCCGAGAAGGCGCTCAAGACCTTCGCCGGCCACACCGGGCATATCGAGACCACGTCCACGCTGCTGGATGCGAGCGTGCGAGCAATCCAGAGACACATCGGCGCGCCCGCCGTCGTCATCTATGCGGCTGAGGCAGACGGAGTTTATCGGTGCATCAACCAGAGCGGTGACGGCTTCCCGGATGCGCTCGATAAAGACGACCCGGTGCTGGTGGCGCTCAAGGCGGACGACGAGGCCGCCGATCTCGCGGACTTTCCGGGCGCCCTGGGCGAAGACGGCTGTGCGTTTCCCATGACGGTGCTCGGCACGCTGCGCGGCGTCATCGTCTGCAGGAATCGCCCGGGCGAGCACTATGCTTCCTACGAGAAGCAGACGCTCACCGAAGTTGCCCGGTCGGTCGGCGCCGCCTGGCGCATCCTGCGCGCCCGCGACAACGAGGCGCTGGTGGCGGCGATGGCCGAAGGCAAGCTCCCGGCCGAGAGCTTGCGCGAAAAAGCCCGAACGCTGATGCTCGCATCGGGCAGCGCGCATTCCTAGCCGGATGGCCCCAAGGTTGAAGGGAGTGAGAACGTGGCGCTGGTAGCGTTCCTCAGAGGCGTCAACGTCGGCGGACACAGGGCCTTTCGGCCCAGCGTGCTCGCCCAGCAACTGGCGCGTTACGACGTGGTCAACATCGGCGCCGCCGGCACCTTCGTGATTCGCCGCCCGATTACCCAGATGAAACTTCGAGCCGAACTGGCCCGCAGGCTGCCTTTCGACACTCATGTCATGATCTGCCAGGGCCGCGAACTTCTTTCACTGGAAGCGCGTGATCCGTTCCGCACGGCGCCGAAAGGGTCCGACGTAACTCGCTTTGTGAGCATTATGCGCCGGCGTCCCCGTACCATTCCCACTCTCCCCATTCGGTTGCCCGAGAAGGGCGCGTGGTTGCTGAAAATCCTGGCGGCGGAGAACCGCTTCGCATTCGGCGTCTACCGGCGGCACATGCAGGTGATCGGTTATCTGGGCATGCTCGACAGGCTGCTGGGCGTGCCGGTCACCACCCGCAACTGGAATACAATGTGGTCGGTCATTGAAGTATTAGACGGAAAATAAGGGCTGATCACGCGAGTCAGTTTTTAAGGACTGCTTTTGGCCAAAAGCAAATAGTGCACAGCTCGCCGTGGCACAATCTTGTTACATTACACACCCACTATTTACAAACTGCGATAGAGATGGATAGCGCGAACGCTAAACTTAGAAAGTTCAATTGGTCCGAATTACTTTTATTCGTTTTTTTCATAAGTTCTTATTTCTTTATAGTGCCCCTGATACCTGACGTCGACTTGGGTCCATATGGAGCAATCAATCTCCACGATATTACGAGACTATTGCTCGCGATACTCATGGTGTCACTTGCCGGGCGCCTGTCGGTAAAGGCTTTTGGCGGCCATAGCGGGTTGCTCATGACGGGGTTCTTTGGAGGCTTCGCATCCAGTACCGCCACCATTGCTGCCATGGGCGCTTTAGTCAGGCGTGAATCGACTGCAGTGTGGGGGGCATCGATTGCCGCCATCTTGTCGACTGTGGCGACCTATATTCAGCTGGCGTTTATCCTTTGGCTCACCAACGGCGTGGTCTTGACCAAGATAGGCCTGCCCCTGCTATGCGGAGGAGGCGCAGCGGCTGCATTTACGTTGGTCGCGCTCAAAACCCGGGAGAATCAAGCTCTGGCTCACATAAAAGAGAGCCGCCTGCTCACCACGTTGGGAAATGCCCTGCTGGTCGGCATCCTGTTGACCATAGTTCTGGTGCTCGGAGCTGTGGTGCAATCAAAGCTCGGTGTTAAAGGACTTGCTTTAATATCATTTGTTTCAGGCTTCCTGGATGGGCATGCCTCAGCCTTCGCCGTATCCGAGCTGGTTACCCTGCAGAAAGTCAGTGTCGATGCCGCCGTGATTCCGATTTTGCTGGGGTTGACCAGTAACACGGTCACCAAGGCGGTCTTTGCGATCGCTGCAGGCGGACGCAACTATGCGAGCCGGGTTATTGCGGGTTTGGCCATCTCAATTGCACTAACGTGGGCGCCTTTGATAATTTTGATTTAGCCTGATGTATCAGCGTATAACTACTAATGACAAAACGTGAGAGGAGAATCTATGAAGAAGGTTAAACGTGATGAACTTCGCCCTGAGTATCGACGTGAAAATCTCGGTAAGGGCATTCGAGGAAAGCATCTAAAGGCATACCGCGCGGGCACTAATCTTGTGCTGCTGCAACCGGAAGTTGCGGCCGCATTTCCATCGGAGCGCGCTGTGAATGACGCGCTCAGTACTCTTATCGAAGTGGCTGAGCATGCCGGCATAACACCTCGCTCATTGGGCGTGCGAAGGCGGCGCGCCGGTGAACTCCGCGTGAGATTCCGGAATACATAAAAGACCGCGGTTCGTGCCCGGACTGCTCGCTGCTACCCCATACTGTACAATCACCACCGGCTTCTTAAGGAGAAGGCGGTGAACTTCGGTACTCTAGTGCTGTTATTCGTGGCCTTGGTGTGGGGTACGATATTTTCTATCCTCCGTGCCGCCTCCACATATTCCCAGTCATCAAGGAGAGCCGAATGAGAAAGGTTTTGGAAGACGCCGCTCAGCGCGCCATCTCATATCTCGAAACTCTGGATTCCAGGCCCGTGGCTCCACTGCCGAACGCGGTGGCGAAACTTTCTGTGCTCGACCAACCGTTACCCGAAAAACCGAACAAACCTGAAACCGCGTTGAAGGTACTGGACGAAGTCTGTTCCCCTGCCACCATGGGTATCAGCGGACGGCGCTTTTTCGGTTTCGTGATCGGCGGCTCGCTGCCCGTGACCCTGGCCGCCAATTGGCTGGCGGGCGCCTGGGATCAGAACACCGGCTATTACAACATCACGCCCGCTACGGCTTATCTCGAACAAATCGCCCTGGGCTGGTTGCTCGATCTGCTCCATCTGCCGCGCGAAAGCGGCGGCGGTTTTGTCACCGGCGCCACCGTCGCGAATTTCAGCGCCCTGGCGGCTGCCCGCCATACGGTACTCAAAAACGCCGGTTGGAATGTGGAGGCCGACGGGTTGGTCGGCGCGCCGCCCATCACGGTGATTGCCGGCGCCGAAGCCCATCCGACGCTGACGAAATCCCTGGGACTTCTGGGCCTGGGTCGTAACCGGGCCATCAAAATACCCGTGGACTCCCAGGGGCGCATGCGCGCCGGTGCACTGCCGCCGCTATCGGGGCCCACGATCGTGTGTACCCAGGCAGGCAATGTGAACACCGGCGCCTTCGATCCGATTTCTGAAATTTGCGACTTGGCGCATCGCAGTAACGCATGGGTACATGTAGATGGCGCCTTTGGTCTTTGGGCCAGGGCCGTGCCCTCCATGGCTGAGGTTACCCGGGGAATGGACAAGGCCGATTCCTGGGCCACGGATTTCCACAAATGGCTGAATGTTCCCTACGACAGCGGGATTGCATTGGTGCGGGATGCGGATGCCTTGCGCGCGGCCATGGCCATCACTGCCGAGTATCTGCCCACCGACAGCCCGTTTCGTGGTCCTTCGGACTTCGTGCCTGAATTATCACGGCGTGCGCGGGGCGTGGAAGTGTGGGCTGCATTGCACTCGTTGGGTCGAACGGGCGTCAGTGAGATGATTGCGCGTAACTGCCGCCAGGCGCGGCGCTTCGCGGAAGGTTTGCAAGCCGCCGGTTATGAAGTACTCAACCAGGTGGTTCTCAACCAGGTGCTGGTATCCTTCGGCGATCTGGCCATGACCAACCGCGTGATCGCGGCCATCCAGAAAGACGGAACTTGTTGGTGCGGCGGCACAGTGTGGCAGGGCCGGACCGCCATGCGCATCAGTGTGTGCTCCTGGGCGACCACGGACGATGATGTCGAGCTGTCACTGAAAGCCATGCTGCGCATCGCCAAAGAGTGCAAGCAATGACCAGTATATTTGGAGAGAGGCTATGAAAACGTATCTGATCATCACCGGCACAATCTTCGGCCTCATCGCCGTAGGGCATGTTTTTGAACTGCTGTTTCATTGGCAGACGCTGACGACGGACAGATGGTTTACGCTCGGTGTAACGCTCATTATTATCATGAGTGGGATACTCTGTATCTGGGCTTGGGTGCTGCTGAAGGCAACGCAACGAACCGCTGCACATAAATCCGGCGCCGGAACCACGCTTCATTAGTCGCATAAAGGGGAACCGTATGAAACCAGTATTGATATTTGCGCCGCTCATGGCATTGGTGGCCTGGAGCTTCGCAATCATGCTGTTCATGGCCTACAAGCGCTGGAGCGCGGGATTCGCCGGGCGCCTCAAGCGCGGCGAGTACAAGGTCGGCGAATCAGCCGAAGTGCCGGCCGATGTGCGCCTGCCGGGCCGCAATTTTCGCAATCTGTTCGAGATGCCGGTGCTGTTTTACGTGCTGTGTCTCGCGTTATATATGACACATAACGTATCGGAAGCACCGCTGGTGCTGGCCTGGATCTACGTGGCGCTGCGGATAGTGCATTCCCTGATCCATGTCACCTACAATAAGATCATGCACCGCTTTTTTGTTTATGCCCTGAGCAGTTTTCTCCTGCTCGCCATGTGGATCATGTTTGCAATTGAACTGTATCGTCAGGCATGACTGGATTGGAGTTTAAGGACCATTTCTCCGCGCATGCGACGGCCTATGCGGCCGCGCGGCCGCATTATCCGGATGAGCTGTTTGCCTGGCTGGCGACGCTGACAGCCAGCCACGATAACGCCTGGGATTGCGGTGCCGGCAACGGTCAGGCGGCACTGGGCTTGGCTTCGTATTACCGGCAGGTGATTGCCACTGATCCCAGCAAGCAACAGATTGAAAGTGCCTTCCCGCACCCACGCGTGCACTACCGTGTGGCGCCGGCTGAATCCCCGGGACTGGAACCGCATTGCGTGGATCTGGTTACCGTGGCCCAGGCGCTGCATTGGTTCGACCGGCCGAAGTTCTATCAACAGGTCAAAAAAGCTCTAAAATCGGGCGGGGCCGTCGCCGTCTGGTGCTATGGCCTATGTCACATCGAACCGGTCATAGATGAATGCGTACAAGCTTTCTATGCCGGCGAGACCGGCCCTTATTGGCCGCCGGAGCGGGTGCTGATTGACGAGGGTTATCGCAGCATTGAGTTTCCATTCGCGGAAGTGGCGCCGCCGGCATTGCACATGCAACAATGCTGGACGCTGAACCAATTCCTGGCTTACCTGCGCACCTGGTCGGCGGTGCAGAAATATCTCAAGGTCCTGGGGCGCGATCCCGTGCAGGCATTGGCCGCCGAATTGCGGCACATCTGGACACCGTCGCATGCACTCAAGACCGTGCATTGGCCTTTGCACATTCGTGCGGGCCATGCATTAAAGTAGCGCGCCTTATCAACCGGCAGCTGTATTCAGAGCATCTAACAAAATACCCTGACGTCCCTAACCCTCTTCCTCCAGGGGAGAGGGGATGCAGGAGGCAAGTTTTTATTTTGTCAGACGCGCCTAGAAATGATCAGGGCGCGGTCCCCGGGAACCGCGCCCTGATTCAGGGACACAACGGAATTACTTGCCGCCGCCCTTCAGACACTCGCTCATGAAGGCTTTGCGCTCGCTGCCCATGAGTTTCTTGTTTTTGGCTTCGGCGCTGCAAGTTTTCATCTTTTCCCGTGACGTTATCATCTTGCTCGTGGCTGCGTGTGTTTTGGATTTCTCGGGCTTCATGGCGCTGCTTGCCGCCATGCTTTCGTAGGCCGCGCCGGCTTGCATTTCGTGAGTCTTGCCGGCGAGGCAATCGCTCATGAACTTCTTGTGTTCTGCGCCTTTCATGCCTTTGGATTCATGGGCACAGTTGGCGAACTTCTGCTGCTGCGCAGTCATGCTTTTGCCTTCCGCGGCGGAAGCACTCGAGGCGAACGCGAGCGCGCTCGCCGTCAGGGCGATAAATAATGGAATCATTGACTTCTTCATGACGTACTCCTTGTCAAAGTTGGATATGCCTACAGCCTCTCTGCCGGGGCAGAGACGGCAACATTCTATACCAGGGCCTGGGCCTGACAAGCCGGGATTAAGTCAAAAAGTCGCGACTTCCGGGAGGACGCGCTCAAGCTCGCCGGCCCAGGCTTTCCAGGGGGATGCGCGCCAGCACCGCCGGCTCCGGCTGCAGAGTGGCATGTCCGATGCCGTAATCGCGTTGCAGGTGTTCCCGCAGACGGTACAGAATCGGCTGCCAGGCGTCCATGTCATCAATGACGATATGCGCCGACAGGGAAATCTCATTGGAGGACAGCGACCAGATATGCAAGTCATGCACGGAATGCACTCCGTCAACGCCCGCCATGCTGCGGCCGATCATGCCAAGGTCCAGTCCGCGCGGCACGCCTTCCAGCAAGACCTGACTCGCGTCCCGCAGCAGCCGCAGGCTGGAAATGAGAATCAGCACCGCGATAAACAGCGATAGCAGCGGGTCAATGGGCAGCCAGCCGGTGAAATAAATCACCACGCCGGTAATCAGTGCCGCCACCGAGCCCAGCATATCGCCCAGCACATGCAACAGCGCGGCGCGCACATTGAGAGAATTATTGTCGCCGTGTTGGAGTATTTTGTAGACAACGACATTGATGATGAGACCGAATGCGCCGATCAGGATCACCACCGGCGCGTGTACTGCAGGCGGGTGCCGGAAGCGCACTACCGCCTCCACCACGATGGCTGTCACGATCACCAGCATGAACAGCGTATTCAGCAACGCTGCCATCACTTCCGTGCGGCCGAAACCGTAGCTGTGGCGAGTAGAAGCTGGTTTGAGTGCGATCCAGGCGGCCAGCGCGGCGATGGCGAGAGCGATGCCGTCGGTAGCCATGTGGCCGGCGTCGCCGAGCAGCGCGAGAGAATCCGCCCAGCCGCCGGCGACGGCCTCCACCACGGCGAATCCCAGCGTCAGCAGCAAGGCATAAACAAATGGCCGTCCACGTCGCGCTACGGCATGCGGCGGATGGTTGTGATCGTGCATATTGCCGCTCAGGGCTTGCTAACCGGCAGCCCCGCGGATTGCCAGGCGCCGAAACCACCGGCCATGTTGACGACATTCGTGAAACCGAGTTCCTGCAGTGCCACGGCCGCGAGTGCCGAACGTCCGCCACCCTTGCAGTGCAATACCAGCGGCATGTCGCGGTCGCTCAGTAACGGATGGTTGTCCAGCTTGAATTTAATGAGGCCGCACGGGATGTTCGGGACCTCGGGTATGTGACCGGCGGCATATTCCTCCGGTTCGCGTACGTCGATGATGATCCACTTGTCACGGGCTCTGGCCACGTCCTGCGGCGTGACCTCGCGGATTCTGCTTTTGGCCTCAGAGACCAGTTCAGCGGCACTAGCCATGTTTGTACTCCCTTGATTGATTAAACACGCGGAGCAGAGTGTGCCAGACGATGTAGATGCCCATCAGCGCCAGGGATACCCCGAACAGCTGTCTGAGCATGCTGTGCGGCAGGCGACCGGCGAGCTGATGACTCGCAAAACTGTCCAGTGCGCCCACCCGTATCAACAACCCAATGATACCCCAGTCCACATGCGGGTTATGGACGGCCAGCGAGAGCGGGTCACGGATGTAACCCATAAATGACGCTAGGATGCCCTTGCCAACAATAGCCGGCGGTAATTGCATGTCGGCAAAGGATTGCCGCCCTACAGGGGACCGGAGACGCAAGAGAGCTCTGACTTTATTCAGCTCCCTGATCCTCGGCGGTGCCCTGTAGAATAGACCGACAGAATCTGCCCCGGGGTACGCCGTGCCAGCGCAAATCACCGCTTTTCTCCACAAGCTGTCGTCCACCTTTTCCTATGTGGTAGCCGATTCAATCACTCATCGCGCCGCGGTCATTGATCCAGTGATGGATTATGATGCCGCCGCCGGACGCATCGGTATCGTTTCAGCGCAGGCGATTGTGGATTTTCTGCGCGCCCGCAATCTCACGCTGGATTGGATTCTGGAAACCCACGCCCATGCGGATCATGTGAGTGCTGCGCAATACCTGCAGAAGGAACTCGGTGGCACGATCGCCATTGGCGAAGGTATCCGCCAGGTGCAGGCCATATTTGCACGGCTGTTCAATGTTGAATCCCAGGTGCCCAGCGACGGTAGCCAGTTCGGCCATCTGTTCAAAGACGGCGAGACCTTCCACATCGGCGATCTGGAAGCCCGCGTCATGACCACTCCCGGGCACACCAGCGACAGCCTCACCTACGTGATCGGCGACGCGGCATTCGTGGGCGATACCCTGTTTATGCCGGATTCCGGCACTGCCCGCTGTGACTTTCCCGGCGGCGATGCCGGCCGGCTCTACGATTCCATCCGAAAAATTCTGTCATTGTCGGAAAACACGCATCTGTACCTGTGCCACGACTACCCTCCCAATGGGCGTGAATACGCTAACCAGACCACGGTAGCGGATCAGAAGCACGCCAATATCCATGTGCATGACGGCGTATCCCGCGAGGAATTCATCAAACTGCGCACCGGCCGCGATAAAACCCTGAGCGTGCCGGCACTGCTGCTGCCCGCAATTCAGATCAACATTCGTGCGGGTGTTTCACCCTCACCCGAAGCCAATAATGTGAGTTATTTAAGGATCCCCCTGAATAGATTCTGAGGCCATAGGCGGAGATTTAGGGGACAGGTGCCGCCACCGCTTGTGAGTGCTAGCATGATGAGAAATGTACGCGCAGAGGCAGGCTACCGGCGTTCCCCGCACCGGCTAAATCAGGATTAAAAAAGGAGAGTGCCCATGAGTGACAAACCGTTTCTTACCGACATCAAAGTGCTGCGCGAACGTGCTCGCCGAAACATGAACCAAGGCGCGGTGACCGAAGGTTACCAGGCTGATCGCGAGGCGGTGCTGAAGATTCTCAACACCGTGCTCGCCACCGAGATCGTATGCGTGCTGCGCTACAAGCGGCATTACTACATGGCGAGCGGCATAGACGCGCAAAACGCCGCCCAGGAATTCCTGCAGCATGCCGGCGAGGAGCAGGGCCACGCCGACCAGGTGGCGCAGCGCATCACGCAACTGGGCGGCGAGCCGGATTTCAACCCCGAAGGCCTGGCCACGCGTGCGCACTCCGAATACAAGGAAGGCAAGGATGTGACCGACATGATCAAGGAGGATCTGGTGGCGGAACGCATCGCCATCGACAGCTATCGCGAGATCATCGGCTGGCTCGGCATGAAAGACCCCACCACCCGCAGCATGATGGAAGGCATTCTCACCATGGAAGAGGAACACGCCGACGATCTGGTGAACTTGTTGGAAAAATTTGGTTGAGAGCCCCGAGAGCTAACCTGATGACAGGTGCCGCGCACGGTGTCATTAGAGATGCCGCAGATTGCTTTCAGCAGAAGGCAAGCACCTGCACCACTGCGCCGCGACCCGTATGCAAACGACCTTCGTGTACCTCGCGTTCCGTCTCGTGCGCAATCTCGAAGCGCAGCCCCGCGAGTTCTGCCTTGAGCGCAGCGAGGTTTACGAGCAGAGCGGGTTCTTTCGGTCCACCTGTTCCCAATTCCAGTTGTCGCAGCGTATAGGCTTCCAGCACCAGGGCCCCGCCGGGCGTGAGTCCCGCCACGGCTTCACGGTAGAGACGTGCGCGCACCGGCGGCGGCAGATGGCAGAAAATGGAGACAACGACTTCCCAGGAGTGAGGTGCGATGGTGTAGCCGGCGAGATCCGCCTGCACGGTGGCGAGATGCACACCGCGTTTGGCGGCGAGTGCCCGTGCCTTGGCGAGACCCACCGCCGAACTGTCCACAGCCGTGACATCGAATCCCCGCTCGGCCAGGAACACCCCGTTGCGACCCTCGCCTTCGGCGAGCGACAGTACGCGGCCACGCGGCAGCCGCGCTGCGACCTCGACCAAGAAGGCATTGGGCTTGGTACCGTAAGCGTAGCCCGGTTCGCTGTAGCGCTGGTCCCAGCGGATTGACACGTTTTAACCCGCAAGCCTCAGTATGCCGAGGGCCTTGCGCAAGTCGTAAGCGACGGGAAGATCGCCGATACCCGCACCGAGTACAACGATATGAGCCATGGTCGTTCTCCTTATTAAGCAGTCACAGCGGTGTTATATGGTGCAAGCACTTGTCATGTCTGGTCGCTGGGGAACTTGTTTTTCAGCAACCTGACAACGGCAGCGCTGTTGCCGCTGCGTGCCGGATGCGAGTGCGCGCTTATGTCAGTCGCGCGCGCACTCTTTCCAGCCGCGCGCGCACCTCGCCAGCCAACTCCTGAATCTTCGGTTTATCCACCAGTCCCAGCACCGCCTTGGGGTCCATGAAGGATACCGTGATGCCGCCATCCGCTTCCTCGCGTACCACCACGTTGCAGGGCAACAGCAGGCCGATATCCGGGTCGGCTTGCAACGCACGGTGGGCGAGCGGTGGATTGCAGGCGCCGAGGATGAGGTACGGGCGCCACGCCACGCCCAGCTTTTTTTTGAGCGTCGCCTGCACATCAATCTCGGTGAGCACACCGAAGCCT
>DAHUYB010000080.1 GCA_027315405.1 Gammaproteobacteria bacterium | reverse complement strand
TATGAATGTTTTCATTTGTTCTGATTCTTTATCGGTTAGCTGGTAGTCTATGACAAATTGTGGCCATTGTTCGAGTGTGAAGGTAAGCGCGGCTGCGCTTACCAGGCAGATGTCTGTTCGTGGTATCATGCGAGTTGCCCTTTCTGGTGTGGTTTAGCGGTCAAGTGAGTGCTGGATAGCCGTATCAGTTACACAGAAAAACTAGCAGCCGGTTAGCTATCCAGCACTCGCGTGACCGCCAGGTCCCGCGCCTGTTGCCAGATGCGGGACCTGGTGAGTCTCATGGTTAGATGTTGTCGGGATGGTTCTGAAGCGCTTCATATATGAAGTTAGCGTGCTTCAGAATCATATGGTTTATGGTTGCGTATTCGTTGTTGGTGTTACCAGTGGCGTTGCGTTCGATAAGCCAAGCCATATGTATGTGGTGCGCGGCTTCGCTCAGTTCGGTATGAGTGCGGGTGAGATTGTCGAAGGACAGGCTTGGTGGTGTTGTGGCGTTAGTTATCATGGCGCGTTCTCCTTCAGTGTGTAATATACTTGTTCGAGTATTTTTTGGATGCCCAACATGATTAGGGTACTTTCGGGTGGGATGCCTACGAGATCGTAACCGCCCCAGTTATGGCGTAGCATGCCATCGAAAGCGGCGGCGAGTCCGGAGAGCGCGTAACACATATCGCTAGTGAGTTTTTCTGGAAAATCCGGCCCGGCTGCCATGTATACTACCCATTTTTGGTCGTCTTCGAGTTGGCTGACCAGGTAGTTAATTTGAGCGGGGGATAGTGCATCGAGCATTTTTTGACGCTGGGTTTTACCGGGAAAGGTGATTACGGGATGGGAGGACTTAGTGTTATCGATGTGGCTCAGGACAAATATCGCGATTTTTTCGATTTCCTCTATCATATCCATTTGTTTCTCCTTGTTTCTGCGAGTGCTTGGTAATCGTCGTGTGTCAGGCTATGTTCTGCGTATTCCTCCCAGCTTCCCGGTGGTTGCGGCACGAATGTGGTGCATTCGCAGTCGTTGGTACAGTGCTGCGCTCCTTTGACATGCGTGGTTTGCGTGCATCCGCAGGTGCAGTAACGTGGCTCCATGACAGGTCACTTACTTTCTCCTGAATTTGCGGCGGTTTAGTCGCAGGGCTGGCGACCGGACCGGGGATTAAACTGGTGAAGCTGGTTGTCTCAGTTCCCCGGCCCGGCGGCGAATCCGGCGACTCTCAGCCTGCGAGGCTAAGAGCGCCGGGAAGGGTCTACAGTCAGATGTGGAGGGTTTTCGCTGTAGCAATCTCCCCGGCGCTCATAGCCTCGCAAGAGGCTATCAGGACTTACAACCCTCTCGAATCACGGCATCTTAGGCGGAACCTATGCGACGGGATACCTTGGACGCTAACCGGGTGCCGGTTGGCCTGCGCTATGGAGTTCTGAATTTTCATGTGATCCGGGGCTTCACGTGCTTCCCGTTTGCTGTGAAGTTTTGATCTACGATCAGCTTACCAGAACTCTTGGTCGTTTGACCATGTGGAATCCTACAACAAATGCAGGTGCGAGTTTGTAGGGTTCCACATGGCTGGTTTAGTGGTTTTTCCCGTATATACCTTGTATACCGTCTGCTTTACGGGGTTTGACAGGAGTGAGAGGTTGGTCTACCCATGAGATGAAAGTATCTCCTGTCCGTGTATGCCGGATTACGAACTCGTGGTTCATGTGATCCATGACATCGAAAACAGGCATCCAGTCTTGTTTCCTGCCGAGCAGTTCCGCGAAGCGCTCGCGATCGCTGTAGTCGGCTGGGACGAAGCATACTGTCCAGTGGGTTTCAGAATGCATGTGCCGGTCAGTGCCTTGCGGTCTCTGCTTGGTGGCCACGATGGATATTCCCTGGGATCTCGCTTCGCGCCAGTACATCTGGATAGTGTCTCTGAGGTCGGGCGAGAGGGATTCAAGGTAAGCGATTTCATCGAAAGAGACGACTGTATTGGAATTAGGATGCCAGAGACGGTCGAGCAATTCTAGAATCTTAGTGTTGTGGTATGCTTTCCTGGCTTTTCCTAGTTTATTAGTTCGCGGCCAGTAAATGCATTGCCGGTTTTTCCTGACGAAATCCCATGAATCTCCGATTGGCCAGCCAAGTTTGAACACGGTTTTGTCGTCAGGTTTGGTCACTACTGCGATTTCTGGCGTATTACGAACGATCATTCGTTCTTGCATGACCTTGTAAACGAAATAACTCTTGCCTGACCCGTTCATTCCGATGACTTCCATGTGCTCAGGCTGAGGATCTGCCGGGTCCGCTCTCCCCCATATCTGCACGAATTCCGGCCCTAGCTCAGACCATGGGATCTTGGGGATCTGGGAAACATCAATTAGCTGTTCAGGCACGGTATTGATTCACGTCTCTTTCTTGAATCCTCCCGGTAGCGGGATCGATTTCTAGTTTCTTGGTAAGATGGTGCGCGATTATTGTTTGGATTACCGGCCAGCACGCAGCGCCTAGATTGATCCATAGCAAGAAGCCGCCCTTTTTGGTGAAGAAAGTTACCATGTCGGGAGACTGGCAGATAAGTGGCACGATCGCTTTGGAGATATCAGGGATGTTTCGCTGGAATACCGTAACGCAGATAGGGTCAGCCGAGGCAAGCATAGCTGAAGACATTCCGAGAAGGAAAGTGACCTTCCCTTCAATGTCTTTTACGACATTTTTCGACACTTCGAAAGCGGGGGTGCTTTCGGATTCTGAATCGGGATGATCCGCTGGCGGATCATCTGTAATCTGGCTTGCCAGTTCTTCATATGCGCGCGCTTGCGCGAGGGGGTCTGGTGTATATGGAGTGTTTACATTGCCATCTTGCTGATCGGGAGGGAGCGCGAGATTGATGCCGCGCGTGGGGTCTGTTTGCGGAAACTGAGCCAGGTAAGCGTCAGCTAGCTGATTATTGAATCGTTTGGCGTGCCCGCGCTTGAATTTGCGGGTAGAGCCGTATGGCAGTCCCTCACCGCAACCGCAATGACACGGGGGACCGAGAGTATCGTGAGGCATGGGCATCCTTCCCTGACATGCGATCTTACTGGTATACTATCATCATGCCACGCGCGCGCGCAGGACTCCGGGATGGTACTGTTCATTACAGAACGATAAAGAGAGGCGGTAAAACGTTTACTATTGCCATTGTTCGTAAAAGAGGAAAGCGCGATCGTTATGTTACCGGGAAAGAGAAGGGTAAATAAATGGCACTTACGCCAGAGCAGCAAGCGCAACTTGAAGAGCTTAACCGTCTCGCGAACGAACCCGAGGATGATGAGGATTTTGAAATTGAAATCTACTCGTCGGACGGGTCTGGCGCGAGACTGCCGTATCGTAAAGGCAAGTCCTGGGTACAGAAAACATTTGGTATTGATCTCGGAGATCTTCCGAAAACTCCTGAGCCGAAAACCTTGGTGAAGAGTGATAAGAAAACCGCTGACCCGGCAAGCGGTCAGGAAACGGGCGAACGCGCCTTGAAGCTTTTCAGCCAGCGACGGCAGACCAAGGCCAGCTAACTTGTCTGAGCTGGGCAACCTGGTGACTGTCGCTGATTACCTGCATCAGCATGGTTATTCCGCCGTTGCTGCGGCGGGTGTCGCCGCCTGCATCGCGGGCGAGTCGTCAGGCAATCCTGAGGCGCAGGGAAGCGGCGGCAGGGGGCTGATAGGGTGGACTCCGCCTGGTAAGCTGCCTGATTCCGCGTTTACGGGTAATGTAGCGCATGATCTTATCGCGCAAGCGCAGCAGATCATTAATTACAACAATAACCAGGGCGCGGGCCTGGTACGCCAGTTGAATCAGCAGCACACAGTTTCAGCAGCGGCGGATTTTTATTCTCGCAATTTCGAGAGACCAGCGAGAGCGCTGTCTGACGTGCGGTTGTCGATAGGCCAGCAGGTACTGCCTCATATTGGGAAAGGCGCGGGAAATTTGCCGTCTGGCATCGCTAGCGGATCACCAGGCGGCCTGACTCCGATTATCGCGGGCATTGACTCTCTTCCCGGTTTCAACTGGATCGGTAGTGTTGTCAGTGGCTTTAGCGGCACGGCTACTGGTGTCGCGGATGTCGCGAATGCTTTTGGCGGTTTCGTTACTGATTTCTCCAAAATCATTACCTGGGTGTCATGGCTATTTCAGCCCGCGAACTGGGTGAGAATTGTCGCGGGTATTGGTGGCTTGTTCTTTCTTGTTCTTGCATCAGTGGTCTTGGCGCTGGCGGCGACATGAATTATTATGTTAACCCGTTTCACTTGATCCGTCCGCTGGCTGATCAGCGAATTGATCAAGGAGTCGATTTTTCCGGGACTGGCACTATTCTTGCGGCGGGTAATGGTAAAGTACTTTCCACTACTTCCAGTGACTCAGGCTGGCCCGGTGGCGGGTGGATGACCTATCAGCTAACCGACGGACCGCTGAAGGGCCAGATTATCTATGTCGCGGAGGAAATCACGCCAGCGGTTCATGCGGGACAGACAGTCCGTGCCGGAGAGCCAATCGCTCACCTGCACGGGTACATGGAGACAGGCTGGGCGGCTAACAGTGTCCGCACGCTCTCTCAAACTCCCGGCGCGGGTAATATCTCAGGCGCTAACCTGCCAGGCGGAGGGGCGAATCCTACGGCGGTTGGCAAGAACTTTGATGAGTTTCTCGCATCACTAGGCGTTCCCAGGGCACCTAATTTTAACCGCCCGGTTGGTGGCAAAATGCCATCTTCATTGCAAGGGCAATCTAACATGCCGGGTCAGCAAGCGCCCGGCACAGGTGGTGCGAGCACGCTTACACCGTACTCTTCAGCTATTGACACGATTCCAGGGTTCGGGTGGATCGGGAGCGTTGTTAGCGGTTTCAGCGGCACGGCTACAGGAGTGGCGGATGTCGCGACAACAATCGGAGGGTTCGTTACAGATTTTTCGCATCTGGTAAAATGGATTAGCTGGCTATTTCAGCCTGCTAACTGGGTTCGCATATTCGCTGGCATCGGCGGAGGGATTCTCTTGATGGTCGGCTCTATCGTTCTAGTTTGGGCGGCGATGTGATACAGGATTTCAGGTCAGGCCAGGTTGACATGATCACGGCTGGCGAATTGTCAGCGGAACTACACAAACATCTGGGAAGCACGTTTTTCTCGCGCTTCCAACGGGAAATGCTGGAAGGCATCAAGGCATTCAAGATACCCGTTGTCGGCCCGGTAACAGCCACCCAAGCGACTTTTACCCTGGCCGCTCCTGCCGGAACTAATCCGCCTGGCCCCGATTCGGGATATATCTGGCGAGTTGAGAGAATCAATGTCAACAGTTCTTCGATCGGGGATGCTGGCGCTACCTGGTCTCTGTTCAGCAGTTCTGACCCCGGTAACCTGTCAGTCGTGAACATGGTGGATTCTGGTGCCGGTAATGGCGGCACCGTGGGACGTATCCGGGTTAACCAGGCATATTACCCTGGAAACAACAAGGGACTTCTGGTCTTCCCTGGTGAGCAGCTTTACGCGCTTATGGCGGGTGCTACTGCTGGAATCCAGTATTCACTTACGGGTATCATCGTCGAAGCGCCAATCGAAATGCAGGGAAAGATAATAGGAGGTTAAATGTCATCGCATAGAAAAGGAACTGATCTTGTTTTGCTGGATGACGTACAAGAATCTCAAGAAGAAGTGCAAGTGCTTCCCCTGCCGCGTATCCGTGGACGTTTCAGTCTCTATGACTTGCCGGACGGGGGAATACACGTCGCTTGGCTTGGTGATGGAATGGATGAACCCGATACCCAGCACATGGAAATTCCCGGGAAAATTCTCAAGCTGGCTCAGAAAGCTGCGGAGGGGAAGCTTAACCCGATTCAGATCGTGAAGGAAATGATGGGAGGTTAGGTATCAGCTATATAGATCTTGGCGCGCGCCGTGTGCTATCAGATGAAGACCTGACGGGAAATAACTCCGGTAACTGGACCGCGGCCTGGACTCCCGATGAGCAGAATATTCATATGGCGCAGTATGAGGTACGTAAGATTAAGATAACAGGAGGATCACCGAACATAAAATTTCAGGTGTACATAGAAACCAATATTTTTACTGGAGCTATTCTCAATCCGTATGGAGAAAACGAATGGGAACCATCAACTGATGGGGAATTTTTGCTGAGGGGCGAAACGTTTTACTTTTATTTTCGCACTTCAGTAGCGGATGGCTTGCCGCCGCTTGTCACTATGTGGTTTAAGTTCGATGACCAGATACGCGCGAATCAGTACGTGGAACGCACATGAGCGGATGGCAGAATAGCAGCGTTTCACTGCTGAGCGGAAAAGCGAATCTGCTGAATAGTGAGCCAACTGGGATCGGTCCCGGCGGTCAGATTGTTTTCGGTGCGCTGCTGTCTGTCATTCAGACAAGTTATGAGATTTTCATAAACTGCGTGGACAGTGCGGGCGGTAACGTTAACCCGTTCGTTGTCGTAGAGATGTCTTGGTCTAACTCATCCACCGGGCAGATCGTCGCGCAGGAGTTCTGGACTATCGCCAGCGGAATAGCCACCGGACCGGGCCAGGATTATCAGGGTACCGGACCGGCTAAAGGCGATACGCTGACTATCACGGTGATTAATACCGGGACGGGCCAGGTTATCCTGACAATGCTCGTTAACCAGAGCAGCCGCATTTACCCGCGCGATGACTGGCGGTCGGTTGCCCCGTGTAGCGCGGTAAACGGCTGGACTAACCCTAACAGTAATGGCCCCGGCGGTATCCTGGCTACGTCCAGCATCACTATCGGAGCCGGTTCCAGTATCACTCGTCTGATGCCATTGTACGCGGGGATGATTTCGTGGTGGGTTACGCCGGGAGCGGCGGTCACCTGGACCATGCAGTTTACTGCGCAGGATAAGGTGGCGACTCCAGGCTCAAGTTCTCAGTTGATGTACTTCACGGAGAGCACAGCCGGGGCATCAGGGGGTCAGCAGATCCCGCTTCCGCGCGCTATTACGTCGTACTTGCTTAAAAACACCGGATCTGTGGCTACAACGTTCGTGGTATTCGTGGGTATACAGGAGGCACCGCAGTGAATACGAATATTGATGATTATTTTGTGCCGCCGCATATGCTGATGGCATCACCTGAGGAAAAGTTCAGGCAGAAGGTGCTGCGTTTCATGCGGGGAACTGAAACGCTTACTAATCAGGCTGCGTTTCATGCGAAATACTGGAAACTGGTTACTCAGGTGAGAGAGACTGAGAAGGGGCACTTTCTCGGCGAGGGCATTCTTGAAATGCATTTGTGCTGCGCCGAGGATTTGCAATCCGTGTGGCGTCTTATGTCAGGCGGTACGTCATATAGTACGGAGATATATGATATTGAGCAAGGAGTCATGCGGCATATATTGCAATGTCACAGAGAGGTAATTGATGGAAAACAAGGCGATCAAGAACTGGATAGTAGTGTGCCTGGTGATCCTGATAGCGAACGTAGTGCTGTTCGCGCTGGATCACAAGATGAAAGCGGATATACTCAAAGGAGTTAAAGAAGGTCAGGCTATACTAGAAAAAATGTATGCGATCGGGGGTACTGTCAATGGTTACCAAGCGACTGCCGGGATTTATGGAAGAACTGACAATGCAGTTGATTCTCGTTCTGGCATCAGGACTGATGATGTCTCTCTTGATGTGGTGGGTGCGTCTTCCCGACTGGAAAAAGGCACGGCTGCTGGCGAGTCTGGCAAGGGCAGGGCGCAATTCATCGCTGAAAGCAAAGGACCTGACGGGGTACCAGCAAGCGGAAATCACGAGGTTCGTTAGAACGATTTACGATTGGGAGCGTGAGCAGTATGCCAAATGGAGATCCCCGGCACAGGGCGATAGTAGCGCGCAAAGCGATTAACTTTGATCATGCCGCGAACGGGGGTACTGTCAAGTTTGTCATGTGCGCGTGGGACGATTGCGAAAAAAGCGGATATGAACTGTATAAAGTCGTGATCGAAACGGGGAACATTAAAAACGGGAGTCCGTCGAGACCACTTACCTATATTTTCTGCTGTGAACGTCACAGGCAATACTGGGTGAATGCGAGTCTGCAAGCGAAAAGAGGTTTCACGGATCATCTGTACGGAAGCCTGCCGCCGGGCTACCGTAACAGGGATGGTCTTTGACAAAAGGTTACCAATCTGTAATACTGTAGGGGTAGGCGGTTATTGGTGGCGTGACCCTGCCTGCCGTGACTGGCCTCGGCTTAGTGGGGCCATGGTGGCCGGTCACCTGTGACCGGCCCTGACTTACGGGGGGTCAGGGCCGGTCACCCTAATCTGATTACAGGAAGGAATTTGGAAATTGGATTACGTTAAGCTGGGAGTTCACATTTGGGTTTCAGTTCTTATCATGGGAACTCTCTGGCGGATTATGAGCTACCATCTTATGGCGTCTCCCAATTCCTCGCTTGTGGAATTGGGTAAAGCAATGGCGACGCAATATTAACAGGGGGAGGATAATATAGTGGCAAATGCAGCGGCGGGGGCGGCTGCGGTCAGCGCGCCGAACGCTCCGGCAGGCGGGGCGCAGAACCCGTTTCAGATCGCTACGAATCTTTATGCTGAAAAGAACCTTCAGGGTGCACTCAGCGGGTTCGTTCCTTCAGGCGCGCAATCACAGCAAGGCGGTTCAGTAAACGCGGGCCAGTATCTGCGGGGAGTGCGCCTGCAACTGCGGACAATTGTAGCGGGTACCGCTGGCACCGGAACCGCGCCAGCCGTGTTCGACATGCCGCACGCGGCGATTCAGCTTGCGGACCTGGTGAACGTGGACGGCTCGGAAATTCTCTACAACATGAGCGGATACGCTCACTCGCGGTGCCAGAAATATTTTCGGCCGTGGCTGCAAGACCCGGATACGGCTTATGACACAGCGGTATCGGTAGCTACTATCATCTCAGGGGTTTCCTGCACTATTTTCCTTCAGCCAGAGGTCCGGTTTACCGCCGGAGTGCTCGCTAACACCGACACGCGCTCACAGTACCGCTTCGATTACACGATGGCCGCTGTTACAGCGTACAGCGGTGTTATCGGAACAGGCACGCCGCCTACGCTGGCTGTCATTCCCTACATGGATGCGTGGGCACAGCCAGATGGCAATGACCTTCAGGGTACGCCTAACCAGCCAGTGCCGCCTGGTGTCAACCTTCAGAACAAGCGGCGTCACCAGATTTTCACGCTGAATGCCAACGGCTCAGACAATATTCTCCTGAGCACCCTCACTGGCAACGCTCTCCGCGCGATGCTCCTGATCACGCGGAACGCGGGCGGCGTCAGGGTAGACGGGTTCACGGACCCGATTTACTGGCAGCTTGACAACCGCTCGCTCGGGCGGCTTAATCCTGACATGGTACGGCAGTGGGCATCAGATTTCTACTCGCCTCTCAGCCGGGGCGGTCTCAGCGCTAATGTTTCCGCTGGCTCGGTAAACGTTAACGCAGCGGCGGCGTATTCGCCTGCCGGAGTGGTTGATCCGATCGGGGCGACCGGGCTTTACGCGGGCGCTGGCTCAGCGGATGTCGGCTGTTACGTGTTCCCCCGGTGGATCGAGCCGGGCACGCTGGAAGGCCAGGGATGGCTGTACACGGCTAACTCCACCAAGTGCACGTTCGAGTCGGTTACCCAGAACGCCGCCGCTACAGCGGAACTCATCTCTGACGAGATATATCCTGTCGGGAATGTCGATCCTTCGCTCATTGATATCTGACACAAGGCGGAACAATGGTGAGGTTTAACTATCCGCCTGCATCGTGGGGTTATTACCGGGGAGCGCCGCTAGCCGGGGGAACTGGTTCGGGACAAGGAGGTACAATGGGAGGCAGTAATTCATACGCGGCGGGTCAGGGACCAGCGGCGGGAGCGCAAAGCGGATGGCATCCGACTATCCTGTATACATTCGCTTTGATTCTACTTGAAATGGCAGTTTTTGGCTGGATTAGCAAGCATCTTTAAAAGGAGGTAGAAATGCTCAAGGATCACAAGTTCTGGATTGGCGTGCTGGTCGGTTACCTGCTGATCGCCCTATTTCCGCAAATCAATTTCGTGAGTAAGTTCAAGGCCGGAGGCGCCGGGTTGTAAATGAGCCAGGGAACGAAATTCGCGATCGCTCTCGTTTTGTTTTTCATGGCGGGAGTGGGGCTGTTCGTGGCATTTCATCCGAACGGTCTTACAAATGCGGATGGAACTCCGGTTACCAACGCTGGTGAGGTTATACAATGGTATATAAATTACCTTGGTAATCTCGGAAAAGGTCCAGCGAAACCCCCGAAAGGAGGGTAAAGCATGACCGTAGCTGCGGTAGAGCCAGTGGCGGCGTCAGCGGTCGGGGATGCCACGGGCGCGGGCATGGCGGTTGGCGCCGGAGAAGACGCCGCCTCGTCAAGTAGCTCGCGCCTCGCTTCGCGCCGGGCGGGATCTTCTGGCGGTGGGAGTGCTACCGGAACAGTCCGGAAGCATTTTACCGGGTCCGCTAAGCAAGGCGGAACACGGGCCGCCGCTGGCAAGCGGTCTTCTGGCGGGACGGCAAAGCGCTCCAAAGGTAAAAGCACACCCGGGTTTCCCAAGCTTTCTACAGGTAAAGGTTCCGGACCTAAAGTCTCGACCTTGATTGTAGAATGGCTGATAGCTATGCTGCTGATATTTTGGAGTGTTCTTAGCGGGCAAAAGGGCTATCTCGAAGGAATGCAAAACGCGCTATGGCGCATGACTGCGCTTTCAGGAGTGTTTTTCGTGCTCGCGCTGACTATGAGAGGGAAAAACACAGCTAGAGTAGCAGTGGCATTCGGGCTGCTGATCGATCTGGCGATGCTGCTTCAGACCGCTAAAGATAACGAACTTAAAATGCTCGCTGATATTTTCGCGCAGAAAGGGACAGGCGGATCGAGCGGAGGGACTGTCACCGCTACCGCTACGTCTTCGCTGGGAGCGGCACAGTCGCCGGATACCGGGCCAGTCAATCCTACCGTGCATCATTTTGGTTCGGATACGGTTAGTCAGGTAACGCATGCGTCTGTTAAGGGGAGGTCGGGCACTCGTGCCGGGAATACTAAAAAGAATAAAGGCTAAATGCAATGAGCGCGAGCACGGTCTGGAGTTTGCTGACAGGCATACTTGTCGTTGCTGTCGTCTTCATGCTCGTGCGGCCGGGCGCTCCCGCCGCGTCAGCGGTAACCGGCGTTACGGACGCGCTGGCGAACATGATAACTACTTCAGTGCACGGACTGCCAGGTGCGCAATCAACGCCAAAGGCGACGTAAAAAGGAGATAAAATGGGTAAAGATTTCGGAGTGTTCCTGATTGGCATTGTATATCTTGCTGTTTTGTTTGTTCTCGTGCGGCCAGGATCGCAAGGGCCCCGGCTGGTTGGCAACGTCAGTGGCGGTCTCGCGAACCTGATCAAGGCCGCTACTGGCGGAGGCACATGGGCACACGGCTGAGATGAAAACAACAGGATGGAGAGGGGCAGGGAATACTATACCAGTGCAACCTCACGGTTCGGGCGGACAGTACGGTGCGCAATTGTCAGCTCCTGCGGGTAATACCGCGATCACGAACGTAACAGGATTGCCGACCGGTCAGAAGATTCCTGGTGACAGTCCAGCCATGCCATTCACGGTCAATACCGTGCAGCCGGATACAGTCGGTTCCAAGTACGGGGTTCCGGGGCGTCCGGTCGCGGGTGCTTACGGTAATCCCGGCGCGGCCACGCAACGACCGGACGCTCCGTCATCTGGCGCTCCGCCCTGGTCGGCGGGACAGGCTCAGAGACCCCAGGATACTCTCGGGCAGTACCCGGATTCCCGTGTCACCACGCCGAATGTCCTCCACGAGGTAGGCTGGCGGGGCGGGTTCCAGATCGCCAATGACAAATTGTGGGCGACAGATAGGCATGCTTATCTCGATGCTGGAACTGAAAGAGGCGGAGGCAGGGATTCCGGTTTCACAGATCCGCCGCTTGATGGTCCCGCGCGTCCCGCTCTCCGCCTGGTACAGCGAACCATTAACTACCAGCAAGGATCGGACGCGACACGGAACCAGGATGAGCAGCCGGGCGAGAACCGGGCATATAACCGGGTGACAAGCTTGCGTAAAGGTTATGAAGGGCCAAGCGGCAGTACCGCTATTCCGGCATGCGCGGCGCACGGGGTTTCAGAGCCTAGCGGTCCGGGCCAGCAGTACCTGGGGGAGCAGGGAACTGGGTGGTCACCAGTGTACGGGGGCGTTCCCGGACTCTGGCAGCCATACGGATCTTATGCTGGCTATACCGCTGACAGTATCAAGGGGATTCAGTCACCCGCTCCTGAAGGGGCACTCGGCGACGGCCCGCAGAAAGTCTTTTCGGGATTGCCGCATGGTCTTCATTCTCAGACTTACCCGGATTACAGTTCCACGCTAGGCAGGTACCTGGCTATTCCGCAGATGGCCGCGCCGCGCATGGACCGCCCGTCGAACAGCACGGCAGCCGGGCAGTCGTATTCCCAGACGGTAATGCCGCAAGGCCAGACCGGCACTGTCGCTCAGAGAACTGGCGGGGCGGGTTCTGGCGTTAACTGGCGCGCGGTGACGGCGGGCTGGCGCGGCATCCGTCCGGGGGGAGCGCATACATGATCGAGTTCGGAGCGGCGGAATCTGTCGGGACACCAGCGGGAGGGGAATCCGCCTCAATCAATGTGTATGGTTTTGTCGTTATCTTGCTTGCGGTCGCGGCGCTTGTCTTGTGGTGGGCATCCAAAGCGGGCGGAGGACGGCTTGCCACACCGCGTTACGAACTGGACCCGGCACCGCTGGTAACCGCCAGTCTCAACGCGCTGGTAATGGTCCCAGGTGGTCTAGGTGATATGGACAGTAACCATTGCTGGAAACAGCCAAGTTATGATACCACTCAGAATGTTTATACTCGCCACAGGTATCCTGTTACAACGGGAGGTAATCTCAGTACTCTCATTCATAAAGGCTGGGACTCGATGATGCGCCCGGCTGAGCGCGACGCCGACTGGATGGAAATCCCGCCCGCCGATTCCGGACTTGGGGGTACGCTGAGCAAATGACAGAACCCGCTAGCCAGCCCGCACCCGCGCAAGCGCAATCACGTTCGCCGGAAAGCGGGAATGTATTCACCCGCAAGCTGGGGCCGCTGCCCATGTGGGCATGGATGGGCATAGGTCTCGCGGTGGCACTAGGTTATTACTTCTGGAAAAACAACTTGTCATCGTCAGGTTCCAGCACGCCAAATCAGACTACCGCCAGCAGTCAGGTTCCCCAGTTCGTTAACCAGACCTATGTGCAGGGAACTCCCCCCGTGGTCGCGCCCGGTCCTCCGCCACCGCCTGGCCCGCGCCCCGGTCCGGGCCCTTATAAATTGCAGTTTACTAAGACAAACGGAAAAGAAACTCTCGCTGAAATCGCCAAGCATGTCGGCACTACTGTCCCGGATCTGATCGCTGATACTATCGATCATCCTGGTAATGTGAATAAAGGCAAATTCACTAGCTGGCTGCACCATACTAATATGGGCAAGACAGGGAAAGTTCCCGCCGGGTACACTCTTTATTACACGCCGGGTGGTCATGGCGCCGTAAGCGGCAACACCAGTACCTAGATATGGCAGGCAGGATGATAACACAATGGCTCAGAGATCCAGTGAGCAAGTGGCACTCACAGTTCTTGTTGTATCCGAAGTGCCTAATTTCTGGTCAGGTTTTCTACCGTCCCTATTCACTATCGCAACCTTTTCAGGAGGTGACGAACGCAAAGCTGCGCATACCAAATCTTGGATCAGGAGAGGTGAGATACAAGCTCTTGGCCTGTCGCTTGCTCTTGGAATCGCTGCTAGTATCCTCGCTGAAGAACCCTGGCCATTTATCGGGGTTCTGGCGATCTCAGCTTACCTTATTTACCAGTATGAGTCAGCGCTCCGGCTTGGCTGCCAGGACGGCCTGAAACTCAACATGGAAGACGGGGCATGAACACGAGCGTGACCCTGGAACTCCTGGTGACCGGAATCGGGGTTATCTGCATTCCGACTCTGATCATGCTTGCTAAAGGCGCTTCTCGTTGGGCACGAACTGAAACGCATCTGGAAACCCTGATTGGGGAAGTACGCCAGCTAGTGCAAGACAAAGATAAAACGCATGAGGAGATGCTGGAACAGATGCGCGTTGACAGGGATGCCACCGACAGGCGTCTCCGATTTATGGAAGAATGGTATATGAGGCGAGGACTCAGGGAAGAAGCAAATGAGCGTTACAGCAATTCTTAAATACAGCAAGGCAATTGTAGCGGTACTCGGTGCCGTGGCTACGGCGGTGGAAGTGCAGTTTCCGGCTACTGATCACTGGATTCCGGTGCTCAATGCTTTCTTCACCGCCTTCCTGGTGTACGTGGTGCCGAACGCGAGTTCTCAGCCCGCGAACCCTCCGGTAAATCACGTGAAAGGCTCAGTTACATGACTTACCTGACCGGTGGCGACGCCGCTTACCCTCCGCCCGGCGGGAAATACCCGCCCGAGGTAAAAGTGGGCGCGTTTTACATCGGCGGTGATACACCCCACGTATGGACAACGGATGAAATAACAGAAATGGCAACAACTGTCGATTATCTGCTACCAGTGTATGTCCGTTCTAATCCCGGCAATGTATCCGCTCAGGCAGACGCGGCAGACGCGCTGAGCCGCCTCGCGGTTGTCGGAGCGCCAGCTACGTGCCTGGTCGCGCTTGATATTGAAACATCCGATGACCCGGCATATGTAGCGGAATTCAAGACCAGCATGGGTCAGCATCCTGTTGTTGTCTATGGCAGCGCGGGTAATCTTTTCCAGGCGAGCACGCCGCCTTACTGGGTCGCGCTGCCGGGTGCCGTGGCACCTGACACGAGCATGACCGGGACGGAGGGAACGCAGTATCAGTGGGATCAGTCATATGACCTGACGTGGTGGGATGAGGCATTCATCGAGGCGCATGCGTGGCCGGTCAAGCCAACTACGCCACCGCCGCACTCGCCGTACCGGCACGTTTCCAACGGCGCGGCGAGCCTTGAGGCGATAGCGGCGGACAGGCACACGACAGTCCAGCATCTCATTGATCTGACTCTCGCTAATACTGATGACGCGAACCGACAGGCATTCATTCACTATCTTGCCGCGCAGGTAATGCCTCTCGGACTGGTTTACTACACTTCCAACCCGTAAATCCCGATATTTCGTTATCAAATTGTTACCTCGTGTTAAGTCTGACAGCGGAAGAGGGCTGCTACGATGAGACGACAGTATCCCGCAACGGAAGGAATTACGCGACATGACAGCAAGCAAGGCGCCTGCCGCGCTTGATGAGGTTCAAGTAGCCGAAGCAGAGGGGGATATCGATTTCAGCGCCCTGTACAAGCCAGTCCCTTACGCCGGAGCCGAGCCGCCCGTGCGACCGGAAATCATGGAGTGGGTGGAGGATTCATACAAGTTCTGGCTTGATAACCAGGACAGTTGGCGCACTGTTACCTTGTCGTCAGAACAAGCGGTCAAGGTTGCCGTATCAGAAGCCAGGAGATACTGCACCAGGATCAGGCTCGAACCGCTTACGTTTCAGGTCAAGTCCGCTGGCACGAGCGGCGAGAAGCTTACATACCGGGTTCGCGAGACAATCAGGAGAGGATACCAGGTCTGATGATTACCGACACCGACCAGGCCATTCAGTGGACAGAGGTTAGTACTGATTTCCCGGTTCGCGTTGTATTCGAGTACGCGGGCGAGGAATTTATCGGAACGTACATACGTTCTGAGATAGTTACTCCCTCGGATTTGGATCGGTCACCGTTTGCGGTGTTCCTGTTGCTGGGACGGGACAATGTACTCTACTCTGTCAGCGGAACTAAGCTGGCTTCAGTGTTCGAGGACATTGAAGAAGGTAGTCTAGTCCGCATCGTATATAAGGGGGAAGTCGATACAGGGCGGGGCAGCCCGATGCGCGATTACCAGGTATTCGTGGCACGCACTGCCTAGCGTAAACTACGTCCATGCGGTTCGTTAAACCGGGTGACCGGACTGGCGCTACTGTCAGTCCGGTCACCCGGCCCGCGTCGCTTCCCTATGATGAGCAGGATTGCCAGGTGCGACCTCAGTGCCTGCGTCTTGGACGGTGCGTGATGCGCAACGGGTGCGTGAGTTCATATCGGATGGATTGCGGTTGCTATACTACTGCGGAAGATCAGATTCGAGTCGCTGTCTGGCGGCCCAAGGGTAAAAAGTACTGGTGTGATTCGCACGGGTGGCGTAAATACCGGCAGAAGAAACCGCCGATATATATCCCGGAGGTTCCGCTATTCTAAATGTCCAAATATGATGACGCTTATTTGCACCCTAAGCATTTGTTTCGCGACTGGTTGATTTCACTACGTTCAGGTGGCGTAACCGATGTTAATCCTAGTCGCATGGCTAAATCTGTGTCATCCATGAGTAATGCAGCCAGGCGTACGCTGAGAAACGCGATAAACGATGGTCCTGCCGCTGTCCAGGCGCTGGCGAAAAGTGATTCCCGGTTTATGTATCATTAATCGGAGACAAGATAGTGAAAGTTTGCTCTTGCGGGTCATTGTTTACCTCGGCTGATTCGCGGCAGCGGTATTGTTCGCGGTCGTGCCAGGTTAATACCGCTCGTAAAGTAAAGCGCTCCGCTAATATGCGGGAGTTTGTCGGGGTTGATGGGGAGGGTGTCGGTACTGGTGCGGATCATAAGTACGTGCTGCTCGGGTGCGGGCAAGCGCAGATCGAGAACCCGGATTGTTTGCACTGGGAGGAAATTCTTTCTTTTCTCTACGACCAGTTCCTTTTGAAGCCCGACGCGGTGTATGTGGGGTTTTTCCTCGGATATGATTTTGCCCATTGGTTTCGCGGTTTGCCAGCGGAGCGAGCGCGACGCATCTTCACGCAGGCTGGCAACGCGGCCAGGCAGCGCAAGTGCTCTCCTGTTCCCTATCCGGTAGATGTCGGCGACTGGCAGATCGATGCGCTGCCAGGCAGTATCCGGCGCGTTAAATTCCGCCCGCAAGGCGAAAAACGTTTCATGTTCATTAATGATGCAGGACCATTTTTTCAGTCATCGTTCCTGAAAGTTATTGATCCTAAAGGCTGGGATATCCCGGTGGTTACCCAACAGGAATATGATATTGTTGAGGAAGGCAAGCGGAAAAGATCTGGTGCGGCACTAGACGATAGCATGCGGTATTACAACAGGCTGGAAAATAATATCCTTGCGAGAGTCATGACCCGGTATAATGAAGGACTGACTAAAGCTGGTGTTAAGCTCCGGGTTGACCAGTGGTACGGTCCTGGTCAGGCATCTCAGGAGTGGATGAAAAACAATAACATTCCTACTGGCGATCAAGTTCGTGAAGCACTCCCGCCTGACGTGCATGATTTCGCGGTCGCGACGTACTACGGCGGATGGTTTGAAATCACATGCCACGGTTACATACGCGGAACCCTCTGGGAATACGATATCAATTCTGCGTACCCGCATATCATGGCCACTCTCCCGTGCCTGCTCCATGGTAAATGGACATCTGGGAAAGGAACACCACCTGACAAGAAAAATGCATATACCATGGTGAGAGCCCGCGTGCAGGGATCATCTGAATACCTGGGTGCCATGTTGCATCGTAAAGCGGACAGCCAGCGGATCTGCCGCCCGCGTAGAACCGGCGGTCATTACTGGCTGCATGAATTGAAAGCCGCTAAAAACGCGGGTTTGATTGATAGAATCCAGTTCGAGAAATGGCATCAATATGAACCTTGTAGCTGTCTACCTCCTGCGCGCGGAATGACAGATCTTTATCAAGATCGGCTAGCGGTCGGAAAGGATACTCCGCAAGGCAAAGCTTACAAACTGATTTACAATTCAGCATACGGTAAATTCGCGCAATCGGTAGGTCATCCGCGTTTCAGTAATGCTATCTATGCCAGCTTGATAACAGCCGGTTGCAGGAAGATGATTCTTGATGCTATCGCCACCCATCCGATGAAAGCACGTGGTGTTGCCATGATCGCTACTGATGCAGTATACTTTTTGCGCAGGCACCCATCTTTGCCGCTCGGCAAAGCACTCGGTGAATGGGAAGAAACACAGAAGCAAAATGTCTGCCTTTTCAAACCTGGCATGTACTGGGACGATAAAACGCGAATGGCGATACAGAGAGGCAGCACCCCCGTATTCAAGTCGCGTGGGATTAGCGCGAAAGATTTTGCCGCGCATATCAAGGACATCGACCGCCACTTTCAAAAATGGTCATGGGGAATAGAAACGCTAGATGCAGTGAAAAAGCGGCCTACTATGGATTTTGATAAATCTGAGTCAATGCCGATCTGGCAGGCATACGATTGGCCTTTCGCATATTTTACTATAGAGTTTTGTATGGTTACCATCGGGCAAGCACTAGGATGGAATAAGTGGGAAAAATGCGGGGAGATACTTGTTGATACTCCCGTGACACAAGATTCATTTGATGGAGGAATCAAGCGCGATTTGCTCTCTTTGTATTATGACGCGGAAGATAAAGTATGGAGATCTGAAACCTGGGATATAACAATGTTTAATCCATCGCATGCCGAAACCTGGTCAACTCCTTATGATAAACGATTTGGTGAAGAGCTAAGAGAAAATAGGTGGGCATTCGAATGCACTCCCGAAGCCCCAATCGAACTCATACTGACAGAAGGGCTAGGAATCGGATGAAAGGCAAAAGGCGGCCAGTTAGCGATACAAAACCAAACCGGCCATTCTTTTCAGAAGACCCGCCAACCTGCTACCTATGCAGTTGGGTACTTCATGTAGGACGACATGCCAGTCTCTGCTCCTATTGTTCCTACTGGGAACTGAAATTCATTAACCGGGCATGTGATCAGCATTGGATGCTTATATGAATAACTATTATACCTCTGAAGAATGTTACTGTTCTTGTTACAATGAATGGTATTTCACTTTGTGCCCTGATGGGTGTGGATGACACACAAAAGCAAAAGGAAAGACCCACGTAAATATCACATATAGGCACGCACCATTCAAGCTCCATTCCCACTGTCTTTTCTCTGTCTTTTCTACCATTGCCATTCTTGCCATTCTGAAGAATGCCAAAACCATTAGA
>DAHUYB010000058.1 GCA_027315405.1 Gammaproteobacteria bacterium | reverse complement strand
CAGCCCAGCGTGGCGCGTGACGGCGCCATCGCCTTCATCGGCAGCACGGCCACGCATCCCGACGAGCTGTACGTGCTGCGTCACGCCGACGCCGCGCCGCGCCGTCTGACCGATTTCAATGCCTTCGTGGACCAGCGGCTGCTGGGCCGCACGCGATCCATCGCCTGGAACGGCCCGGACGGTTTTCACGAGGACGGCGTGCTGACCTATCCGGTGAACGACGTGTCCGGCCAGCGCCATCCGCTGGTGCTGGTGATTCACGGTGGGCCGGAAGGCGCCAGCACCGTGGCGTTTTCACCCTTGCCGCAACTGCTTTCCGCAGCGGGCTTCCTGGTGTTCCAGCCCAACTATCGCGGCAGCACCAACCTCGGCGATGCCTACCAGCACGCGATCTTCCGCGATACCGGCGCAGGTCCGGGCAAGGACGTGATGGCGGGCCTGGCCGCGGTGGAGAAGCTGGGCGTCGTGGACACGGACCGCATCGGCGTCAGCGGCTGGAGCTACGGCGGTTACATGACCGCCTGGCTCACCGGCCACTACGGCGTGTGGAAGGCGGCGGTGTCCGGCGCCGCGCTGACCGACTGGGTAATGGACTACACGATCGCCTACTACCAGATGGGCGACAGCTACTTCATGGGCGGCTCGCCCTGGCTGGCAAAGTCCGCGGACATCTGGCGCGCGCAGTCGCCGATCGCCGATGCGCAGAACGTCAAGGCACCGACCCTGATCATGGGCGATGTCGGTGACGGCAACGTGCCGCTGGTCAACAGCTACGAGTGGTACCACGCGCTGCGCGACAACGGCGTCACCGTGCGCTTCTACGCCTATCCGGTGGACAGCCATTTTCCCAAGGACGTCGTGCAGACCAGCGACGTGTACCGGCGCTGGGTGGACTGGATGAGGACGTATCTGCAGTAGGGGCGGGGTCGGGTTCACTTTCCCTTAATCGGCATCGTCGGTATCCACCCCGCACATGGCCCGTCCGCTGGAAGTGAATCTGACCCTGTTGCACCGGGACCTTGAAACCACCCGGCGATATACCACGGATCCGAGATCTACTTTTTGTTAGGCGATACAAGCTACGGTCCAACACATCGAGGGATGACTATGTACGAACAGAGAAAGGAGTTGTACAAGAAGATTGAACGGTTCACCCGATCGAAAGTCTTGTGCTACGTGACCGGTGATCGGCAGAACTTAGAAATTCAAATTGCCCCAGATACTTTGGACCATTTCACGCATCATCTCGACACGATCGGTGTAACAAGCAAGATTTCCCTAATTCTTTACTCTCGTGGCGGCAATCTTTTGGCAGGGTGGAGCATTGTCAATCTCATAAAGCAGTTCTGTGACAATTTGCATGTGATTATCCCAAGCAAGGCTCATTCAACAGGCACCTTGATAGCGCTCGGTGCCACCTCAATTATGATGACGAAGCAGGCCACTCTGGGGCCAATCGACCCAAGTGTAAACGGGCCATTAAACCCGCAAGTGCCAGGTCCAAACCCAATGGCGAGGGTTCCAGTTAGTGTAGAGTCTGTGAGTGGATATTTTGATTTTGCGAAGAGTTTGGGCGTGACGAATGAGGATGAAATTTCAAAATTAATTATCGATCTTGCCGCGAAAATAAATCCACTTGTTCTGGGAAATGTCTATAGGTCTCGATCCCAAATAAGGATGCTTGGGCGCAGGCTACTGTCTACTCATATGAGTGATAGTGAAAGAATAGAAAAAATCTTGGATTTCTTGTGCAGCGAAAGTGGTAGCCACGACTACACAATTAACAGGCGTGAAGCTGCCAATGAACTTGGCCTAAAAATTCTAAAGCCTGATGATAAGAAGTATGCCGTCATTAAGGCGCTCCATACTGATTACTCGGACGATCTAGAGCTCTTATCCCCATTTGATCCAAACCTCCATTTGGGAGCTGAGCAGCAAAAAGATTACTTATTTACCCGTGGCTTGATAGAAAGCGTGGACGGGGGCTCGACAAGATTCACGAGCAGGGGTAGTCTGACCCGCGTTCAGATCCCTGCAGGACCTGGGCAGCTTCAAGAAGGCGTTCAGGACCGCAGAACTTTCGAGGCATGGAAACATGAGTGAAAAAATAGAAATTATATATCTGGAGCCACCCGCTTCGGCCCAGTTCGTTCATGGCCAAGCAGTAACCTCTGCACAGTATCTTCAATTTCAAAATGAAGATGCCCTATTGCCAAATTCCTTTGATCAGATAATGAAGAACAATAGAATAATCTCTCCTACGAGATTGGAATATTCTGATCCTTTCGGCCATACAGTCAACGACAACTCAGTCGCCTAACAAATTCTTGCAGTCGGCCCAAGTCTTACAGTCATGTCTTTTGCAGAATGCGCAAAAGCCACGCCAGCATGCCTTGGCCGCTGAAGAAAGGCGTTGAGCGTCTGCAAAGGGCTGAGAGCTGCCCATCGGGCGAGTCCAGTGTCAGCGCCCGCATCCGTCCGCCTTGATGTTCGCGGCAGCCGGCCCGGTTTCGTTCCATGACCTACCACATGGATCCACGCCCCGCGCGGGCTGATATCGTTGGCCGATCAAGGGGAGAGATGTCATGCGCAACGCGATCGTGAAATGCCTCGGCGGCGTGGCGGCCGTGGTGTTGCTGGCCAGCGGCATCGTCCGGGCGGCACCGGTTCCCTTGCTGCTGCAGACGCCGACGCTGTCGGCGACGCGCATCGCCTTCGCCTACGGTGGCGAGATCTGGACCGTGCCGCGCAGCGGCGGCGACGCGACGCTGCTGGTCGGCGGGCTGGGCACAGCGAGCGGGCCGGTGTTTTCGCCGGACGGACGCACGGTGGCCTACACCGCCGACGTCAACGGCAACGAGGATGTGTTCGTGGTGCCGGCGGCGGGCGGGCAGCCGAAGCGGCTGACCTGGCATCCGGCCGCGGATGTGGCGGTGGGCTGGACGCCGGACGGCAGCGGCGTGCTGATCCGCTCGCACCGCGATGCCACCAACGACTCCAACCAGCTGTTCGTCAAGAAGCTGAGCGGCGGGATGCCGACGCCGCTGCCGCTGTCGATGGCCGAGCAGGGCGCGTACTCGCCCGACGGCACGC
>DAHUYB010000018.1 GCA_027315405.1 Gammaproteobacteria bacterium | reverse complement strand
TAATAGAACGAACCGGCCGGCGTCGGCCCACCTATCCGGAAGCTCATCCATTCATCATCCAATTTAAGGAAAATCAATGGCCATGCCTATCCGCACACTGCCTTATTGCACGAAACGACGGGCGCTGCGCTCGGCTTTACTGACCAGTTTGCTGCTTCTCGGGACCAGCCACGCCCATGCGGCACCTTTGCCGATGCCGGCAATGACCGGTCCGCTCGTTTCGCCGTCACCTTTTCTGTTCAACGCGGGCCCGCTTGGAGAATTGGACATCACCGGTGTGATGAGCGGTATGGGTGTTTGGCAAGACCAGCCCATAACCGGCGATCGATCCACTCGCGCCGACATCAGCAATGGTCAGATCTTCATCCAGAAGACGCATGGATTGATCCAGTTCTTTCTCCAGGCCGGCGCCTACAACATGCCTGCTTTGGGCACGCCGTTCCTCTCCACCGGCAATACCGTCAACGATTACTACGGTGCGCTGCCGCAGGCTTATCTGAAGATTGCACCGAGCGACACGTTCTCTGTGCTGATCGGCAAACTACCCACCCTGATCGGTGCGGAATATACCTTTACTTTCGAAAACATGAATATCGAGCGCGGCCTGTTGTGGAATCAGGAAAATGCCGTCGCCCACGGCATTCAGGCTAATTACAGCGCCGGACCGCTGAGCGCCTCGCTGCAATGGAGTGATGGGTTTTACTCGAAGCGCTACAACTGGATCTCCGGCGCCCTGTCCTATGCCATCAACTCCGCCAACAGCGTGAGTTTTGTGGCCATGGGCAATGTCGGGCGGACCGATTATTCCAGCCTGGCCACTCCGCTCTATCAAAATAACAGCGATATCTACAACCTGATCTATACCTATGCCTCCGGACCCTGGATGGTTCAGCCCTATCTCCAGTACACCTATGTACCCACCAATCCCGTAATCGGCGTGGGGCGCGGTACGGCGACCAAGGGCGCAGCCGTCCTGGCAAGTTACAGTTTTTCTCCACATATTTCTCTGGCGGCCCGCGCCGAATATATCGCCAGTACCGGCAATGCCTACGACGGGGCCGTCAATCTCCTGTACGGCCCCGGCAGTAAGGCGTGGTCGTTCACGATTACGCCGACTTACCAGGACCAAGGTTTTTTTGTTCGTGCCGAGCTGTCATTGGTACAGGCGATCCGCTACACCGCCGGCGCGGTCTGGGGTCCGCAGGGAAACAACCCGACCCAGGCCCGGGCTCTTCTGGAAGCCGGCTTCCTGTTTTGAACGGGCGGTGCTAACGGACTGCACCGGCCACGCATGTTGAACCGTGTATCCATCGAAAGGGGCAAACGTGATGAAAATGATCATGGCCATCATCAAGCCATTCAAACTCGACGAAGTACGCCAGGCATTGTCGGAAATCGGCGTCAACGGCATGACCGTGACCGAGGTCAAAGGCTTCGGCCGCCAGAAGGGGCATAGCGAGCTGTACCGGGGCGCCGAGTATGTCGTCGATTTCCTGCCCAAGATCAAGCTCGAAATCGCGCTGGCGGACGATCTGCTGGAGCGCGCCATCGAGGCCATCACGGCCACCGCGCGCACCGGCAAGGTGGGCGACGGCAAGATCTTCGTCCTGTCCCTGGAACAAGTGCTGCGTGTACGCACCGGTGAGGTCGACGCCGATGCGCTCTGATTCCGTCAACCCCTCAAGGGCTTCCGCCATGAACAAACGCCTCGTCCCGATCCTGTCCGGCGTGCTCGCCCTGCTGGCCAGTGCCGCCGCCGCCGCACAAACCGCCGTAACGCCGCCCAGCCCCTCGGCATTCATCAACAGCGGCGACAACGCCTGGATGCTCACCTCCACGGCGCTGGTGCTGATGATGACCATCCCCGGCCTGGCGCTGTTCTACGGCGGCATGGTGCGCAAGAAGAACGTGCTGGCAACGCTGATGCAGAGCTTCGCCATCACCTGCCTGGTAACCGTGCTGTGGATGATCGCCGGGTACAGCCTGGCCTTCACGGCGGGTAACCCGTTCATCGGCGGGCTCAGCCGGTTCTTCCTGGCCGGCATGGGTCTGGACAGTGTCAACGCGCTGGCGCCGACGATTCCCGAAACCACGTACATGTGCTTCCAGATGACCTTCGCGATCATCACCCCGGCGCTGATCGCGGGTTCGTTCGCCGATCGCATGAAGTTCTCGGCGCTGCTGTGGTTCATGGGCACCTGGCT
>DAHUYB010000056.1 GCA_027315405.1 Gammaproteobacteria bacterium | reverse complement strand
CGCGGCGGCGCGCTGGCGCATGCGGCCAGCAGTAACACAGCGCCGGCCAGCAGGCTCAGTCGCAACCCTCGGTGCATCGGTCAGCCTCGCGTGCGTCGCGGCGAGGTTAGCGCAGCGGCGCGGCAACGCAAGCCGGGCCGTTCCGGTAACGCTTTGCTGCGTTGCGCCGAGATCTGCGCCAACCCACTACTCGCCCATCAATCTCCCGCAACCGTATGGTTTTGGGTAGTGGTTTTGTGGCCTAGGGTGGGGGTAGAACCCGCTCCGCACGACCACTTGCGCAGGGACTCTCGGATGAGTGCGGTGAGTACGGCAGCGGGGTTTCGCTTGTTTCGGTCCGAGGCGCTGGAAGCGCAGCGTGAGGCGTTGCTGGGGCGCATCCTGATCAACGCGCCGCTGGCGCATTGGCTGGTGGCGACCATTGCGGCGGCGCTGGTCGCGGCCTTGTTCACTTTCTTGTGGTTCGCCCAGTACACGCCGCGCATTCATGCGCAAGGCGTGCTGATCGCAGCAACGTCGCTGGTGCTGGCGTGCCCTGCGTTCGACGCGCAATCGCTCGTCCCCGCCGGTGCCATCGCCGCAGTACAGCCCGGTCAGCCGGTGCGGCAAGCGTCAACTGCTCGTGCATCCTCGATGCCCCGTCGACAAAGCTTTACCTTCGACCTGCGAGCAAAAGCAGAGTTTCTTTAAGCGATTCAAAGGAGGACATGATGAACAGAGTATTTCAATTCTGCACGTCGGTATTTTTATTCGTGGCCGTATTTGGATTTTCTTCTAACGCTGATGCGACGATTACTGGTCTCTGTGTCGGTTGTACCTCTAATAGCCAATTCGAGGCAGCTGCATGGCAAACATTTGGGCAGGCATATACCCAAGGCATAAATTTGCTCATTGTCAATCCAGGAACCGGATTATCAAAATGGGTCTATCTAGTGCATCTACCGGCGGGTGTTGGTAGAGATGCCTTACCAGAAAACGGAAGCACTGAACCTGCAAAATCGATTCGACCTGGTGTTGCCACGCCACTTGACTCAAATCCATACGCCGCAATTTATGTTGCTAAAGATCATATACAACAGGCGCAAGTTACAGTTTCTGGTGGTACCGAAGAGGCATATGCCACAGATGTTTCCGCTGCTGACCAGCAAGTAATCAATACAGCTATCAGGCTA
This sequence comes from Gammaproteobacteria bacterium, assembly GCA_027315405.1. Classification (GTDB taxonomy): domain Bacteria; phylum Pseudomonadota; class Gammaproteobacteria; order Natronospirales; family REEB76; genus REEB76. The sequence goes on along the minus strand of DAHUYB010000056.1, from coordinate 1,156 downwards.
ACAGAAAAGACATGGTTCGTTCAACTAAATTCATCCGAGTTTCCTTCGTATGAGGGCTCGGATACGATTCAGATTGCAAACGCGAACTATACAGCATTGACTGACGCTGGCATCGGCTGGCCAGTAAGCCAGGAATCTGACAGCTGGTTTGAGGATCTCTTGAAGGTGCTTGGACTATATACTGGTCACTCACTCACGGTGTGTGACGTGTTCGCTAATGGTGACTCGGTATGCGTCATACCGGACCCATTCGACAACGACGTATATACTCAAAGCGGTCCTGCAAAGGACGCGCACGGAGATCGCCTTCCGGCAATCGGCAATCGGCAGTCTGGTGGCGGGTGGTGGCGGCAACGGTATGGAGGTAATTCAAAACCCAACAAATATTGAGTATTTTTTACCACCGAGCCAAAGCACCGTGATCTGTGGATATGTAGACGGGCAGTTGAGTACCTGTATTGAACAACAGTAAAAAATGGGCTATAAGTGAAAACGAGACCATTTGCATTGACAGTGGTGGCCAGTCTGGCGGTAGGCTTTGGATGTGGTTGGCTTGTTGCGCAGGTTCAAAACTTTCACAAGATCACGCCTGAGCAAGTTTGGGTAGATGAGTGGATCGATAGTGTCTCGCTGTTGACTGGCGGCGCACTTAATACGACGTTCCTACCGCCAGAAAAGACCCAATCGATTATTGAGTCCGGCTTAAATGCCCAGAGCCTCGTGGTTGGGAGTGTATACGACAGATTACCACCTCCGCGCAAGCGCGAGCTTATGTTTTACATTCCCGCAGCTCGTGCGATTGCGACGGCGCAGCAAGAAGCCGGCATGCCGAGTAACCAAAACGAATTATTGACTTTCGTAAATTGCATGCAGAAGATAAAATTGCATGACGGTCTTATGAAAAGGTGTATCAAAGACAAGCATAAGTAGTCGTCTTTGAAGATTTCGATTTCAGCCCGTCTTGAGTTGTGGCTGCGACGGGTCCACCGCAGCGATCGCTGGAACGGGCTCTGACCCTGAGGTTTCCCCACGAATTCATGTTGGCACACCCAGCTGATCCTGTAGTTGAGGACTGGGATGCCTGAGCTGGTCGATGAGTTCGCTCAGGCGTGGACAAGGCCATCGTCGCACCAGCGCTTCGCGCCCCAGGCGCAGG
>DAHUYB010000042.1 GCA_027315405.1 Gammaproteobacteria bacterium | reverse complement strand
CCATCCGAGAGCCAGCCCGCCGCGATGCCACCAGCGGGTGTAAAGCCCGAGGGCCACGGCGGGGATGATCTGGGCGATCCATACTCCGCCGAGGAGCTGGAACTGGATCGCATAGATGGATGGCAGCTCGAGTACGAAGATAAGCGCACCGGCCTTGACGACCAGTGACGCCCACTTGGCGACACGCGCCTCCTCGGCGCTGCTGCACTGCGGCCGGAAATACTCGCGATAGATATTGCGCGTGAACAGATTGGCGGCTGCGATGGACATGATCGCAGCCGGAACCAGTGCGCCAATCACGATGGCGGCGAATGCCACACCGGAGAACCAGGACGGGAAGCTGTGGAGTATCAGGGCAGGCACCGCGAAATTGGCCTTGTACTGCTGGAATCCGCTGGCGAAGGCGGGCAGCTTGTCAACGCCGGCGGCGAGAGCCATGAAACCGAGCAGCGCCAGCAATCCCAGTACCAGGGTATAGGCAGGCAGTAACGCCATATTGCGCCTCAGTACACGCGGATTCTTGCCGCTCAATACACCGGTCATGGTGTGCGGGTAGGCGAACAGGGCGAGCGCCGAACCAAATGCCAGGGTGGCAAAGGCGCCGTAACTGCCCAGACTTGCGGCCGGCGGGGCCGCAAGCAGCATCTTGGCATGGGGTACGGCGGCAAAGATCTTGCCGAACCCGCCGAGTTGCATGGGTATGATAATCACCGCGGCAATCACCGTGATGTAGATCAGCAGATCCTTCACGATCGAAATCAATGCCGGTGCGCGCAGACCGCTGGTATAGGTATAGGCCGCCAGCACCACGAACGCGATGATCAGCGGCAGATCGGCTGCCCACCCGCCGGCGTGAAAACCCAGCGCCGCGATAATGACCTCGATACCCACAAGCTGAAGCGCAATGTAAGGCATGGTCGCAAGAATGCCGGTAAGCGCCACCAGCAACGCCAGAGTCGGGCTGCCATAGCGCCCACGCACGAAATCGGCGCCTGTGACGTAGTTATGCTTGTGAGACACCCACCAGAGCCGCGGCAGTACCAGCAACACCAGCGGATAGACGATGATGGTGTACGGCAGCGCGAAGAAGCCGATGGCGCCGGCACCGAACACCAGCGCCGGGACCGCGATGAAAGTGTAGGCGGTGTACACATCGCCGCCCAGCAGGAACCACGTGACCACGGTTCCGAATCGTCGCCCTCCCAGGCCCCATTCATGGAGTTGCGTGAGATCCCCATGGCGCCAGCGTGCGGCGACAAAACCCAGTACCGTCACAAAGACGAACAGTGCGAGAAAAACGCCAATCATCGTCCAGTTCATTGTCAGCACTCCCGAGGATAATTATGCAGGCCTATCGGTCATTATCTGGAGAGTCACTCCGTGAAAAGACGATCCATGTGATCAGGGCGCTCAATGGCGCCCACAGAAGAAGGTACCAGTAGAAAAACGGGATGCCGATGAATGTCGGTTCGACACGGTTATAGAAAGGCACCCACAATGTGGCAATGAACGGCACCAGCAAGAGTAGTCGCCAGGAAGACCGTTTCTTGCCGTTGGTACTTGAGCTCATGGGGCAGCCTCCATCTACTGTTTAGATGCGAATAATGAGGATGTTCTGCCATCCGCACACCCGGCGGGACTTGCAACCTGGTGTGCGGATGGCAATGTTAGGTGCCTTCAGAAATGATAGATCGCGCTCACGGAAAGCTGATTGCCCCCCGTGGAGGTGATGGTCGCACCGGCGTCGGTGGTGCTGTCCAGGATAGCGTGCATCCACTCGAAACCAAACCCGTAGGGCCCATTGCCGTATATCAGGTCAAGTGCATACTGCTGGCTCTTGAGCCGGGCTGAAGGGCCAACCCAGGTGACTACATCACTTTGGTTCGGGTGGACGGTGGCATAGGAAGCATAGAACGCCCAATTGGGGGTGAACTTGTAGCCGCCCTGCACATAGCCGCCGGATTCCTTGATGTCGCCGAATTGTGCCATCGCTCCGAACACCTGGCCGAGAGCCTTGCCGTTATAGACGGCAGCAGTCAGCGCAAAGTGGCCGGGATGCCAGGTGGTACCCAACTCCACGGCTGAAGAGGTGATTGAGTTGGTGATCGGGGGAGGCGTGGTGCTGCCAGTCACACCGTTCAGGTTCTCGGTGCTGTAGTGACCCACCAAGTAACCGAGCCAGTCGCCTTCCGCTGCGTTCAAGCGTGCCTCGATCTGCGGCTGGAAATTTACATTACCGGCGGTGTCGAAATTAGTGGTCGAACCCGGTCCGTCCCAGGAACCGGAGAAGGCACCCAGATCCAACCGCCAAGCCATTGAATCCGGTGCGGGTTGGCTCAGGCTTTGTGACCACACGATACCGGGAAAGCGCCAGCCGATCATGCCGGTGCCCAAACCCAGAGGAAAGGCGATATGCGTGAGGGACTCCGGCACACTTTGAAGTGGAAACAACAAATCCCACTGTTGTCCAATGGTAACTGAGCTACTGCCATCTGCGCTGGACAGTTTCATGAAGGCCTGCCGCAGCCGTGGTGTTTCCTGTTGTCCGCTGTAGCCGGTGGTGCCGTTATAACCACCGAAGAAATCACCTTCAAGATGGCCGGCAACGCTCCAGCCATTCGAAAGCGCCGGGCCTTTGATATCTAGCCAGGCACGCGTGTTCTGCACACTGATGCCGGAGAGATTGTGATTGCTGCCGGTGTTGGGCACCGGAAACTCGGCGTTCTGGCCGTTGCCAAAGATAAAGTCCTGGCTCTGCCAAAAGAAACTGCTGTCGATAAATCCATGCAGGGTCATGGTAACACTGGAATCGGTACTGCCAGTGGAACTCGTATCCGCGTTGGCCAACAGCGGCACGGAACACATCAGCGACAGCACCATCCAGACACTTAATCTCGTCCAAAGGTTGTTTATGTTCATGATGTTTACGCCCTCGCCAAGGTCAGGTTAGTTTTATTAAGCATGACAGTATGATGACAGTCCCAATTCCGAACGTCTTTCTATCCCCGTCGCTTGGCAATGTCAAGGCAATGGCGATGTCGGCGGCATGCACGGTATTGCGAGGCCTCAGTGCGCCAGGGAAACTCAGTTCTGCTTGGACGAGCTGCTGACTTCTCCATAAAATGATTGGTAGATTTGCGCCCTAACTAATTATTATTATTGATAAAAGCAGCTGCTGCTTGATTGTCAACCCATGGAAATAGAAACTGCTAATCATTCGCAACAAATCACAGATGTCAGAAACGGCGGGGCTTTGCGAAGAACTTCGGTGACTGAGGTGTGATATCACCAAACAATTGCACAATCCGTCCCCCTTGCAGCCAGCGTGTGGGGGGAATATAAGTTATGCGTTTATAAATATTTGGGAGGAGCTTCCATGGCAGAAGAATCTAAATCCGTATTTGCCAATCCCGCCCCACTCGGCTTGGTTGGCTTCGGACTCACCACAGTAATACTGAGTCTAATCAATGCCGGAGTACTGCCGAAGGGCGGGGAGCAAGTGGTAATCCCCTTGGCGCTCGCTTATGGCGGGCTTATCCAGATACTGGCGGGACTGCTGGAATTCCGCACTGGTAATACCTTTGGTCAAGTGGCGTTCCTGAGTTACGGAGCGTTCTGGTTCTGGTTCGCGCTGCTTATCCTGCTCGGTGGCCACGGCGTGCTGGATCTGTCACAGGCAGGCAGCACCATCGCCGTCACCCTGCTCGGCTGGGGTGTGTTCACGCTGTACATGTGGGTTTCAACTTTCCGGCTGAACAAGGCATTATGGTGGGTGTTCCTGACTTTGTGGGTCACTTTTTTCCTGCTCGGTTTCGGCGCCCTGTTCGGAGTGCATATCTTGTCACTTGCCGGTGGCTGGCTTGGCTTGGTCTGCGGGCTGCTCGCCATGTACACGAGTTTCGCGCTGGTGACCAACTCCACCTTCGGCAAGACCGTGCTGCCGATAGGCGCATACGGCGGTTGATGGAAATCAGTTGTTGAACGGGCGGCTGCTCCGCGCGGCCGCCCGTTCAATCGCTATACAATTTGCATGGATATGCAAAACATATTAGCGGTGCGTGAGATATCCGATAGGAGACAGTTCCATGGCAGACAAAACTAAGGCGAAGGAAAATACCGAGGTCAGCGAAGCACAGATAGCGGTGCATTGGAAGGAAGAAGGGTATTTCCAACCACCGAAGAAATTCATCGAACAGGCGAACGTGAGGGATGCGGAGATTCGCGAGCGTTTCAGTCTGAAGAGGTTCCCTGACTGCTTCAGGGAATACGCGGATATGTTGACCTGGTTCGAGCCGTATAAAACGGCCCTCGACACGGGCAACCCGCCCTTCTGGAAATGGTTCGTGGGCGGCAAACTCAATGCCAGCTACAACTGCGTGGATCGTCATCTTGCACAGTATCGCAACAAAGCGGCGCTGATATTTGTCGCCGAACCTGAAGATGTTCCGCCGACCGCACTGACCTATCAGGAACTCTACATCAGGGTTAATGAAATGGCGGCGCTGTTGCGCGACTTCTGCAGACTCAAGGCAGGTGATCGGGTCACCCTGCATCTGCCAATGACACTTGAACTGCCCATCACGATGCTCGCCTGCGCGCGGCTGGGCGTGATTCACTCGCAGGTGTTCGGCGGGTTCTCCGGTCAAGCGTGTGGCACGCGCATCCAGGACTCGGGCAGCCATATCCTCATCACCATGGACGCCTACTGGCGCGCCGGCAAACTTTTAGATCACAAAGTAAATGCCGACGTTGCGGTACAAACCGCGAAAGAAATGGGGCAGCCGGTGGACAAAGTGCTGATCTGGCAGCGTTACCCCGGCAAAAGCAGTTCGCCAACACCGATGGTCAAGGGGCGCGATTTCTTCCTCGACGAAATCCTGAAGCAATACTCGGGCAAACGCGTTGAGCCAATACCGATGGACGCGGAAGCGCCGCTGTTCCTGATGTACACCAGCGGCAGCACCGGTAAACCCAAAGGCTGCCAGCACCGTACCGGCGGCTATCTCGCCTACGTCGCCGGCACTTCCAAGTATATTCAGGATATCCATCCAACCGATACTTACTGGTGCATGGCGGATATCGGCTGGATCACCGGGCATTCGTACATTGTCTACGGTCCACTGGCGCTCGCGGCGACTAGTGTGATTTACGAAGGTGTGCCCACGCACCCCGACGCCGGGCGTCCATGGCGGATCGCCGAGCGTTTAGGTGTCAATATTTTCCACACCTCACCGACGGCAATCCGCGCACTGCGCAAACAAGGTCCCGAGGAGCCGAGAAAGTATAATTACCACTTCAAGCACATGACCACCGTCGGCGAACCCATCGAGCCGGAAGCGTGGCGTTGGTACTACAACGAAGTCGGCAAAAAAGAAGCGGTCATCGTGGATACCTGGTGGCAGACCGAGAACGGCGGATTCCTGTGCAGCACGCTACCCGCCATAGACGCCATGAAACCCGGCAGTGCCGGACCCGGCGTGCCCGGTATCTTTCCGATCATCTACGACGAGAACGGTGAAGAAATTAACGCAGGTTCCGGCCATGCGGGCAATATCTGTATCCGCAATCCGTGGCCCGGAATCATGCAGACGATCTGGGGCGATCCCGATCGGTTCGTGAAAACCTATTACACACGCTACTGCAAGAATCCCAAGAGCAAGGACTGGAAAGATTGGCCGTATCTGGCGGGTGACGGCGCGATGCAGGCGGTGGATGGCTACTACCGCATCTTGGGGCGCATTGATGATGTCATCAACGTCTCGGGTCATCGTCTTGGCACCAAGGAAATCGAATCCGCATGCTTGACGGTGCCCGAGGTCGCTGAAGCCGCGGTGGTACCGGTCGCAGACGAGATCAAGGGGCGCATGCCCGAAGTCTATATTGCGCTCAAACCAGATTACGCAGGTACGCCCGATGTCATCAGCCGTATCATCAAGGCCAACGAGGACATCATCGGCAAGTTCGCGCGGCCGAAGCACGTTTATATCGTGCCCGATATGCCCAAGACGCGCTCAGGCAAAATCATGCGCCGCGTGCTCGCTTCCATCTCCAACCGGCGCGACGTGGGTGATGTGACGACCCTGGCAAACCCAGCCATCGTCGAAGAAATCCGTACCATGGTGCAAGGCAAGGACGCGATCATTACGACTGAAGCGATGCCCGATGACATTGCCAAGTTCGGCCAGAACGAATGATATCAGCCGCGGAAAGTGATTCACCCTGACAGGGTAATTCATAAAAACATTGCTGCGCCACGCTGCGCTCGACGCGCCGCAGATTTTTTATGTCGGCCCATTTAACATCATGAGCCGCGTACCGGCGAGTTCATAAACACTAACACGAAGGTTGTCATGGCCCAGTTCACCGTCAACACAAACCGCTTCGATCCCTACAAGAATTTCAAATTCCGGGTCAAATGGGATGGCCGCTACGTAGCCGGCGTATCCCGAGTCAGTGGTTTGCGGCGCGCCACCGATGTGGTGCTGCACCGGGAAGGGGGCAGCCCGAGCCTGGACCGGCGGTCACCCGGGATCACCGCCTTTGAACCCATTACCTTGGAGCGCGGCCGCAGCCACGATCCAGAATTTGAAAACTGGGCCAACTTGGTGTGGCGGCTGGGCGCCGGGCTGGGGACGGAGGTGGGGCTGAAAGATTTCCGCAAAGACGTGCTCATCGAGCTTTTAAACGAAGCCGGCCAGCTGGTGATGGCCTTCAAAGTCTTCCGCTGCTGGCCGTCGGAGTATGTGGCGCTGGCGGACCTGTGCTCGGAAACCAGCGCGGTGGCCATCGAATCCATGACGCTGCAGCATGAAGGCTGGGAACGGGATGCCGCCATCACCGAGCCGGTGGAACCCGCTTGATATAGATTAGTGCGTTCGGACTATTCCACGGTCACCGATTTGGCCAAGTTGCGCGGCTTGTCCACGTCGGTGCCGCGCTGCAGGGCGGTGTGATAGGCCAAGAGTTGCACTGGGATGGCATGCACGATGGGTGACAGGATGCCCACATGCCGCGGCGTGCGGATAACGTGGACGCCTGCACTTTCTGAAAAATGACTGTCCATATCCGCAAACACGAACAGCTCTCCACCCCGGGCACGGACTTCCTGCATG
>DAHUYB010000010.1 GCA_027315405.1 Gammaproteobacteria bacterium | reverse complement strand
CAGCGTCGGCGCCGGCACCGTGCTGGATGCCGCGCAGCTCGAAGCCGTCATCGCCCACGGCGCCGAGTTCATCGTCACCCCCGGCACGCCGCCCGCGCTGGCCGACGCGCTGCAGCGCGCGCCGCTGCCGGTGATCCCCGGTGCCGCCACCGCCGGCGAAATCATGGCGTTGCGCGCGCGCGGCTTCCGCACATTGAAGTTCTTCCCCGCCGCGCCCAGCGGCGGCGTCAACGCACTGAAGGCGCTGCACGGCCCCTTCGCCGACCTGTACTTCTGTCCCACCGGCGGCATCGGCGAGCACGACGCCAAGGACTATCTGGCCCTGCCCAACGTGCCCTGCGTGGGCGGCTCGTGGATGGTGCGCAGGGAATGGCTGCAGGCGGGCGACTGGGCCAGCGTCAGCGCCAGCGCGCGGCGCAGTGTGGGCGGCTGAGGCGGATCAGGCCCGTCGGCCTCGGCAAGATCGAATCCGGATTGGCGCGGCATCTAAGCGGCTCTGACCCAGTTCGCTTACAGCCCGGTCATCTTCAGTGCGTTCTCGGGCAGGCGCTCGCCCTGCAGCGAGATTTTCGAAGCCGCTTCGTCGATCTCCTGCAGGTCGCTGGCCGTCAGCTCGACGGCAAGCGCCCCTAGGTTTTCGTCCAGTCGATGCAGCTTGGTGGTGCCGGGAATCGGCACGATCCACGGGCGTCGCGCAAGCAGCCAGGCGAGCGCGATCTGCGCCGGCGTGGCGCCCTTGCGCGCGGCCACGACGCGCACGAGATCGACCAGCGCCATGTTCGCTTTCAGTGCTTGTGGCGCGAAGCGCGGCACCGCGGTGCGGAAATCGGTGCTGTCGAACGTGGAGTGCTCGTCGATCTTGCCAGTGAGGAAACCGGCACCCAGCGGGCTGTAGCAGACGAAGCCGATGCCCAGCTCTTCCAGCGTGGGCAGCACCTCGCTTTCGGCACCGCGCCACCATAGCGAGTACTCGCTTTGCAGCGCGGCCACCGGCTGCACCGCGTGCGCACGGCGGATGCTGCCGGCGCCCGCTTCAGAGAGACCGAAGTGTCTTACCTTGCCTGCGGCGATCAGGTCCCCGACCGCGCCGGCCACGTCTTCCATCGGTACGTTCGGGTCGACGCGGTGCTGGTAGAACAGGTCGATATGGTCGGTGCGCAATCGCTTGAGCGCCGCCTCGGCGACCGCCTTGATGTGCTCGGGACGGCTGTTGACACCGCCACGCCGCTCACCTGTCTGCAGGTCGATGTCGAAGCCGAATTTGGTCGCGATCACGACCCGGTCGCGCAACGGCGCCAGCGCTTCGCCCACGAGTTCTTCGTTGGCAAACGGACCGTAGGCTTCGGCGGTATCGAAGAAGGTGACGCCGCGGTCAACGGCCGCGCGCAACAACGCGATCATGTCCTGCCGGTTGGCCGGCGGACCGTATGCAGATGTCATGCCCATGCAGCCCAGGCCGATCGCCGAGACTTCCAGTCCGCTGTTGCCGAGGGTGCGCTTTTGCATGGTCTTGTGACTGCCGGAAGGGGAGATGCGACCAGTCTGTGCTTCCGGCCCTGGTTTGATTAGTCGCTACAATTCGAATGCGCTTATGATTTGAATTCATCAATCGACGGTAAACGCAGGCGCGCGAGAACTACAACGACCTGCTGGCCTTTCTCGTCGTGGCGCGCGAACGCAGCTTCACTCGGGCCGCGGCCCAGCTCGGCGTGTCCGCAGCCCCTGGCAGATAGGGGAAGTGGCTCTGACCCGCTTCCCGTCGACAACGGTACTGCCCGGCGTGCCCGTGGCGCCGATTTCAACCCTGGCCGGAGCGCCTGCCGTGGCTACGAGCACAGGCTCTGACAGCACGTTGCCATTGCGCAGATCACGCACGGTGGCATTGACGCGGAACTTTCCTGCGCCGGCGGACGCGACCGATACTTTCACTGCGGGGCGAGCACCAACCCAGGCGTCTGGCGAGGGGGTGGCAGACGGAGCCGCTACAGCGGCACTGGCGACGGCGAGCAACGAGAATGCAACCAGCTTCTTCATGGGACCTCCTTGTGGTTCAGTGAGTGGCCTAACGCTCCAAAACAGGAGTGAAAGTGCAGTTTCGAAAAGTGCAACCTGACCCCTGTTTTGTGGATCATATATGTACTGTCAAGTGCCGCACGCTCCCCACTGCCACATGGCTGTTATCAGGCCACTTACCGGCCGACCGCGAGTGTTCCTGTTCAGCTATTCAGTTATGAACCGGAAAGCGATATAGAGAAACTACTTGTCCTGTACTCACTTCGATTCCAGACATTCTTTTTATCTTGTATTGGGGTAATTTGGAATAAATGGATGGAGTTACGGTAGGGTCTACTAGGTAGCCACCGAGCACTCTCAATACAACGTGGTTCATTCGGGCCGCGCCAATGAATCTTGGATTAGGTATGAAAGGAGCGCCACCATCCGTATATATGATCTCGGATCGAATATGATAATGGCTTAAAATAACTTGTGTGAGCAAATCAATTGACTTGCAATCACCCAGCTTCTCAGCAATTGTCACATTGGGTTTTTGCACATGTGCAAAGTTGTTTCGATTCAAGTCATATTTGATGTGCTCACTCACCCATTGCCATACGGTCAGGACTTTTCGACGAGCGTCCATTTCTGAGTCCATAACACTACGAAGAGAAGCTGGCAGACTGATGTTTCCTTTAGCTTGTGCAAACTCTAATTTAAGCGGCTTAACAACTTCACGCCAGTTATGAAACGAACTGTAGTTAATAGAATAAAAGGAATAGCGGTTATTACTTATGCATTTAAGTATTTCATGATTCTTAGATGTTATGATAGCCTTGTATCCATGATGTATTAATTTATAGGGTGTTTTCGAAAAAATAGTAACTTTATTGAAGCAATGCCGCCCAATAGCCAGCACATTCATGCGTGCACTTTTAGTAAAACGTCTTGCTCTTATAATCGTAAAATTCGGAGCTGCGCGTAAGGATTTTAGTGAAATCAAACAGTTATCTTCATCACGGCAATATAATATACTGCAAGCAGTGTTACCTGCAGTTGACTGAAAACATTCTTTTAACATTATTGCGGCAGAATTTTGCCCAATAAATCTGTCGATATCATAATAATGAATTGTAGGTGTATCAACAATATCGAGTTGCAAAGAAGTCGTGCGCGCAAAGCATGTTTGAGCCCCTAAAAAAATAACCGCCGCTACAGCTAACCCCGCTAACCGCGCTAGCGCTAACCGGGTCAGAGCCAGATAAGGAGCAGCAGCGCGCGATACACCGGGGCGTTCGCCTTCGACAGCGTTACGCGGCGATGTCGACGTAATCGACGCTGCTGGTCTGCACAGGCACCTGATGGCGTAGCGCATGCCGTTTACCCTTGAGGTTCCTGGCTCGGGGATGCTGTTCAATGTCCCGGGCGCCGGATCATGCTTCAGCAGCAGCCGTCGGCATGCGCGCGATGCCCGGCGCGGGCGGCGCTGCCGGCGGTGAGGCCCTGCGCGCTGGCGTCGTGGTGCGCGGCGATCACGCCGGCC
>DAHUYB010000029.1 GCA_027315405.1 Gammaproteobacteria bacterium | reverse complement strand
GGAGGTTGATTTTGCATGGAGAATGCTTCGCCAGGTCAAGGCTAAGGTTGGAGCTGTCCCGGGACTGATAGCGGGGATTATCGAATATGGCAATTAGCATACACGGTCAATACACAAGCCCGAAGAAGAGTCCTTGGAACTTCGAGAAGTATCAGAGCGATCTCGAACGACGGATGATGGATCGGCTGGAGCGTGACCCGCATATCATCAAGTGGATGAAGCGGCACGGCATTACCATCCCCTGGATTGACGGCCAGAAGCATCAGCGGCGATATGTTCCCGACTTTCTTGTGGAATATGAAGATGGTAGGAAAGCGGTCATCGAGGTGAAAGACCCTAGTCGAGTTGATTCCAACGATGTTCAGCGGAAGCGCAAGGCTGCGGAGATGTGGTGCAAGCAACGCAGGATGGAGTACATTCTTGTAACCGTTGGATAGAAGAGGCCCTAAGGACCGCGTTGGAGCGTTAAGGGGTCACCCATAAGTCGTCCGTGGTCAAGGGGGCGATAAAAAACCAAGTGCAGCCACCCTAAAAATGCTACTGGGTCGGTGAGCGTGTCATGCGCCCGATTTTATGTCTTGAGCTACTTCGAAAGGAAGTGCTTCAGTCACCCATCCGGATCAAGGTCATGCGCGTCGCCGTGTGGCGGGTGGGCGATGACCCCTGGCCGCGTTGCGGCCCCATTAAATAATCGGTACCCCAGTGTATCTAAATGCGTACAGAGTACAGGACTGGTCGTCAGTCTCCCGCGAGCTTGCACTGAGGAAACCTCAGGGACAGACCACGGTTTATTTGCTACTCGCTAACTGACCGCTTTCCTTCGTTGAGATATCATGGTCTGTCAAGCAACAGCACCGGGCGAAGTACTCTAGATCAACTATCACGGCGGCAGTCAGCCTCGCTCGCTTCGTGAAATCGGCGTGAAACCCTGCATAGGTTAGGCTTCGCAAAGCCCACTCAACCTATGTATGAGTTTTCAATTGCTGCTGCCAGAAATCCTGCATGGCGGTGAACAGATGCGTGCGGGCCGCCGGGCCGGAAATTCCATGGGTCTTGTTGGGATAGATCAGCAGTTGATAGGGCTTGCCGGCCTCGATCAGCGCCTGGATGAACTGGATGGTGTTCTGCCAGTGGACGTTGTCGTCGCCGGTGCCGGCCACCAGCATTAACGGATCGGCGAGATTCTTGGCCGCGGCCACGTCCGAGCTTTCGGCATAGCCAACGGGATTTGCCTGCGGTGTGCCCATGTAGCGTTCGGTGTAGATCGAATCGTAGTCCTGCCACTGGGTCACCGGCGCCACCGCGATGCCGGCGCGCCACACGCCCGGCGCATGGGTGAGCGCATAAGCGGTCATGTAGCCGCCGTAGCTCCAGCCCCAGATGCCGATGCGCGCGGCATCCACATAGGGCCTGGATTTCAGCCAATTCACCGCCGCCAACTGATCGGCCAGCGCCAGCTTGCCGAGATGCAGCTTCACCAGCGCCTGGTTGCGGTGGCTGAAATAGGTGGCCGCACGGTTGTCGGTGGCGAACAGAATGAACCCCTGCTTGACCAACAGCTGATCGAACAGAAAGCCGCTACCGCCCCAGACATCCCGGACCGTGGGCGGCACGTCTGGCCCGCCGTACTGGTACATGATCACCGGATATTTTTTGGCGGAGTCGAAATCCGGCGGCAGGATCATGCGCGCATAGAGTGGCGTCTTGCCGTCGGCGGCGCGCAGGGTGAAGAAGCGTGGTTTCTGGAAATGAAAGGGCAGCCTGGCGGATGCCTGAATCAGCGTATGTCGGCCGTTTTCCAGGTTCACCAGCGTGAGCGACGGCGGTGTCAACACATTCGAATAGCTGTCCAGGTAATGACGCGCGTCCCGCGACATGCTGATGTCATGAACGCCGGGCTCGTGAGTCATGGCCCGTGGTGTTCCGCCCCGCAACGACACGCTGTAAAGCTCGGTATTCAGTGGGCCATCCGTGTAACGGCTGAAGTACATTTCGCCGCGCTTTTCATCCACGCCGTCGAGTGACAGGACGTTGTAGTCACCGGGCGTAAGCCTGCGCGCCTGGCGGCCATCGTCGCTGTACAAATAAAGATGATGCCAACCGTCCTGCTGACTGCTCCAGACAAAGCCGCCGCTCTTGAGGAAATGCGGCGCGTCGCGCACATCAATCCAGTCGGGATCAGTTTGGGTGACCATAAGCCGGGTTTGGCCTGACTGCGGATCGGCGGTCAGCAGTTGCAGTTGCGTCTGAGCGCGATTCAGCACCTCGCCATAAACTTGGTCGCTCCTGGGCAACCAGCCGAAGCGCGACAGATAAGTATCGGGTGTGCCGGCCATCGCCATCCATGCCGTCGTGCCGCTTGCCACATCGCGCACCCCAAGGCGCACCACCGGATTAGGCGCACCGGCGAGAGGGTATTTCTGCTGGTACACGCTCGGCGGTTGTGTGAGGTCATTGACCAGAGGGAAGTTGCGTACCGACCGCTCATCGGATTGCAGGAAGGCGATATAGTGGCTGTCCGGCGACCAACGGTAACCCGAGCGCAGCTCCAGTTCCTCGCGGTACACCCAGTTCAACTGGCCGCTCAATACCGCATCCTGATGCGGCGCCACGCGGTACACCGGCCCGCCGCGCACCGAGAGGTAATGCACATCACCGTTGCTTACATAGCTGATCCACTGAGTGTTCGGCGAAAGCTGTGGGTTACGTTTGGCGCCGGGTTCGTGGGTGATTTGAAGGGTTTGATGCGTCGCCAGGTTGTAGAGATACACCTGGTCATTGCTGAGATAGAAAATCGCGTCGCTCTTGGGTGACCAGTGATAGCTGTTCACATGATAGCGGGTAATGCGTTCCTGTTCGCGCTGATTTTTTATGGAGGATGGAGGCGCAGCGGCGCCCGCCAGTTGTTTGCCGGACAGCAGCATGGACGTTTTGCCGGTTCGGGTATCAACCGTATACAGATCAGCCTGTGAATCGCCCGGATGACGCAACAGATAACTCACATAATGGCCGTCCGGACTCCATTCAACGTCCTCCGGGTGATAACTGGTGAGTCCGGGTTCGGCAAAGATTTGCGCGATTGAATAACTGGCGGGCGGTGTTATGGAACCGCCGGCCAACACCGGCAAAGTCATACCGAAAGACAGCAACAAAACACAAATAAACCGGGGAATAGAGATCATGGTGTCGCCCTTTGAGCCGTAAGGATTCAGGTTAGCGGCGTGCCTGCTCCGGTCGGTTCCAGCCGGCCGCTGCGATCGGGATGATGAAACAGGATGACCACCACCACCGAGGACAGGGCCAACAACGCCATGAGCCAAAAGGCGGTGTTGAAGCTGTGTGTCACGCCCACAATCCAGCCGGTGATCAGGGGCGCCACGAAACCGGAAATCGCGAAGAACGTGTCCATGACACCGAGCGCGGTGCCGGCGCGCTCACGCGCCACATCCACATTGATGGCGTAAAACGCCGCATTCGCGCTCATGCTCAACCCCACCGCCAGGGAAATGAATACCAGCATTACCGTCAGATCGTGGATATAGATCACCGGCAGGATGCACAATCCCGCCAGCAATTGCGAGATCCAGATCGGATGGGAGCGCGCGACTCGCAGACTGCCGGTTTTACGCAGCAATGTATCGGACAAATGCCCGCAGGCCCACAGCAGCAGCGCCGCCACCAGCCACGGCAGGATCGCGAAGACGCCCACCTGCTTCAAATCCAGGTGATAAGCCTTTTCCAGATAGCTGGGCAACCAGGTCATGAAGAAAAACAGGAAATAACCGAACACGAAGAAAGACCAGTCGTTGGCCAGCAGTGTGGGATTGGACAGCAGGAATTTCCACAGGCCCCGCATCTGCCGGCGGCGCCGGTGCAGGGTTTTGCTGGCGACGCTGCGATCGGCCTGCTGGCCGTCGCGGATGTGTTGCAGTTCAGCCGGGTTTACAAAACGGCTGTGCTCGGGAAAATCCCGGAACAGCCACCACCACAGCGGCAGCCACGCAAGCCCGAGTAGCATGAGTACCACGAACATGCCGCGCCAGCCCACGTGGAGGATGAGCTGGGTGGCGATGGGTGCGCCGATGGCGAGCGCCAGCGGCACCGCCACCAGGGAATTGGACAGGGCGATGGCGCGTTCGCGGCTGGACATCCAATCGGCTACCCCGCGGTTCATGGCGGGGAAATTGGGTCCCTCAGCCACGCCTAATAAAACGCGCACCCCAGCCAGCATCACAAAACCCATGGCCAGACCCGTAAGGCCGATGGCGATGGACCATACCAGCGCCGCCCAAAATAGCGTGACCCGCGCACCGTAACGGTCGGCAAATATTCCGCCGAAAAACGTAGTCATCATGTAGCCGATGCTGAATGCCGACAGAATAAAGCCGCTGAGAATATCCTTGTCGTGCTGGTTGAAACCGAGATCGCGGGCAATATCGCCGATCGCGTAGGAAATGGCGGACCGGTCAATATAGTTGATCACGGTGATGGCGAAAATCAGCGCGATAACGATCCAACGGAATTGGCTCATGCGCATGCTGTAGCTCCAGCGGTGATATTGATAACGATGCCCATTGCGGCCTGGCGGCGGTCATGGATAGCCGCTCTCAGGCCATGGTCACATGCCCTGATTGTGAGCGCACCCTTTCCAGCCAGCCGCGGACCTCACTATAACGGGAAAGATCGAAACCGCCTTCATCGGCGGCGTGAGTATAGGCGTAGAGCGCGATATCAGCGATGGAATATTGTTCGCCTGCAAAGAACGCATGCTCTGCGAGCTGCCGCTCCATCACCGCGAGTGCCTGGTGACCGCGCTCGTGCAGGCGCGGCAGCTCGGCGCGGCGCGGGTGATCGGCCGGCAGGAATTTCAAAATGAAGCGCGCCACGGCAACATACGGCTCGTGACTGTATTGCTCGAAAAACAGCCACTGCATGGTCTGGGCGCGCTGCCAGCGGTCCTGCGGTAAATAAGCCGTACCTTCCGCGAGATAGCACAGAATCGCGTTGGACTCAGCAAGGTATTGGCCAGGGCTGATTTCCAACAGTGGGACTTTGCCGTTGGCATTCATGGCAAGATACTCGGGGGTGTGGGTCTCGCCCTTGCGGGTGTCCTTCTCAATCCACGCAAAAGACACGCCCATCTGGGTGAGCAGCAGTTTCGGTTTGTAGCAGTTGCCTGAACCGGACATGCCGTAGAGCCGGTACATTTTCGCTGTTTATTTTTTCGGTGGTGCGCTGGGCTTGGGACGGACCAGCGGCACAGCGGGTGGTGTGAATTTAACCGTAACGGTGACATGCTGAGTGGGACCATCACCGTTCTTGCCGGCCAGTGGTTCAAAGTACCACTGCTTCACGGCGGCTAACGCGGCGTTATCGAAAAGCCCTGCCGGGGTGGCAGTGATCACTTGCGGCTTGACAGCTTGGCCCTGTGATCCAATGTTAAAGGACAGGGTCACGGAGCCTGCAAGACGTTGGTTGAGAAGTTCCGGTGGGTACACCGGGTTCATGCGGTAAATCTGCCACTGACCGACAGTCACTACTTCGCAACGGCTATCCGGTGCGTAGATCTGCTGTTCATTCAGACACAAAAAGCGGGTGCGCTGCTGGTTGGCGTCGGGGCCGAAAAACAGCGGGTAAATGAAATCCCTGGCGACGGGTTGCTCGCCATCCAGCGCCGGTTTAAAGCGCCAACCCTGGAAAGCCGCCAGTACTGCGGCCGTGTCTGCCGGTGACAATTTGGAAAATACCGCTTGGGGATTCTGAATGCTGCCGTCGGCCTTGACCGTGAACCGCAGTAGTGCCTGCTGGTCAGTGTGTCCGTCCATGAGTGCCTGTAATGCCGGCGTAATCGCCTGGCGCGTGGGAGTGCCTATCAGTACCGGCAGGGCGGGGCGGGGTTTGGGAGGCGCGGGAGGAGGTGCGGTGACGCAGCCTGCAAGAAACACGGAAAATAACAAAAAACCGAATGCCCTTTGCACCATTGATGGATGATCCGGTAAATCTTAAGGTGGGCGGCAGGAGAAAATAATCTCTGACCGAGAGGCGTTACCTTAACATGGGCTACGCCCCCGCCCAACTTTACCTTCCAGTTTCAAAGTTTCCAGCTATAATACTGTATAAATATACAGTCTTCTCAGTTCGCCATGTCAACACCACCCGAGATTCTGCGTAAAGGCCGTGGCGCGCTTTCCAATCCGGAAGGACGCTTTGAAACCCGCCGCCGCGAAAATTTTCGTGACGGCTGGGAGCAAGACGCGCTGCCGCCGTTGGAAACCATCGTGACCCCGGAACCGGCACGTTCCATCATCAGCCGCAACCAATCGCCGGATATTCCCTTCACCCAGTCCATCAATCCGTACCGTGGCTGTGAGCATGGATGTGTTTACTGCCTGGACGGCCGCACCCCGATACTCATGACTGACGGGCGTCACCGCCCATTGGCGGAGATCAGACCTGGCGATGAAATTTACGGTACACAGCGCCGAGGTTGGTATCGCTGTTACGTGAAAACCCGGGTATTGGCTCATTGGAGTGTCATCAAGCCTGCGTACCGCATCCTTCTTGAGGATGACACGGAACTGGTGGCTGGCGCAGATCACCGTTTTCTAACGGACCGCGGATGGAAATTTGTCAGCGGCGTGAGCCGGCCGCACCTCACCACGTGCAACAAACTGATGGGCACAAGCGCGTTTGCTTCGCCTCCGGACCAAGATGTGGATTACACCCGCGGCTATTTATGCGGGCTCATTCGCGGCGATGGTTTACTGGCCGGTTACCACTACCAACGTGCCGGCCGTATTCACGGCGACCAACACCAGTTCCGACTTGCATTGTGCGATATCGAAGCCCTGCAACGGGCCCAACGCTACCTGTATGATTGGAATGTCTCCACTCATGACTGCCTGTTTCAGAAGGCCGCCGGCAACCGCCGCCCCATGCATGCAATTCGTACGCACGCTAGAGTGAGCGTCGAACAGGTTCGCGAGATTACCGCCTGGCCGGCTGACGCACCTCGCAACTGGCGCGCGGGTTTTCTGGCAGGTATTTTCGATGCGGAGGGTAGCTACAGCCAAGGGATATTGCGCATCAGCAATACCGATCCCGCCATCATCGATTGGATTCAAAGCTGTCTCCAACATTTCGGGTTTCGCTGCACTGTCGAAAATGTACGCAGGGAGGGGCTGCGGCCGGTGACAGTACTGCGCCTGTTGGGCGGTCTCGGTGAACATCTGCGGTTTTTCCATAGCACCGATCCCGCCATCAGCCGTAAATGCGACATTACCGGTCAAGCAATAAAAAGCGGTGCCCGATTGCGGATAACCCGTATCGAACCGCTTGACATCACGATGCGGTTGTTTGACATCACCACCGGTACGGAGGACTTCATCGCCAATGGCGTGGTGAGCCACAATTGCTATGCCCGCCCCAGTCACGCGTATCTGAACCTTTCCCCGGGTCTGGATTTCGAAACCAAGCTTTTTTACAAGGAACATGCGGCGGAACTGCTGGAAAAGGAACTGCGCAAACCAGGCTACCGCTGCCAACCGATCACGTTGGGCGCGAATACCGATCCCTATCAACCCATCGAGCGCAAGCTGAAAGTTACGCGCAGTCTATTGGAAGTATTGCAGCGCTTCGGCCATCCGGTGAGCATCATCACCAAGAGCACGTTGGTCACCCGTGACCTGGACATCCTCACCGATATGGCGAAACAGGAGCTGGCCACGGTCATGGTGAGCGTGACGACGCTGGATGATGAGCTGAAACGCACGCTGGAACCGCGCGCGCCAAGCGCCTGGAGTCGCCTGCGGACCGTGCATGCCCTGGCCATGGCAGGCGTGCCGGTGGGCGTGCTCACCGCGCCCATCATCCCGATGGTGAATGACGCGGACATGGAGAAAATCCTGGAACAAGCCGCTACGGCCGGCGCCTGTGGCGCTGGATACGTGCTCCTGAGGCTGCCCTATGAGCTAAAGGACATATTCCGTGAGTGGCTGGATTCGCACCTCCCGGAACGCGCCGAACATGTCATGAGCCTAATACGCCAAGCACGCGGCGGCAAAGAGTACGCCGCTGAATTCGGCACGCGCATGCGCGGCACCGGGGAATATGCGGAACTGATTGCACAGCGCTTCAGGCTCGCCTGCAAACAACTGGGGCTGTTGCCTGCCCACCGCACGCAGCTCAGCAGCACCTGTTTCCGGGTACCTTCCGACAATCCGCAACTGGATCTGTGGGGGCCGTAAAGCACAATTTTTCACACCGTGGGATTTCAAGTGTTCTGGCTGTAGAAGCAGAAATAATGCCTTGCCGTATTACGGCTAATGAACGGCATCTCCATGCTGGTACCTCGTCTCCCCTTTGAGAGCCTCCAGTTCCCGCGCCAACAACTTGGAATCCAGCAGGTTGATTTCCACCAGCCGCTGCAGATGGGCGAAACTTTCTGGATCATGGGCTTCCCAACTGCACCCGATATGGTCGCCGTTGACATGCACAACGATGGCTTCCAATTCCAGCTTTATGAGTTCCGCTAGCCGCCATTCCACCCGCAGCCGGTCGCCCTCCGCCGGCCGCCAAACGGCGGGGCAGCGTGCCAAAAATCCGCGGAAGGACATGTCCAGCATCTCGCATTCCTGCACCGCGTCACCCTGGCGGACATGGATGACCGAGGCGAAGCGAAAGCGGCGGAAACGGCGTCGCTCGTGGCCTTGTTGGACCGGCATGGCTTCATATCCTATTAAGTAACGCGGCGTCCTTAGTATAGTCAGCAAACCGTCCGGCTTCAGCCAATTTCGGGCACAATTCATGCCACGCCTGGCTTTCGATATCCAGGCAAGCAGTCTTGCCTTCTCCCAGCGGCCCCCCCCTGGCCCACTCTTCACAGCAAGCTCTAAATCTGGTACTAAAGCCGTGGGGCCTGTTGGAACCGCCATCTGCCGGTGCCAAACCGGCCCCTCCCTCCACCACCGGATCCACGCATGTCAACACTGGCGCCTGTTTCCAAGACACGCTCGTTCTCCACGGTTTTTCTCATCGAAATGTGGGAGCGCTTCGGCTTCTACGGCATGCAGGCACTGATTGTCTACTACATGGTGCAGCGGCTGGGATTCCCCGACACCAAGGCCAATCTCACTTGGAGTGCTGCCACGGCATTGATCTACGTGGCCCCGGCGATCGGCGGCTGGGTGGGGGACAAGGTCCTCGGCACACGCCGCACCATGCTCACCGGCGCGGTGATCCTCGGGATAGGTTATGCGCTTATGGCCATGCCCACGGAGAATGTCTGGGCGTTATTCGGCGCGCTCAGCGTGATCGTGGTCGGCAACGGCCTGTTCAAGCCTAACGCCGGCAACCTGGTGCGTAAGATTTACGAAGGAGATGACTCCAAAATTGACAGTGCCTTCACCATCTATTACATGGCGGTGAATCTTGGCTCAATGGTATCGATGTTGCTTACTCCGAAGATCAAGGACTACGTCAACGCGACATACGGTAATCACTTCGGCTGGCACGCGGCGTTCGGTGCCTGCGCCATCGGTCTGCTAATCGGACTAAGCAACTACGCGCTCATGCACAAAGCCATGCAGCACATCGGCTCGGAACCGGATGAGCGTCCAGTTAACATCAGATACCTGTTTCTAGTACTTGCTGCCGCCGTGCTGCTCGCCGTTGGCGCGGCTGTCGTGCTCAACTACGAGGAGGTAGCGAGAATTTTCGTCTACGCCGCAGGGGTCGTGCTGCTAGGCATCTTTATTTATCTAATCATTAAGAGTCACCGCAGTGAGCGCGCCGGTTTAATCGCGGCTTTGGTGCTCGTAGCACAGACGATCTTCTTCTTTATCTTCTATCAACAGATGTCCACCTCACTGGCGCTGTTCGCGCTTCGCAATGTGGACTGGAACCAGACCCTGTTCGGCGCACATCTGTTTACTTGGAGCCCAGGGCAATATCAGGCGCTGAATCCGATCTGGATCTTTCTGCTGAGCCCGGTGCTGGCGTGGATATACACATCTGCCGGTAAAAGTGGCAAGGATCTGTCGATTGCCGCAAAATTCGTGATGGGCTTCGCGGTGGTGACCCTGGGCTTTTTCATCTATGGCGTGGCCGGCAAATTCGCAATCGATGGCAAGACCTCGTCCTGGGTCATGATCTGGGGCTACGGTTTCTACTCGCTGGGCGAGCTGCTGGTCAGTGGCCTGGGCCTAGCCATGATCGCGCGCTACGTGCCGGCACGCATGGGCGGCTTCATGATGGGTGCCTACTTCGTTGCTGTCGGAATCTCCATGTACCTGGGTGGCATGGTTGCCAATATTGCCAGTGTACCGGGGGGCATCACTGATCCGCTGAAAACGCTGCCAATCTACACTGCACTGTTCAATAAGCTTGGCTATGCCGCCATCCTGTGTACTCTGATTGCGTTGGCTGTATTACCGCTCATGAAAAAACTTTCCGCTGAACACAGCAGCAATGCAAAATAATCCGATAAATAGATGATGAAGATAAAAGGGCCGACAAAGCAGGTTCATTTTTCAATTGGATTTATCGGTATTTGAAACTTTCAGACGGCGGGTCCAGGCGGCCAGATTTACGAGTAATTCGGCGATCAGCTTGCGCGTGGTTTCATCCATAAGCCGGCCGGAGGCATCAAACTTGTTGTGTGCCTGGGTGATCATGATTTCCGGCTTATTGACCAGGTGCATATTGAGAAACACACAACTGCGTCGGAGATCGTACTGCGCGCGCACGGTCCCTAAGAGACTGCCCGAGGCGCCCATGATGGCGGCCGGCTTATCATTGAACGGCTGATCGGGGGGCCGCGAGGCCCAGTCAATGGCATTCTTGAGTACCCCCGGCATGGAATAGTTGTATTCCGGCGTTACCACCAACAAGGCATCCGCTGCACGGATCTTCTCACGGAATGTTTCCACCACCGGCGGGAAACCCATTTCTCTGACATCCTCGTTATAGACCGGGATGGGCGCAATATCGAAGTTCTCGATTTCCAGGCCCACGGGTTGCAGCTCCATGGCCGCCTTGAGCAGCAGCCTGTTATAGGAGCCTTGGCGCAAACTGCCGACGAAAGCAAGAACATTCAGGGCCATGAGTAAACCTCGGTTAATAATCGTTTGACGCTGTCAATAATGCTTAAATATATACTGAGTTAAGTTTTGCCAAACGGCACCCGCGGGTGACCAAAAGGTAGGGCGCTGCATTAAAACCCGAGGGACCGTGAAAACCTGCCACGTCGTCGAGTCTTAGGTATAGACGATACTTGAGTATTGTCCAGTAGGCCGTAGGTATTGATCAGCATCACCTGAAAACTTGGAGCGATCCGTGGCGATCATGCTGTATGTTTCAAATCCGATGTCATAGAGCAACTTAAGAATCAGTGACCAGCAAATAGCGTGCCTAAATGCACACCACCCCTTATCGGCGGCGTTGGGCTCCAAAAATTGGGTCAGGCGCCCAGATACCGATCCTTGAGTCTCACATAGTGGTCCGCCGAATAACGCAGCATTTCCAGTTCTTGGGTCGTCAATGTGCGCACTTTCTGCGCCGGGTTGCCGCGGTATAGATTGCCAGCTTCCAGCAACTTGCCGGGGCTCACCAGACTACCGGCCGCCAGTAATACATCCGCTGCAATCACCGTCCCATCCATGACAATGGAGCCCATGCCGATTAGACAGCGATCCCCGATGCGACAGGCATGCAACAGGCACTGATGGCCCACGGTGACATCCTCACCAATTACCAGCGGCAAACCGCCGGGGCTGTACGGCCCATCATGGGTCACATGCAACACGCACAGATCCTGGATATTGCTGCGCGCACCGATGGCGATGGCATTTACATCGCCACGCGCCACCACATAGGGCCATAGCGACACATCTTCAGCGAGCGTCACCCGGCCGATGACCAAGGCGGTTTCATCCACATAGACACCCTTGCCGATGGCGGGCGTCTCGCCTTGATAAGACCTGATTGACATGCTACCTACCTCTTGAGGCTAACCCCAAGGGCTGCCTACACATCGGCGACGCGCGACTTGAAACCTCATTGGCGGCCCTCACGTGTATACTTCCAAACACAACGACTCGGTATGGGGAGTGTCATGAGCATAACCGGTTTTGTGATCCTGGCGATCATTATCGTCATCCTGATTTATACAATTCTGCTCTACAACGGCCTGGTGACCCTGAAAAACGACGTCGCCAAGGCCTGGGCCAATATTGACGTGCTGCTCAAACAGCGTCACGACGAACTGCCCAAGCTCATTGATACCTGCAAACAGTACATGGGCTATGAGCAGCAAACCCTGGTAAAGGTCATGGATGCCCGCGCCGGCGTACAGCAGGCGCGCGAAACTGGCAACATGGCGGCACTGGGACCGGCGGAAGCGCAGCTGCGCTCCATGATCGGCAATCTGTACGCCGTCGCCGAAGCCTATCCGCAACTCAAAGCCAATGAATCTTTCCAGCAACTGCAAACACGCATCAGCGGCCTGGAAAACTCCATTGCTGACCGCCGCGAGTTCTACAATGACAGCGTCAATGTATTCAACATTCGCATTGAACAGTTCCCGACATCCCTGATCGCGCACAACTTCGGTTTCAAGGAAGCACAGTTACTGGATTTCGGCCAGGATGAAAAAAAAGATGTGGATGTGAAAGCGCTGTTTAGCTGAGGCCAGAGAGCATGTTCAATCTGTTTGACCCGGTCAGCTGGCAGCCGGCCATCCATGCGGCTGAACCCGCATCTTTCTGGTTCTTGACCGGCGTGCTTTGCATGCTGGTGATCGCGGCACTGGTTACCGGTTTCCTGTTCCTGGTACGGGCCTGGACAGTGCAGGAAACCCCGCTATCGTTCATCCGTTCGGCCGCTCAGGGCTATGTCAAGCTTGAGGGCCATACCGATCTCATGCCCGGCCCACCGATCGTCTCACCACTGACCGATAGCCGCTGCGTATGGTGGTCGTACAAGGTCGAGGAGCGCCACAGCAGCGGACGCAATAGCAATTGGGAGACTGTCGAACACGGCGTCAGCGATGACCTGTTCCTTATCCGGGACAGCAGCGGCCAATGCGTGGTGGACCCGGAGCATGCCGAGGTGATTCCCGCCACTGAGACGGTCTGGTATGGAGCCGAACCCCGGCCGCTCACCGGCCCCGCTATTGGCGGTTTTGCCCTGACCTCCAAGTACCGCTATGTTGAGAAACTCATCCACCCCCAGGAATTCATCTTTGCCCTGGGATTTTTCCATACCCAGGGGGGCGATACAGGCGCCATGGTCATCAACGATGAAGTCGCCCAGTTGCTGCACACATGGAAGCAGAACCAGGCGGATCTGATCCGTCGTTTCGACGCCAATCACGACGGCCAGATAGATCAGCAGGAATGGGAAGCCGCCCGGCAAGCGGCGCGCGAACAGGTTCTGTCCCAGGAACAACAGGCAGCTCAAAATCCGCCGGTGAACGTGTTGTCACAACCCAAGGATGGCCGGCGTTTCATCATTTCCACCCGCCAGGAAACGCGCGTCGTCCGGCGCTTTCAATTATGGGCCGCCGCCTGTTTGCTGGTGTTCGTGTTAGGCGCTGGCATCGCCGGCTTCCTGATTACCACCCGCTTGAGCGCTCCGGCTGTCGTCCAGCCTGCCGTCAATCCGGCACCATGATAGTATTTTCCTGAGACTGTTACCGGACTCGGATCCCCCATGAGCATCAACCCGCTGCTGTCACAGGACGGCCTGCCGCTGTTTTCCCGTATTCGCGCCGAGCACTTCGAGCCGGCCGTGGATGCGGTACTTGCGGAAAATCGCTCGGCCCTCGCCCGGATCGTCGCTCTCGACCACCCAACCTGGGACGATTTTGTCGAACCGCTGGAAACCCTCGACCAACGCCTGCACCATACCTGGTCGCCGGCCGCGCATTTGAACGCGGTGATGAATTCCCCGGATATCCGCCAAGCCTATAACGTCTGCCTGCCGAAACTCAGCGATTACGCCACCGAACTGGATCAGAACGAACAGTTGCAACACGGCTACGCCGAATTGCAATCCAGTCCCGAATGGCAAACCTACAATGCCGCTCAGCGCAAGCTGATCGAAGATGCCCTGCGGGATTTCAAACTCGCGGGCGTGAATCTGCCGGCCGACAAGAAAAACCGCTTCCGTAAGATAATGCAGGAACTCTCGAAACTCGAAGCGAAATTCGAGGAGAATCTTCTGGATGCAACCCAAGGGTGGTTCAAGCAGGTAACTGAGGAAAGCAGCTTAGGAGGAATTCCGCAGACGGCGCTCACGCGTGCCCATCATGAAGCACAAAGCCGCGGTCTCCAAGGTCATGTGTTCACGCTGGATTATCCCAGCTATTTCGCGGTAATCACCTATGCTGACCAGCGCTCACTCCGCGAACAGATGTACCGCGCCTACACCACGCGCGCCTCGGACCAAGGACCCAACGCGGGCCGCTGGGACAATACCCAGACCATGCAGGACATCCTGCGGCTACGGCACGAAGCCGCGGTACTCACGGAATTCAAGAATTTTGCCGAATATTCCCTGGCTACCAAGATGGTACGCCGCCCGGAGCAAGTCATCGCCTTCCTCACCGACCTGCTGGAACGATGCCGCCCCGCCGGTCAGGGCGAATTTACGGAATTGCAGCGTTATGCCCGCGAACGGGACGGCCTCGAATCACTGGCCGCCTGGGACATGGGTTATTACGCGGAAAAACTCCGGGAAGCGCGTTACGCCATTTCCGACGAAATCCTGCGCCCGTATTTTCCGTTGGCGCGGGTGCGCACCGGCCTGTTTGCAATCATGCATAAACTCTATGGCATCAGGCTGACGGAAACGCTCGGCGTCGAAACGTGGCATCCGGATGTCAAACTTTATGAAATCCACGACCAATCCGGTAGCGTGCGCGGCCGGCTGTATCTGGATTTGTTCGCCCGCAAGGACAAACGCGGCGGCGCCTGGATGGATGATGCCTTGAGTCGCCGGCGGACTTCGAGTGGGGTGCGGATTCCGGCAGCCTACCTCACCTGCAATTTTCCACCACCCATTGGTGAGACCCCTTCGCTGCTCAGCCATGACGAGGTGCTAACTTTTTTTCATGAGTTCGGCCATTGCCTGCATCATCTGCTGACGCAAGTGGATTACCCATCGGTCGCGGGCATCAACGGCGTCGCCTGGGACGCGGTGGAGTTGCCGAGCCAGTTCCATGAGAACTTCGCCTGGACGCGGGAAGGTCTGGCACTGGTCTCCGGCCATTATCAGACGGGTAAACCATTGCCGGACGAGTTGTACCAAAAACTGCTGGCGGCACGGAATTTCCATACCGCCTTGTTCATGCTGCGGCAACTGGAATTTGGCCTGTTCGATTTCAAGCTGCACCTGCATGCCGGTAAAGTCATGAGTAAGGATTTCATTGCCGCGACGCTTGCGGAGGTGCGCCGTCAGGTAAGTGTGGTACCCGTGCCGGAATGGAACCGTTTCGCTCACAGCTTCTCGCATATTTTCGCCGGCGGTTATGCTGCCGGATATTACAGCTATCTCTGGGCCGAGGTGCTGGCGGCGGATGCCTACTCCGCCTTCGAGGAAACCGGCGTCTTCAATCGCGTCACCGGTAAACGCTTTCTGGACACCATCCTGGGACAGGGCGGCAGCCGCGAAGCCATGGAACTGTTCATCGAATTCCGTGGTCGCCAGCCGACTCTGGATGCCTTCCTGCGACTGAATGGCATTGCCGCATGAAGATTGCCGCCGGAGTGAGACGGAAATATGCGAAGCACTGCTGCGCGCCGCCCAACGTCCAGCCATGGACGAGGAGTATGCTTCGAGCGGGCTGCCACGGATGGCGGCCCAGGGCCACAAGCGGAGCAGGATTGCGAAGCGCGTGGACCGGGCTGGCCGGCGCACCCGGGAGGGTTCGCGAGAGCACCATACAAACATGAAAATTGCGACTTGGAACGTGAATAGTCTGCGTGTACGTCTGCCGCAGGTATTGCGTTGGCTTGATACGCACCGCCCCGATGTCCTGGCGCTACAGGAAACGAAAACCGAGGACCGCAATTTTCCGGTGGCTGAATTTGAAGCGGCTGGGTACTCAGCCGCCTTTTGCGGTCAACCTACTTATAACGGCGTGGCGTTGTTGTCGCGCCTGCCCATGGAGGTGTTCGCAACCGCGCTGCCAGATTTCGACGATCCGCAAAAGCGCGTGCTCCTGGCGCGCGTCGGCGCTTTGGCGGTGCTCAACCTGTACGTGCCCAATGGTCAAAGTATTGAGTCCGACAAGTTCCGCTACAAACTCGAGTGGCTCGCACAACTGAACCTGTGGGTTAAGGCGCTGCTGGATAAATACCCGCAACTTGTGATACTCGGCGATTTCAACATCGCGCCCGAGGATCGTGATGTACACGATCCGCAGGCCTGGGTTGGGCAAGTACTCGTGAGTGAACCGGAGCGCACCGCCTTCCGACAGTTGTTGAAACACGGCCTGCGCGACAGTTTCCGGCTGCACCAGGACGGCGGTGGATTTTACAGTTGGTGGGATTACCGGGCAGCGGGTTTTAGCCGCAACCAGGGTATGCGCATCGATCACATCCTGCTGTCGCCGGCGCTCGCCGAAGATTCACTCGCCACGGTTATTGATCGCGAACCGCGCGGCTGGGAGCGTCCCTCGGATCACGTGCCCGTCATCACCAGTCTGTAAAGGAGCACGGCTGGCGCGCCATGCAGCGCAATGGGAAGTGTGGCGCGCCGCAGCCCGGTTAAAAACCAGGAGTGGAGTGCAGTCCGCGCTTTGCGGTTTATGTTACCGGTTACTGCGCTGATTGCCCGGTGTAATCGCCGGGCGCGGTTGCATCCTGACCTTCCGCAAGATGCAGCGCCCGGAAAATCAGGGTGAGCACAAAAGCTACGATCAAATTCAGGATGAGCCCCCACAACGCCGCGTAAGCCGGTATGGTGAAGCCGAACAGGTGCAGCGGATAAACCGTTCCCGCAAAATGCAGGCTCGCCACCATCCAGGTTCCCACAACCATTCCGCACAACCATCCGAGAGCCAGCCCGCCGCGATGCCACCAGCGGGTGTAAAGCCCGAGGGCCACGGCGGGGATGATCTGGGCGATCCATACTCCGCCGAGGAGCTGGAACTGGATCGCATAGATGGATGGCAGCTCGAGTACGAAGAT